>DXWV01000001.1 GCA_019416685.1 Bacteroides sp.
CTTTAGTTGCGGAGATCCGACTCGAACGAATGACCTTTGGGTTATGAGCCCAACGAGCTACCAACTGCTCCACTCCGCGATGTTTTCTGAGTGCAAAGGTACGGCTTTTGATTGAATAAGCAAATTATTTCTGAATTATTTTTCTAAAAAAAATCCAATACATATTTATTGCATTGATAATGAACAAGGTATATGGGCGATTTTTTTCTGGCATATATTAATATACAAATGTTAATAATCTCGTATTTTTCTTGTAGAGTAGAAAGAAAAGAATTACTTTTGCTCAAATTATTCAGCAATGTGCAATTATAACCTATGACCGTATCAAAAACGAAAGCCAGATTAGTAGACGTCGCCCGTCAGCTTTTTGCAAAGATGGGAGTGGAGAATACCACGATGAATGATATTGCCCTCGCTTCAAAGAAAGGCAGGAGAACCCTCTATACCTATTTTAAAAGTAAGGACGAGATTTATTTGGCTGTTGTTGAGTCTGAGTTGGATATACTTTCGGATATGATGAAGCGTGTGGCTGAGAAAGATATCTCACCCGACAAAAAAATCATTGAGATGATTTATACGCGATTGGATGCAGTAAAAGAGGTGGTGTATCGTAATGGAACACTGCGTGCCAATTTCTTCCGGGATATATGGAGAGTTGAGAAAGTACGGAAGAGGTTTGACTCAAAAGAGATGGTACTTTTCAAGGGAGTATTGCAGGAAGGTAAAGATAAAGGAGTTTTCCATATCGATGATATTGATATGACTGCCTCATTGGTGCATTATTGTGTGAAGGGGATAGAAGTCCCTTATATTCGTGGGCACATAGGAGCCAATCTGGATATGGAAACCCGGAAAAAATACGTAGCCAACATTGTGTTTGGCGCACTTCATAGAACAGAAATTTAATTAAAATCAATTTAGTATGGGATTATTAGATGGAAAGACAGCCATTGTAACGGGTGCTGCTCGTGGTATTGGTAAGGCTATCGCTTTAAAATTCGCTTCAGAAGGAGCAAATATCGCATTCACTGATCTTGTGATTGACGAAAATGCTGAAAATACAGCCAAAGAAATAGAAGCAATGGGTGTGAAAGCTAAAGGATATGCTTCAAATGCTGCTAATTTTGAAGATACTGCAAAGGTAGTAGCAGATATTCATAAGGATTTCGGACGTATTGATATTCTGGTAAATAATGCAGGTATCACACGTGATGGCTTGATGATGCGTATGAGCGAACAGCAGTGGGATATGGTTATCAATGTCAATTTGAAATCTGCATTTAACTTTATCCATGCCTGTACACCGATTATGATGCGTCAGAAAGCCGGTAGCATTATCAATATGGCTTCTGTAGTGGGGGTTCACGGAAATGCAGGACAGGCTAATTATTCTGCTTCAAAAGCAGGTATGATTGGTTTGGCTAAATCTATTGCACAGGAATTGGGCTCTCGCGGCATCCGTGCCAATGCTATTGCTCCGGGCTTTATTATTACAGACATGACTGCTGCTTTGTCTGAAGAGGTAAAGACAGAATGGGCAAAGAAGATTCCTTTGCGCCGTGGTGGTACGCCCGAAGATGTGGCTAACATTGCTACATTCCTGGCTTCTGATATGTCTGCTTATGTATCTGGTCAGGTGATTCAGGTAGATGGTGGTATGAATATGTAATTCTTCGGTATGACCGTCATATACGAAGACAATCACATTATAGTAGTCAATAAGACCGCTTCCGAAATCGTTCAGGGAGATAAAACGGGTGATACGCCTCTTTCCGAAACTGTAAAGCAGTATTTGAAAGAGAAATATGCAAAGCCCGGAAATGTCTTCATCGGTGTTACTCACCGGCTGGACCGCCCCGTAAGCGGTCTTGTTATTTTCGCCAAGACCAGTAAGGCACTTCCCCGTTTGAATGAAATGTTCAAAAACAGTGAAGTGAAGAAAACCTATTGGGCCATTGTGAAAGATGCTCCGAAGGAACCGGAAGGCGAATTAGTTCATTATCTGGTGCGCAATGAGAAGCAGAATAAGAGCTACGCTTATGATAAGGAAGTACCTAATAGTAAGAAGGCGATTCTTCATTATCGGCTTATAGGCCGGTCACAGAATTATTTCCTTCTGGAGGTTGATCTTAAAACCGGACGCCATCATCAGATTCGTTGCCAGCTTGCTAAGATGGGGTGCCCCATAAAGGGGGATTTGAAATATGGTTCGCCACGTTCCAATCCCGATGGTAGTATTTGTCTGCATGCACGGCATGTGCAATTTATACATCCTGTGTCTAAGGAATTGATAGAGTTGGATGCTCCTGTTCCTGCAGGAAGTTTGTGGAATGGGTTTGAGATGTTCTGATATAATCGTTTGTATGAATCCCTTCAATAGATTGCTACCTTTATCTTATTATTAACAGTACACTTTCGGGTAGTAAAGTAATAGCTTTCAACCAGAGATAATTCAAGGGTTTAATAGTAAAAACATCCCTATGTTCTTGCTGAAAACACCCGGATGTTTTGATGTAGAACATCCGGGTGTTTTTGTAGCAGATATAGGACTTTATGCTGTGTATAATAATGATATACAGTATTCTAAGTAAGTATGCTTTAGTGTATAAAGAGTGTATGCTTTGGGCATACAAAAAAGCCACCCCCGGAATAGACGAAGCAGGGATGGCTTTTTAGGATAGTGTGCTTACTATTATTCAGCAGACTGAGCAGGAGTTTCTGTTGAAGCGGGGGCGTCAGTAGCCGGAGCATTTTGGGCCGGTTCTTCTGCTTTGGGCTCTTCAGCTTTAGGTTCTTCCTTTGCAGGCTCAGAAGTTGTTGTATCCTCTGTGCTTTCTGTTTTTTCAGTTGCAGGCTGAGTTTTAACTGGATCCTGAGCCAATGCAAAGGCTGAACCACCACAAACAAACATAAACATTGCTACTACTAATACTAACTTTTTCATAATTTCTTTGCTTTAAAATAGTGATCTTTAATCGATTTCAATTCTCTCGGGTTAAGGTAATTAGGTCTTGTATCTTATTCGGCGGCAGGTGTTTCTGTTGCCGGAGTATCCTGTGCCGGAGTTTCTGTGGCAGGTACCTCTGTTTTGGGTTCTTCAGCTTTGGGTTCTTCCTTTGCAGGCTCAGAAGTTGTTGTATCCTCTGTGCTTTCTGTTTTTTCAGTTGCAGGCTGAGTTTTAACAGGATCCTGAGCCATTGCAAAGATTGAACCACCACAAACAAACATAAACATTGCTACTACTAATACTAATTTCTTCATGACTATATATTTTTAAGTTATTTGTATCGTTGGGCTTTGTTACTGAACGCTTACGGTTATATAAGTTCAAAGGATGTGCCAAAAATTATGTATTCTTGTAAAGAGCTTGTACATAGCTGTTTATTAACTTGTCCTGCTTTTGGGGGCGTGTAGAGAAGTGTGGAAATGTGTGGAGGGTGTAGAAAAAAAGGTGTGGAAATAATCCACACCCCTCTGTTATAAGTCGATATCGTAAAGTTTTAGTTTATTATAGAGTGTTTTTCTATCAATATCAAGTAGCTGTGCCGCTTTACTTTTATTATTATTTGTTTGCCTCAGTGCTTCAAGGATATGTTCTTTTTCCGTTTCTTCATTCTTTAAAGAAATATTAGACGGAATAGAAGGGCTTTCAAGCAAGTCTGCACCTAATTCAACAGGAGTAATGAAACTTCCTTGTGCAAGTAAAGTTGCCCGCTTGATAATGTTTTTCATCTGCCGTAAATTCCCCGGCCAATGATAATCGAGCAATATCTGTGAGGCTTTGGTATCGAAACCTATCAATTGCTTATCTAATTCTCTGTTTGCTTGGTCGAGAAAGAAATTGGCGAACAATAAAATATCTTCACCACGTTCTTTAAGAGTTGGCATTCGTAGCGTAAACTCATTGATACGATGATACAGATCTTCGCGGAAAGCTCCTTTTTCTATTGCCAGTTCCAGATTCTCATTGGTAGCAGACACGAGACGGATATCTACTGTAATTTCTTGTGTAGAACCTACCGGGCGTATCTTGCGTTCCTGAAGGGCACGAAGTAACTGTATCTGCACCTCGTAGCTGAGGTTTCCTATCTCATCAAGGAAAATAGTACCGCCATCGGCGGCTACGAAAGCACCGGTCTTGTCTGTTAGTGCACCGGTAAAAGAACCTTTTATATGACCAAAAAACTCCGAAGCCGCCAGCTCTTTGGGAATGGAACCGCAATCAATGGCTATAAAAGGTTTATCAGCTCGTTTACTGAGTTGATGGATACGATGGGCTATATACTCCTTTCCCGTTCCGCTGGCACCATTGATAAGGACAGACATATTGGTTGGTGCCACCAGCCCCACATAATTATACAATTGTTTGGCGGCATCACTTTCACCTTCCAGGTAAGCATGTTTTTTGTCAGAGGTAACTGAGTGCTGTTTTGGGGCGGATGTCTGTTTGTCGGATACCGGTTTTCTATTTTCTTTGCCTTGTAAGGCTTCAGACATTTTTTTGAGAAGTTCTTCCGGGTTTACCGGTTTGGCTATATAGTCCCGTGCACCCAGTTTGATGGCCTGGACTGCCGACTGTATATCTGCATATCCGGTCATGATAATCAAAGGGATATCCATATTCTGTCCATTCATCCATTTTAACAAATGGATGCCGTCCTGATCGGGCAGGCGGAGATCGGAGAGAATTAAGTCGGGCATTTGTGCTTCGATGCATTTTTTTGCCCGGGCAATGTTACTTGCCGAGTCCACTTCAAATCCTTTTTTCCCTAACCAGGTTTTCAGCATCATGCCGAAGGTTATATCATCTTCAACTATTAATATGGATTTCATGATATTATCTTTAGCCATTTTGTGAGTTACAAAGGTAAGAGGTTTTAGACGAAAATCGTATATTTGCAAACTTAAATTAATTGAAAGCGTTATGAAAAGGAATTTATTGATACTATTAACAATATTGGTTTGTGGAGCTGTAGCTTCTTGTAAACCAGGTCAAAAGAAAAATGTAGATATGGAAAATCAGAAAGAGACAATGTTGAAGATTGAAACTTCGCTTGGAGATATTAAGGTGAAACTTTACAATGAAACTCCGAAACACAGAGATAATTTTATTAAATTGGCTAAAGAAGGTATGTACAACGGTACACTGTTTCACCGTGTGATCAAAGATTTTATGGTGCAGGCCGGTGATCCGGATTCCAAGAATGCTCCGAAGGGTAAAATGCTGGGTGCCGGTGATGTTGGATACACCATTCCTGCTGAGTTTGTTTATCCGAAATATTTCCATAAGAAAGGTGCTTTATCAGCAGCTCGTCAGGGGGACAATGTGAATCCGGATAAAGAGTCGTCCGGTTGTCAGTTCTATATTGTAACCGGAAAGGTTTACAATGATTCTACCTTGCTGGGTATGGAGCAGCAGATGAATGAAAACAAGTTGACAAACATCTTTAATGCGTTGGCGCAGAAACATATGAAGGAGATCTATAAGATGCGTAAAGCCAATGATGAGGATGGATTGTACGATTTGCAGGAAAAACTGTTTGCACAGGCACAAGAAGAAGCGGGCAAACAGCCGGAGTTTCATTTTACAAAAGAGCAGGTAGAGGCTTATACTACCGTAGGAGGTACTCCGCACTTGGATGGAGAATATACGGTATTTGGTGAAGTCGTTGACGGTATGGATATTGTAGACAAGATACAGAATGTGAAGACAGATCGCAGTGACCGTCCGGAAGATGATGTGAAAATTATAAAGGTTGTAGAGTTATAAAGTTATAGAGTTATGATATATGTAGGGGGAGTGATATGACTGATGGGGTGATCCGGGATAAGAGTATGGCATTTGCCATACGGGTTGTGAACTTATGCAGATTTTTGCGTGAAGAGAAAAGGGAATATGAAATTAGTAAACAATTGGTTCGCTCAGGTACTGCTGTTGGTGCTTTGCAACGTGAAGCGGAGCATGCCGAAAGTACACTTGATTTTATTCATAAGTTTGCTATTGCCTAAAAGGGGTGCAATGAGACATTATTTTGGCTTGAATTGTTATATAAAACAGATTATTTAACATTGGATCAATATGAAAGTTTAAATAATGACGCAAGGTTTTTAATGGCATTGATTACCCGTACTATAAAAACAGTCAAACAGTCACCCCATTCTTAACCCCATAACTTTATAACCCTATAACCCTATAACATTATAACCCTATAACTTCCCATCTTATGACAATAAATAAACATATTTTAGCCAATGGGCTGAGGCTGGTGCATTCACAGGATAATAGTACCCAGATGGTAGCTCTGAATATATTGTATAATGTAGGAGCAAGAGATGAGCATCCCGAACATACAGGGTTTGCTCATCTTTTTGAACATCTTATGTTTGGTGGTTCTGTGAATATCCCCGATTATGATGCTCCGCTTCAACTTGCCGGCGGAGAAAATAATGCCTGGACAAATAATGACATCACTAATTATTATCTTACCGTTCCCCGCCAGAACGTAGAAACTGGTTTCTGGCTGGAGTCCGACCGTATGTTGAATCTTGATTTCAATGAACGTAGTCTTGAAGTTCAGCGGGGAGTGGTGATGGAGGAGTTTAAGCAACGTTGTCTCAATCAGCCTTACGGCGATGTGGGGCATCTGTTACGTCCTCTTGCCTATAAAGAGCATCCTTATCAATGGCCTACTATCGGTAAAGAGTTGTCGCACATAGCTAATGCTACATTGGACGAGGTAAAAGATTTCTTTTTCCGGTTTTATGCACCTAATAATGCTGTACTTGCCGTTACCGGGAATATCTCCTTTGAAGAGGCGGTGGCCCTTACAGAGAAGTGGTTTGGAACTATTCCGCGCAGGGAGGTTCCGATACGCCGATTACCACAGGAACCTGTACAAACAGAAGAACGCCGTTTAACGGTGGAACGCAATGTTCCTCTCGATGCACTCTTTATGGCTTTTCATATGTGCGAACGTGCTCACCCTGACTATTATGCATTTGATATCTTGTCGGATATTCTGAGTAATGGACGTTCCAGTCGTCTGAATCAACGTTTGGTACAGGAGAAGCAGTTGTTTTCCAGTATTGACGCATCTATTTCGGGTTCGATAGATGCCGGATTGTTTCACATATCCGGTAAACCTTCAGCGGGTGTGTCACTGGAGGAGGCAGAAGCTGCTGTGCGTGAAGAGTTAAAGATATTGCAGAATGAAGCAATCGTTGCACAAGAGCTGGAAAAGGTAAAGAATAAATTTGAGTCTACTCAGATATTCGGTAATATCAATTATCTGAATGTAGCTACTAATCTTGCCTGGTTCGAGCTGAATGGAGAGGCAGAAGATATGGAAAGAGAGGTAGAGCGTTATCGGGCTGTCACTGCCGGACAATTACAAACTGTAGCACAAGCAGCTTTTGACAAGGCTAACGGAGTGGTATTAAAAATAGTGAGCAGTGAGTAGTGAGTTAGTGATAAGTGAGTAGTGATGAGTGATTAGCGGGCTGCGCTATAGGTTGTGGCCTTTAATATCCATACTTTTTTCTACTCACTTATCACTCATCACTCATCACTTATCACTTATCACTCATCACTAACTACTCATCACTTATCACTAATCACTACTTTCATGAGATTAAGAAACTTCTATGAAACCTACAAGGGGCATTACAAAGCGTTGTTTCTCTTGGGATTACCCATCGTTATCGGACAGGTGGGAGTTATTATCCTTGGATTTGCTGACACGCTGATGATCGGTCATCATAGCACCAGCGAATTAGGAGCTGCCTCTTTTGTAAATAATGTATTTAACCTGGCTATTATTTTCAGTACAGGTTTTTCCTATGGATTGACTCCCATTGTGGGAAGTTTATATGGAAATAAGAAATTCGCACCTATTGGTCAGGCTTTACGCTGTAGCCTGCTGGCAAATCTGCTTGTTGGCTTGTTGCTGACACTGATAATGGGGATTTTGTTTTTGAATGTAGAAAGGTTAGGGCAGCCGGAAGAATTACTTCCACTGATTAAGCCCTATTACATAGTATTGCTCATTTCTCTTGTATTTGTATTGCTATTCAACGGCTTTAAGCAGTTTACGGATGGTATTACCGATACTAAAACCGCGATGTGGATATTGCTGGGCGGTAATGTCCTGAATATTATCGGGAACTATATTCTGATTAACGGGTTGATCGGTTTCCCGGAATTAGGATTATTAGGGGCAGGCATTAGTACTTTGTTTTCCCGCATTGTCATGGTGATTGTATTTGCTGTGATATTTTTCAATAGTCGTCGTTTCCTGCGTTATAAAGTAGGGTTCTTCCGTTTAGGGTGGTCACGGCCAATGTTTATCCGTCTCAATGCCTTAGGGTGGCCTGTTGCTTTTCAAATGGGAATGGAGACAGCTTCTTTTAGCTTGAGTGCCGTGATGATAGGCTGGCTGGGTACCATTGCGTTGGCTTCACACCAGATAATGTGTGCTATTTCTCAGTTTACGTTTATGATGTTCTATGGCATGGGAGCTGCTGTTGCGGTACGTGTCAGCAATTTCAAGGGACAGGATGATATTGTTAATGTGCGTCGTTCTGCTTATGCCGGTTTTCAGTTGATTATGGTAATGGCGGTGGTATTGGGAAGCATTGTGTTTCTATGCCGCAATTATCTGGGAGGATGGTTCACGGACAATGAAGAGGTATCTGCTATGGTAGTAATGCTGATTATTCCGATGCTGGTTTATCAACTTGGTGATGGCATGCAGATAAACTTTGCCAATGCTTTGCGTGGTATTTCGGATGTGAAACCGATGATGCTCATAGCATTTATTGCCTATTTTGTGATATCTTTGCCGGTGGGTTATTTCTGTGGATTCGTTCTTAACTGGGGGATTACCGGGGTGTGGATGGCTTTTCCTTTTGGATTGACCAGTGCGGGTATCATGCTATGGTGGCGATTCTACTATAAAACGAAAGAAAAGTTATAGAGTTGTAAAGTTATAGGGTTATAACGTTATAATGCTATAAAGTTATAATGTTATATTTTGCGAGCTTGATAACCTAATCTAATAACATCGTACCCCTATACCCCATAACCTTACAACTCTATAACCTTATAACCCTATAACTCTATAACATTTTGCCTATGACTCCTTCACGTTTTACCAAAGTAAAGATTGCCATTGGATACTCTCTTTTGCTGGCGATATTACTCTTTTCTCTTGTGTTTGTTCACCGGGAGATGGAGACCCTTTCGGCTTCAGACGATCAACAAAGTCTGATGACAGATAGCCTGTTGGTGCTGTTACGTGAAAAAGATCAGAATACGATCCGGATGCTTCGTGTTTTGAGTGAGGCTAATGATAGTCTTCTGTCCGCCAGAGAGATTGAAGAAATCATAGCTGAACAGGATTCGGTTGTTACCCAGCAGCGTGTGCAACATCGCGTAATTACTACCCGTGATTCTCTTATTACTAAACCTAAGAAAAAAGGTTTTTTTAAGAGGTTGGCCGAGGCTTTTGTGCCCTCAAAACAAGATACTGCCGTATTGGTAAATACCTCACAAGAGTTTGCTACCGATACGATTCTTGAAGCTTATAACCCTGCTGATTCAATCCATCAGAAGATTCGTACTGCCAGCGAGCAGAAACGGGCAAGGAAGAAAACCACTATCCGCCGGAGAAATGTGCAATTCCGTCGTCTTGATACACAGCTGACGGCCCGTATTGATAGTTTGGTGAAAGAGTATGAGCAGAATGTGGTGTTACGTACACAGCTCAATGCCCAGAAGGAGCAGGATATTCGTCAGCGTTCTGCCCGTACCATCGGGGGCATTGCCGTAGGTGCCGTGTTGCTTTCTGCCTTTTTTCTTATATTGATCTGGAGAGATATTACTCGTAGTAATCGTTATCGGGCAGAGTTGGAAGAAGCGAACCGTCGCGCCGAAGATTTGCTGGAGGCCCGTGAAAAACTAATGCTTGCTATTACTCACGACTTTAAGGCACCTCTTGGATCTATCATGGGGTATACCGATTTGTTGGTTCGTCTTACAGAAGATGAACGTCAGCGTTTCTATCTTGATAATATGAGGAGTTCTTCGCAGCACCTGTTGAAACTGGTCAGTGACTTGCTCGATTTTCACCGTCTCGACTTGAATAAAGCGGAAGTCAATCGTGTTACTTTCAATCCTTCACAACTTTTTGAAGAGATTCGCATAAGCTTTGAACCTCTTACTGCAGCCAAAGGCCTTGTGCTACGTTGTAAGATCACTCCGGAACTTGATGATCGTTTTATCAGTGATCCGCTTCGTATTCGTCAGATTGTGAACAACCTGCTTTCTAATGCTGTGAAGTTTACTTCTGCAGGAGAGATCACGCTCTCAGTGAGCTATTCTTCCTCTCGTTTGCACATTGATGTAACGGATACAGGTAAGGGAATGGCAACCAAAGACCGGGAACGTATTTTTCAGGAGTTTACCCGGCTGCCCGGTGCACAAGGTGAAGAGGGTTTTGGACTTGGGCTTTCTATTGTACACAAGTTGGTTACTTTGCTTGAAGGTACAATTGATGTGCGGAGTGTAGTAGGTGAGGGAAGTACATTTACGGTGATCCTGCCGCTATACCCGGTAGGTAAAGCTATAGCAGACGATAAAGATAAAAAACAACTTGCAATAAATAATACAGGTACTGTTCCTGATGTCGAAGAAGACGAAGGAACACAACTTCCGGTTCCTGCGGCAAATATTCTTCTTATCGATGATGATAAAATACAGTTGACACTCACTGCTGCCATGCTTGAGCAGCAAGGCATTCGTGCTACTTGTTGTGAGCAACTTGATGAATTGACAGAACAACTTCGTGAGAATCATTTTGATGTATTGCTCACAGATGTCCAGATGCCTGCTATTAACGGTTTTGATCTGTTGAAACTACTTCGTGCTTCCAATATCCCCCAAGCAAAAACAATCCCTGTTATAGCTGTTACAGCCCGTAGCGATATAAATGAAGCTGAGTTTCTGGAACATGGCTTTGCCGGCTGTCTGCACAAACCCTTTACGGTGAAAGAACTTATCCAATTGACAACTGACAGTGGACAATTGACAGTTGCTATGCAGCCTGACAGTGCTGGACCAAACGTTATTATGCAGCCTGATAGCGCAGCTGACTTTCAACTTTCAACTCTCAATCTTCAACTAAAATTCAGCCTTTTGACTGAATTTGCTGAGGATGATCCGGAGGCTGCGCGTTCTATTATTTCTTCCTTTATAGAAGAAACAGAGAAAAATATTGCCCGGATGGAGAAGGCATTGGGGGATGAAGATATATCTGGCATTGCTGGCATATCGCACAAATTACTTCCGTTGCTGACCTTGATAGGAGCAGTAAATATATTGCCGTTATTGTCTTGGCTGGAAGTTTGTCGCGATGAGGATATTTCAGATGAAGTGAAACAGAAAACAGAGGCTGTATTGCCTTTGTTACGGTTGGTTGTAGAGGAGGCAAGGAAGTATTTATTGAACTCCTAAGAAACTGTTTTGATTTTTATTCGGAGCTTATTTAGTCTTATTTTTTGTTTATCCGCGGCTTTGTTTCGGGCTATGTGACTAAAAACAAAGCCGCGGATAAGCGAAAAAGAAGGCTGAAGAAGCCCGAGATGAAGCAAAAAGGATTCTTCATAAAAATCAAAACGGTTTCTAAATCTTTTTCATGGATTTATTTGTTTACTTTGTATCTCTTTAAAGTATTGAAACACGCTTGATGAAACGAAAATGGATTAAATGGGTGAGTTGGATTTTACTCACTCCTATACTACTCTTTGTAGTACTAATGATACTGCTTTATGTGCCTCCCGTACAAAATTTTCTACGGAAGCAGGCTACTTCATATGCATCTCAGGCCACCGGTATGCAGATTAATGTCGGACGTATTGATCTCCGTTTCCCATTAAATCTGTTGGTACGGGATGTAGAAGTCATACAGGTTCCGGACACCTTGCTCACATTGGGCAGTCTCAATGTGCATGTACAGGCTATGCCCTTGTTCAAAGGGCAAATAGAGGTAGATGATATTACTATTCAGCGTGTAGCTGTCAATTCGGCGGACCTGATAGAAGGTATGCAAATTCGTGGTGTGCTGGGACGTTTCTTTCTCGAAAGTCATGGTGTAGACCTTACCAACGAGGCAGCTGTTATAAATCGTGCTGAACTTTCCGATACTCATATCGGACTTATTCTCACAGATACCACTACCACGGAGAAACCGGACACAACCTCGGCTCCTGTCAACTGGAAAGTAAACCTTCATGCACTCAATCTGAAAAATGTTTCTTTCAGTATGCAACTTCCTGCTGATTCCATGCGTATGGCTGCCCATGTGGATGAGGCGAGTGTCAATGATATGTCTGCTGACCTTAAACAGCAGTTTTATGGTTTGCGTTCTTTTCTTCTTACAGGCGCTTCGGTCAATTATGATACGGGGAGTACCTTGCCTGTCGATGGGTTTGACCCTTCGCATATTGCTTTGCGTGATATTCGTATTGGTATCGATTCTGTTCTCTACCGGGGACGTAATATGAATGCAGTCATTCGTGAATTCTCAATGAATGAGCGTTCCGGACTTAGTGTTACTTCTTTCACGGGGCGTGTCTTTGCCGATAGTACATTGATTCGTATACCCTATTTCCGTTTGCTAACGCCCCATTCAGAAATGAATCTGACTGCCCAGACGTATTGGGAGCTGGTGAATATCCCTACTACAGGACGCCTGACAGCACGCTTCAATGCCCTTATAGGCAAGCAGGATGTGCTTTTGTTTGCCGGTGGACTACCCGATGCGTTTAAAGAGGCTTATCCCTTCCGTCCCCTTGTTGTTCAGGCGGGTACAGAGGGAAACCTGAAATCAATGCAGATTTCCCGTTTTAAGATTGATCTGCCCGGTGCTTTCTCATTGGATGGTGGCGGAGAATTATATAACTTGATGGATAGTGCCAACCGTTCTGCTGCTATTGATCTGAAGATACGAACCGGAAATCTTAATTTCCTGACAGCGCTGGCAGATATGAAACCCGGAGCACCTCTGGTTATTCCGGATAGTATGTTGCTCGATGCGCGCTTGGGGATGGAGGGGACTAAGTATGATGCCCGTTTGCAACTGAAAGAAAAAGAAGGCCGGTTGAATTTTACTGCCAATCTTAATACAAATACCGAAGTATACAATGCTGATTTAAAAATTGAAGACCTGCAGGTTAATCATTTTCTTCCGCATGATTCTATTTATGAACTGACCACTTCTCTCTCTGCCCGCGGGCGTGGACTGGACTTTACCTCTTATCGGTCTGTTGCTACAGTCAATGCAAGTGTAGATAAATTGCATTATGCTGATTATAAGATTTCAGGTATTGAGCTTTCGGGAGAGGTTAAGAATGCTGTTGCTACGGCGCAGCTGACCAGTGACAATGCTTTGTTGAAGATGAAAGCCGAAGCAGAATATCATTTAGCTCACCGTTATCCGGATGGAAAGGTAGAGTTGGATGTAACTTCTCTCGATACAGAAAAACTGTTAGGTATCAGTCTGGGAAAAAATCCTGAAAAGGTACTCGCTTTTCAGTTTACCGGAGAAGTGCGTAAGGAGCGTGTTTTTACTCATCTTACTTCCGGTGACCTGAAGCTGAATCTGAGTGCCCGTGCCGGGTTGGAACCTTTGATTCGTCAGTCTACTCACTTTGCCGATATACTGATAAGGCAACTGGATAATAAAGAACTGAATCATGCAGAGTTGCGTAAGGCATTGCCTTCTGCAATCTTTTCTTTCTCGGCCGGCCGCAACAATCCGATGGCATGGTATCTTGCCACACAAAAAATATCGTATCAGGATGCTTCTGTCAAGATAGGCTGTGCACCCGATTGGGGAATTAATGGCAAGGCTTCTCTTCATGCACTCAAGATAGATACTTTGCAGCTTGATACTATATTTCTGACTTTGAACCAAGACACAAGTCGTATCAATTTGTATGGGGGGGTAATCAATGGCCCGAAGAATCCTCAGATCTCCTTTAAATCGATTCTTACAGGAGAAATACGTGACAAGGATGCCGAGTTGACCGCACAGTATATTAATGATAAAGGAAAGACCGGACTACTTTTTGGAGTCAACGCCAAACCTCTTTATGGAGGTCGTGGCAAAGGGAATGGAATTGCCCTGACCCTGATACCGGAGGAACCTATTATTGCTTTCCATAAGTTCCGTTTTGAAGAGCATCACAACTGGATTTATCTACATAATAATATGCGTGTTTATGCCAATGTGGATATGCAGGACGATGCAGGTATGGGGATCCGGATGCAGTCTTTGCCAAGTGATACTGTCTCATTGCAGAATATGGACGTCGAATTGCGACGCATCCGGCTGGATGAACTATTTAGTATCTTGCCGTATATGCCCGAAATCACCGGATTATTCTCTGCCGAAGCCCACTATATACAAACGGAGCATTCACTGGAACTCTCTGCCGAGGCGAGTATTGATGAACTGACCTATGAGCGGCAACGTATTGGTGATGTTGCTTTGGGAGCTACCTGGCTTCCGGGTGAGGCTGGCAAGCAGTATGTTAATACCTATCTGACGCATGAAGGTACGGAGATTATGGTTGCTGACGGCGCATTGTATCCTACCATTTCCGGGAAGGACAGTATTGTGGTAAATTCCACGCTTGAGCATTTCCCGCTTACTGTTGCCAATGTATTTGTCCCCGATCAGATGGTAACTCTTTCCGGTGATATGGATGGTGATTTGCATATTACGGGATATACTGACACTCCGTTGATAAATGGTGGATTGTCATTGGACAGTGTTTCTGTTTATGCACGCCAGGCAGATGCCCGGTTTACATTTGATAACCGCCCGATACAAGTACAGAATAATCGTATCGTGTTTGATAAATTTGCTATTTATACTACCAGCAAGAATCCGTTCAGTATTGACGGTTATGTTGACTTTCGCGATATGAGCCGCCCGATGGCAAACTTGAAATTGTTTGCTGAGAACTATACATTGCTCAATGCCAAGCGAACGAAGGAAAGCATGGTCTATGGTAAGGTGTTTGTTGACTTTGACGCTACCGTACGTGGGCCGTTGGAGGCACTTATGATGCGTGGTAATGTGAATTTGCTGGGCAATACAGATGTTACCTATGTACTTACTGACTCTCCGCTTACAGTACAGGACCGGTTGAGTGATTTGGTGACCTTTACGTCGTTTGCAGATACTACTTCTTTAAATAAAGAAGAAGTGCCGACTCTTTCTTTGGGTGGTTTGGATATGATAATGACTGTACACATAGATCCGGCTGTCCGTTTGAAGGCCGATTTGAGTGCAGACCGTAGCAGCCGTGTTGAGCTCGAAGGTGGAGGTGATTTGTCTTTGCAATATACACCACAGGGAGATCTTACCCTTACCGGACGTTATACCCTTACCGGGGGGATGATGAAATATGCTCTTCCGGTTATTCCGTTGAAAGAGTTCCAGATTCAGAACGGCAGTTATGTGGACTGGACGGGTAATCCGATGGATCCTTTACTGAACTTCCGGGCTACGGAACGTATGCGGGCTTCTGTGTCGCAGGAGGATGGAACGTCGCGGATGGTGAACTTTGATATTTCAATTGTCGTGAAGAATCGCCTTGACAATCTTTCATTAGCTTTTGAGATTGATGCACCCGATGATGCTTCGGTACAAAATCAGTTGGCGGGAATGGGACCGGACGAGCGTAGCAAACAAGCCGTAGCAATGTTGGCTACAGGTATATTCCTGGCCGATTCGGGTAGTGGTGGCGGTATGAACCTGAATATGGGAGCTGCCCTCAACTCGGTTCTTGCCAGCCAGATCAATGCTCTTACCGGAAATATGAAGAATGCCAGTCTGTCGTTTGGGGTCGAAGATCATGATGATTCGGATGCCGGCGGTAAGCGGACGGATTATAGTTTCCGTTACTCACAACGTCTCTTTAATGATCGTTTCCAGATTGTACTGGGAGGTAAGGTTTCTACCGGAGCCAATGCTACCAATGATGTAGAATCGTTTATTGACAACATTTCTTTGGAGTATCGTCTGGACCAGTCGGGGACACGTTACATTCGTCTGTTCCACAACAAGAACTATGAAAGTGTCTTTGAAGGTGAGATTACCGAGACTGGTATTGGCCTTGTGCTTCGTAAGAAGATGGACCGTCTGAGTGAATTGTTTATTTTTAAAAAGAAGAAGAAATGAAAATAGTAAGAATAACCCGCAAACGAGGAATATCCCTATTTTTTATCGGCATATTGGCATATTTCCTCATTGGCACATTATTCAGCTGTTCCACTACAAAACATTTGCCCGAAGGTGAAGTGCTGTATACGGGAAACAAAAATATCTTTAAGGATGCTTCTACCACTCCTGTGGGGGAGACGGCTGTCAGTGAGGTTACAGCTGCGTTGGATAAAAGTCCGTCTACGAAGTTATTTGGTATTCTGCCTATTCCCTTTGGTATGTGGGTGTATAATGACTTTGTGAAGTATGAGAAAGGTTTCGGTAAATGGATATTCAATCGTTTTGCGGCAAAACCAGTGTTTATCTCTACTGTAAATCCGGAGATCCGCGTCAAGGTAGCTACCAATTTACTGCATGATTATGGTTATTTTAATGGGAAAGTGACGCAACAAACCATTGTCAATCCGAAGGATAGCCTCAAAGCAAGAGTGGAGTATACAGTGGAGATGCGTGATCCTTATTTTATTGATACAGTATATTATGGCCGTTTCACACCACAGACCCTTCGTATTATGGAGCGGGGGCGTCGCCGTTCATTACTTACTCCGGGTGAGCAGTTTAATGTAAGTGATCTGGACGAAGAGCGCAATCGTATCAGTACTTTGTTGCGTAATTTGGGATATTTCTATTTTCGTCCGGACTATATGACTTATCAGGCAGATACTACGCTTGTGCCCGGTGGACATGTCAGTTTACGGCTTAGTCCCGTACCGGGTTTGCCTGTAGCTGCACAACGTCAGTATTATGTAGGAAACAAAACCGTTTATCTGATAGGCAAAAACGGAGAGCAACCGAATGACAGTATGGATTACCGGGGTATGAAGATACATTATTATAAGAAGATGCAGGTGCGTCCCAATATGCTTTACCGATGGCTCAATTATCAGGCTTATGTGAAGAATGATTCTTTGCGTAACTCGCAGCGTAGCCGCCTTTACAGTCAGTATCGCCAACAACGCGTGCAAGAGAAACTGGCACAGTTGGGTATTTTCCGCTACATGGATATGCAATATGCACCGCGAGATACAACGGCGGCCTGTGATACACTTGATGTCAGTCTGCAAGCTACGTTTGATAAACCGCTGGATGCGGAACTGGAACTGAATGTTACTACAAAAAGTAATGATCAGACAGGTCCGGGAGCTTCTTTTTCCGTCACCCGTAACAATGTGTTTGGTGGTGGTGAAACCTGGAATGTAAAACTGAAGGGTGCCTATGAATGGCAAACCGGAGGGGGTAAAGGTTCTTCTTTATTGAATAGCTGGGAGATGGGAGCTTCAACTTCCCTTATGTTTCCGCGTGTAGTGTTCCCCCGGTTGGGAGGTCGGGAGTATGACTTCCCTGCTTCTACTACTTTTAAGTTGTATGCCGATCAGATGAACCGGGCAAAGTATTATAAGTTACTTTCTTTTGGTGGAAACGCAACGTATGATTTTCAACCGACACCTACCAGGCGACATTCGCTGACCCCTTTCCGCCTGACGTTTAATGTGCTACAACACCGAACTGCAGCCTTTGAGGAAGTAGCAGAAAAGAATAAGGCACTATTACTCAGTTTACAGGATCAGTTTGTTCCGGCTATGGAGTACACCTATACATATGACAACTCTTCTGTTCGCAGTGTACGCAACCCTGTCTGGTGGCAGACAACTTTTACTTCTGCCGGTAATATTACCTCTGGTATCTATCGTATATTCGGTCAGCCGTTTAGTGAGAAGAATAAGAAATTGCTGGGTGCGCCGTTTGCCCAGTTCCTTAAACTGAATACAGACTATCGCTATCTCTGGAAGTTAGACCGCAATAATGCTATTGCTGCCCGTATAGCCGGAGGTGTTCTCTGGACCTATGGTAATTCAACAGTAGCTCCCTATAATGAACAGTTCTATGTGGGCGGTGCCAATAGTATTCGTGCCTTCACCGTGCGTAGCATTGGTCCCGGTGGCTATCATCCCGAGAAAAGTGAGTTCTCTTATCTTGACCAGACCGGAGATTTACGTCTCGAAGCGAATATCGAATACCGCTTCCGTATTTATAAAGACCTGCATGGGGCTGTCTTTTTGGATGCCGGAAACGTGTGGCTGATGCGTTATGACCCCGAGCGTCCCGATGCCCAGCTTCGTCTCAAAACATTTCCGAAACAGGTTGCTCTTGGCACTGGTGCCGGATTGCGTTATGATCTTGATTTTCTGATCTTCCGCCTTGATTGCGGAGTGCCTTTACACGATCCGTATGATACTGGGAAGTCCGGATATTACAATGTCAGAGGGGCATTCTGGAAACAGTTGGGATTACACTTTGCTATCGGATATCCTTTCTAAAAACGGTGTGTCAAAATATAGATAAATCTATCAATAGGGCATTTTAGAAACACAGATGAACGCTAATTTACGCAAAGATTAAATTAAATCTGCGTAAATTAGCGTTCATCTGCGTTTTAATAATGGCTAATTTTACTTATGATACGCCTTCTTCAACTAAAAAAGTTGTACATTTGCACCGTTATCACAACATTGACATTACTAACCTTTTAATATTCACAGTTATGAAACCAACTTTATTTGTACTCGCTGCCGGTATGGGCAGTCGTTATGGAGGATTGAAACAACTTGACGGACTGGGTCCTAACGGCGAAACTATTATGGATTATTCTATCTACGATGCTATTCGTGGTGGATTTGGTAAAGTTGTTTTCGTTATCCGCAAAGATTTCGAAAAAGACTTCCGCGATAAAATTCTGAGTAAATACGAGAATCATATTCCGGTAGAACTGGTATTCCAGGCACTGGACAATCTGCCCGAAGGTTTTACTTGCCCTGCCGATCGTGTGAAACCATGGGGAACCAACCACGCCGTGCTGATGGGTAAAGATGTGATCAAGGAGCCATTTGCTGTTATCAATGCCGATGACTTTTACGGTCGTGACAGCTTTGCTGTGCTGGGTGCTGCACTGAGCGAGATGGGCGGAAAGAAAGATGACTATTGCATGGTAGGCTATCGTGTAGGTAATACACTGAGTGAAAGTGGTTCTGTTGCTCGTGGTGTATGTGAGACAAATGCAGAAGGTTATCTGACTACAGTAGTTGAACGTACTGCTATCGAGCGTATAGATGGTAAAGTATCTTTCAAAGATGAAAACGGTGTGATGCAGACGATTGCTGACAATACGCCGGTTTCTATGAACATGTGGGGCTTCACTCCCGATTACTTTGAATATTCTGAAGAGTTCTTCAAAGATTTCCTCAAAGAGAATATGGGTAACCTGAAGTCGGAATACTTTATTCCGTTGATGGTGAATAAGTTGATTAACGACGGTACTGCACGTGTGAAAGTATTGGACACTACCAGCAAATGGTTTGGTGTGACATATGCTGACGACCGCCAGGGGGTTGTAGACAAAATTCAGGCTTTGGTAGATGCCGGCGAATATCCTGCAAAACTTTTCTAATCAATAGAAAATAACAGAAATAGGAAAGAGGGTGTGTCAAAAGTGGCATGCCCTCTTTTTTATGCACAAAGGTCGAACTTTC
>DXWV01000010.1 GCA_019416685.1 Bacteroides sp.
GACCGATGATCTTGAAAGAAAAAAAGCGCATGACACAGTTTACTTTACGCCCCCCTTCGTATTGGTCATTATGGTACTCATCAAGGTAGTCCATTTCAAAACCAAGAGCTTGCATGTAATCAGTTATTTCGTCCTCTGTAGCCTCTCGCTCTGCCTTTATGTGTGGTTGTATGAGAACTGCGCAAAACTCATGTAGACTATTGTAAGCAAAGCCTATCATTTGGTAGGGCACATTGCTAAAGAACTTATTGTGTGCAGTAATACGGATAAAGAAATTCTCCAGATTGTCACCTGCATACTCAAAGTTATTTAATTTGTATACAGTAGCCGCACCATCATAAAACACCTCATTCTCTCCCCCTTTATCCAAATAGATAACGGAAAGATTGTTAAAGTCAATCCATAAGCCGTTTGAATCAGCAAATGAAATTAACTCTTCAATTTGCCCTCTCTTATAGCTCTCTGTTGGTTCAAGCGTTCCTGCTGTTTCTTTGCTTCTTCTAACGATGCAGGCTGCTTGCTCCAAGAGACTATTGACTGACGAGTGCGCTCTATCCATTGCTTGTGAAATTCATTAATGTATTCCATAATTTCTGTAATTATGAGTTTATGCAAATGTAGCCAATTAAATTGAATCTAGCAATAAAAGTTCATTTACCCTCCCAATTCAAAATGTAAGGTACTCAAATTTACACCCCACCCCTTTAGATTAGAGAAGTGTTTCTTAATAAGGACTAGCACTACTTAGAGTAGTATTATTAATTCCAGAATAATGAATGACATAGAAATTCAAATGTGATGTATGTCTCAAACGCTTCTGTTGTGTTACCCCTCACACCCCACACCAATAAGTAAATGAAATGAATAGTTTAGCGTGAATCGCTTTCCAAGCCTCAACGAATGAAATTCATAGAATCACTTATCTGCCAACTACAGATAAGAGATGATTCTTTATAAGATGACACATTTGTAAGAGGTTACATAGTGCTTCATACTAAGACTACTCATTTGCACTAAAATCCAGATTACTAATCATTAAATTACAAGTTATGGAGAATGTGAAGATTCTAATCACATTAGGGACTATCTTAATAGTTCCCTTTATTATGTTACCACAGGTGATGTTTGGGATAATCTTGTTATTAATCATTTGCTTCGTATTCAGACAAAGAAGCTTCTAATAATGAGACTATGCTAAAGAGTTTATTCTATCTACTAATCGTAGTAATAACCTTCTTTGTTGCAGTGCTACTACATCCTATCTTAATAGTTGGGTACATTGTCTTAGTTGGTTACAATCTTATTAAAGGGTGATAATCATTAATAATTAGACATTATGAATTTAGATTATAAAGTTGGAGAGGTGGAGCTAACTTATAAGCTTACTACCAGAAACAAGAACAAAGTTAGCAGTTCTGCTGACGCTTACCAGATTCTACTACCTACATTTAAGGAAGGGACTATAGACTACAAAGAGTATTTCAAAGTTCTTTATCTGAATCAAGCGAATCAAGTTCTAGGATTCACTCAAATTTCAGAAGGAGGAATAACAGAAACAAGTGTTGATGTAAGAGTTATCTTACAAGCTGCATTGCTTACTAATTCAGTCTCTCTCATTTTGGCACATAATCACCCAAGCGGGAATTTAAAGCCAAGCAAACAAGATTTGGAATTAACGCAATCCATTAAAGAAGCTGCCGAACTTATGAGAATAAGGGTATTAGACCACATAATTCTTACAAGTGAAAAGTATTACAGTTTCGCTGACGAAGGAGAGATTTAATCAACAGAGGACATCATAATACATTGGTGTCCTCTCTCATCTTATTAATACTACAACACTATGAATACAAAGAAAGTAGAAAGTGTAATTCAACACATTGCCACATTACAGGAAAGCTTATGCAATAGTGAAAACAATTTGCAATACATTAAGCGGTTACAAGCATTAAAGTATTGGTTACATAAGTTTGATTCATTCTTAGATAGGACTAGCAGACAGCAAGGAGAGTATGCAGCAGTTTACGAAAGTTATTTTTGTTCTGGTTGTGGATTCTCATTCTATGAAAGAGTTTGCAATTCTATCACAGTCTATGAGTATGGAGATAGACCATTCTAAAATAGTTTGGCGATAGCTTATTGGCAAATGTGTTCAAATTGGGAATGTGTTCAAATTAATCTGCAAAGGTCGTTTGAACACATTCTTTTATGTAACCAACTTAATCAAAGACTTAAATGAAAACAAATGCAGTGATTTATGCTCGTGTTTCGTCTGTTAGTGATAGACAGGACACAAGTAGACAAATTGAAGATTTAAGAAAGTATGCCAACTCACAAGAAATTGAAGTAGTTGCCACATTTGAGGAACACATTAGCGGTGCAAAGAAGAATGAAGAACGTCAAGTTTTAACGGACTGTTTGGAATACTGCACTACTAATTCCGTTCATTACTTGCTACTATCTGAACTTTCCAGATTGGGCAGAAGTACATTACAGGTGCTTCGCTCCTTAGAAAGACTACATGAAGCTAAAGTTTCCGTTTACATTCAGAACTTGGGACTTTACACATTACAACCAAATGGAGAAGTTAATCCTATTGCTTCTATCATGGTAACAATACTAGCGGAAATGTCTAACATTGAGAGAAGTAACATTGTGTATCGTCTTAATAGTGGTAGGACTAACTACATTGCCAAAGGTGGAAAGTTAGGACGGAAGACAGGCAGTATTAAGACAGAGGAACGGAAACGGGAAGAGTATAAAGAAGTGATAGCCTTATTGAAGAAGGGATACTCTGTTAGAAATGTGGCAAAGCTACAAAGTATTGGTATCTCTACAGTTCAACGGATAAAGAATCAATTTGTCAATTCCTAGTCTTATTAATTGGTTGGGAGGAAATTTCTAAAATTCTACCTTTATGGGGACTTGGCAAATTTCCTCCTAACCTTGAATTATTGAATAGAGGTAAGCCTCAACATTTAATAAGCAATAGTTCTTGCTAATCAAACGTAAATTCGTAACTTTGTAGCAATTTCAGATACCTAATGCGTTAGGTCTGGAAGGACTTATTAAGAAAACGAAGGACGTTTGAAGGTATTACCCTGTTATGAAATCTGGACAATTTCAATCTCCATGGGTGATAGGCAAGAACGTCCACGTCTCGTTTGTTGTTACATACCATTCATGTTTTTGAATGGATTAACTTCATACGGACGTGGACTATTGTTTATTACATGGAGATGGGCAGTCCAGAAACTCTTGGTAACAAGAGTGCCTCATAACAGTAATACTCAATAGTTTCCACGTCCTTCTTGTGTTTAATCGCCAATGGTGGAAACAGTTGGCAATAATACAGGTATCTAAGAATCAGACAGACTTTTACTTATCAATCGCAATTCTAATAAGAAGTGTGCAACCTTCGTGTTGTGTTCCTCACACTTGACTACAAATTACTAACGCCTCTAACAGGAACTTAGAGACACAAACAGATTTTAATAACAATGAAGACATTAAGATTAATTGGAGCAACCTTATTAATGGTTGTATTATGTGTGAATTTCGCAGCTTGTGGGGACGATGACGATGACAACCCAATCGTAGGTACATGGAAAAGTGAAGTTGCAGACAATTATGGTTACAGCGAATCATTCACATTCAATGCAGACGGAAGTGGTATGTGGCAGGAGTTTAAAGATAACAAACAGACTGATTCAGAATCTTTCACTTATGCAATAGACGGTAATAAGATTACCCTTACATGGTCAGACGGTGAAACATACACATCTACCTTCTCTATTTCGGGCAATCGTTTAACGATTAAAGATAATGAGGATTCAGAAACTTATGTCAAAATTTAAACAGTAAATGCTAACATGAAGACATTGAGACTAATAGGAACAACCTTACTTTTGGTTGTATTGTGCTTAAACTTTACAGCATGTAGCGATGACGATGATGACGAAGATAATAGACCTCTTTCAGAGAAGATTGTGGGACATTGGGTATTAACTCATGAAGAAGGGTACGTTAAAGACTCCAACTATCCAGAAGATGACCACGCATGGAATCATGCACCTAAAGACGAATGTGAGTACTTTGGAAACTTCACCTTTAGAGAAGACGGTACGTATAGTGAGTATGATTTGGACGGTACAAGTAACCCACAAAGTATTGAGAAATGGTCTGTTAATGGTAATGTCATAACTCTTATTGAGGACGAACACGAACAGTATGATTTAAAGGTACTTGAAATCACCTCCAATAAATTAGTACTTGAATACTATCTAAAGGATGAGACTACAGAGGACTATGCAAAGATGACCTACAAGAGAGGATAATTCTTAAATAGTAATGAAGGCAGCATTTGAAGTATGATTCACTTGCTGCCTTATTAATTACTTCTTTCTCTTCTTAACAAGTTTGTGCTTATCCCTCTTAGGCGAATTTAAAAAGAGTTGCTCTAACATTTCCCTTGTGACAGGGCAGTAAGTTGTTTCCGTAACTACGGTCTCTGTAATCTCTTGTGGTAGGTAATGGATAGCGTTATTCTTCTTAGCAAGTCTCATTTTAGATTAATGTAAATTAGGTTGGTTATTGAATCATCTACTACAAAGTTACCCAAATACGAACAGACAACCTAATGAACTACCATACGAAATTAGGCTGTTTAAAGCAGAATTACAATTGCAATAAGAGAACTTCAACGGAGATACATGTATGACATAGTGTATCATCTTACATACAAACAACATACACTACATACTTACATAGACTAAATCAATAGAATGAGAATGAAGTATCAATTAACGAATTACCCCAATTTAACAAGTAATTCAAAGATTGTAGCCTTGTAATGAGGTAATCTTAATGAGAATTACTACATTTGTCACATAGACTGACGGTTTCCTAATAGTTTCCTAATCAGTCTATAAATCGAGAGTTAATTTACAGGAAATAAGGGAGTTCAGTTGGTTAGAGCGTCAGATTGTGGTTCTGAATGTCGCCGGTTCGAGTCCGGTCTTCCACCCAAAGAGAATCCTTGATAATCAGTAGATTATTGAGGATTTCTTCGTTTAAGTAAGTTTGTGATTTAAGCCCTAAAGGAGGCAGAAATTGACTAAAATTGCTTTGTTGTTGACTAATTGTTGATCTCAATTATCCGGATTAAATGCTATCGATCAAAAATGAATGATTATCTTTACAGACCACCAATAAACCATGATATCATGAATTCACGCATTACCCCAGATCATATCACCAAACTAAAAGCAAATGAAATATTTGTATTCGGAAGTAACTTACAAGGTTATCATAGTGGAGGAGCGGCCCGCCAAGCCATGGACAAATGGGGAGCAATCTGGGGGCATGGAATAGGAATACAAGGCCAGACGTATGCTATTCCTACGATGCAAGGAGGTACAGAAACAATCAGCCCCTATGTAGAGCAGTTCATTCTATTTACTCAAAATGATCCGGAAAAAACTTTTCTTGTCACTGAAATAGGATGTGGAATAGCCGGATTCAAGCCTGTTGATATTGCGCCATTATTCAGCAAAGCAGTATATATACCTAATATCTGGTTACCACAAAGATTTTGGGAAATATTACAGGCAGAAAACAGATAACCAGTAGAGTAAGATCCCTTATATGTAATGCCCCGTTACATATATTATTATCCATGATAACATATATTGTAACGGGGCATTACATCTATTGGCTTAATCTTTACAACTTACACTAATATAATTCCAACCCGAATTCCTCCTTCAAGTGCAACAACGCTTCGTTTTTCTTTGCCATCATCTGGAACTTCTCCACGCGACTAAACGCCCGTACATTCTCGGCAGGTTCACTGACACGAATTGTCATTCTTACTTTCCGGTTCTTTAAACGACTACGAAGATAGTTCTGCACATCGGGAATCATAGAATTGAAATCCTTTGCTACAATTTCATTATCCACCACGACCTCGAAAGTTATAGCATCACTAAGCAATGTCAGACGAATATTCTGCATACGCATGGCAAGTGCTTTATGCTCTACAGGAAGACGGCCAGCATATTCCTGCCAATAATAATTCAAATCTTTTTCATTGAACATATAATCTTCCTCAGGCTGGGGCTGCGCATGGGCAGGTGCCTGTACAGCATTTGAACTCTGCGTAGCAGCTTCTTTTTGAGGGTGTCTGATAGACATTCCAAGACTGGACTTACTCATTACAGGTATTTTCTTCTCTTCCTGCACAGCGGCTTTCACCACAGCATCAGGTACACCTGCAGGAGACGAAGTAGAAGTTACGGCAGTAGAAACAGATTGAACCGGAGCAGCCTGGACCGAACGAGCACTTACAGTTTGTTGCTGAGTTTGGGGTGCAACAGGAGCAGCCTGTGGTTGCTGAGCAGCTACAGATTGCGTAAATATGGGTTTTATAGCTTGTTTAGGGCCACGCCCACCACCCACATCATCCCCCTCGGTGGTAAGCTGGGCAACCTGTATCAAAGTCAGTTCTACCAGCAAACGCTTGTTTTTGCTGGCCCGGTAATTCATATCACAATCATTACAAAGCTTCATAGCCCGGTATAGAAAAGGTAACGGACACTTTTGCGCCTGCTCCTGATAGCGCTGACGAATACTTGCCCCTACTTCAAGCAATGCCAAAGTGGCGGGATCTCTACTCACAAGCAAATCACGGAAATGTGATGAAAGTCCCGTTATGAAATGGCTGCCATCAAAGCCTTTATTCAATACATCGTTGAACAACAACAGCGCATCACTGACTTTATTTTCGAGAAAACAATCGGTTAGCCTGAAATAATATTCATAATCCAGCACATTGAGATTCTCGATAACACTCTTATATGTAATATGTCCACCGGTGAAACTAACTACCTGATCGAATATAGAAAGGGCATCACGCATACCACCATCTGCCTTCAGTGCTATGACATTCAACGCTTCGGGTTCAGCAGTTATATTCTCTTTGGAAGCAACATAAGTTAAGTGCTGTACTGTGTCGTCCACACTGATACGGTTGAAATCATAAATCTGGCAACGCGACAGGATTGTGGGAAGTATTTTATGTTTCTCCGTTGTAGCTAAAATAAAAATAGCATGACGGGGAGGCTCTTCCAGTGTTTTCAGGAAAGCATTAAAAGCAGAAGCAGACAACATATGCACCTCATCAATGATATATACTTTATACCTACCGATCTGAGGCGGGATACGTACTTGCTCTACCAACTGACGGATATCATCCACCGAGTTATTGGAAGCTGCATCAAGCTCATGAATATTATACGAACGCTGCTCATTGAAAGCCACACAAGACTCACAAGCATTACACGCTTCTCCATCGGCAGTAAGCGACATACAGTTGATAGTCTTGGCAAAAATACGAGCACAAGTTGTTTTTCCTACACCACGGGGACCACAAAACAGATAAGCATGAGCCAGTTTTTGTGTGGCAATGGCGTTTTTCAGTGTCGTAGTCAATGCCCGCTGGCCTACCACCGACTCAAAGGTGGCCGGACGATATTTACGGGCAGATACAATATAGTTTTCCATACGTCAGAATCTCTCTGTTTTTTTGAGTTTCTGCAAAAATAGTACAAATAAAAACGGAGTCAAGTTTACCAGAGCTACGTCAAATACAACCTATTTTCGCTTTCACTGCAAATGTACGCAAAAAAAGTAAGAAGTAATAAGTGACGAGTGAGAAGTTTTAGGCAAGAAGTGGCAACTTTTAAGTTATAAGTTTTATCTTTGCATTCAGAATTAAAGGAGAAATCATGGGCAATTTACTAACAATCTGGGAGTTCATCGGTAAGCATAAATACCTCATCACTATTCTGATTTTTGCAGCTATCATTGGTTTTCTGGATGAGAACAGTGCCATTCGCCGTATTGGATATACGCGTGAAATCAGTCGCCTGCAAAGTGAAATTGATAAATATCGTGCCGATTATGAAGAGAATACAAAGAAACTCAACGAATTAAGCAGTAACCCGGATGCCATTGAGCAAATAGCACGTGAAAAGTATCTGATGAAGAAACCGAACGAAGACATTTACGTATTTGAAGATAAATAATGAAGCAACTCATACCCGCACTTTTCGCCGTAGGCGCTCTCATGGCTCTTGTTGGAGCAGCAGTATTCATCACCGGATGGGTTTATGCACCTTATATATATACCATTGGTGCAGGCTTTGTAGCACTGGCACAAATCAATACACCCGTTCGCGGTAAAAGCAAAACGCTGAAACGTTTGCGTATTCAGCAGATATTCGGAGCAATTGCACTTGTACTGACCGGAGCCTTCATGTTTTTCACTCGTGGCAATGACTGGATCGCATGTCTCACTATCGCCGCTATTCTCGAACTCTACACAGCTTTCCGTATTCCACAGGAAGAGGCCAAACTACAACAATAATATTTCCGGCATCGGAAGGTACATCAGTAATGGTTATTATTGACGCGGATTAGTGCGATTTTATACGGTTCTGAGTGTATTTCACCACAGAGTAACACAGAGCTCCACAGAGTTTAAATCTTTATTGAAACGTAGATAAACGCAGATTTTCTCAAAGGGAAACAAATGTATGATAAAGAACTACAGCCTTTTAATCTGCGTTCTGTGTTAATCCGCGTTTCATCAGATAAATAATACTCTGTGAAACGCTGTGTTACTCTGTGATGAGTTAAGATCATTTCCGGTCAGCTTTGAACTACTGATTCGCATTACTAATAAAGAAAAAAAGGCAATTCCGTTTATCACGAAACTGCCTTTAACTCTAAGTTTTTTATCTATCACTTCTTAGGTGCAGAAGTATATCTTGCATTCAAACCGTCAATAATCTCTTGTGTGATATTGAATGAACTATCGGCATAAAGCAAATTATCAAAACCTGTATTACTTAAAATAAGATTGTAACCTTTGGTCTTGTTATACTCTTTCAGGAAAACATTGATAGAGTCACGCAACTGCAAACTATTCTTCTGATTCTCTGTAGCCAGCTGATTGGACAGGTTATTTTGTAACGCCTGCAAATCCTGCTGCATCTTCATCAAACGATTGTACTCTTGCTGAGCTCTTTCCGGAGAGATGAATGCATTATTCTCATATTTCTTTTGAAATTCTTTCTGTTCCTTATCAAGAGCAGCAGCCTTCTGATTCAACGTCATACGGATGTTCTCTTCCTTTTTCATCATGGCCTCATTCAGGTCAATACAAAAATTATATTTGGAAAGCAATGTATCTACTTCAACGTAAGCGATCTTTAAATCACCGGATACAGTAGCAGCAGCTGCTTCTCCGCCAGTTGTCGTAGTTTGTGTGTCAGCTTTACCTGCGCATTGTGAAAATAAAACGATGATCGCAAGAGCAGCAAAACCGTTAATGAGGCAATTTATTCTCTTCATAACTTGTAAAATATAGTTTTTAATTAATTAGTTCATACTATCGTTTAAGGCTTTTTCAAGATCAGCAATAGAACGACGCTTTTGTTGCGCTTCACGGTCTTGAGACTGAGCACAGCCAATTCCCTTTTCTCTCAGTGATTTATTACCACTCACATGTCCGTTAGGGAATTTCCCTCCCTTCACAAAAAAGACCTTGAGACCTAATAATACAAGACAAATAGCAACTATTAACAGAGTAAACAGTATTGTATTAAGCATTTCTATTAATTTTGTGGGTGCAAATATAGACTTTTGTATGGACTCGACCGCCTTTTTTATTATAAAAAAAGAGAAACATGCTCATAAACCTCAAGAGTTTTAACCATATTTAGCAGAATGACGTTAAATTTGAATCATTCATTTAAATAAAAAGAAAAAGAATGGAAAAACAAGAACTAAAGCCGGCAGGTGTATTCAAGTATTTCGCAGAAATATGCCAAGTGCCGCGTCCTTCAAAGAAGGAAGAAAAAATTATTGCCTATCTAAAAGCATTTGGAGAAAAACATAATCTGGAAACAAAAATCGACGAAGCCGGAAACGTATTAATCAAGAAGCCCGCTACTCCAGGCAAAGAAAACCTGCAAACCGTAGTATTACAATCGCACGTAGACATGGTGTGCGAAAAGAATAACAATGTGGAACATGACTTTCTCACCGACCCTATCGAAACTGAAATAGATGGTGAATGGCTGAAAGCAAAAGGCACAACACTGGGAGCAGACAACGGTATCGGTGTAGCCACCGAACTTGCTATCCTTGCCGATGATACCATTGAGCACGGACCATTGGAGTGCTTGTTCACTGTAGACGAAGAAACCGGACTCACCGGAGCATTTGCCCTGAAAGAAGGATTTATGAACGGGGATATCCTGTTAAACCTCGATTCAGAAGACGAAGGAGAATTGTTTATCGGATGTGCAGGAGGGATTGATTCTGTTGCCGAATTCACATATAAAGAAGTAGAAGTGCCAGCCGGATATTTCTTCTTTAAAGTAGAAGTGAAAGGCCTGAAAGGTGGACACTCCGGTGGTGATATACATCTGGGACGCGGCAATGCCAATAAAATACTGAACCGCTTCCTTAGTCAGATGAGTACAAAATACGACTTATATCTGTGCGAAATCAATGGAGGAAACCTGCGCAATGCCATCCCTCGTGAAGCATATGCCATCTGTGCTGTTCCTGAAGATGCCAAACACAACGTACGGGCAGACCTTAACGTATTCACAGCTGAAGTAGAAAACGAACTTGCCGTAACAGAACCTGATTTAAAACTTGTATTAGAATCAGAAACTCCCCGTGTCAAAGCAATTGATCAGGATACTACAGCCCGTTTACTCAAAGCACTCTATGCAGTACCTCACGGAGTATATGCCATGAGTCAGGATATTCCCGGACTGGTAGAAACATCTACTAACCTGGCATCTGTCAAGATGAAACCGGACAACGTTATCCGCATTGAAACCAGCCAACGCAGTTCTATCCTTTCTGCCCGCAACGACATGGCAAATACAGTTCGTGCAGCTTTCCAACTGGCAGGTGCAAAGGTCAGTTTCGGAGAAGGTTACCCAGGCTGGAAGCCCAACCCACACTCAGCCATCCTTGAAGTGGCGGCTGCTTCTTACAAACGCTTGTTTGGTGTAGAGGCTAAAGTAAAAGCGATCCATGCCGGTCTGGAGTGCGGACTCTTTCTCGACAAATATCCTTCACTGGACATGATTTCCTTTGGTCCTACATTAACCGGAGTTCATTCACCGGATGAACGTATGCACATTCCTTCGGTAGATAAATTCTGGCGTCATCTGCTGGACGTACTGGCAAATATCCCGGAAAAGAAATAATAAACCAACGCATTTGCCGTTAATATTAGGCACGGATTCCTCTATCCGTGCCTGATTTTTATATATAAAATAAGGTATGAAAAGAAATCTGGTACATATTTTCCTCTTTCTGTTTACAGGTCTGGTATTGTTTTCAGCTTGTGACGATGAGAACTTTTCTACCGATTCTTCTCTCAAACTGGCTTTCTCTTATGACACCCTACGTATGGATACTGTACTTGCGGGTATCGGTACTTCCACTTATCAACTGAAAGTGTATAATCGTAATAAGGAATCGCTGGTCATTTCATCCATCACCCTGGCAGATGCAGCCAACTCTGGTTTCCGCATCAATGTAGACGGAGCCAAAGGTAACCACTTTTCAGACGTTGAATTACGGGGCAAAGATAGCTTGCTTATTTTTGTAGAAGCTACGTTAGCTCCCGAAGACCGCGATGTTCCTTTTTTCAAAAAGGACTCTATCGTGTTTATCACGAATGGCAATTGGCAGGATGTTAAATTACAAGCATACGGACAAGACTTTCTTTCTTTACGTAAAAAAGAAATCACCCAGGACACACTAATCAGTTCGTCCCGCCCTATCGTTATTTATGATAGTCTGAGTATAAAGGAAGGTGCACGGCTTACTCTTGCCGCCGGAACACGCCTTTATTTCCATGGTAAATCAAGTATACAGGTACATGGACAACTTGTGGCAGAAGGTACACTTAATGCGCCCGTTATATTCCGGGGCGACCGTACTGATAAAATGTTTTCTAACCTCCCCTACGACCGTTTGCCAGGTCAATGGGATGGTATTCGTTTTCATACCTCCAGCTATGAGAACTCACTGAACTTTGTCGATATTCACGGAGGAATATATGGTATCCGTTGCGATTCGGCTGCTGTAGACCGAAAGAAACTCACACTTACTAATTCTGTTATCCGCCAGGTATCGGGCAACGGGTTGGAAATGGCTTCCTGCCAGGCAACCATAGGAAACAGTGAGATTAGTAATGCCGGTGGCCACTGTGTCAGCCTGCTTGGAGGCGATTATGAATTCGTACACTGCACACTGGCCAATTATTACAGCTGGGACATCAAGCAAGGGGTCGCCCTTGCCCTCAGTAACGAGAAGAAAGAAATTGCTTATCCACTGACATTAGCTGCGTTCCGTAATTGTATCATAGCCGGTTCGTCCAGTGATGAGATTAGTGGTGGACGTTCCAAAGACTCTTCTATACCTTTCAATTATTATTTCTCCTATTGTCTTATAAACTCAATAGAGGAGAAAAATGATAAGATAGTGAATGTTATATGGAAAAAAGATGATAACTTCCAATTGATAGACAAACGGGGAGAACAATTATACGATTTCCAATTAACTCCAAAATCGGCCGCCATCAATATAGGATTGGCTGATGATGCCCGCAACTATCCGCAGGACTTAAAAGGAATGCCCCGTCTTGAAGATGAAGCACCGGATGCCGGATGTTACGAATGGAAAGAGAAAACAGAAGAAAATGAATAAAGGGATAATTATCTTATTATTCCTTTTCTTGTACCCCTCCTTACTCACAGCACAAAGAGAAAAGAATTTCCGCGTGATGTGCTGGAATGTAGAAAACCTATTCGATACCCGTCATGACTCTCTAAAGAATGATTATGAATTTCTCCCCAATGCACTCCGTCACTGGAATCACAACCGCTACAAAAAGAAACTGGTAAGTATAGCACGCGTTATTACAGCGGTTGGAGAGTGGACTCCTCCTGCATTAGTAGGACTTTGCGAAGTAGAGAATGACAGTGTCATGCGAGATCTTGTACATTACTCCCCTTTAAAAGAACATGGATATCGTTATGTTATGACTCACTCTCCCGATGAACGGGGTATCGATGTGGCCTTGCTTTATCAGCGTGACCGTTTTAAATTATTATTCCATCGATCTGTTCCAATAGACAACGCCCATTTACACAAGCGCCCTACAAGAGATATTCTCCACGTATGCGGACTTTTATCCACCGGAGACAGCCTGGATGTATTGGTAGTTCATCTTCCTTCCCGTTCAGGAGGAGCCAAAGAATCGGAACCTTATCGCCTGTCTGTTGCAAAGAAAATCCGATTAGAAGCAGATAGTATACTAACCTCTCGTTATCATCCACAACTTATCATCATGGGAGACTTCAATGACTATCCGGAAAATAAATCGATTACGGAAGTACTTGAAGCAGTTGCACCGCCTCCCTATCCCGAAGCATTAAAACTGTATCATTTATTAGCCGGAAAAGCTAAAGCCGGAAAACACACATTCGGTTCCTATAAATACCAGGGAGAATGGGGATTACTGGATCATATGATTGTTTCCGGTACTCTTCTGAATATTTCTGCACCTTTCTTTACCAATGCAGAAAGGGCAAACGTAAGCCGCCTACCCTTTCTGTTATCCGATGATGATAAATATGGTGGGAAACAACCTTTCCGAACTTATTATGGTATGAAGTATTTAGGTGGATACAGTGACCATTTACCTATATATACCGATTTTGAACTAAAAGAGCCCCATTGATATTTCATTATTCAATCCCTGACCCATCCGGGTATTTCACAAAATCTCCGGTAGCTTTTGCTACAGGTATAGTAGCATTTGTCTTCTTTAAATGGCGGGTCAAATCCTTTGCCAGTTTCAAAGCTATCTTCTGATATGCTTTTTCGCCTATGAGATTATGCTGTTCCGAGATATCTTCTTTCAGATTAAACAGAGCTGACGTCTGCGATTCATAATAATATATCAACTTCCAATTTCCCTCAATAACAGCACTTTGCGGGGAACCGGTCGTTTCGTGCCGTTCTCCCCAGTTGTTAGGATAATGAAAATATAAAGGTCTCTTCTGATCTCCTTGTTTCCCTTTTAAGTGTGCAACAAAACTTCTGCCATCAATAATCTGTGGAGTATGTATTTTCCTTTTCACACCTGCAAGTTCCAGTATACTGGGAAAAAAATCTTCTATAATCACAGGAGTTGTATTCACAGTAGAAGGTTGTGTGACTCCCGGCCAGTAAACAATCATAGGTTCACGAATCCCCCCTTCTTTTAATGAACCCTTTCCCTCACTCAACGGATAATTTTTATCTGTACGCCCAATGGTATATCCCCCGTTATCAGACATAAAGATAATAACAGTGTTTTGAGCAATACCTTTTACTTCCAGATAATCCATGAGATCTCCCAGGCTCTTATCCATACCTTCCACCAGTCCGGCATACTGCGCTTCTTTATGCGAAAGCCCTTTAGCTACATATTTATTATAAAACCTTTTGTCAGTAGCAAAAGGAGCATGAACTGCATAATGGCTCATATACAAAAAGAAAGGTTTTTCTTTAGCAAGGGCTTTATCCATAAGTCCTTTGGCTTCCAGAGTCAAAGCCTCAGTCAAGAAAGTATCCGTACCATGATATTTCTCCAGATCCGGTACTGCCCATATCTTTGCCCATTCCGGATTTCCGTTCGCACCATACCCCTCTTCTCCCAGGTAGCTTCCCATAGCCCCGGCAGCATGTCCGGCTATATTATAATCGAAACCAATAGTCAACGGATCGGCAGCCGGAGTATCCAGAGAGCCAAAATGCGCCTTACCTACCATCATGGTCGTGTATCCGTTTTCACGAAGCAATTCCGGTAGACATTTAGCATAGAAAGTGTAAGGTACACCTTTCTGTGGGCATAAACCATTATAATTCCAATCACCAAATGCCAACAAATCACTTTTCCTATCTGTTGAAACATCTTTTTTTAAAGTCCAGTTAGTCACCCGATGCCTTGCTGCATTAGCTCCGGTGAAAAGGCTCACCCGTGATGGTGAACTGATAGAGTTGGCATAAGCATGAGTAAACTTAACCCCCATTTGTGCCAATCGCTCCATATTGGGCGTATGATAAATCTGGTTTAGTTCCGTTGTCTCCGTCCAGAAAGGAACCGAAGTATCCTGCCAACCCATATCATCCACCAAAAAGAGGATGATATTAGGCTGTTGTTGGGCTGTTAACGGTCCGGATAAAATCAAGGCAGAAGCAGCAGTCCATAATTTACGCTTATCTACATTCATGGTATTTTCTTGTTTAATAGATTTTTTCTGTTACAACTTAGAAACTGCTTTAATTTACTTTTCAGCAGTTACGCCAATCTCATTTATTCCCACCTTTGCAGGAGTGTCGGTCGGCGTAGTAGCTTCCAACCTGATAAAACGTGCTTTCACTTTTTCCTTAAATGGTACTGTTTGCGGAAGCGGGTTGTGCATAATATTACTAAATTCACCATTTACAGGCACTTCCTGCCAATTATTTCCATCAGTACTTACAAAGAATTTATACCTGAATGCCATAGTCGGTTTTGCCTCTGCCTTAGCAGGAGCATATGTAAAAGCACTTAATATTACCGATTTACCTAAATCAATGGTAAGTGGAGAATCAGACACCTGTTTCCAGGTAGTACGCGGCAAATTATTCCAATCCACCTCTTCACTTTCTTCTTGCAAAGGAGCCACATAGAAAGCTGCTACCCGGCTGATATTAGCAGTCAGACGACAATTTTTAATTTTAATCCTTAACTGATTGGCTTTTATATCAGGAAAACGTAACAAACGTTTATAGCCAACCGTAGTCCCCTGAGCTATCTCTTTCCAACCATCAGCAGTCTGTGCCTCCACAGAAAAAGCTTCTACACGCTGTCCTCTTGCGATATCTTCCTGCAACATCACTACATTTATTTCCGAACCGGATTTTAGTTTGTAGGTACGCTCTCCATTCGGAGTAGCCTCCCATAACTTCTGCCCCTCTTTCACCCTGTCATCTGCAAAAGCCTGTTTACGATACTCGGCAAACTCTTTCAAACGAGTCACATCCGCCTCATTAATCAATCCTCGACGATCCGGCGGAATATTCAATAACAAGACAGAATTGTAACCAACGGATTGGAAATAGATATCCGCCAGATGCTTCAGACTTTTCACCTTGTTATCCTCTTCTTTATGATAGAACCATCCCGGACGAATAGAAACATCCACCTCAGACGGGTACCAGAAGAGTTCGGTTGCATTCTTCAGTATATCACGACTCCCTAAATCTTCTGCCTTACTGAACACTCCCAACCGTCTATTATTTTCCTCCGAACGGGCATAGATTCCCGGAGTAAGTACCGTAGCACTCCATTCCGTTTCACGGCCAATTCCTTTTTCATTACCAACCCAGCGAACATCATCTCCCATTATAGCCATCACAGCCTTAGGCTGTAACTTCTGAATTGTTTTATAAAATGCATCCCAGTCATAGACTTGTTTCTTCCCGTTAGGACCTTCACCATTTGCACCGTCAAACCACACTTCGTGTACTTCTCCGTAGTTAGTAAGCAACTCCGTCAATTGTTGAATAAAGAACTGATTATATTTCGGAGAATCGCCATAACATGAAGCGTTTCTGTCCCATGGAGAGAGATAAACACCGAACTTCATTCCATATTTATCACAAGCGTCACGAAGTTCTTTCACAACATCCCCTTTACCATTCTTCCAGGAAGAAGAAGCTACGGAATGGGTTGTAGTTTTGGTAGGCCACAAACAGAAACCGTCATGATGTTTAGCCGTTAAAAGGACCATTTTAAAACCGGCATCTTTCAGTGTACGTACCCACTGCTCTGCATCCAACTGTGAAGGATTAAACAAAGCCGGATCTTCTGTCCCGTCTCCCCATTCACGCCCGGTAAAAGTATTAATGCCGAAATGCAGGAATGCTGTCAGCTCCATCTGTTGCCAGGCCAATTGCTGTGGAGTCGGCACTAACCTCGCCGCCATATCTACTTTCTCCTGAAGTGTGGCATTCTGTGGAAACTCCAGATGCTTCACATAATACCCTTTCTCATTTTGTGCCTGTCCACTACAAATCGAAGCGAACAGAATGACTAATAATAAAAGTTTTTTCATTGGTTGTATATTTACGTTTAGTTCACTATATTCACCACAGAGCACGCCGCAGAGTATTATTGTTAAAACTAAAATAAATAAAACTCTGTGTGACTCAGTGAAACTCTGTGATAAATATTATCTTTTTTCTCCGAAATCAGTTTGTTGCTGTTCCACTTCTTTCAATTTATATTGATTCAATTCCATCTGCAACTTCTTAACTTCCCGGGCACAATCTTCATCTCTCACTTTATCTGCACTTTTCTCCCGAACCATTTTAACAGCTGCGTTTTCTTCTGCTACATCAAAAATTAAAGGATAAGTGACCGGATGTGTTTCTATCTCAATCGTTTCACTGGCAGGCATCTGTTTACCTTCTATCAATACAGAAGCACGAATTTTAATTTTTCCCGGAGTGGTAGTGGACTTCACAAGCACAGGTGCCGTCCCCCACTGTATAGGACGCGGATTGGCCATCACATCCTCTCCACCCAAAATTACACCTTCACCCTCTATTTCAAAACGAATAAAATAATTATTCAAACGCTTAATATTTCCATTATCATCGGCAACAGCAGCAACCACCGTCACAATATCCGAACCGTTAGCCTCCATATTCATACCTTCATTATCAATCCATAACAAAAGTCTGGAAGGACGGCGTGCCGGCGATACCTTATGAGTAGCCACTACTTTTCCATCCATAATTCCCTCTGCGAGCATATATACATCTGTCTGTTTTCTTTGGCGGGACAGCGCTTTATCCTGCATAAAGTCATACACATCTTCAAATGTTATTACAGGCGAAGGCATCCCCTTCTCTCTGTTTTCTTTTTTATAGTAATACTGTTTACCATCCTTAAATACCGTCAAGCGAACTTCTTCACAATTGGAATAAACCGTCACATCCTTTGGTGAGAAGGGAGTCATAGCATGCGCAATATATACCATCGGCCCAGTTTCGGCAATCAAATCTTCCTTTTGCGGACTACGTTGTGACTTAAACATATAATATGAATATTTGGGCTGGCGGAAAGCATCCATAATACCTCCGTAAAATGGATCGGGATGATATCCCCGCTGATGATCGAATGAGTGCCATAAACAACCTCCGATATGTTGACGGGTTGTTTGATACAAAGTTTCATAGCAAGTATATGGATAAGAAGGATTAGCATATCCCCGTGCCTGAATCAACATAGGTGTTTCTCCCCAGGCGCGGCTGGCGCGACTGGGAGAATTATGCGAACTCCAATCATCCACATTGTCTCCCCATTCACGAGTAAAATACGTTATTTCCGGATGTTCTGCTTCCTCTTTATCTACTCCTCCCAAATGAGGATGTTTAAAAAGCACAGGGAAGTATTCATGCCCTTTGGCTTCGGAATCACAACCTGTATAGCAATAAGGGTATGGATATTCTTCCATTACAATATCTCTCACTTTCTGTGCAAAATCGGCCGGATACCAAGTCTCATTCAAAATAGGCTCCCACATCCATACGGAAGGATGGTTACGATCTCGCCTCACCATGTTTCGAATATCCGAATATACCCGCTGAGCAAACTCGGGAGCCTCATTCCAAAACTGCCATCCCGGAGTATTGACTATCACGAAAAGTCCAAGTTCATCACAAGCATCCATAAAAGCCGGATCTTGCGGATAATGAGCATTTCTGATCACTTTCAGACCGGCATCTCTCAGTTTCTTTGCATCCCGCCAGTGCATACTGTTAGAAAGCGCATTGCCTACAACAGCAAAATCCTGATGACGATTGGCTCCAATCAATGGAGCATCATAAGGTTTCCCATTCAGCCAGAAACCGTCTTTTCCTTTAAATTCGATACTGCGTACACCAATACGACGTTTATATCCATCAATCGTATTTCCGTGGTTATCCTGTACATATACATGCAGTTGATACAAATAAGGAGAATCCGGCGACCAAAGGTAAGGGTCAGAAAGTCTGATCTTATTGGCAACAATCGTAGCTTTTTGTTTTCCAACAGAAAGTTTGTGAGTAGTTTCACCAACCTTTTCAGCATTAGCATCCCACAGTTCATAAACGACTCTCCCGTTAAAAGACTGTTTACGGTCATTCCTAACCTGTATATTCAGTAAAATATCTGCTGTCTGCTCTGACACTTTATCAAAAGCCACAAACAAACCACCCCCTGCTATCTGATTCTCATAATTCGGATCAGTTATATAAACATCATTGTGAGCTATCAACCAGCAATCCCGGTAAATCCCCCCACAATAGGTAAAGTCCAATACATCCTGTGCCTTACCAGGAGGATAAGAAGGATCATCGCTATTATCGGCACATACTGCTATTACATTCTCTTTTTCAAAAGTCACATAAGGAGTTATGTCGGCAATTACCGGTAGAAATCCCCCGAAATGTTCATTAATCAACCGGCCATTTATCCATACCTTCGATTTCCCCATAATTGCTTCAAAATGAAGAAACAGTTTTTTATTTTTAAGGTTACTATCAGGAGTAAAATGTTTACGATACCATACTTCACCCTGATAATTTATACATCCGCTTGCTTCTGTCGGTAAATATTCTATTCCGTCCGGCAATGAGACGACCGCCCAGTTATCGTCATCGAAATCGGTCCTCCAGGCTTCCGGCATACTTCCTTTATAAAAACGCCAAGCCGGATTCATCGAAAAGACTTCACGTCCGGTGTGTTCCAACGGATAAAAGCCAGCCACAGAATATTGGGGCTGATAAGCAGCCTTTACAGAAGTTACATATATCAAAAATAAAAGTAACAAATAAAAAACTTTCTTCATAATCATATTATTTATAGTTATACTACTATCCTTAAACCTTTAAAAATAACCTACATTTATACATTGTCATCAAAAGTACAAAAAGAATAAGATAATTAGCAAAAGTCAACCACACAGGATAATAATTTCCCAAATATTGTTCCAGCCCATAACTAACCGAAGCAGCAACACAACGGAAATTTACGACTTCCCCCAATACGTAAGCCGTGATTGAATTCATACCATATATTTTCAGCCAATTCAGCCCTCGCGTATGTCCTTTATAGTCAATCCAATAATAGAATAATGCCATTAACAGAAAGCAATATCCACCAGATAATAATGCCATACTTCCGGTCCATAAGCGTTTAATGACAGGCATTTGTAAACTCCACAGTCCTGCCATCCCTATCAAAAATAATCCTATAAGCAGTAATATTTGTACAACCTTTTTCCGATTCGTTTTGCCTTCTTTCATTATTTTTCCGGCAAAAGCTCCAAGCATAACAGTAACCCCAAATGTCAGGCTACTCCATACCCACGTATAATTGTATTGAGATGAAAAGCTCCAAGTTCCGTCTTCATTCCAATAAACTCCATCCCGGAAACGTCCCAAACCCCATCGGTCTACCTGCTCTGCAAAGTTTCCTGCTGGTGTAAAGTCACCCAGAAATGTCATAGGAATCCAGTAGACAAGAAGTAATAACAGCGTTATTATTATTTGCCATCTGAATGAAAAATGTAATTGGATAACTGCTGCAATAAAATAACCTACAGCAATAGATTGTAATGTATTAGAATAGAAAGAAATGTGCTTGCTATCAAATCCAAGTAAATTTCCCTGGACAATCATCCCGAAAACAAAAAGTAAAATAACCCGTTTAAGAATCCGCCGATAAACAGGCCAATAATCTACAGAAGCATTCTTGTATTTAGATAAGGAAAAAGGCATTGAAGCCCCTGTCATAAAGAGAAAAAGCGGCATTACAAGATCCCAGAAACGAAACCCTTCCCAAACTTCATGGTCGAACTGATAAAGAACCTCATCGAGAAATGGCAGATTCAACTGTCGTGCCAGTGCAACGAACACCGGTTGAAAAAAGACAAGAAGAAATAAGTCAAAACCTCTAAGTATATCCAATGAGGCTAATCGGGTAAAATCATTTTCCGGTATTTTGTTCATAGTGTTTTATCGATTTAATCCCCGGAAGAAAAACAGGAAAACCAATGAGGTACCTCCTTTCAGAGATATCCTCATTAGTATATATAACTCTCTCTCTTTTACTTCACAGGATAAATAGTGAAATCAAAGGTTTGCTTTGTCAATGGAACCAGATAGGAAGACAAAACTCCCGGACCACAAGTAGCAGTACCTACCCCAGCTTGTTCAGCATCCAGATGTATCGTTATTTTGCCGTCCCGTTTCAATTCATTAATATGACGTGCCTTCTCTAATATTACATCTGAGAAAGGAATAGTGCTAAACTGGAATAAAGAATTTGCCTCTATCCAGCAACCTTTCCCATATTCGTCAGTCAATTGCATCCACCGGACATCCGTCCGGTTACCTGTAGACTGAGGAACAACGTAATAATGGAACATCCGTTCAGGAGTTGTTTCATAAATACCTATTTTCCCCGATTGATTCCGGTCAGTATAGGTTTCATGTTCCCCACGGCCCAGATAAGTTACATTTTCGTAGGTATCCTTCATTTCAAAAGTAACTCCCAATCGAGCCATCGATTTTACCAATGAAGTATCCGGTTCAAAAGTAGTCTGCACTTTCATGGAACCGTCACGATTCAAAGCATATATAAACTCGGCATTTCCTATTTTCTTTCCTTCGGCATTCAGAATATCAGCTTTCACAGTTATCTTATTCTTACCTTCTTTCAAAGAGACCACCTTTTGTGTCAATTGATCCAGACCGGCCTGTCGCCAGAGTTTAGCACCATGCTGATCGCGGTTATCATTATCCGTAGCCGGGCGGAATAAACTCAATGTTATCGGACTTGCCAATAATTCTTCTCCATCCAGACAAAGAGATTTCAAAGCACCGGTAGCCTCATCAACTATAAACGTTGTGTTCCCCGCTTTGGCAGGTTTGCCAGACCAACTGTTTGTAGATACAGGAAGTACAAACTGGTCATAGGCAACCTCCCAATCGGATGTTACCAACGGAGTAGCCTCCATCCGCGTCCAGCTCAGATTCAGATAAGCCTCACGAAGCGTTTTAGGAAGTTTCACAGCTCCCAAAGTGATATTCACTACGGCATGCGGAGCACAAGTCACCTCTTTACTTCCTTCAGCAACAATCGTTCCGTCATCTCCCGTCACACTCCAATGAAGAAGATATTCATTCAAATCCGAAAAATCGAACCAATTCTTCACTCGGATAGTCAGGTTCTTCTTATCAACCAATGTACTCTTGATATTCTGATAGATTTTCTTCACCTCCAGCAGATGTGGATGAGGTTCACGAACAGCATTCACCAAACCGTTACAACAGAAATTACCAAAACTCGGCACATCCTTAGGACCGTAATCGCCACCGTATGTCCAATACCAGTTACCATCCTTATCTACCTCACGGAAAGACTGATCTACCCAATCCCAGATGCAACCACCCTGAGCCATAGGTTCGTTCTCGAAAACATCCCAGTATTCCTTCATACCACCACAGCTATTGCCCATGGCATGAAGATACTCACAAAGGATGAAAGGACGGTAAATATCCTTGCGGGCTACGTACTCTTTAATGACATCCACACTGCGGTACATACGGCAATAAATATCCGTATTGTAATTTTCTTCCGCACGTTCATATTGTACGGGACGATTCTTTTCTACCGACTTCAGCCAGTCATACGTACGCTCAAAATTAATTCCGTTGCCGGCTTCATTGCCTAATGACCAGATCACAATGGCAGGATGATTCTTTGAACGCTCATACATACGATGCGTACGATCCATATGAGCCGTAAGCCACGTACTGTCTTTTGCCAAAGAGGCAGGTCCATAGCCCATACCGTGAGATTCGATATTTGCTTCATCAATCATATAAAGACCATACCGGTCACAAAGCTGATACCAATAAGGATGAGCAGGATAATGGGAATTACGAACGGTATTGATATTATACTGTTTCATCAGCTTGATATCCTCTTCCATCAGTTCCTTACTTACTGTCCGCCCCAACTGTGAATGCTCATGACGGTTTACCCCTTTCACCAATACAGGCACACCATTGATGCAGAAACGACCGTCCTTTATTTCAGAAGTACGGAAACCGACTTTCGTCCCGGTCACCTCAATAACTTTTCCATTAGCGTCTTTCAATTCCAATATCAATGTATACAGATTTGGATGTTCCGCACTCCATTTTTCAACATCCGGGATACGTTTCTCATCAAAAGTAATCAAATTACTCAAGCCACGGGACTTAATCGGTTGACTACCATTCAATACTGTCTTCCCGGCCTCATTCTGCAATTCATAGGCAATAGTAGCTATTCCGGTAGCCGCTCCTTCTACAGTCACATCAAGTTCGAAAACTCCGTCTTTATAAGTATTCTTTTCAAGGACAGAGGTCACTTTATAATCGGCAATATATTGCTTGGGAGTACTGTAAAGATACACATCCCGTTCAATGCCGCTTAGTCGCCACATATCCTGACACTCAAGATAAGCACCTGCACTCCAACGGTAGACCTCAAGAGCAATTGTATTTTCCCCTTTTTTCAGCTTGTCGGTAATATCCCATTCGGCAGGGGTCTTAGAATCCTGGTTGTATCCTAAAAACTCTCCATTCACCCATGCATAATAAAATGAAATGACCCCTTCACAGCAAAGTATCACCCGACGACCTTCCCAACCGGCAGGAATCGTAAAAGTCCGACGATAAGAACCCACCTCATTCTCTTCAGATGGAACCAACGGCGGATTCTTCTTGAAGTTGAACATCTTATCATCAAATTCATAAGTCTCGTTTACATAAATAGCCGTACCATACCCCTGACGCTCCCAGTTACCCGGCACATTGATATCGGCCCATCCTCCGGTATAAAACGAAGGTTTATAAAAATCTTTCGGACGGGTATCGGGATTCTTCACCCAATGGAACTTCCATTTGCCATTCAGACTCATATAATAAGGAGATTCTTCATAAGCTCCTTTCTCTACATCAGCAGCAGTTGCATACGGCCATACATAGGCATGAGGATTCAGCTTATTCAATCCTACAGCATACTGGCTTTGCCATTCGGGCTGTTGTTGTGCTGCAGCGGGAATGATAACCAGCACTGCCAGCATCATCAGATAAATTCGTTTTAATAAGTTATTCATGGTTTTATGTATTTTAATTGAGAATTGGGAGTTGGGAGCTGGTAGTTAGAATCCCTCCGGCATAACAGCATTAATACACTGCATAGATTCCAACTCCCAAATTCCAACTTCTTATTCTACTATCACTTCATCAAACATCACCCTGGATTCCTGGCCCGGACGCACATGATCTGCCGGACAGCCCCCTGGCCCTTTGGCAATCACACGAATATAGCGTGCCTGTTTCCCATTGATATTCAAAGACAAATCTTCTACAAAATTCCACTCCCGGAAAATCTCCTGAGAAGTAAAGCTTAATGTACCCACCTTCTTGAATTTACGGTTATCATCTGATATTTCTACTTCTATGGATGCCGGTTTATGTATTGCCATTCCATAATTTGTAATACAACCTAATGTAACCGTATGAAGCGTTTCCTTTTTCAATAAATCCACAGTGAAAGATACCATATCACTTTTTTCCCAGGAAGCCCATTCGTAATCTGTTTGTTTCAAACTACCACGTATCCCGTTTGTTATTACTTCCACATTTTTATTATCTCCAAAAACAGGCTTACCGGTAGCCTTATTCCAGATAACAGGTAAAATCAACGTTTTTCCCATTTTATTATCCCCCACAAAGGTAGCACATTTCAAAGTTTGTACTCCACTAATAATCAATTCTTTAGTATAGAGGGGTGATTTTGCAGAAGGCTCACTATTATCCAATGTATAATGAATCTCTACATCCGGACGTATGCATTCCAGATTGACCTTCAAAACTCCGTTTTCAGGTGTTATTGTATGCTGAATATTATACATTGAACGGGAATACCCCACTCCTTTAGCTGCAATATGCCGGTTATATACATCCAGTCCTTTTAGAAAACGATTCCAATCTTTCAACTCCGGCATAGTCCAGCCCCCTTCGGCCACCGCTGCTAAACGCGGAAAGAGCAAATAGTCCACATCTTCGGGTTTATTACAAAACTCAGTCCACATGCAACTCTGTATCCCCATCAAAAGAGACTTATATTCAGGTTTCCAATCATCCTGTACCGGTTCATAATTAAAAACATCTCTCAGAGTAATATTGCCAAAATAAGTCACAGGTTCAAACCACTGAGGTCCCTGATAGCGTATCAGATACATAATACGCGCCGGAGTCATAATAAACCGATGTCCCTGTTCGGCAGCTTTCAAGGCAGCAGTACCCAGTCCCTGCCAACCTAAAATGATAGTTCCATCCGGTATAGTTGTATTTGTCAGTTCATCCCAGCCTATCACTTCACGGCCTTTACTCTGTACATATTCGCACATCCGTTTCATAAAGTATCCCTGTAAGTCTTCTTCATTTGCCAAATGTTCTTTTTTCATTCGTGCCTGGCAAAGCGGACATTTTTCCCAATTCGTCTTTCCGGCCTCATCGCCTCCTAAATGTATATAGTGAGAAGGAAATAATTCTACTACCTCATCAATTACATCCTGAAGAAAAGTAAATACACTATCATTACCTGCGCAATAGATGACCTCAGCATGTGTACCTCCCAACCCTGGCAATACACCTATAAAATTCTTTACCACCGGACAAGCCAATTCCGGATAAGAGGCCAGTGCAGCATTACTATGTGCAGGCATTTCTATCTCAGGGATCACTTCTATCTGGCGTTCGGCAGCATATGCTATCATCTCTTTCATATCTTCCTGAGTATAAAATCCTCCTATTGGAGTAGACTCTCCCAATTTAGGATTTCTCCGGGAATGAAAAGGAACATCTGTACGATCTACACGCCATGCTCCCACTTCGGTCAGACGAGGGTGTTTCTTTATTTCCAGGCGCCAACCGTTATCATCACACAAATGAAAATGCAGTTTATTTATTTTCAGCATTGCCATACAATCTATGATGCGCAATACATTCTTTTTGGGTATAAAAAAACGGGCAGCATCCAATAATAACCCGCGATAGCCAAAACGAGGTTCATCACTGATTTTTACCGAAGGAATGGCCCAGTCAACATCTCCGCCTACATTTCTTGCATTCTCTATAGAAGCCGGCAGCAACATACGCATCGTTTGCAGGCCATAGAAGAAGCCTTTTACATCCGAAGCATTAATCACAATCTTATCCGAAGTAATATCCAGCCGATAAGCCTCACTTTTCAAACAACGATCTGTTATAAAGCAAACATCACCAGTGTTACTTCCTTCTTTCAACAACGGAGTAAATCCGGCAGCACTGGTAAAAAGACTGATAAAATTACGGGCAATTTCTGCTTGCCCTGCATTCTCTACAGCAAATACCGTATTCTCCGAAAAACGATAGCTCCCCTCCCCCGGCACAACTTGCACAGGGGTGGGTACTATAGAGATCGTTTGTGTTAAATCTTCAGCCTGTACTGCTATGATTGGGGAAAACAGTAATGCTATTATAATTGATAAGGTGTATTTCATCATAAATCAATATATTCCTTTTTTTACTCTTTATCTCTTTCCGGTGAAAAACGAACCGGATCGTTATATTGCTCCTGTAACTTCAGCATTTCGTCTTTCAGTTCTCCCACCACAGGTTCATACTCTGCTTTTCCATATAAGTTATGCATCTCAGTAGGATCTTTCTGAAGATCATACAACTCCCACCAGTTTATATCATTATAAAAATGAATCAACTTATATCGTTCCGTACGAACACCGTAATGACGTTTTACCATGTGTTCGGCAGGATATTCATAAAAGTGATAATACAATGCTTTTCTCCAATCTTTGGGATGCTCTCCTTTCAACAAAGGCAATAGAGATACTCCCTGGATATCATCAGGAACAGGAGCACCTGCCAACTCAAGAAAAGTAGGTGCATAATCGATATTCTGTACCATTTCCGTTATATCACCTTTCCGATTGAATCCCTTAGGTAAATGCATTATAAGCGGAGTACGCATAGATTCCTCATACATAAAGCGTTTATCAAACCAACCATGCTCGCCCATATAGAATCCCTGATCAGAGGTATAAACCACCAACGTATTGTCCAACATTCCCTTTTCCTCCAGATAGTCGAGTACACGTCCTACATTGTCATCCAGAGATTTCACAGTCTTCATATAGTCGCGCATATACCGTTGAAATTTCCAGTTGGCCAGTTCTTTTCCTTTTAGATTCTGCTTATAAAAATCGTCAATCACCGGACCATAAAACTTATCCCAGGCAGCCCGTTGCTCCGTATTCATACGTCCAAGAAATTTCTCATACAAAGATTTCAAACGCGAATTCTTCTCCGGACGAAGCATTTTCAAGTCATAGATCATATCCATATCCTTCACAATGCTCATTTCCTGTGCAGCAGCAGCCGGACGACCTTCATAATCATCAAAGAAATTTCCGGGAAGAGAAAATGTCTTATCTTCATACAGTGCCAGATTGCAGGTATCTGCCATCCAGTTGCGATGAATAGCCTTATGGTGAATCAACAAGCAGAAAGGTTTATCCTTATCCCGTTTGTTCTCCATCCAGTCAAGAGCCTCATCCGTGATAATATTTGTGACGTAACCTTGTTTCTGAATTGTGTCATTATCCTGGGTGATAAAATCCGGATTGTAATAATCGCCCTGACCTGGCACTATCTCCCAGTAATTGAACCCTGTAGGCAGACTCTCTAAATGCCACTTCCCTACCAAAGCAGTCTGATAACCAGCCTTCTGTAGCAACTTCGGAAAAGTTTGTTGTGCACTATCAAAAACACAAGTCGTGTTATCGTAGAATTTATTGGCACAACTATGCTTACCGGTAATCATACAGGCACGACTTGGACCACTCAGCGAGTTAGCAACAAAACTATTGGTAAAGCGTACACCATCATTGGCTATACGATCCAGATTAGGAGTTTTCATATAACGGGTATCATAACAACTCATCATTTGAGCTGTATGGTCGTCCGTCATAATATATACAATATTATATGGTTTTGCTTCTTCCTTCTTTTGTTGCTGGCAAGAAGATACGGCAGCCAATGTTGCTAATCCGGCAAAGGGATAAACTATTTTTAAGTCTGGTCGGTTCATGGTAAAACAAGATTAATATAAATACAATAATTTCTCTACCCTTTATTCTTTAGTAGTTCTATGTTCTTTAGATACAAATGTACGACAGTAGGTACTAATCCAATGTTCGAAAATAATTTTATATATTCCAAAAATGTCCCAAATACCCCTGTTTTCTAATTTTATTCAAAAGAAAAGAACAAAAGTAATAAACGACAAAATCAACAATCATATCCGGATAGGAAATAAAACAATCTGAAAAACACCACAGACTTATACGAACTTATGTTTAGCACCTATTGAAAACATCACTTCATTAAATTCGTATAATCTGTGGCAATAGAGTTTAGAGTACTCCAAAAATTAGAGGAGTATTCATTTATTAATCACAATCATAAGAATAATCAGCAGTTCCATCATAATCTGCAGGCCACCCCGGATTCTGATACAATACAGTTTTGCTGGTAGTTTGGTCAACTGTCAGTAAAAATTCAGAAATAGGAATTGGTTCCAGATAGTGAGGTTTTGGAAAATTATATCCATTGTATGCTATATTGGTCGCATTCTTCTGTAACGGACGAATATAATTGGATATACCTGCCTGAGAAACGGTTCCTTCCTTAAGGTCATCAGTACCATACATCTTGTACATTTCTGTCCACAGATTAATACCTTCTACCTGATATTCCACCATGTTGTCCAACGCACGCCATCTTTTCAGATCATTCAAACGCATACCTTCTACAATAAACTCGCAACGACGCTCACGGCGGATATTATACAATGTTTTATCTATATAAGTACCTTTCCATTTAGTGGCAAGATCGCTTTCTTGTGATAAGTCGGTAGCAGTAATAGTAGTAGCATAATTCTCATCAACTCCTGCACGTTTTCGTAAAGCTCTCCAATAAGTATCACAGTTTCCCCCCAATTGACCATGACGTTCATAATATGCTTCCAAATAAATCAGATAAGCCTCTGCAGCACGAAATATCGGAGTGGCCGTTGTCCCTTTGCCCTGCACATCCTGCCCATCTACATCACTTACAAACTTCTCTATTTCATAACCTGTGGTAGAAGATTCATTACCAGTCTGACTTAAATGAGGTTTTACATAATGTATTGTATCCTTAATACTTTCACCGTGAATAAATCCTCCACCCTTCAATGATGTAGCAATACGCACATCCCGATCTTGTATTTCAGCGTATACTGTTTTATCTCCCTGATAACCATTTCCATCAGCATAAATAGGAAGTCCGTTTTTCATCAAGAAGCTATTCACACATGCCCGTGTCAGTCCGGTTCCTCCGCCAGTACGTCCCAGATAATTGGAACAGCTATGGGATATAACATTCACAGCGTAATAACGGGCTAAAATGACCTCATCATTATCACCAAAAACATTCAAACTATTAAACATAGTGATATACTCTTTGTCCAGATTACGATGTAAAGCAACGGCATCTGCAGCAGCGATTGCTTCATCTAAAAAGAATTCAATCTCTTTTTGCGCACTACCGGCCTTAAACTGAAAATCCGGATATACTGATGCTCCCGGCCATTTTGCATTTCCAGGTACAAAGCAGGTACCTGCATGATACTTTTCCCAAGTTGCTTCATATAAAGCAACACGTGCTTTCATTAGCAAAGCCGCATCTTTACACAAACGCCCACTTTCGGGTGCTTTATCCATCATTAAGTCAATCGCCGTATCCAAGTCTTTTAATATGAAACGGGCAACTTCATTACGAGGAGCACGTATGCTATAGGCAGCCAATTCTGCCTGATTGTTTTCCATCATCTTTGTTAGAATAGGTACATCTCCGTAACTCGTTAACAGACGATAATAATCATATGCACGAAAAAAATATCCCTCACCCAAATAATGATTGATAAACTCTTCGGTTCCTACAATATTTCCGGCTTTCAGTTCTTCTTCAGTCTTATTTATAAAGAAATTAATACCACGCAAATTCTCAAATTTCCATTCCGAATTCTCCTGCTTCACTGTTTTTTTGGTACCCGGATAAAACAGTTCATCTGCTCCGGTACCAATTTGATTATCACTGGTATTATCATTTACATACAAACCACCATACAGAGCGTTCATTTTGGGAAACAGTTCATAAAAACTATTCACTGACATTTTCAGATCATCCGCTTTTTTAAAATAAGCTGTTTCATCTCCGAAATCTTGCGGATCACACTCCAGAAAACTACAAGATGTAACTCCTATCCCGAAGAAAGCAATTCCTATTAACCAATATTTTTTCATATACATATCGTTTTTCGTAATTTAGAAGATTAAAAAGTTAATTCAAGCCCAGCAGACCAAACCCTATACATCGGATAAGTTTTACCATTACCATATTCAGTACTCGTTCCTCCGGACGTTTCCGGATCGAATATTTTTAGTTTTGTAATAGTAAACAAATTCTCACCAGACAAATACAGACGTGCTTTCTTTATTACTTTAGACAATTTTGTATTTTGCGGTAAATTAAAGCCTATCTGTAAATTCTTCAGACGTAGATATGCCCCATTCTGAACAAAACGATCAGATACCTGAACATTGTTAGCATCTGTTCTTAAACGTCCGTAATAAGGATCATCCATATTTGCTCCCAACTCCGAGCCAGCATAACGAAAGTAATCCAAATGGTCCATATATAGAGAACGCTGATAAGGAGCTCCACCAAATCCAAAGAAAGAGGCTGTACCTTTAGGATCGACTCCGTCTTTAAAAAACAGGTCACGTTTGCCAATTCCCTGGAAGAAAGCACGAAAATCTACAAATTTATAATTAGCCTCCAATGTAAAGCTATAAGCATAACGGGGAGTACTATTACCTATTATTTTCAAATCACCATGATCCTGCAATGTCCTACTTCCTGCATTAATCTCTGATTTATCGTCCAGATTCCGATACATCAAATCACCACCACCCCATTTATCTCCAATACTTTGCTGTGAGTGCTGAGCCAGATATTCGCTCATCTCACGATCACTTTTAGCTATACCAAGAACTTCATATCCCCACATATCACCTGCCACTTTTCCCTGATACCAACCATCTATCGCATTATCAGAAGATTCATATTTAGTAACCACTGCTTTATAATCACTTAATGTAGCTGTAATTCCGTAACTAAAATCTTTATTAACACGGTCTCTCCAAGAGAGTTCCAACTCCCAGCCACGCGTACGTAACTCTGCATTATTTGTCTTAGGAGCATCTCCACCATATATTGCAGCCAACGAGTTTGCCGGTCCTACCATATCTTTTGTAGTACGTTGATACCAGTCAAACGAACCACTCAAACGATTACTAAAAAATCCCCAATCAATACCTATCCCTGCATTTTCAATGGTTTCCCATGTCAAACTGGTTGAATAAGGTTTGAATACGTCCAATACATTGGCCTGCTTTCCTCCCAGTTGAAGTGCACCAGGCAAAGCTGCCATCTTTTGGTAATAAGGATAGAAAGAATCTGTATTTTGATTACCCAATGTACCATAAGAGCCTCTTACTTTCAAATACTCAAATCCTACATTGGCTATAGGTTCCCAGAAAGCTTCCTGAGCGATGTTCCATCCCAAAGAAAAAGAAGGGAAAAATGCCCAACGCTCATTAATAGGAAAACGGGAAGCTCCGTCATAACGCAAGTTCACTTCTGCCATATAACGGTCAGCATACGAATAATTAATACGTCCGAAGAAACCCAGAGAAGCCCATTCACCTTTCGTTTCCGACAACAATGAACCACTGGACGTAGAAGGAATGAACGGGCGTTCGTCCAACAATATATCATTCGCGGCAACCCGGTTTATCGCCGTACTATAATGTTCTGTTTGCATACCAATCAATCCTTTTAGATAATGACCTCCTATGGTCTTTTCATAATCCGTATAGATATTGGTGTTGAAATAGTTATTATGTCCCGATGTTTTCTCTAACACGCTGGTACCCGCTTCTGGCTGGATAGTAAAAGTACCATTATCCTTCGGAAGGAATTTGGGTAGTACTCCTTCAATTACCTGATAATATTCGGTTGAACCATTTGGTTTCGTATATGATAGTTTACTGAACTGGCGTGAAGTACGAGGATCTTCCAAACGACTATTCAGTTCTACATAAACTTTCCAATCTTTAATAGGCTCATACGTTAAATTCAATTGATTGTACAGAATCTGCTGCTTGCTGTTATTGCGTCCGCCATCTTTAATAGCCCCTATCATAGATTCTTTGTTGTATTCTCCGTTAGGCATCATTACAGGCATCAGTGGAGAACGTCGTCCCAGATTATGGAAAAAAGCATCATTCATGGCCGTTGGTTTATCATTTTCGGTATTTACCAAACGGGTATTCCATAACATTTTTACCTTACTATTCAACTTCACATTTACCTTGCCATTCACTGACAGACGCGTAAACTCTTCATCGGCATATTCAAACAGCCCCGTCTGTCCCAGATAGTTGGCAGAAAAGTAATAAGTTATTTTTTCGCCACCACCGGAAATCGTCATATTGTGTTCGTGCGAAGTAGTAAACTTCTTCAAGTATGTATCATACCAATCTGTGTTCGCATAAGACTGTTGTCCCCATGCCCAGTCAGACTTTTCCTGATTCGGTTCTATTCCGTCACTTAATTCTCCACGCTGATATCTTAAAATCTTGTTTAACTGCGAATTAGAGAACTGAGCATTACCACCCGAATTAATAAATGCATCGTTTACCATTAAAGCATACGTATACGAGTCCACCGGATCGGGCACAGAGATTGGTTGTGAAATACGAATATTACCTGTGTAATTAACGGTCAAGCCTTTCTCCCCTCCCTTTGTTGTTACCAGGATAACGCCAAAGGGAGCACGAGAACCATAAATTGAAGCGGCTGCCGCATCTTTCAACACAGATATATTTTCAATGTCATTCGGGTTTATAGATGATAAGTCACCCTCCATGCCATCAATCAATACCAAAGGCGAAGAATTAGAACCTTCTCCGATAGAACCTAATCCACGAATATTGATATCCATGTTTTGCCCTAAACCACCTCCGGCATCATTTGTGATATTCAATCCAGCAACAGCTCCCTGCAACCCTTGTACTGCATTCCCCAACGGACGAGATTCCAGTACAGCATTATCCAATGTTTTCACAGCGCCTGTAGCATTGATTTTTTTCTGAGTACCGAAACCTACAATGACTACCTCATCTATCATTTTCGAGTCATCTTTCATCTTTATCTGGATATTACGCTGGTTGCCTACCGTTACTTCTTTCGTTTGATAACCTATAAAAGAAACGATCAACACACTTTGAGGATTAGGCACTGTAATTGAGAAGTTACCATCCAGATCGGTCACAGTACCCTGTGATGTCCCTTTTATGCTAACACTTGCTCCCGGTAACCCTTCGTTCAGTTCATCCAGCACTGTTCCTGTTACTTTGATATCTTGAGCATAGCCATTCACTGAGAATAAAGCGAACAAGCATCCTAAAATAAATATTATATACTTTCTCATTATCATTTAGTTATTTATCTTTCACTATTGTGTTATTCATCTTTCTCTCCTCTTTGGCCAAACACCAATTTGTACATAGTCGTACTATCTGAAGTTAAAATATACTGCACCGCATCAACAGTCTTTTTATAGTATTTATTACGGACAACAGATGCAACTACAGTCCCATCACCACCACCTGCCAGACGTTGAGTGAAAAACCATTGAGCCTTTCCACCAGCATCGGGCATTGGCGCTTGCCATTTAGCATTACTTTCTAATGACACATAAATAGTATCTACAGGAGGACCTAACTCCACTTTTTCCAACTCTACAAACTTAGCAGTGATATTACTATTGTAATAAATGGTATCTCTCGTGATCTGTAATTTACCGTCTTTATCCAATATCGGCTCTCCGTCCGTATCCACCAGAGTATCTCTATTTACCACATAATAACGGACATATGTAGTATCAATACTCCTGACAACTTTAACATCCAAATCACCTAAATTCTTAGTAGATACGCTAAGAACCTTCAATTCTGATTTCAGATCATAATCTCCGGGGTTTTCAGCCTCCTTTTCGCAGGAATAGAGGCCTACAAATCCTAACAGTAATAAAAAATACAATAACTTTCTCATAGAATTACATTTTAAGTATTATTTCTTTAAAAATTTGCCTTTCAGCAACTTTCCGGAAGTGGTAAGTAAGGAAACTGCATAATATCCATCCGACAAGCTATCCACAGGCAAAATAGACTTATTCGTTTCTTTATTAATCACACACATACCTTTCACATCATATACCTGGATACGATAAGGAATTACATTTTCGGGTAAGATGAAAGAGATCGAATTTTCTCCCGACGTTGAATATATCATCAATTTATCATTATTCTGTGCATACATGGACACACGCTCTATAGCAGTAGGAAGCTTGTCTACTTTAGTAACCAATGTATCTACATTACTATTCAAACCATAACTCGCTGCTTTCACTAAACTATATTTATGCGAAGTCTTCACGTCATTTCCCATATCCCAATAAAAAATACCAGTAAGATCTTTGTCTTGTGTATACTTTGCACGATCATAGGTCTGATTAAATCCTGTAATGTATCTGTCATAGGTTCCATCATTCACAATATTCATATCAGGAGTATAATTTCCATCCAATAATCCACTACGTACTCCTATAGGAGCGGCAGCAGTTACTTCTTGTCCGTTTTTATAACCTCTGGAAGTAGTCGTAGCATAAGACATTAATATTTTACCTTTAGGAAATCCCTGTGCCGTAAACCTATTATAAGCATCCAGATAGTTATTCCATATAAACACATGATTTCCTGGTCCGTATATCTGAAATGTGAAGTAATCCACCGGATCCATATATTTAGGTTGTAAAGAATAAGAAACATAGTGAGGTGAAACTGTCAGAATTTTGTCTTTACCCAACACTTTATCAACCTCCAATATTAGTTTACCATAGTTATCCCAACATGTATAATCACTATAACACCATTCGAAATCAAGATCAACTCCATCAAATTCTTCTGCTATTTTGGCTAAATCCGCTGCAAATTTAATACGTTTTTGTGCATCGGCAAATGTATTTTGCCATCCATCATGACTACTAACACTCATCCGGACATGATATCCTCTATATCCTTCATAAGCTTTACGCATTATATTGATAAAATGTCTGTAAGAATATGAATCATAACCTAAATCTTCCGAATTATCAAACATCCAATATGAATTAGCATTATGTAAAACAGAAGCTGTCACTACTGTATCAAAGCCAGGCATTGGCAAAGATTCCATTTCTGATTTTATTCCACTTTCATCACGAGAAGCATGCCAGATAACTGTATTATCAAATTTTGCATTTAAATTTTCACCTAATACTGCCGGAATACCTTCATTCCCTTCCGGAAGCCAATTATCATCTTTTGTACTACTTACTGATTTCGTTGCAAAAGACCCCGTACCATTATAACAAAACATAAACAATTTATCACCACCAGCTTTTGTTAACCAGGTAGTTACAGCAAAATGCATCCATGCATTTAATTTCATTTTTTTCTGGCTGATATAGTCATTTCCATTCAGCCGGATTATAACCTGTTTAGATTCTTCCTTACCAAGACGTATTGAGAATCCTTTAGAGGCATCTTCTGTCTCCTTATTAAAGATATAAGCCCCTTCTTCCCATTTTTCAAGATAAATCCAAGTAGCAAACGTATATTTATCTGATGGAGTAAATGCATCCACTCCAACCGTCATACCGGCTTTATCACCTTTTAATGAAAGTATTCCCGAGCGTCCTGCATATTCAGCCAGATATTCACCATTTACAACCGTACCGTGATTATATGGATATCCTATCTTTAGAGAACCATCTGCATACGAATTAATACCCAGAACAATTAAATCATTAGACAATAAATATTTATCACGATCAATAGCACGGTCAAAGAAACGGGAAAAATCAGAATAAGCGGCATTAATACGATATTTAAAAGATGGATTATCAATCACGATATCACGTTCAACCCCTGTTGACGAAAAAATACCATGATGTTTGAATGTGTAATCAACTACATTTTCACATAAATTCTGATCAAATTTATAATAAGCAACCAAATTATTCCATTGGGGTGCCCATTTATTTAAAGTATTGTTGCGAAAGTAATCATAATCCTTAGCTAAAAGTGTATTCCAAATACGAAATTCATCTATTCTGCCACTAAAGCCTCCACCAAGAACGAAACCATCTTCTGTTGCAGGGATTACCGGTAACACTTCATTTGCATCATAAGCAGTCAGTCCGTTAATACAAATTTCTCCTTGCCCTTCTTTACAAAAAAAAGTAACCTGACACCATTTTCCTACTATCAAATCATCGGAAAACACTTTTAAAACCTTGTCACCCACAACAAATTCTACTGTTTTAGCATCGCCTAACTTAGCTTTAAAATTATTTCCACGAGAATATACAGAAGCTTCTTTGCTCCATTCAGAAACATTCATCCAGAATTGTATTGTATATGAAGAAAGATTATCCAATTCCGACATGGAATCAAAAGTAACGTTTCCCTGAGAAGTAAATTTCAAAGAATAATTATCAACCTGAGCATAGGTATTTATTACTCCACATAGAACAAAAAATAAGGCAGAAAATAGAGTTTTCATAAATCAGAAATTAGATGTTAAAAAAGGGGATAAAACTGCGAAAAGAATAAAGATGGGTGAAAGTTTTTATCACCCATCATTTATTCTGAACTATACAAGAATTACTTAATCACTAATTTAGTAGCTTTTTGTCCAACTTTAGCTACATAAAAGCCCTTGCTCAATGCCACAGGCTCGTTAGCAGCAGCTTCTACCACTTTGGCACCAGATATCGTATATACTTCGGCATTATCAACAAAAGTTACATTATTGCCATCCATCCTATACAACACCTCATCATTTTTTTGCAGTTCACTGATACCAGTTATCGGACCTGAGGTATAAGACTCATACTTTCGTTGAATAGGATCACCTGTCACATCTGTCATAAATTTCACTTCTTTAATTAAGAGAGTAAAATCACCTTGTGCCGGGAATTCTATTTTAAGACGCGTAGGTGCACCTGCTTTATCTCCTACCCATGTATCAAACTCATATATCATCCATCTTGTGGGATCATAAAAAGTCTTTTCATTTTCATTTAATTCCGGATCACCTTCTTCATCCAATTTCATGAAGTCGCCAGAGCAGAAGTTAGTATGTTGAGCACCTAACACCGAATTGGCATAAGTCGAACCATAAAATTTAAGCAATGAAACAGTTTCACTAATCTCATTTTGATAAATAGAGAATACTAAACGCACACGAATTTTATTTGTCTCACCTTTATCTGCACTAATAGGTGTATTGGCAGGATCAGTATAAAAGTTAAGATTAAACCAATTGGGAGCTGCTACCATTGGAGTACCGACATCATATTTTGAACTATTTCCCCTAATACAAAGAACTTTACCAATAGTACCTCCCATATCTACAACATTCACACCGGCCTGCAAATTTTTTGTAGCTTGAGCATCAAGGCTTGTATAGGCAACGGCAGCCCCTGCCAACATAAAAAAGCCATCATGCCATTTTTCTACAACTACAGGTAATGCATTTGATGGATTTGCTCCGGGAACTGCTTCATCAAAAGCATATACCCCTACAGGCTGATTAGCAAAAACGTAACGTGAAGGAGTAATGTCAGTTTGAGCCATTGCACTAGCAGCCACCATCAATATAGCTGCTGAGAAAAGTAATCCTCTTTTCATAATAATAAAAATTAAAGTTAATAATTAAGGAAAATCTGACTTTAATCGTTTTCCATCCTGTGTTTTAGTTCATTTCAGATTTATTAAACGACTTTTGTCATTGCAAACATAGCGTATTAAGTATAGATCAATGTTCAAAAATCACTTTTATACTTCCAAAAACATCTAAATCACCCATCAATAGAAAGTTTTAGATATTCTTGGAAACGAAGATAAGAAATAGTGGAAAATGAAATAAGTTAGAGGGAAATTCCTATTAGCAAATAGTATTTTTCCTTTTCATACATGCATTTTCTTTCTTAAATTTGTAACGATAACTAAAATCATAAGGCTTATGAGACGCATGCTTTTATCAGTAATGATCATTCTTTTTAGTCTTGAGATAGTATTCTCGCAAAATGCTTCTCAAAATCCTATGTTAAATATCAAAGGAGTTTTCAAAACAGATTATCTAAACATACCCAAAGGAACTCCCACCGTACTACAAAGAATCATTAAATCACAGATACCGACCTATAACAGTAATTCTGAGACCCAAGCTGTTGTAATAACAAACGGGATTCAATCCGGAATACCCATAAATAGACTTGATGTTATAGAATTATTTCCGGAAAACTCAACCTCTTTCTGGCAAATAGCTCAATTATCAAATGATTTAATTTCCTACTATGACAAAAAAGGTACTCAAGAAATACTCCGACAGGAACAAAAAGAAGAATCTGACGAATATTTAAAAGAACTGGCTCAATCACAATTATTTTATGAAGATGCAGCCATTGAAGATTATCTGCAATGTCTGTTATTATCTATTGCTCCCACTCAACTCTATTTACACAGAAACACGATTCCACAAATACGTATCCTGAAATCTCCTGCCCCTGACGTACTTATGTTGAGTAATCAAAGCCTTCTGGTATCAACGGGGTTACTTACAACTTTGGATACAGAAGAAGAGCTATATGCCATTTTAAGCCGAGAAGTTGCCCATGAAGTTTTGGATCATTCAATCATTACCATTAATAAAAATATAACCCGTGCTAAGCGTGCCGAGTTCTGGGGTTCTGTAGCTAACGGAGTAGTAACTGCCACAGAGGAATTTCTATATCAACGTTACTATAACTACGAACCTGGTGCCATTTTCATAACCAATGATATTATACAAACATTGATAAACGAAAACATTATAAATCGTATGGGGTTGGATTATTCTGAGAAACAAGAACTTGAAGCAGATGAATATGCCATGAAGTTTATGGAATTTTCCGGAAAAAATAAGGATGCTTTGGCTTCTGCCCTAACTAAAATCCACTCCTATTATAAAAATGAACATAATGCAAAAATATTATCCAAAGGAGATATCTATGGTTCTTTAGAAAAAAGAATAAAAAAAACAGGAACATTCTCCCCATTGGGTAAAGACCAGAAGTATCTTAAAACAATGTCTGTCGTAGTCAGTTTCGAATCCGGAATGATGGATTATAACGGTAAATATATCGCTTCCGGCCGTTTAGCTATGAAAAACATAAAAAATAAAGTGGCATGTCCGAATGATTATATCATGATAGCAAACAGTATTATGAGACAATCGAATACAACAGAAAGTAATGAAGAATGCATAAACTATTTAAATAAAGCAGAGCAATTATCGAAAAGTCCTAATATTAACATCTATAAATTAAGGATTTTACTATTGCTAAGAGAAAATAAATACACAGACGTTATTAGGCAGTTGCAACATTATCAGGAGTTGTTAGGAACGATGTTGCAACAATCTCAAAATGAAAAAGAGCAGCAATGGCTGGCAACAGAACAATCCTGGGCGGAAGGATTAATTTACCGAATAACCCTCTAATAGTTGTTTTTTCAACAACTATACTTTATTCTATTTTTTCCCAATGAAAGCTATTTTATCCATAAATTCTCTGAAAGAAGTAGCTTTATGGCTTATTATCAACATTATAAACAATACGCAATTTATAATAAAAAAGTACGTATTTAATAGTGTGTTAACTACTATCTTTTAGGGTATAAAGTAACGTTACTTTATACCCTAAAAAATAGTAGTTTTATATTGCTAAGATTGTATATTCAATTTTCCCATTAACAATGTTAACTGATTTTCTATTTCATTTTTCACAAAAACATTACATACTATAAACTACTCATATTCTAAAATTATGGATTAATCATTATCTTATAGGCAAAACATAAATCATTATCATACTCTGTTAATAAAATAAATACAACCAAGGTTTACTCCTTTGTCTGAAAACAATAATCAATCAGGAATTGTTGATTGGACAGAGAAAGCAAAAGTTCTCGATCAAAAATAAAGTATTAACTAAACGCTTCAATTATGAAAAAATTATTTTTAGCATTTATGATAGCGATAGCAGCTACAGGATTAAATGCCCAAACATTAAAAGGTGAAGGTTCTCTTCTTGGAAATGTAGGTTATCAAACCAATTATGAAAGGTTTGGATTAGGAGTACAAGGACGTTATGTAATAGCAAAAAATCTTCGGATAGCCCCGGATCTTACATTTTTCTTTCCTAAAGATAAAGTTACGGGATTAGATGTAAATATCAATTTCCACTATGTATTCAATTTCAGCAAAGACGGACAGGGATTTTCTGTTTATCCCCTTGCTGGATTGGGCATGCAAAACAATTTTTATGGGAAACAAGATACTGAAATTGATGGACAGCATGTAAAAGTAGGCAGAGATAACACAACCAAACTCGCTTTCAATCTCGGTGGTGGTATAACGCTTCCACTCTCGGAACACAGTTATTTAAACGCTGAAGCGAAATTTATGTTTGCCCACGATGACAATGTAGTTATCATGTTAGGATACGGATATAAATTCTAAATACTGATAACTAAAGCTACACTAATCGCTTTCTATACTTATAACTATGAGGCTATTTCCCACACGGAGACAGCCTCTTTTTTTGTGGTAAAGCTCCTACGAAGAAACGCATAAGGGAAAAGGGGAACATCCTTTTAGCATTCTGTCAAAATGATATTCCTAATCCTGTAAAATAAGATATTTAAGGCATAGGTATGGGAAGCTGTAAAAAATACCCGTATTTTCCCGGTTAAATTATTCAGATAGTTTGTATCATATTTAATTTCATGTCAATATACCATGCCTATAATCTATTTATATTACATTTTATTTGCAAACAATTTACATATCAACCATCTTGCTATTTTCTACTTATACACATACTGAGGGCAACCAGCAAAAAAGAGCATCTTTTGAGGACAAATAAACTTTTCCCGTAGAGCATCGGGGTGATCTCCGTAGAGTTTCGGGTCGTTCCTCGTAGAGGAAAAAACTTATCCCGATATCATAAGAGAGATATGACACCGGGATAAGTAGAATATATATTCAAATAGAATCTAAATATACGAAACAATATGCATATTTTTCTACCATTTTGCATAATTAATTTTCTTGTTGCATCTATTTTCGTTATTCACCTATCAGAAGAATACATAGATTTCGAGCAAAATAGTAGTATATCTAAAGTTTATACAGCTTTATGTAATCTTTCTTTTTCAGAGATTATTTCGATTCATCAATCGTACAGATGCTTACGCGATTCCAATCCGGTTCTGAGAACATATCACCAATTCCCTGACCTTCGGCCGTAATTCGTGCTGCATCAATCTTATACTTTTTCACCAGAATAGTCTTAATAGCTTCGGCACGTGCTTTGGCAAGTTTCTCATTGAATGCCAGATTTCCCTCAGGAGAGGCATATCCTTTGATAACTACAGTTGTATTCACATGCTTATTCATATAAGAAGCTACTCGTTCTACATTGGGTAACTGTGAAGCATCCACTACCGATTTTCCTTGTCTGAAAGTAATGATAGATTCAGGAATCCGGTTGGTCTTTACAACCGTTTCAACAGGAACAACCTTATTGCGACATTCATTCAGCTCACTTTGTAACTCGTTGACTTGCTGGTTGGCATTGATTAACTGATTATTCTTGTTTCCTACCTGCGAACGAAGATCATTAATAGCAGAATTCAGATCGGCTATCTCAGCAGGATCATAGGGTTTAACATTCTTAAAGTGATGTGTTCCGTTACTTGTCATAAAATGGTAAGTTATACCGGCTGTCAGTTCAAAAGCTGCATTATTGACATTGAAACGGCTCTTCGCTGCATTAAAATCGCCTTCCATATCATATACAATAGCAGGTCTTACTCCTAAAGTCCATGCTTTAGCCTCTCCCAGATTGAAGTTAAAATTCATACCGAAACGAGTAGACCAGGAATTCTGATCTCCAGGCCCGTTCATGTAGTAATGCAACCAGCCCATACCAGCCAAAGCTTCAATCTCAAATAAACGGGGAGTTCCCTGGTATCCTCCAAACAAATTCATCAAATTGACTTTACCTAACAAGCTGACATCAGAAGCATCGAATGCTGTCTTACTTTGGGTAGTGTTCACATATCCCATACCCTGAATACCCAAACCGAAGACAGGGGTAAGTTGTTTCGCTATTCCGAATCCGAAAGCCGGACGAGCATCTTTAAAGAATGAACTGTGAGTCAGAGGGGTCACAGCACCAGCATTAATTCCTATAGACCAGTTATCACCAAATTTAGTTCCCTGAAGAGCAGTCTCGCCTGTTTGAGCATTTGCAGTAAATGCTCCCAATGCAAAAGCAGATACAATAATAAATTTTTTCATAATTAAAATGCGTTAAGTTGGTTATAAAATAAACATATCATACATTTCATGTTGAAAGTTTATTTATGAAAGTAAAGTCCATATATTTATAATCCATGTATCCAGAACATTATCAAGCAGATACACTGTTTCAAATTAAGAGACTAAACCTTCTGTTTAATTCAATATTTAAAACAATATTCAATATCGTTTTCATATTAAAGAACATAATATATTTAATTTTAGTTCGGGGTATTAAAATGAAATTAACAACTATTTTGTTTTAAGAAGATACAGAATCAGCCTTTTGTACTGCAGGAATACTTATTTATACTTATATTTAATCATGGTTTGTGATGAATTAAACATCTATCAAACACCGGTTAAAGTTATAGTTCTTTGATAAATTATCGGTTAAAATAAAACACATTATTAACATTCGATATTAACAAATTACTTTTGTTATACAAGAATGTACACTTTTGCTACACAAACTTGTACATTTTCACATAGCAAAAGTGTACAGTTAACACAATAAAAAGTGTACACTCTTGAATCCAATGAAACAGCGCCTTTATTTTAACTGATAATCAACAATTTAGTCCAACCATAACATTCAAATATCACTTTATATCTTGTTTATATAAAAATTCATACTTACTTTTTTAGCAACTAAATTACTTCTCTAATTATTTTCAACAATAATCTAATAACGACACATTGAAACAAAATTTTAGAAAAAATAAAAAGGCTCCCAACGTATGGAAGCCTTTTTATTAAAGATGGAACTCAATAGCAATATCAAGATTAAATACAAACAGTTTCTCATAAGTATATTCTATTAAATAAATTCATTTTTACATTAAACCAAAGGGTGACGACTTAAACAAAACATTTATTCCTGAAAGAGAATTTATATAAACCCATCTTAAAAGGAAAATATAGAAATCATATCATTTAGAATCTATTCCCAAGCATGCCTTATTCCTTTTTCATATTTTTCACAGAATGAAAATAGTCAATTAAAGCACATCATCACTCAATAATTTACCGGACGCTTTATTAATAACTTGTCATTATCATAACAACGCTTATTCTCAAAAATAAGGCTGTCCGACTTTACAAATATAAGCTGACCTAAAATACGGCGTTCATCCCAAAGTTCAAGTCCTTTATGAATAACCTTTTGTTGAGCATCACGGGAAAGAGTACGGTATGTAGGCTTATCTACATAAATGTGAGGATTCCCATAAACTGAAAAATAAATAGTATCAGGTAAAGGAGTCCCCAATCGCCTTCCATAATATGAAACACCTCGTTCTGTATCATCCCAACCACATGGCCCGGCAAAAATATTATCTACATTCTCTCTACCTAAATCGTAGTATATTCCGTTTACAACATCATACTTGTCACGCAAAGCCAAGTAGTCAAACCAAACTCCGAATATCTTTATATTATCAGTTTCATAAAAGCGAATCCAAGGCAGATAATAACGGAAATAGATCTGATCTACGCCGCGAAGTTCATACGCACAAGCCTGACGCACATGGAAACGGATATCACGCAAGCTATCTTTCAAAATCAAAGTATCACACAAAGGCTTGTAATACCAGATATCTCTTTCGGTGCTAATTATCTGAGAGATTGAATCGCAATGGATATCAGACGGTAGTAAAAGAAACATAGGCATCGTACATTTATACAATCCAAGTAGTATAAATATCGTAGCAAACAGCCATTTGAAAAATCTTTTTTTAGTAAACTTCTTCATAAACTATATTATTTGCGTTTATACACTGAATATCCTTGCGGATTATTTGATTTAATAACAGAATAAGCATTACTGGGTAAATATGGAAGAGTTCTTGTTACACTACTCGCATACAAATGATTGGTAACTTTAGATTCATATACATTTATACCTGCTTTTGACAAAGCTCTCTGAACAACCTTTGCACATTGATTATCACTTAAAGTATAACCTTCATTAACTGCATCAATATATGTATCCTCAATTATTCGATCCTGCTCCTGAGTTGCAGGTATAACATATCCTTCTGGATATCCGTATGAATTAATCGAAGGATCTGCCTTCTCTTCTATCTTTTCATATTTTTTATTGTAAGAACTATTCATAAAGCTTTCAGGCGAATCAAAAGAACCAACCTTTATATCATCAAAAGGTCTTCCTCCTTGACGACCAGATGTAAAATTATACACAGGAACACCATTGAATGAAAAATAATTCCATTCCCCTGATTCATTCTGAATCAGAAGCCCCATGTGCTGATCAGTTCCACTACCTAAGTTAAGTACTGTAATACTATCACCTTTTACATCCTTATACCTTATCGGATTATCCGCACAGTACGAATACGGATTTTTATCATAAAATTTCTCACACAGCGGATCCATCGTCGTAAAACGGCATAGGATCGGATCATACCAACGCTTGCCGTTATCATACCAATAAAGCCCATGCATCTTTTCAAGTTCTTTACCGGCATGGAGGAAATTATCTTCTTCCATAAGTATCTCTGAAAAAGGAATACCATAAGGATAGTAATCAGCATATTGAATGACACCACGGGTTTCACTCAGAATAACACGATTATTGCCAATATGATCTTGAATATAATAACAATATTCACCATTATTTGTAGAGGGATTATAGTTGATATAACCACCATCAATACGAATTTTCTTCAATACATTATCCTCATAAATGAGATTATCACAATAATCCGTATGATGCTGGATAGACAATGAACCAGAGCTGGCGGGAGAAGGAAAGCCAATAGGAACAAGGACCTCATTGAAAACCGTCGTATAATCGGCACGATGTTTTACACCATCGGCATCATATCTATAACAAATATTACTTCCATTCTCAAAAGTGATACTATTGGGGAGATTCAGGAGATTGTAATCAATGCTAACTATATTACGATTTAAATCTTTATAAAGGTTACCATTGGCATCATAAAAGAAAGTAGGTGTAGTATCAGGGTACTTAGTCGTAAATTGAATAGGCAGTGAAGATACATCATTGTATCCACCTTCATATATATAATCAAGACCATAATTCCAAGAACTAAGCAATAAATAATCTTCTTCTTGCTTATTATAAGTTCTGGTCATCATACCATTCGGATCACTACCTCCGGACTCTTTCATTTTTCCGGTTAAAGAGAAGTTTTTTCCTAATATTTCAACAGAGTTAGCAGAAACTAAACAATCTTGCCCATATGAACATTTCATATGTACTTCATCAGTTTGTTTCAATTGCTGTGTTACCGGATCTTTATAAGTAGTTGAATAGGAAATACATGAAGGATTTCCGTTATAATAACTTTCCGGTTTCCTCACCCAATAGCCATAATTATTTGTTTGTCTGTAATATGTAGATTGAATTTGATTGAGCCAATTACGAATATTATACCCATAAGTTATAATATCACTATTATCCGGTAGAATTTTCTTGCTTAGCCGACCTAATTCATCATAATCATTCAAAGCAATAATGCGTGCTGCACCTCCATTTAAAGAGTGAGTAGTTTCACGTAAACGCCCGCCATGATCATAAGTATATGAATATCGCTCCGTCAGAGACGAAACATAAGAACTTGAATGGGTATGCAAAACCTCATTTGGCTCTCCTGCAAAATTATAAGATGTATAATAAGCATCATAACCTCCTACTAAATTATTACTACGTTGTTGAATTAAAAGGCCTTTCTGATCATAGTAAAACACAGAACGAACATTGTTCACACTACTTGTATCAAATGTCCTTACAATACTACCTGTATGCTGTCCGACAGGAAGAGCATAGTAAGAGGATAAAAAACCGGTTTGTAATTGAAAATCCATTTGGGTGTTTAAATTTATGGCGGATTTGAAAGCATAATTATCATAATAATCAGCTTTCAAAATAGTGAGATTCTCCTTAGGCATTGTTTCATTAGTATATCCTAAAGAAGATGAAGCTCCACCAGACAAATATTCTTTAGACACAGTAGCAGCGTACTCATTCTGCAACTGAACATGTGTCTTATTATTTATAATTGTAGTGCCCGACAATATAGGACGAGAAAAAACATCATATTTGGTAAAACTCCATTCTTTACGAGAACGCTGATTAGGAGTTTGAACAAGAATCAAACGATCAGCTTTGTCGTACACATAATAAATCGGTTCAATTCCAGGAAGTTTCTTAGTAATACAATTACCACGCTTATCATATGTATATACATAACAAGCTTTATATAAACCGGAGTCAGGAGTCACATCGTAAAAACCATCTGCCTTTATATTATAACCATAAATATTCCAAAAAAAAGGAGTAAGCACATAACGAAGGCGTCCCATATCATCATAAACATAATCTACATTTTTATATCTGATACGTTTTCCTTCATTATCAATAAAATCATAATAAGTCACATCGTCCTCGTCCTTACTTACAGTAACTGTTAAAGCACCTGCCGGATAGAAGCCAGTTCTTTTCAACCGATTACCTTCTACTGTAAAATAAGGAACAGCTAAATCTCCTGTCGCTGTATTCGTTAAATAGTCTGTCTTTTGAGCTTTATCATTGGTATGCCAATCTTCTCCCGGTCCCATCTTCTTCACTATTCGTTTCAAGGGAGAAGAATCGTAATATGTCCGGGTATAAGCACAAGCATCTCCATTATAAAAAGGAGCAGATTCATTTCTCACAATCTCCGGGCTACGATAACTCCCGGCAGTACCTGCCATAGATACAGGAAGCCATTCATGAGAAAGTCTTCCGGCAGCATCATATTCTTGTATAGCAACAAGATCATTTGCCTGAGGAGTGATTCCCTGGGCTACCGTTTGAACAGGACGTCCCAAACCATCAAAATACCCAATAGTAATAAGAGCCTGAGAAGGCGATAAAGCAGAAGCATCTGTCGATTCGACACGAGGAACTATCGTACGTATATAATTCTGATCTGCAGACTGAGACCGAACTGATGACAAAATACTACTAACAAAGAATATAAATAGCAAATAGTGTTTCATAGTAATTTATTCTTTGATTATTTTTTCAACATAAGTTTTATCAGATACAACCAATTGAAGTATATAATTGCCTTTGGAGTAAGTATCCATAGAGATTGTTTCACTATGTACTCCAGCCCGTTGCATATTTAAATTCTTATGTACCAACAAACGCCCGTTTAAATCAAAAAGCCGGATATAAACCGGAGCAGTATCAGATAAATAATACTCAATGCTCAAATTCTCATTTACCGGATTAGGATAAGTATTGTAATAAACGGATAATTCTGTTTGTATGTGGTTATCCTCATCATTTTCCGGTGAAAAATGGGAATGTCCAGCAGAGGGCACTGAAAAAGTCTTCACTTCTCAGAGCCACTGAGCATAAGCCTTAAAA
>DXWV01000100.1:0-63602 GCA_019416685.1 Bacteroides sp.
CTTATTAACGTTCATAAAGAACTATGTTTTCCATGGCAAAGATAATGGTAGAGGATCGACCCGTTTCTCGTAGACAAAAAAACATGTATTTTAACAAACTGATATACAGATAGTTACAAAACATACATATTGTATTACTTTTTCATTTTCTAAAACTCTATTTTTCATTTATCTTCTACCCATTTTATATTTATAATTTATAACAAACACCATATTCTATTAATAAGAAAGTTATAGAATAATGAATCAATTTAAAAAGATACAATGCGCAGTAACATATAGATATATAAGAAAACAGTCTCTTCAGACAGGGGTATCTTCTAAAAAACAGCATTATTTTCAAAATTACCCCCTAAAAAATAGGGGCACTTTCACAAAAAACATATAATTTTGCGCCCAACAACTGATAAAAGAGACACTATTATGTCAAAAATGAGATTTTTAGCTTTACAGGAACTTTCCAGCAGATGTCCTTTGGAAATTACTCCTCCTTCCAACAAATTATCCGATTATTATGGCTCCCACGTATTCGACCGTAAGAAGATGCAAGAATATCTTCCCAAAGAAGCCTACAAAGCTGTAATGGATGCCATCGAGAAAGGTACTCCTATCAATCGTGAAATGGCCGACCTTATCGCCAATGGTATGAAAAGTTGGGCAAAATCACTGAATGTGACCCACTATACCCATTGGTTTCAGCCACTAACTGATGGTACAGCCGAGAAACATGACGGCTTCATCGAATTCAGTGAAGATGGCGGAGTCATAGAACGTTTTTCAGGTAAGCTACTTATCCAACAAGAACCTGATGCCTCTTCTTTTCCTAACGGTGGAATACGCAATACATTCGAAGCACGCGGATATACAGCCTGGGATGTTTCTTCGCCAGCCTTCGTGGTAGATACTACTCTCTGTATTCCTACTATCTTTATTTCATATACAGGTGAAGCACTGGATTATAAAACTCCACTGCTCAAAGCACTCGCTGCAGTGGATAAAGCTGCAACAGAAGTATGTCAATTATTCGACAAAAACATAACTCGTGTATTTACCAACCTGGGATGGGAACAAGAATACTTCCTCGTTGACTCCTCTTTATATAATGCACGTCCTGACTTATGTCTGACGGGGCGGACCCTAATGGGGCATTCATCGGCCAAAGACCAGCAATTGGAAGATCATTATTTTGGCTCTATCCCCCCCCGTGTCACCGCTTTCATGAAAGAACTGGAGATAGAATGCCACAAACTGGGTATCCCTGCCAAAACCCGGCACAATGAAGTTGCCCCAAACCAGTTTGAGCTTGCTCCTATCTTTGAAAATGCCAATCTGGCCAATGACCACAACCAACTGGTCATGGACCTGATGAAACGCATTGCCCGTAAACATCACTTTACAGTATTACTACATGAAAAACCTTATAGCGGTGTCAATGGTTCGGGTAAACATAACAACTGGTCACTTTGTACAGATACCGGCATCAATCTTTTTGCTCCAGGCAAGAATCCGAAAGGCAATATGCTTTTCCTGACCTTCCTGGTCAACGTATTAATGATGGTTTATAAAAATCAGGATTTGTTGCGTGCCTCTATTATGAGTGCCGGCAACAGTCACCGATTGGGAGCCAACGAAGCCCCACCCGCTATATTATCCATCTTCCTGGGCAGACAACTTTCCTCTACATTAGACGAAATCGTGCGCCAGGTAGGGAGTAGCAAAATGACACCGGAAGAAAAAACAACGCTTAAACTCGGTATCGGACGCATCCCTGAAATTTTACTGGATACTACTGACAGGAACCGCACATCTCCATTCGCTTTCACCGGAAACCGCTTTGAGTTCCGTGCTGCCGGATCATCTTCCAACTGTGCTGCTGCCATGATTGCAATCAATGCTGCTATGGCTAATCAATTAAACGAATTTCGTGCTTCTGTTGAAAAGCTAATGGAAGAAGGCATCGGTAAAGACGAAGCTATTTTCCGCCTGCTAAAAGAAACAATTATTGCTTCGGAACCCATCCGTTTTGAAGGTGACGGTTATTCGGAAGAATGGAAACAAGAAGCAGCCCGCCGCGGATTAACCAATATCTGCCACGTTCCGGAAGCATTGATGCACTACGTGGACAATCAATCTAAATCCGTATTGATAGGCGAACGCATCTTTAACGAAACAGAACTTGCCTGCCGTCTTGAAGTGGAATTAGAGAAATACACGATGAAAGTACAAATAGAAAGTCGCGTATTAGGAGATCTCGCTATAAACCATATCGTACCTATCGCCGTAAGTTACCAGAATCGTTTGTTGGAAAACTTACTGGGAATGAAAGAAATATTCTCTCCCGAAGAGTACGAAGTAATGAGTGCCGACCGGAAAGAACTGATCAAAGAAATTTCACGCCGGGTTACTGCAATCAAAGTTTTAGTCAGAGATATGACAGAAGCCCGTAAAGTGGCCAATCATAAAGAAAACTTTCAGGAAAAGGCCTTCGCCTATGAAGAAACGGTACGCCCCTATCTGGAAAGTATCCGTGATCACATCGACCATCTGGAAATGGAAATCGATGATGAAATATGGCCATTACCCAAATACAGGGAATTGTTGTTCACCAAATAAAAACGACACGAAAGTTTTATCGGTTTATAAAAGTAAAGGGTGCTAAAGACAAAAAGCACCCTTATTTTATGAATAAGTATGCCTCGTCATTGATTTCGTAATAATTGTCCTCCTATATGAAATGTTTCTGTCTGAATTACATATAGGTAAAGGCCATTGGAAAGATGGCCTTTATTTATATCCGTTTCACGAACTGTTAATTTGGTAATTCCTGCCTCATGAGCATAATATGAGTCACTGAACAACAAACATCCTTGTGTAGAATAAATTTTTAATTGAATATTCTGTGGCTTATTTACAGGCACATAAAAGGTAGTCCAGGACCTGAAAGGATTTGGATAATTCCACACTTTATTAGAAAGATTCTTCTCCACATTATTATTTATACCAGTCGGCATATCAGCATCAATAAAAATACCGGAACATACCGGATAGTCAGGATCATTATAATAATCATAAAAAAAACGGGTAAGTCTTACTTGCAAATGCCCTTTCATTGAATAAGATAAATAAACCCCTTCTACAAAATCCTTCAAAATAGTAGAATGAAGTACCTGCTTTGTATTTATATCAATAACATCTACCAACATTTGAATATTCTTATTCTCATAATCGACAAAATAAAGAGAAATTTTCAGAGGTTTCTCTTCGGAGACATTAATATCTATAAGTTGATGCAATCGGGATGTTCGTACAGCCTGAATCCGTCTGGATTTATTATCCGGATATAACAAAGCATTACTCTTTACTGCATTTTCATCCTTGACGATCAGCTCATCACCTACATACTCAATTTTCACACTATTTTTTTCTTTCACTGATTTACAACCAAATATCTCATATCCTAAAGTTCCATACCCGGATGTCCAGTTTCCCTGAGTCACTTCATCTTTATTCAGAAACTTCACATTACCGGAAGGAGCATTTGAGTAGATGGTTTCTTTAGCGGCCATATCGGTTCCGGCAGGGACAATAAGAAGTGCTTTATTGGCTTCCATCGTCAAAGATATTTGGTTTCCGGATATTGTACGTCCTAATTCTATAACAGAGAGACCGTTAAAGCTATCGTTGAATGTATAAATATCTACATTTTGGATTTGTGCCCATTCTCTGGGAAAACTCCAGGTAAACTTACCCCCTTTCAGTGAATAAGTCATGATTTCCGGATGATTTTGCCAATATACAGGAAGAAATACATCATATCCTTCTTTAACCAATTTATTATCACGATATACTTTGTGTATATCATTACTGTATTCACTCACAACATTATCAGATAAAGTCAACCGATATAACGAACCTTCATGTACATACTCTTTACGCAATAAGCGGTTCAGATAAAAATAAATAAGAGTATGATGTGTAAACTCTCTTAATACTCTGTCGGGATTGTATTGAAACTGAATATCTTCCAATTGCAAACTAGTCCCGAACACCTGTAAATGAGGTTTCAAATTAATAGTTTGTCCAAGCAAAGTATCATGGGCTATATCCCTGCCGCCACACATAATATAAGCAGGAATTTCCATCTGATTCACATTGAGTGACTCATTCCAATCCCATGTAATCCCTTGGGAAAGGAATCCATACAATTGAGGATCGGCATATTCACCTATCAACTGGATACCATAGGCCTGTTTCAGATATTCTGCACATTTCTTTATTGCATCGCGCTGATCATCTTTAGTTATACCATGATAAGGGCTGGCCGGGTATTGTGTGATATTATCAAAATACAATACTCCCGTCTCTTTTACTAAAGGAACTTCTTCTAAAAACTCATCTATTTTCTGTTTGGTTACTCCACTTTCCCACTCTTTAACGAGGTTAACCATATAACTTTGCCTGTTCCACCATACTCCGCCGGGCACAAGGCCTCCGGATTCTTTCCGGCAAATCAAATCTTTCTCCTGATAAACCGACCATTTAGGAGAATCCTTGTAAGCATCAAACGGATTTACATGAAAAGTACAATTAGTATTGTACCTACGTGCTTGTTGCATCAACCATAGAAGGGCTTTTTTTCCGGTTAATCCTCCGGGAGCCGTAAAAGAATCGTTAATTGGAGTCCACCAGGGATATTGATGGTCATGTCCGTCTTGCTGAAATCCTCCTAATATAACTATTTTAGGTAATCCCCTGGTTATACAATCTACCTGTTTTATATAATTCAAGACTCGTCCCATATCCAAATTTGATACATCTTCGGGACGCGCACAACGAAGCATGATTTTAAAAGTAAGTGTTTGTGACAAATCCTTACCATAAGGGTATTGAGGATAAGTATACTCCATTCTCTGCTGTGCATTCACCGATTGAATAATCAAAGCAAACGCAAGTATCAACAAAAATATAAATTGTGAAATTATTCTCATATGATGTATATTACTTTTTAATTTTTGTAGGAGAAAAACATTTTTTTCTCCTACAAAAATATTCTCCTTTATTTAACAATCAATTTACCAGTATATACAGAGTTGCCAGCTTCCACTACAATCAAATAATTTCCAGATGGCAAATATCCATGGTATTCAGCTGTTGCTCCATCTATCTGCATTTCATTTTTACATACGAATTGTCCATTGTCCAAATAGATCGTGATACATGCATTAACGGCTGTTCCGATATTTGCTTTGACAACGAAATTTGCTGTTGCCGGCATTGGATAAATCAATAATCCTTTTGAATCATTCATTGTTTCAAGTTCCAAACCTGTCGCATTCGTTGGTTCACAAGCTCCCATACTCGGAGTTTCGGGACGTATATTCCCTACTTGGTCATTTGTTCCAGCCAATACCGGATTACCCGTTTTTATAGCCGGATTGCTATTTCCGATTAATAAATGTACCATTTGTGAATTCACTTCTTCCAGTTCCGTGATAGTCGAACCTATTTCGATAGGGGTATCAGAGATATCTTCACCATAATAATCATCCGCATCAATAAAGCGTTTGTTATTCCAGATTGAATATAAATGAACAAAAGACATAAAGTCTCCGGTAGAATAATCAGTTTCATCTACAATTCCTCCTACGGTATTTAAAGCATAAATAGCATTATTGAGGGTAACAGAACAGTCACCGGCAGTTTTAAAGAAACTGTTCTTACCTTCGGCAGACTCATTACCTATGATCGTAGCACCAACAAGATTAATCTCAGAATATCCCTCCCAATTACCGTTCATGATAGCACCGTTATTGATCGACCTGTTTCCACTGATTGTGATATTCCGGATATCTGCATAAGCATTCTGAAAAGCCAGTGCTGTAGCTGTATTATTGTAAATGGAAACATTACTCATTTTCACTCTTGATTCCCAACCAATGCCCAGAATAGAGTTACCTACATTTTCATAAAAACGGCAATCTGATAATGTCAGATTCTTAATCTGACCTTTGAGAGCTGTACCTTCTGCATTACCGGTACTGATGTTTTTTCCAAAAATACAATTATTTACGGTAGCCTCATCTCCATCCAGCCATCCACCAGCATGTGCTCCGGCTATGTTATTATAAAAATCACAATGATCTAATTTGAATTTACCACTAATACGCAATGCTCCTCCGGCATTACCAACTGTATTTCCATCAAAATCACAGTTCACCACCTCAATTGTAGAATTCCATGCTGTAAAATTGATAGCTCCTCCTGAACCATTACCATTTGATTTAGCATCTTTATTCTTGATAAATGTGCAGTCTTTTACAAGTACTTTCGCCTCTGTTTCGTCACTATTAGTATACCGGACAGCGCCTCCTTCCCATCCGGCATTCTCATTAAACTGGCAGTTGACAACAGTCATATTTTGTCCTCTTTCAGAAAAAAGAGCACCACCATTACTACCTGCTATATTTTTCTGAAAGACACAATTTTCAGCACTGATTGTCGATTCATAAGCAGCTATTGCTCCACCATTATTCCCGGAGATATCGGCAGTATTATTTATGAACTGACAGTTTTTAAGTCTGATATCATAACCCCATGCTGCAATAGCTCCCCCATTCTGATCTGATTTATTACCGGTAAAAGTACAATTCTCCACCTCAAGAACAACCAGTTCCTGCTGGTTGTCCGGACGTTGTAATTTTAATGCACCGCCCCATGCGGCCGAGTTCTTTTCAAAGATACAATTAGACAATTTCAAACCGGTTCCGGTCGGAGATCCCCCCTCGGTCTCGTTTCCACTTTTTAAAATAATAGCTCCGGCACCTCCGCTAAAATCACCATAATGTTCTCCGTTTTCTCCTTTTCCGTTCTTAAAAGTAAATCCATCAACAATGGCCATCTGACTACCCAATGACACGTACGCTATTGTATATACATTCGTACTTTCATCAATCTGGCCATTTAATGAAGTAATATTGACCTGAGGATTCCTTTCTCCGTTACCGTCGGCTGGATATCCACCTAATAGAGTTACCCCACCGGTTATTTTAAAACGAAACTCTGCAGGAGTATTCTTATCTCCTTTAAAGTTTAAAGTCGGTTTATATTCACCGGCAGCTACATGTACTGTCGATCCAGTCGATGCATTTAACAACGTTTCTGACAAATTACCAGAAGCCTGTTCCCAAGAATCCCCATTCCCAGAGGCACCGATTCTCACATAATAATCTTTTGCAGACAAACTGCTTGCCATTAATGATAGACAACACGCTACGAATAAGTTTAAATGTTTCATTTTATTATATATTTAAAGGTTAATGATTGATTTTTCTGATAATAGCCGCCATTCCTCCTCCGGGGGCAAGTGACACTTTTAGTTTACTGTCAATATTCACATTGATGACTTCCCGCTTGTAATCATTGCCATTACGGTCAGCATTCACTCCATCCCTGAACAATTCCATTTGCCAATTACCTTCCTTTAAAAAAGAGAAATCGATCGTTATTTCACGTGTTTCCCAATTCGTAATAGCTCCCAAATACCACGCATCCGACTTTTCTCTGGCAATGACTGCATATTCACCTACTTTACCATCCAAAGCTACTGTTTGGTCAAAAACAGTCGGTATTTTTCTTATAAAATCAGTAGTCTCCTGCTCCTTCATATAATTATTAGGACTGTCCGCCAACATATTCAAAGGAGATTCAAAAACTACATACAAAGCAACCTGATGTGCACGGGTTCCCTGACTCATAGGAATTGAATGAATACCTCTATAACTTTCTTTATTAGCATTAAACATAGCTCCCGGAGTATAATCAACCGGTCCGGCCAACATCCTTATATAAGGGATTGTTACGTCATTGAAAGGCATATCCGGATAATCCCCTTTCAGGTATTCCAAACCATATACCCCCTCAAAGTTGATAACATTCGGATAAGTACGTTGTAGTCCGGTGGGTTTGTAGGCTCCATGAAAATCTATAATAAGTTTATGCTCTGCCGCTTTTTGTGCCAACCGATAGTAGAAGTCAACCATTTTCTGATCGTCCCGATCCATGAAATCAACTTTAAACCCTTTAACTCCAAGCTTAGCATAATGCTCAAGAGCCTCGTCCATCTTTTGGTTCAAAGGCAACCATCCTCCCCACAAAAGAATAGAGACTCCTTTTAACCGGGCATACCGAATGATATAGGGTAAATCGATCTCCGGCACAACTTTCATGATATCTGTACTTTCTGCCCATCCTTCATCGAGTAAAACATATTCGATACCGTTTTTTGCTGCAAAATCAATATAATAGAGATAAGTGTTTGTGTTAATTCCGGCGCGGAAGTCTACGCCATAAATATTCCATGCATTCCAATAATCCCATGCCAGTTTTCCCGGTTTAATCCAGGATGTATCATTAATACGGCAAGGACTAGCCAATTTATATACCATATCATTATTCAATAAATCCTTATCCTCATCTGCAATAATGACTACTCGCCAAGGGAAAGTCCTGTTACCCTTGGTCTTCGCTATATAATCAGCCCGTTTCACTACAAGCGATTGTAAGTTATTATGTCCTCCCTGTACCTCTTCAACAGGATACGGAGCGAAGTCTGCAATTAATCCCTGTCTGGACTTCTTGTTTATCCGAAGAAACATTCCGGGATAATCCTCAAGGTCAGCTTCTGTAACTCCACATTTTATTCCGTCCTGTTCTACCAATACAGGAGCAAAAGCCGGCCAAAAATCAGACATCTTCTCTAAAGGAATATGCTCATACGTATTTTCAAAAGAACATGAATACACATCCTCTTCTTTGGCATTCACGTATCCTACGTATGCTTTTGAATTTTTCTTCGCAAAATTAAACTCCGCTCCTTCCGATAAGATGGTTATATCTTCTTTCTGTAAACCTACCCATCTATAAGCTACTCCATCATCATATACTCGGAATTGTAATGCATAATTTCCTGCAAAAGTGAGATTCAACTCCCTATATTTGTCCTCTATTATTCTTTTTTTATAAACAGGAGTTGTAATCGTTTCATTTACAGTATGAATTTTTGATTTACGGACATGCGGATTTTCTCCTAATGTTTTTTCTTTCGTCTGTAGTGAAATAAAAGAGGGAAGTATCACCGGAGTGGAATTGCAATTCACACTCCAACTAATCCTATCTTCCACATTCACGCTCAAAGCGATCTTATTATCAGGAGAAGAAACATTAAAGTCTTTACTATACATATACATAGGAGATATAATAAGAACTCCCAATAAATATTTTATTCTATTCTTCATTTTCAGTTCTTTTATTTATTTTTTAATGACATAGAAGGAGGTAGTTCTCCCGACTGTCCCCATTTTGAGGGTTTATTACCCATAACAAATTCGAGGCTTCCTCCATCCGATATATCAGTATGTCGGAACCAACACCTATCCAACTCCTGTCCATTCAGTTTGGCAGATTGTATATAGATATTTTTATCATTAGCATTTTTTGCTGTGATTTTTAATTCTCTTCCGTTTTCAAGAGAAATAATAACTTCCTGAAATAGTGGACTCGAAATAAGATATACATCTTGCCCGGCATTAGGATAAAAACCCAAAGCATGAAAGATATACCAGGAGGACATTGAGCCGGAATCATCATTTCCGGGAATACCTTCACGAGTTGTACTGTAACGGGTTTGTAAAGTCTTACGAACTACTTCTGCAGTTTTATCCGGACGACCTGCATAATTATAAAAGGTAGGTACCAAAAATCCCGGTTCATTGGATATTTGAAATAACCCCATAAACCAACGTTGATCCCAACGCTCATGTGTGAAATAAGTATCCAGACGATTAATAAATTTCTCTTTTCCACCACATTTCTCTATCAACCTGTTCACATCATGAGGTACATAAAAAGACATCTCCCAAGAAAATGTTTCATAGAGGAAATCCGGCCATGTACCACTTGTGAAAACAGAAAATTTATCTTCCGGCCACCAAATACCATCAGCATTCTTGGGCCATAGAAAACCTTTATGTCCTAAACTCTCTATTCCGTCATTCCAGATATTTTGCCAGTTATTTGCACGTTGATAATATTTCTCTGCAACATCATGTCTACCTAATACACTGGCCACAGTGGCGATTGCGAAATCACAATTCGCATATTCAAAGGTTCTGCTTCCTGCACGTTCATAAGCTGTTGATACATAACCCAATGTATTATAATCTACAATACCTCCTCTACCTTCTTTTCGTTCATCACCTCCGGGAGGCACTTCTGCATTCTTTACCATTGATTGCAAAGCCGTCTCATAATCTATATTTTTCAATCCTTTAACTATTGCATCTGCAATCAGTATATCACAGTCTGTTCCTCCTTGTACTCTCCCGTTATCATTTCCACTCCGGGCATCCGGCATATACCCGTCATGTTTATATATATCAATAAGCGAACGTATCATATCCGTCTGTACGGAAGGTGTCAACAACGTAAATAAAGGATGCGTTGCCCGGAAAGTATCCCAAATTGCAAAATAATCATCATAATAAGGTTCATCTGACACCCATTTAGGATTCTCTCCGGTCCGGTTTACAGGTTGAAGGTAACTGTGATACATTGCCGTATAAAAAATCTTCTTGTTTTCTTCCGTTCCGGTAATCCGGACTTTTGAAAGGAGCTGATTCCACTGATCAACAGCCATATCTTTTACTTCCTGGAAATCCCATGATTTCATTTCAGCAAGATTGGCTCTGGCTTTATTAAGCCCAACAAATGAAATGCCTACTTTAACCCGTATTTTTTGTCCTTTAGTGGTTTCATACTTAAAATAAGCACCGGTCTTTTCATTACTATCAGTCTGTGATAACTTTCCCGAATACACTTTATTTCCTTTCCAGGTCCCTACTTCAGTAGCCGGAGTATCAAACTGAGCATAGAAATAAACAGTATAGGCTCCTCCTTCATTCCACCCTCCTCTAACGCGCGAATAGCCTTCTACTTCAGTATCAGAAACAATTCTCACTTCAGAACCTACCAGCATTTGTTTTTCGTGCGATTGCAAGAAACTTCCCAAATCGATGATTATTTTTGAATCAGTTCCTTCCGGAAAAGTATATTCATGAAATCCGCTTCTGGAGAGTGCGGTCAACCTGGCATGAGTATTATATCTGCTTAGTCCCACAGCATATTCCCCTAACAGGACTTCTTCTCCTGAACGTGGAGACGAGTAATCATCCAGATTGATTTCTCCGGTCATTGGCAACATCAGAATGTTACCGTATTTACATCCTCCTCCTGTACCACTCACATGTGTGTGACTGAACCCATGTATATTACCCGTAGAATCCCATCCGGCATTCCAGTCTTTATTACCGCAATCCGGTCCAAGTTTAACCATTCCGAATGGTACACAAGGACCTGGAAATACATTTCCACCTCCTTCTACTCCAATATACGGATCTACGTATTTTGATAAATCTACTTGTGAGTAAGCACACGACACCCCTATAAACAAGGTTACAATAAATATTATAAATCTGTTTTTCATAAAAAACTATATGTAAATTAAGTATTTAGTTCCAGCCCGGATTATTAGGTAGTAAATTGGGATTAAGTTCGGTTTCTCTCTGTGGTATTGGCCACAGATAATGTTTTTCCGAATTAAAAATACGTATTCCCGCACGTACATATCCTTCATTATCCACTATGTAGTTGTCCGGATTATTGAGTTTCATGCCCAATATCCATCCATTGTGCAGATTCAGAACTTCATGTGCTATATGCCAGCGGCGAATATCAAAAAAACGTGTGCCTTCAAAGGCAAGTTCCACCCTACGTTCATCCCGGATACGTTCTCTCATTTTATCCTTATCCAGTCCTGATTCCAATTTTGGCATTTGTACTCGAAGACGCACAGCATTCACTGCATCATAAATGCTTTGATCGGGAGCATCCAAGACCTCATTTTTAGCTTCCGCATAATTTAAAAGAATTTCTGCCAATCGGATCAAAGGAAAATCTTTTCCGGTATCCCATGTTCCAAGTAATGCCGGATCAAGAAATTTCTTCCAACCATAACCGGTTTTTGTACCATTATGCTGATCCATCCGGTCAGGTGCCCCTTCTCCAGGCTGACTATTATATGTCAATCCTTTCAACGTGGTATTTCCCGGATAATATATCGAAGCTTTCATACGTGGATCTCTGTCTTCATACGGCCTCTCAGGATCATAACCGGATCCTTCTTCATCGATACGCTTACCCGTACTTTTCATATAATAAGCATTTACCATATCCTGAGTCGGAGTCCAGGAGTTCCATCCCCCATCACTCACACAAGCCAGTTTAACAGTAAAACCATAAAGAGGTCTTTCAAGAGTGGTAAACTGAGTTTCATAAATTACTTCCGAATTAGAAGCGCTCGCATCATTATCATAAAACAATTTAGCATAACTATCAGCTCCGGAAGTCCCTTTTCTATAAAGTTGATGTTTGCTTTCTTTCCATACTTTGTAAGCCGCATCGGCAGCCAATCCCCAATATTCACTATTCGGATTCTCGCGGTAATCACCAGCCATCAATAAGCACACCCTGCTTTTTAAAGCAAGCGCCGCCCATTTGGTAGCACGCCCGTCATCATCACCACTGTATGATTCCGGCAATACTTTAATTGCAAAATCCAAGTCATTGATTATAAAATCAGCAACTGTTTTCCGGGCAGTTCTGGTTACTTTACCAGCCTCTTGTATAGTCAAAGTCTTATCTACCAACGGAACATCTCCAAACAAAGCAATCAAATAATAATAAGCATATGCTCTTTGAAAACATACTTCTCCGGTATATCTCTCACGCAAACTCTCATCCATAGAGACTCTTTCTATGTTCTCCATAAATTCATTACATTTACGGATACATTCATAACGCAAATCCCATATTTTTTTGATGGCTGCATGATTAGATTCATAAGCTCCCAAAGCGATCTGCTGAAAATTTCCAAACTGATTACTATGTTGATTATACGAATTGTCAGATACCGATTCATAAAAAAACAAATCCATTCCATATTCATCCGATTCAGGAAAAACATACTGATAAGTAGCATTAACCCCTTTCAATGCATCGTCTGCTGTTTTCCAGAATTTGTTGGAAGATATTTTATCTGTAGGATATAGATCTAATCCATTTGTACAAGAGCATAATATCAGACATATACTCAGGCAAGTCAGAACTGTATATTTCATAATATGCATGTTATTTTAATTTTTTCCGATTGTTATATCAACGCCAAATGAGAATGTTTTCAATTGTGGATAGTAAGCACCACCCGAACTTCCTTCCGGATCTACATAAGGGAATTTGGTTATAGTAAATAAGTTATTACCCGAGAAGTAGAACCGAACTCTCTCCATCGTAATTTTACTAGTCCATTTCTTGGGAAGAGTATAACCTATCTGAAAATTCTTAAGCCGTAAATAAGCAGCATTATGTTTCCAAAAAGTTGACATTTCATAATTATTTCCCTGTCCGTCTGTTAAGCGTGGATACTTGGCATACTTCAAGTTGTCTTCTAACGAACGGGTCGGATCCCAACGATCTTTCTGGATGTGTTTAAACCCACCGCTCAGATAAATGATCTGTCCATGAATATATTCGTCACGTTTTCCCACTCCCTGAAAAAAAGCCCGTACATCCACTCCTTTCCACTCCGCTGTCAGATCTAACCCATACATAAATCTGGGAGCACTCCATCCCACATAAGTTTTATCATAACTATCTATCTTACCATCCGGTGTCCCATTTGGTCCTGAGATATCCTTATATTTAATATCTCCCACTTTCAGTTGGCTTGCATATCCCTCAAATTTCGGACTACTGGCTATTTCTTCTTCAGATGTATAAAAGCCATCAGCTACATAAGCATATAGTGTATTCAGTGCATAACCTTCCTGCGTGATGGTTCTGTCACCTTTGAACGGGCCTGTGCCCTTAAGATCAATGATCTCATTCCGCTGATCGGAAAGGGAGAATGTTGCACTATAACTAAACTTATTCACTTGATCTTTCCAACCTACCAGAAGTTCCCACCCCCAGTTTTTCATCTTTCCAGCATTCTGCACTGAGACAGGAATACCAATGACTGAAGATACCGGTACATCCAACAGGATATCTTTTGTATGTTTGTTATACCAGTCAAAGGTGGCAGACAAACGATTATTAAAGAGGCCCAAATCAATACCTATATTAAAAATATTCGATATTTCCCAACCAATTTCCGTATTGGGTAACTTTCCGATATACGAGCCCGGTACCCACTTGTGTCCAAACATATACCCTTTAGGATCAGTAGTAATAACTTCTGCATACTGATAAAGGGAAATGCTTTGATTTCCTAATTGTCCATAAGAAACACGTAGTTTCAAATTATCCAGATACTTCCTTGAAAAATTCATAAAAGGTTCTTCCGAAATTCTCCATCCCAATGATCCGGAAGGGAAAAAAGTGTAGTGATGCCCAGGAGCCAAACGTGAAGAACCATCGTATCTGAAATTACCTTCTACAAAATATTTACCTGCAAAAGCATAATTCACACGACCAAAGTATGAGCGCATTCTCCATTCATCCGATGAGCCCCATGTACCCTGAGCATCTCCGGCACCTGTAGCACCATCAATCTCCTCCATACTGTTATCCGGAACATACCATCTCCATCCGCCTACCCATGAACTCTTGTAATGTTCATCCGAATAGCCTAATAATGCATGTATATTATGTGCTCCAAACTGCCTCTCATAATCTAATAATCCTTGCAAAACAATCAGGTTTTTGGTTACAAACTGACGGCTAACTCCATTTGGATCATTGATTAATGACAGTGAACCATCTTCGTTGGACATTTCAATTGTTTTAGATATTTCCGTATGCCCCGGTGTCCAATGATTATAAGCAGCTTGTCCTTTTAGTTTCAATCCCTTTAGGATTTCCCAGTTTGCAGACATAGACATAGATAAATTTTCGTCATAACTCTTTCTGTATCCACCATCTTTTATCCATGCAATGGGGTTTGTTGTTTCGTTATTAAGATGTCCCCAATCTCCGTTTTGTTTTTTCACAGGAACATAGGGAGCCATATTCATTACTTCGCTGAAAAAACGATCATAGTTATAAGGAACTTGCGTCTCATCACGATAGTATGAGATATTTACCGATGCATCCAGATTTTCTATAATTTGAATATTCAAGTTAGCTCTTGCATTGTATTTCTTAAAGTCTGTATAATCGATCAATCCATTCTGACTTGTATAACCTCCCGAAACCATATAATTCATCTTGGTATTACCACCAGAAATTCTTAAATTTACATTTTGCAAATCATTATGACTCTTTACAGCCTGATCCCACCAGTTTACATTCGCGAAGTTATCAGGGTCCATTCCGTTTTTCATCAGTTCGATATTTTCGGGAGTAAATTGAATCATTTTATCCGAGTTAGTTAATTGCTCGTTACGCAATTCGGCATATTCCCATGAATTCAGCATCTCAGGAACTTTGGTCGGGGTTTGAGTTGAATAGTTATATGAGAAATTTATAACGGGCTTTTGTTCTTTATTCCCTCTTTTAGTGGTGACCACCAACACTCCATTGGCTGCACGTGACCCATAAATAGCTGCCGAAGAAGCATCTTTTAGTACAGAGATAGATTCAACATCGTTTGGATTCAAAATATTGAAATCGCCGATTCCCGTAGGGATACCATCTATAACAACTAATGGTTCCGTACTTCCTAAAGTTCCTTGCCCTCTTACATTAATCGAAAGGGCTGTTCCGGGCTTTCCTCCTCCATCTGTAATAATGATACCCGGCACACTTCCCTGTAGACTTTGGGTAATACTGGATACTGGCATTTTCTCTAAAGTATTGGACGATACAACATCGATCGCTCCAGTTACATTCAGTTTCTTTTGAGTACCATATCCAACAACCACTACTTCTTCCAAAGCTTTGGTATCTGACTCCAGCACAACATTAAATATAACATTCCGACCGATCTGTATCTCTTTTGAATTCATCCCTATATACGAAAATAAAAGAATACTCTTATCCGAAAAATCTCCGGTAAGACTAAACGTTCCGTTCAAATCAGTAACAGTTCCTATAGAAGTTCCCTTAACCATAACACTGGCCCCGATGAGAGGTTCACCGGATTCATCCGTGATACTTCCGGTAATCTGACGTTTTTTTACCATTAGTACAGGTTCTTTTTTTAGAATAATCTGTTTACCCACGAACTCAAAAGTGATCCCCTTAGTATTAAAAGCCTGCTTCAGGATTTCAGAGATGTTACCGGATGTTGTACTCACTTTTTGCTTTAAATCGATAGTATTATCAAAAACAAAAGTATAATCTGTTTTATTCTCTATCTCTTTAATCAACTTATCCAAAGAAAATTCTTTTGAAGAAAGCTGAATTTTTAATGTAGTTTGCGCCATTAAAGGTATTGAACTTATTATGTAAAATAAGGTTAAAATACCACATAATAGCCGTTTAATGTTAGACATTGTAATTTGATTTAATGTTTAATAAAAATTTAGTATTACCTTTGCCTACAAAATACAATACGCTCTTTCCTACCAGTATTGGCAGGTTAGTATTTTGCTGAAAATCGTTTTGTGTTTTTGAGCACGAGAGATGGCCGTCTTTCGTGCTCTTTATGCCCTATTTATATGATATATGCACCTCCTCTCCATTTATTTTATAATTGATTGGAGTTATTTTATTAATAACTTCAAGTGTTTCTGTTAAAGACTCCGTTTTGATAGTCAACCAATAATGTTTATTATCTGAAACACCAGTAAGGTGGATGCGTACCCCATACCAACGTTCCATTTTATGCAATACGGTTTCTAACGGTTCATCCTCTATCTTAAGTTTATTATACCTCCATATACCTTCAGTATCAGCATCACAGGCTACAAGTTGATTCTGTGAGAAATCATCTTTCCGGATAATAGCCTTTTGGTTAGGTTGCATATCAACCAGCAGTTTCCCATCTGTACCGGATATACTCACATGGCCTCTCAATAAAGAAACCTCAATAGACTCATCATCCTTGTAACCATTCACATCAAAAGCAGTTCCATGCACATTGACATTGATGTCGCCAACCGCTACTATAAACGGATTTTTTCTACCCTTCGCCACATCAAAAAAAGCTTGTCCCTCTAATTGAACCTTTCTGTTCTGAAAATTATAATCTGTATCATAAGCCAGTTTAGAGCCGGAATTCAAAAGTACGACCGAACCATCAGGTAAAGTTATTTCTGCTTTTTCTCCCCAACGAGTCCTGAAGGCAATATTTTCTACCGGTTTATTATTGTACATCGTATTATATAGAAGTGAGGCAGAAAAGCCGATTATAAGGGCAAAGAAAGCTGCTATACTTGCCGTTCGGACTAATACTGTGCGCGAATACCCTTTTACAATTCTTACTTGCTTAATATTTGTTAGTATTTTGTTCCATACTCTTTCTTTATCAGGATAACATGGAGGAAGAGAACTAGTATTCGCGAACACCCAACTTTCACTAAGTTCCTGAAAAATCCTTTCATTTTCTTCACTCAGCTTACGCCAGGTTGCCAACTCGCTATTCTCTGTTTCCGAACTTTCACCCGCCAGATATTTTGATATGATTTGATACACGTCTATCATTTTAGTGCTTTTTACAGAATAGACACGTAACTTTCTGAATTCCCCCAAAAGAAAATCAAAAAAATATGAGAAATAACAGAAATCAGGTAAAATCTTTCTCTAAAAGAAAAAGAAAAGGAATGAAAAGGAATAAGAAGTCATAAAATCACGAATCTTTTTTATAGCAATACCCATCTGGTTCTCAACCGTTTTTACAGATATTCCTTTAAGTTCTGCTATTTGCTTATAACTATAGTTTTCCCTACGGTTCAAAATAAAAATGTCTCTACACTTTGCGGGTAAGCAATTTATAGCCATATCAAGCACTGAAGTGAATTTCTCTATATCAAAACAATCTTTCCCCTGCTTGGTTTCCAATTGTTCATTAAACCATTTTTCCAGCAAATAATGCCTATTCTGTTCATTCCGCAAATAATTTAAAATTTGATTCTTGGCAGCATGAAACAAATAGGTTTTCACATATTCCACTTCAATAGAATGACGATTTTCCCAAAGCTTTAGAAAAACTTCCTGCAATACATCTTCTATCACCTGGGAATCATGTGAATATAGATTCAGAAAGCGGCATAATTGCTCATAATACGAATCATAGTAATTTCGAAAAGATTCAAGATCAATAGTCATTTTTCTTTTGCTATAAATATGCCCGGCAAATAACGAAAAAAAAAGTGTAATTTACAAATAATATATCCGTTTGTACATATTGTATATTCTAATACTTACCAAACTTTTGTAAAAGCACATACTCTGAAATCTTTTTTTCAACACACAAAACCCTTTTCTGTGCAATCTTTCTTTTATTTTATTCTTTTTCTCATTTTTTCTTTCTACATTTGTGCTTTATAACACAGTTTTGCAGCACTCATGGTAAAGATAAACTTGTCAGACATAGATATCTCGGAAAAATTATCCGATATGTGGGCTCCCTTGAATAATGAACAAAGAGAGTTCCTGACGAACAATTTTACTCTACAAAATTACAAAAAGAATGAAGTTATCTATTGTGAAGGTGAAACACCTACACATTTAATGTGTCTACTCAGTGGAAAAGTAAAAATATTCAAAGAAGGAGTTGGAGGTCGAAGCCAGATCATTCGTATGATTAAACCTACCGAATATTTTGCATACCGTGCCTTTTTTGCGAAAGAAGATTTTGTCACTGCTGCTGCGGCTTTCGAGCCATCCCTTATCGGACTGATACCTATGAGTGCTATTATGACTCTGGTAACCCAAAACAATGATCTTGCCATGTTTTTCATCCGCCAATTGTCCATTGACCTTGGAATTGCAGATGAACGGACTGTCAACCTGACTCAAAAACACATTCGCGGACGACTGGCTGAGTCTCTCATATTCCTAAAAGAAAGTTATGGACTTGAAGAAGATGGTTCTACCTTAAGTATCTATCTGTCGCGCGAAGACCTGGCCAACCTTTCTAATATGACTACCTCTAATGCCATCCGTACGTTATCAAACTTTGCAACCGAACGCCTTATCACCATTGACGGAAGAAAAATTAAAATAATAGATGAAGAAAAGCTGAAGAAGATCAGCAAAATTGGATAATTTTTTATCTCAATTATATAACTTAACACACATTTCGTACCATGAAAAAAGGAATTTCCTTCTTTCTTTTGTCTCTGTTATTCATCACCCCCGGATGTAAAGATTCAAAAGAAACAGTGAACGAGTACAATCTCGTTCCATTGCCTAACCAAATGACGCCCCAGCAAGGACGTTTTGAGTTAAACAAAACAGTCAAAGTTATTACAGCCGGTTGTACGCCGGAAGTACAAAACATTGCAGACAGTCTCATCGGCCGTCTGGCAACAACCTCCGGATTGTCGCTAGAACGGACAGACAAGGAGCATGCCGGTAATCCTTCCATTACTTTTATAACACAAGAAGGCATGCCTCAGGAAGGGTATAAATTATCAGTTACTCCAACTTACATTACAATTACCGCATCACAACCCAACGGTTTCTTCTACGGTGTACAAACACTCTACCAACTTCTGCCTCCGGCTGTTTATGGAAAAGAGTGCAATAAACGTGCTGACTGGTCAATACCTGCTGTAGAAATAGAAGATGCCCCTCGTTTCGCATATCGTGGAATGATGCTTGACGTTTGTCGTAACTTCTCTCCCATAGAATACGTATATAAGTTCATCGATATGCTTGCCATGCACAAAATGAACACTTTTCACTGGCATCTGACAGATGATCAGGGATGGAGAATTGAAATCAAAAAATTCCCCAAACTTATGGAAATCGGTTCTAAAAGGAAAGAGACACTTATAGATTATTACTTTACCAACTATCCGCAAATATTTGATGGAAAAGAAGTTGGGGGATATTATACTCAGGAACAAATTAAAGACGTAGTGGCTTATGCCGCCAGCAAATACATCACGGTTATCCCTGAGATTGAGATGCCGGGACATGCCATTGCTGCTATTGCCTCTTATCCGGAACTTTCATGTACGCCTGACACCACCTACGATGTAACCGGAACATGGGGGGTATTCGACCAGGTATACTGTCCGAAAGAAGAGACTTTTAAATTTCTGGAAGGAGTTCTTGACGAAGTAATTGAGCTATTTCCGAGTGCATACATTCATGTGGGAGGTGATGAATGCCCTAAGACTGCATGGAAGAACTGTGCACACTGCCAGGGGCTTATCAAACAATTAGGATTGAAAGACGATACAACCCCTAACCCCGCGGACGGCAAACTGCATACAAAAGAAGAAAAGCTGCAAAGCTATTTCGTCACTCGTATGGAAAAATATATCAACAGTAAAGGACGTAATATCATTGGTTGGGATGAGATTCTCGAAGGGGGATTGGCACCTAATGCCACTGTCATGTCATGGAGAGGTGTAGACGGAGGAATGAATGCCGCCAAACTGGGACACAATGCCATCATGACCCCCAGTCCTTATATGTACGTAGATTATTATCAGGAAGACCCCGAAACAGCACCAGTTACTATCGGCGGATATGTCACTTTGAAGATGACCTATACTTACAACCCAGTGGCAGATGATGCCGACGAACTGGTAAAGAAGCACATTATTGGTGTACAGGGAAATGCCTGGACAGAATATATGCAAAATAATGATCGCCGTGATTATCAGATATTCCCCAAAGCAATAGCTATTTCAGAAACAGGATGGACGCTGAACCAAAACAAAAACTGGAAAAATTTCTGTCAGCGTATGGCAGAAGAGTTTGAACGTTTAGACATACTGAACGTCAAAGCGTGCCGTAACTTTTTTGATGTAAATGTCAATACACACGTAGAAAACGATACATTAAACGTGATATTGGAAAGCTATTATCCGGATGCTGAAATTCGATACACCACAGACGGAAGTGAACCGAATATCAAATCCGCACTTTACACAACACCTTTCCCACTGCAAGGAAAGCTTGACCTGAAAGCCGCTGCATTCAAAAATGGTAAAATGTTAGGTGAAATCCGGCACAAACCTCTTTATGGCAATCTGATTAGCGGAAAAAGTTTCGTGGTAAATCCTTCCCTGGGATGGATGAAGGGAGATATTTTCGGAGAAAATGATTTATTCGGTGCAGACAAAACCACCTTCGGACTAACAAATGGCAAACGTGGAAATAACGCATCTTATACTCCATGGACAAGTTTTTCCATGAATGAAAAACGTAAAGAAGTAGAATTCATAGTACAACTTGATAAACCAACTCAAATCAGTCAGGTAGTATTTGGTTCATTATTTAATCCGGCCTATCGTATTTTGCCCGCAGGTGCTGCTACGGTAGAGATTTCAGCCGATGGTAAAGAATACCAGAAAGTTGCAGAAGAGACGTTTACCCGTCAGCTTCCGGATAAAGGAAGAAAAGCGTATACTGATTCTATTTTCTTCAATCCTGTTGAAGCCACTTATGTAAAAGTAAAAATCCAAAATGGAGGAACCTTACGTAACGGTATTGATTGCAGAAAAGATACTCCGGAAGACATCATACAGGCAGATCTGTATCTTGACGAAATAGAGATCTATTAAGAAGAAAAGCAATATAGCTAAAAGACATAATCAACTGATAATCAGAACTTATAAGAATGTACACTTTTGTATGACAAGAATGTACATTCTTATATAACAAGAATGTACACCTTTACCATACAAGAGTGTACATTTTTACATTGTGGGAAAACTTACATTCATTTTTTGACTCTGGTTATCAATAAAAAACGGATTGCACTTTAACAGTACAATCCGTTTTATAATATATGATGGGTTTATTATTAAAGCCCTTTTTCAGACAAATAGCGTTCTGCTTCAATAGCAGCCTTACAACCGCTGCCTGCAGCAGTAATAGCCTGACGGTAATGTGGATCGGCAACATCACCGGCGGCGAAAACACCCGGTACCTTTGTACGGGGAGTATCCCCTTCTGTAATGATATAGCCCACTTCATCCGTATCAAGATAGGATTTGAAAATATCAGAATTCGGTTTATGGCCAATAGCCAGGAAAAATCCGTCTATAGGCAATGTATAACGTTCTTCACCTGGTTCACCCCAGCGCTTCACAAGGCTCATACCTTCCACACCATTCTCACCGAACAGGCCAACAACATTGTGTTCGAACAACACCTCTATCTTATCATGATTCAACACACGTTCCTGCATAATTTTCGATGCACGCAGATAAGGCTTACGAACAACAAGATATACCTTTGAAGCCAATCCGGCAAGGTAAACAGCTTCTTCACAAGCCGTATCACCACCACCCACAACAGCAACCACTTTTTTACGATAAAAGAATCCATCGCAAGTAGCACAAGCACTTACACCCATTCCGGCATATTTCTTTTCATCTTCCAGCCCCAGATATTTTGCCGTAGCACCGGTTGCTATAATTAATGTTTCTGCCTCAATCTCCTTTTCTCCGTCAATGGTAATTTTATAGGGTGCTTTACTCAAATCCGAAGCAGTAGCAATACCGAAGCGGATATCTGCACCAAAACGCTCGGCTTGTGTACGCAAATCTTCCATCAGTTGCGGACCACTGATACCTTGCGGATATCCGGGAAAGTTCTCCACATCTGTGGTAGTTGTCAACTGTCCACCAGGTTGTATTCCTTCATAAAGTACGGGAGATAAGTTTGCACGCCCCGCATATATCGCTGCCGTATATCCGGCAGGACCTGAACCAATAATCAGGCATCTTACTTTTTCTGTTTCCACCATTCTATTTATTATTTATTCCCTATGATCATGGCTATTATTTAATATTCATCACACAGGTACGTTTACTATTTATGATTGAAAAAATTACTATTTATCTTAAATCTATGACTTCGGCAGTAGGGTATTGTTTTTTATCAAATACAAAAACAGAGTCAGACAGTTTCAAACCTGTTTGATATTTGGTAATGGTTATCTCACTCCGACTACCATCACGTTGTTCCACTTTTATATAAACAGGCTGATAAGTACTTTTCACTACATAAAGTACAATACGGGACAAATCCTGTTTTTTATCTGTTGCAGTGAGGATCACCTCATACACCTGTCTCCCATGAAAATCTGCCACTTTCCCTAATTCATAATCAAACCCTTTCTTATAAAGATAGAGCAATGCATACGGATTCAAGCCCTGTAATTCAACTTCAGTAGGAGTACTAATATTTACCTCATCATTTTGAGTAAGATAACTCCACTGCGTTTTTCCATCAAACCATGAAACCGTCTCAGCTGTTTTCAGAAAAAACTTCTCTCCTTTCAGCTCAATGGTTCCGGCAGCCGTTCCTACAGAATGCCCTTTATTAAAAGCCTGTACACTAAAATCAGCTTTTACTCCACCTGCTTTTTCAAAAGCGGCAGCCGTTTTATCAAGCACAAGTTTTGCCTGCGCTTGTTTTTGGGCAAGTACAGGCAAAGTAGTAAGTAAAGCTATCAAAATGTTAAAAATGTACTTCTTCATTTGTCTTATTAACGCTTGCTTATTGTAAATTGTTCAATCTCATTTCGAGGTCATTTTCATCCATACATAAAACGTCGCGTGCCTTACTTCCCTGCGTTGGGCCAACGATTCCGGCTTTTTCCAATTGGTCCATAATACGCCCTGCACGATTATACCCAATAGAGAATTTACGCTGAATCAGAGACGTAGAACCCTGCTGATGAATAACAATCAACCGGGCTGCTTCTTCAAACAGCGGATCGAGACGTCCCATATCCACATCTCCCAGGTCACTACCTCCATCTTCACTCACATATTCGGGTAAGAAAAAGGCAGTCGGATATCCTTGCTGTTTTGCAATAAACTTAGTGATCTCCTCCACCTCCGGCGTATCAATAAATGCACACTGTACACGCACAGGATCTGCCCCCTGTAGGAAAAGCATATCTCCGCGCCCTATCAGCTGATTGGCTCCCGGACGGTCAAGAATTGTACGTGAATCCATCATTGCCGAAACGCGGAAAGCAACACGCGCCGGGAAGTTCGCTTTGATCGTACCTGTAATAATGTTTGTTGTAGGACGCTGTGTAGCAATAATCATATGGATACCTACCGCACGCGCCAGCTGGGCAATACGGGCAATAGGTAATTCTATCTCTTTTCCGGCAGTCATTATCAAATCACCAAACTCATCAATAACTACCACAATATAAGGCATAAACTTATGTCCCTTCTCGGGGTTCAGACGGCGATTGACAAATTTCTCGTTATACTCCTTTATATTGCGTACATGCGCCATCTTCAACAAATCATAACGGGTATCCATCTCCACACATACAGAGTTAAGCGTCTGCACAACCTTCGTCACATCCGTAATAATGGCATCACCTCCATCGGGCAACTTGGCAAGGAAATGATGCTCAATAACCGAATAAATACTAAACTCTACTTTCTTCGGATCGACAAGTACAAACTTCAGTTCTGCCGGATGTTTCTTATACAATAAAGAAGTAATGATTGCATTCAGTCCCACAGATTTACCTTGTCCGGTAGCACCTGCTACCAATACGTGCGGCATTTTACAAAGGTCTACCATAAACACCTCATTCGTGATTGTCTTACCAAATGCAATCGGCAAATCATAGGTAGACTCCTGAAATTTCTTACTGCCGATAATACTTTGTCCTGAAACGATTTTAGGGTTAGAGTTCGGTACTTCAATACCGATTGTTCCTTTTCCGGGAATCGGAGCAATAATACGAATTCCCAATGCCGAAAGACTCAATGCAATATCATCTTCCAGCCCACGGATCTTCGAAATACGTACCCCCTGTTCAGGAGTAATTTCATAAAGAGTTACAGTAGGTCCTACAGTTGCCTTGATCGTACTGATCTCGATACCAAAGCTCCTCAATGTATTGATAATCTTATCTTTATTAGCATTCTGTTCCTCCATATTAATGGTAGGCTCATTGTTCTCAAAATGCCTCATCAGGTCAATACCGGGAAAACGATAATTCTCAAGATCGAGTTTCGGATTGTAAGGTTCAGTTTCTTTGCCCTGATAATTTTCATCTTCGTCAGCAGCGGCCTCAACTTCAAAAGCAGGTTCTTTATCGGTCAGTTCATTCACAACAGGTACCGGATCGGGGGTAGTCTGTTCAAAAGTCATTGTTACTCCCTCCTCCTCTTTCGATGGATCATCATTGGTTTCTGACGGCATAACAAATTCCGGTTCTTTCATTTCAGACTCCGTTTTAACCTCTTTAGGAGCTGGTGTCTGCCGGAAAGTCCGGTCCATAGAAAATTCTACTTCGTGAGGTTTCGGGTTGGCAAATTCAGGCTTTACCTGTTCGGCAACAGGGCTTTCTTCCTGCTGCTCTTCTCTTCTCTCTTTACGACTACGTTTCAGAAAACTAAGGCTAAAAAGTTTACGTAACCATATGACTGTACGGGCACTGATATAAATAAGGAAACAGATTGCCGTGACAAGCAAAATCATCCAAACCCCAGGCTGTCCCACCTGTGAAGTCAGCCAATTGGCTACATTATATCCATGACGTCCTCCCAGATAGATGAATGAATCCTGATAACTGTCCATAAAAGCAAAACCAAAGAATACAGAAAACCAGACAAGCAGCAATGCACATCCAATAAACCATTTCCACAAACGTACAATCCGCACACGCATCAGTTTCAACCCCGCCACAGCCAGAAAAATAAGAATAAAGAATGACGAAACCCCGAAGCAATCATTTATAAGATAACTGGCCAATTGTGCTCCCCGCGAACCGGCATAGTTCTTCACATGGTTGTTCACGGTGGACAAATCATGCGGATTCCCGCTATCAATAATACTCTGATCTGCAGCTCCCGTAAAAAAGAAAGAAGAGAAAGCCAGCAATAAATAAACAGAGAATATCACCAATACCAAACCAAGAACAAAGTGAATGGTTTCATTTTTGAAAAATACTATGAACTTATTAGTAGAAGGCACCTTTGATTCTGCCTCTTTATCTGATTTCTTTTTTGCCATATTGCGTCTTTTATACCTTATATAATACTAAAGCGCAAAAGTAGTAAAAAAACAATTTTCTTCCTAACTGTTGCCTTTAAAGTTATTAGCCATCAAAAAGAATCTCTTACTAATCCTCTCACTCTTTCAATCCTTTTTCTTACCTTTGCGTTTCAATTCAAGCAGATATGAAAAAAGAAAGTCTGGTAATATTTGATAAAAATGTAATAGAATTCGTTACGGTAGCCGCAGAATTCTGTGCTTTTCTCGAACGTTCCGAGAACATGAAGCGTAAGACATTTGTTGGTACAACACTAAAAATACTTCCTCTGCTTTATCTCAAAGCATCTATGCTTCCTAAGTGTGAAGTGATAGGTGATGAAGCGCCCGAAACTTATGTTACAGAGGAAATGTACGAAGTATTACGTATTAACCTGGCTGACATCATGGCCGAAAAGGATGATTATCTTGAAGTTTTCCTACCGGACATGGCATACAGTGATCAGCCCATTAAGAAAAATATATCGGAAGATCTTGCTGATATTTATCAGGATATCCGGGACTTTATATTTGTATTCCAACTCGGACTGAACGAAACGATGAATGACTCCCTCGCCATCTGCCAGGAAAACTTTGGACTTTTATGGGGGCAAAAGTTAGTAAATACTTTGCGGGCACTCCATGACGTGAAGTATAACCAGGAGCCGGAGGAGGAAGAGGAAGAAGAAGTTGAAGAAGATGAGTATGAACCTGGGAATGATGGTTGTCACTGCGATGACGAAGATTGCCATTGTGGAGAGAATGACGACTGTCATTGTCACGATCATGGCTGTCATTGCCATGACAACGAATAAGAGAAGAAGAAAATGGTCATAAAAAGAACAATAAGTAAAGAAGAAATAAAAGAATTGCCTAAAGCCGTTTTTGAAGGACCGATACACGTGATTCAAAGCGAGAAAGAAGCAGACAAAGCCGTGGCATATCTACAAACCCAGCCTGTACTGGGCATTGATAGTGAGACCCGTCCGTCTTTCACTAAAGGACAATCTCATAAAGTCGCGCTATTACAAATATCCTCCAATGAATGCTGCTTTCTATTTCGCCTGAATATGACGGGGCTTACCCCGTCACTGATTGGATTGCTGGAAAATCCGGAAGTAGTAAAAGTTGGATTGTCGCTACGTGATGATTTCATGATGCTACATAAACGTGCACCATTCACCCAGCAGGGTTGTGTGGAATTACAGGATTATGTACGGCCTTTCGGCATTTTGGACAAAAGTCTGCAAAAAATATACGGCATCTTATTTAAAGAAAAGATATCCAAATCACAACGTCTCTCCAATTGGGAAGCGGATGTATTAACAGATGCCCAAAAGCAATATGCGGCAACAGATGCCTGGGCGTGCCTTCACATCTATAATTTATTGGAGGAATTGAAGCATACCGGCAACTTTGAAATAGAAGAAATTCCCGTAACTATAGAAGACGAACAGGGAACCCGCCCTCTCTAAAATTGTAAATCGTAAAATTGTAAATCCCTATATTTTCATGTACAAAGTATATCTCAAACCCGGTAAAGAAGAATCACTAAAACGTTTTCATCCCTGGATATTTTCAGGTGCCATCGCCCGTTTCGACGGTGAACCAGAAGAGGGTGAAGTTGTGGAAGTATATACCTCCAAAAACGAATTCATTGCCGAAGGACACTTCCAGATAGGTAGCATTGCCATACGTGTACTCTCCTTCAAACAAGAACCGATCAATCACGATTTTTGGAAACGCAAACTGGAGATAGCTTATGACATGCGCCGTAGTATCGGTATTGCCACCAATCCTACCAATGACACCTATCGTCTGGTACATGGCGAAGGTGACAATCTGCCTGGTCTGGTCATTGATATATATGCAAAAACAGCTGTCATGCAGGCACATTCTGCCGGTATGCACGTTGATCGTATGGCTATCGCCGAAGCCCTGTCTGAAGTTATGAAAGATAAAATAGAAAACATCTATTATAAATCGGAAACTACCCTCCCTTTCAAAGCCGATCTTTTTCCGGAAAATGGATTCCTGAAAGGAGGAAGCAGTGATAACATAGCTCGCGAATATGGACTGAAATTCCATGTAGACTGGCTGAAAGGACAAAAAACAGGTTTTTTTGTGGACCAACGCGAAAACCGCGCTCTGCTGGAACGTTACTCAAAAGACCGTTCTGTGCTGAATATGTTCTGTTACACAGGGGGATTCTCTTTTTATGCGATGCGTGGTGGTGCCAAACAAGTTCATTCGGTAGACAGCTCTGCCAAAGCAATAGACCTCACCAACAAGAATGTAGAATTAAATTTCCCCGGAGATCCACGCCATGAAGCTTACGCAGAAGATGCTTTCAAATACCTCGACCGCATGGGCGATCAGTATGATCTGATCATCCTCGATCCTCCTGCTTTTGCCAAACATAAAGATGCATTGCGCAATGCTCTGCAAGGATACCGTAAACTGAACGCCAAAGCTTTCGAGAAAATCAAACCGGGTGGTATCCTATTTACATTCTCTTGTTCGCAGGTAGTGACAAAGGATAATTTCCGTACGGCTGTATTTACTGCCGCTGCCATGTCAGGACGTAGCGTTCGCATTTTACATCAATTAACCCAACCTGCAGATCATCCGGTAAACATCTACCATCCGGAAGGAGAATACCTCAAAGGATTAGTTTTGTATGTAGAATAATTTGTCTATAACATAATAAGAGAGTGACAAAAGCCAAATAACGTTAATTAATAGTAGTTCTATAGCAAATCATTATGTTTTATAACATAAAACCCTTTATCTTTGCACTGTGTTTTTCATGGTATTAGATTTAAGGTTAATAAAGATTGGCTGTCTGGGATAGATAGCCTTCTTTTTTTATACCATACACAAAAACAATACAACAACTACCGATCAAATATCAAGTAATTTTAGTCCAAACAAGTTTCTGATATTAATCCAAAAGAATAACTTTTCTTACACAAGTGGATATGTAGTGCAAAATAAACCTACTTCGCGGCATACTACAACAAACTTCCTTCAAACAAACACATCTATCAGTCTTAATTGGTCAAGAAAACACTAAAACAAGTTCTTTGTACAAATAAAAATTGAATACGGTAAAAAATATAATACAATAATGATTGTTTCTTAAATATTTTTTATATTTTTGTTATTAACATGCACTTCATTAGGAAATATACCCTTTTTGAAATAATACGGCAAGGTTTATTTATTTGTGATAAGTAGACTTAGAAATTGACTATAATTACATAAACATTAGAGTAATGAAAAGATTAATTTATATATTGCCTTTTATTATGTTTTTGCAATTAAATGCACAAACATTCAGTTCTGGCCAGAAATGGGCAGATTTTCATACCAACAGAAATGCTTTATCTCATCCCGTACCTGCCAATATCCAGAAACATTTCGACATTGCCATAAATGAAATAAACCAGATGTTGAAAGGAGAAGAACCTTTAAGTTTTAAAAAAGCGGTTTTTCTTGTAGAGAATGCTTATTATGAAGGGAAAATGAGTTGGGAGGATTATAACAATGAAATATTGAGAATAAAACCCATACTTAATAAAATGATAGACAACCGCAATTTAAGACAGTATAAAACTGCCGGAAATTGGGCGGTATTTACTTATATGTCTGACAGTATCCCAGAAAATAACTTCAAACCATATCAATATGATTTTGAGAATTTCATGAGTGACTCAGATCTGGAAAGTTCTTTAGTTTCACGCCTTTTAAAAACAAAAAGAGGCAATTGCAGGTCATTACCTTTTCTTTATAAGATTTTAGCCAATGAAGTCAATGTAGAGGCATTTATAGCAATTGCCCCCATGCACTGCTATGTAAAACACAGGGATGAAAAAGGAAATTGGTGGAATTTGGAAATGACAACCGGAACTTTTTCACGATCAAGTTTTATTATGGAAACCTTCAATGTTTCCGAAATTGCTATAGAAAATGGTTTGTTTATGAAATCGTTGTCAGATATTGAGTCTGTTGCATATTGCATATGTGACCTATTAAACTATTATGAATATAAGACAGGAAGATATTCAGATGATTTTATCAGGAAGTGTTACAGCATTGGTTTACAGTACTATCCCAATAGCCAACTGCAAACTAACAAAGGAAACGATTTAAAATTCCGATTAGACAGTAAAATAACCGACATGGGATTGAAAGGATATAGGGACATTATTAGTTATCCGGAACTTATGAAAGAATTTGAAGTAATGGATTCCACTTTCAAATATCTTACGAAAATCGGCTATTCTACAATAAAACCTGAGGATTATGAAAAGATGGTCAATGATATAAAAGCTAAGCAGACGAAATTAAATACAGAGAAGTAACATAAATCAGTATACATTATGAAAAGGCTTATCTTATTTTTGAGTATAGCAACGTTTTTTGCGTTGGGTACTTTGGCACAGACTCCTTATGACAATTTTGCACCGGAACAGAGTGTAAAATCAATGATTGAAATGCCCGAAACGCAATTCAAAGTATCAAATGCAGATTCAAGCAGCGAGATTAGTAGTGTTGAGTTTGACAAAAATACTATGTCTTTAAATTTAGTGAATAGTAATGATAGTGTACTTAAGAAAGTAATACTTAATCCAAATGATAAGAAATTTACTTCAATAGATCCATTTGCTGAAAAAAATTATAATATCAGCCCATATGCATATTGTAATAATAATCCGGTCAATTATATTGATCCCGATGGTAGAGATTGGTATCGCCATAATGAAACTGGAAATTATTATTGGCAAGAAGGGCATGATCAATTGGAAGGTTACACAAACGTTGGACATTCAGTTTCTATTCAATTAAGTGAAAACTCGTACTTGAATGCGTATCAAAATGCAGGCATAATGTCTAATCAAGCAGAAAATGCTTTTGATAGAATATACTCCAGTACTAAACTACAAAACCAGTTTTTAGGTAAAAATAGTCCATTATCCGAAAACTCTAAGTCTGAATTGATGAATGCTATAAACAATCGTTTCTTAAATAACGAAATAGGTCGCCCGGTAGGAGAAGCCCTTGTTATGGTAGCAGCTAGTGAGCTAGGTGGTGCGTTAGCAGGCAAAGCTCTTTCTTGGGGCATAGGAAAGCTCGCAAGCAAAGCAACTATTCAGTTTGGAGGTAATGCAAATCAAGTCTACCATACCTATCGTCATATTGATCAATTAGGTTTAGACAGAAATATTGTTAAACAAGCTGTCCAAAGAGATGCTGCAAAAAAAATCGGACAAGTAATACCAGGAAAGCACTTAAATTCAGTGATTAAGGTTGAAGGTCGTACATTACAATATACCATATATAAATTGCCTAATGGGACTTATAATATTGGAAGAATACATGAAGTCAAATAATATCAGAAAATTAAATATAGAAGAAGAAATTCTTTTAGAAGAATTAGTACATCGATCAATTAAAGTTATTTCTCCCGATTGGAAGAATGGTTTATTAGTGGCCTCTTTAGAAGACGGAGGAATGGGAAGTTTGGCTTTATTCCCTTGTGATACACTCAACAAAGTACGCCGTTTTGGTTCACAAGTTAGTGAATGCCAATTTAGGGATACCGATGGAGTATTGGTCGTAGCTTCATTATATTTAGATGAGGATGACAAACTTTACGAATTGGATATGTGGAAGGTTGATTTTAGCAAATTAATAAATATTCCTACTCATTTTGAGAATGTAGAATATTCAAATAAATAATCAGAGTAAGAGTCTATTTGTATTGAGGCAAGCGTAACAAGGCATCTAATAGAACACACTCAATCATTGTTGATAGTAATCATATTACTATCACTAAGACGGGGACAAGCGAATCAACACGTTGATGTAATTCGGACAGAAAACTTAATTTTGCGTGTTATGGGAATTGGCTATATTAATAACGGTAGTAATCATGGACCAAAAGTTATTATTCCGAATCCATCTATTCTGCCGGGGTTTAAATAAAATCACAATATGAAGTTACTTTTAAACGCTATATTTATATATTTAATAGTTTCAATCAGGTCGTTTGGGTTAGCTAATGCCCAGACTATTAATATTTATGATGAATATAAGGCTGGTAGGAGAATTATTAAAGAAATTATCACCGATAATAACTTGGAAAAGACTTTAACCGGTTATACTTATGGCGGTTATTTTATCGGCCAGTCTCTTTTTCTCATTATCAAAGAAGGAGATTCTTTTTTTGAAGTATATCAAGGAGAAAAAGACAAAGGAATCCTAAATACCTATAAATTTGATTTGGAAGACAAGCGGTTAAGTTCTTTATTTGCATGGACAAAACAAGATAAAGTAACATATAATATTCAATCCGCCGAATACTTCGCTATTTATTACTACTTTGTATTATATGATAAAAGCCATAATGAGAAGATAGCCTTCTTTTTATATACCTATCCTCTCCTAAATTTGGCTAATACCATATTCCTGAACATTTAATTCATACACATTTCTATACTTTAAACTCTTATAAATTTCATTCCGAATGGCTTTTAATTTAACATTAAAATTCTGTAGCCACATTTATTTATCTCTCACCAAGAAGTCTAATATTCCTTATACGGTAAAAAAACGCCCACAATGTTATTAAATCATAAAAACGATCATTTTACAAAAAATAATCTAACATAAATACATATAATTAAATTGTTTTTTTTACTTTTACATCAACTTAAACAACCATCGCAACGTCAAGTAATCTAACAAATCACAAATGTACAACCATTAATGAAAGAAGAAGTCAAGAGTTTGCTACAGTATTGGTACATGTAGAACACAAATTAGGCCCATCTTTATATATGGTACAAAAACAAACAAAAAGCATTTAAATAATAAACTATAAGTTTATTAATAATTTACCAAAAAACTAATATTTAAAAAAGATGAAAACCAACGTTATTTTACTTGCAGTTGCTTTATTTTTCATTACTTCTTGTACACAAAATGAAGATGAGGATTTAAACAAAGTCATTAAAAATGAATCTGAAACATTAACAGGTTCATTTGAGTTATCTGATGAACCCCAAATTATTAATTTTGGAGGAAAGACTATTACATTTGAAACTATAAAAATACTGAAAGTACAGGTGGCAACACAAGAGCTATTGATCCCCCAAATGTTCCAGATGAAAAACCAGGTTTAGATCTAATGGGACCTTATTATTCATCCGCGACTCCATTTCAGACCAACACAAAGAACCAAAAATTTGTGATTAATGGCATAGCTGGCATTGCAGCGGGAGTGTACATTGGCGATGTCTGGATAACATCAGGTGAAATACAACTACCAAGCGAAGCACTATTTGGCACAGTTAGCGTTCCCAACCCTTCTGGATATAAAGATTGGAGTACTCGAGAAACGGGTATAATTTGGAATATGTCAACAGTAACTGGAAATATTGTAAAACTTAATTGGTACTTCTACACTATAGTATTAAAATATAACTCAGCAGGTGCAGCAATGGGGTATACAATTCCTTTGGACGGAGCAAGAGTTAGAGTTCCTTATTACTATTATAAACTTGCTGGTTAATATAACTGAATAATGCAGAGAAATTGTAAACTTCTCTGCATTATTCAATCACCAGTCTATCATAAATAATGAAAATGAGTACTAAATTTGCTTTTTTATTTATATTACTATTCATTTCTTGTAAAACATACTCACAATGGAATATAGGTGGAAAAACAGGTATCAATTTGTCAAATGTAGACTTTAAAAATACTGAAAATCCATCTTTTATATTAGGTGTAAATAGTGGAATCATTGCAGGTTATCAATTTAGCAACAAAATAGGTTTACAACTTAATATATTATATTCTACCAGAGGCTATAATGCTAAAGAAAGTGTATACATACCTGCTGATAATAATATAAAAGATTTAAAAGTTGTATTTCAGTACATTGACATCCCCCTAATCTTTAAATATTCACTTTTCCGAGGTCTTTATTTGCATATTGGTCCACAATTAGGTTTCCAATTTAACCGCACCGCCTTTTATAATAATGAGAAACAAAATTCAATAATATTTGGAGTAAAACAAAATGTAGATTTAGGCATGATTATAGGTACTGGGTATTCATTAAAAAATGGTATGTTTATTGAGGGTGAATACTTAATAGGACTGAGAAGTTGTTACAAAAACATCACAGGGTTTCGTCACAGATCTTGGCAGATTTCTTTAGGATATCTTTATAAATTCAAATAATAGAGTTAATGTAAATTCTGTTTGTCAGAAGTTTAAACATTTATTTTGCTGGTTATTCACCGTAAATTATATACTATGAGGACTATTTATTTAATTACATTGATTTTCGTATTGTTTTCGTCGTGTAGTGATGAAGTAGCGGATGGGACAAATATACTTATTAATGAGCCATGCTTATCAGGGAGTATTAAAATGTCGGATTTTCCATATTCATTTGAAATAGACGGCAAAAAAATAGTGATAGATATACAGGATGACTCTTTGTGCTATAAACAACCAATTACTCGGGGAATTCAAATATTTGGTCCCTTTGATGTTAAGTGTGATTATAAGAAACTATTCACTAATTATAAAGTCCCTATAGTTCATGAACCGACTGTAGCATCTGGGGTATATCTTTGTGATGTCTACTATTTTTCTAAATCAGTACCTATACCCACTGATGCCGGAGGTTTAAGAGTTCTATCGCCTAATCCAAGTGGATATATAGATTATGATACACAAGAATTGGGGATTAATTGGGCATGGCAACCTGGAGATAATTCTTTAACTGTTTATTTCTATACAATGATTGTAAAATATAATATAGCTGGTGCGGCTATGGGATGGATTATTCCTTGTCCGGGAGAAGATGTAACTATAACCTATTCTTATTTAAGATATATTGAATGACGATTTATATTTTAACCGAACTTAGTTGGGGTATTCAGTAAATATATCTATTTGTATACAATGAAGAGTAAATCTATTTTTCAGTAGGCTCTACTCTTTATTAGAGTTTACGTAAATTAGTTTTTGTATACCCATGATCTCATTTTAATCCTCAGATTATGCAAAGCTACACATATAGGAAAAATCCGTTCAACGAAATAGTTTGTTCTCAGCCTGCATTCATCTTTGACAATTCTCTTAAATTTAGTACTTCCTATGGCATTTTCCACTTTTACCCGAATGCATGTAACTTTTTTGTTGTAGTCTTTCTGTTCTTTGGAAAGCTCCTTTACCTTTCTTTTCTTAACCGGCTGTATGATTGTCACCCCTTCAGGAGCATATATCCTTGATATCCTGTATCCTGATACAAGGTACAAGGAAAGAATACATTGTATCAGCCGTTTTTTATCATGCGTTTTACCGCAAACAGTCTCACTGACAAAGATGATCAATCAGGACTTTGTTATGATAACGACATTCTGTACCGTATGACGTTTCTTCTTTCCGCTGTATTTCTCTCTCTGTTCATCATAGTCTACCGGATGGGGAATCTCTCTTTCAGTGCCGTCATGAAGCAATACAGGCGGCCTTCCTCTCTGGAAAGCTCTGTCAAACGGGAAGAAAGTTCGGTGTCTGTTTACACAGGAACAAGTCCCATTGTTTCAAGCCTCAGCCGAAGAATGTGTGTCAGACAGTGGACAAAAATGCTGCAATGCTTCCAGTCCATTCCGAAGCAGGCGGCATGATACTCCTGCAAAGGATTATTCTTCAGATAAGCAAGGATGAAGAAAAGACGCTCGGAAATATCAGGCAACGGGCTGTTCTTATAAATGCTATGACTAAAACGACAACGAGTATGAAACTATAACAATTAACTATCAAATTATGAATTACCCCGATTATATTTTGGGGATGTTAATTCTTTAAACGGAAGATATCGTACTCAATGGAAAGAATTGTTATTGACAAACATAGTATGTACTATAAAAGATTGATCCTAACTTTTCACACAAACAAATACAGAGAATCAAACAACTAAAAAAATAAAATTGCATATCTAAATTATAATCAGACTTCTTTCTCTTCTCAAATTTCCCTATACAAAGGGCTCTTTTCTCCACTCTTTTGGTACACAATCGGCGAAAAACATTATATTTGCAGCTATTATAAAATAGCGACAAGTTACAATTCGTAATAACTTGTAGCCTGTAACCCGTAATTAAATAAAAATAATATGAGTATCAAGTATCGACTAATTATTATGAACTTCCTACAGTTCTTCGTGTGGGGATCGTGGTTAATTTCATTGGGCGGCTACATGGGTGGTGTCTTACATTTTGAAGGAGGGCAAATAGGTGCAATCTTTGCCACAATGGGTATAGCCTCTCTCATCATGCCAGGACTGACAGGTATTATAGCCGACAAATGGGTAAATGCTGAACGACTATATGGGATACTACATATTCTGGGGGCTGCCAGCCTTTTCTATGCCTCCACAGCCACTGATTATAACCATATGTATTGGGCTATGTTGCTTAACTTGTTGGTATATATGCCTACGCTCTCATTAGCTAATACGGTATCTTACAACTCTCTTGAACAATATAAATGTGACATTGTCAAAGACTTCCCGCCTATCCGTGTATGGGGAACCATCGGTTTTATCTGTGCCATGTGGGCAGTAGATCTCACCGGATTCAAATCCTCTTGTGCACAACTCTATGTGGGTGGTGCAGCAGCACTTATTTTAGGCTTATATTCATTTACTCTGCCCGCTTGTCCGCCTGCCAAAAGTGAAAACAAAAGCCTGCTTTCTGCTTTCGGGCTCGATGCTCTGGTATTATTCAAACGCAAGAAGATGGTTATCTTTTTCCTCTTCTCTATGTTATTAGGAGCTGCATTACAAATTACAAACAGTTACGGAGACCTCTTCTTAGGTAGTTTTGCTTCGATACCGGAATTTGCTGATTCGTTCGGTGTAAAACACTCTGTCATCCTGCTTTCTATCTCACAGATGAGTGAAACCCTGTTTATTCTTGCCATACCATTTTTCCTCAGACATTTCGGCATCAAGCGCGTAATGCTTATCAGTATGTTTGCCTGGGTATTCCGTTTCGGACTTTTCGGTCTGGGCGATCCGGGTTCAGGGCTATGGATGCTGATACTTTCGATGATTGTCTACGGAATGGCATTCGATTTCTTCAACATTTCGGGCTCTTTGTTTGTTGAATTAGAAGCTAAGCCTGCTATCAGAGCCAGCGCACAGGGATTATTCTTTATGATGACCAACGGATTGGGAGCGATCATCGGAGGATATGCCAGTGGTGCTGTGGTGGATGCCTTCTCGGTATATGCCGACGGTATGTTGGTAAGCCGTGAATGGCCTGACATCTGGTTCATCTTCGCAGGTTATGCATTAGTTATCGGAATATTGTTTGCTCTGGTATTCAAATACAAACACCAGCCAGAGGAATTAAGTAAAAAGTAACAATGGATAAAAAGATAGAATTACAAGTATTAAATATCTCCAATAGTCAAGCGCAGGTAGGTGCCTACGCTTTGGTATTGGGGGAAGTGGGAGGTGAACGGCAACTGCCTATCATTATAGGTCCAGCCGAAGCGCAAGCCACTGCCATCTGCCTGAAAGGAGTAAAAGCACCACGTCCATTGACGCACGATTTATTCTATACATGCCTGAACGTTCTGGGTGCCAAAATGCTCAGAGTTCTTATCTACAAGGCAAAAGAAGGCGTTTTTTACTCATATATCTACCTACAGAAGGACGAAGAAATTATTCGTATCGATTCACGAACCTCAGACGCCATTGCTCTGGCTGTACGTTCTGATTGCCCTGTTTTTATTTATGAGTCTATTCTTGAAAGAGAATATATCCGCCTGGACGACTCCGATAAGCCGGATACAGAACAACAGGAAGAGGAGACAAATGATTCCGACAATGTGAATTCACTGGAACAAGCGCTGGAGCAAGCCATCAAAGAAGAGAACTATGAACTGGCAGCCCGGTTACGCGATGAAATAAACAGAAGAAAATAGATTTAAATATGCACGTATTCTATACTCCCGATATACAAAAGAGCCTTGAACTTCCGGAAGAAGAAGCACAACATTGTGTTCGTGTTTTACGGCTCAATGCCGGAGATGAAATAACCCTGACGGATGGTAATGGAAATTTTTACCGTGCGGAAATAACTACCGCAACCAACAAACGTTGTTTGGTAAAGATACTCGAAACAATTCCACAAGAACCTTTATGGTCAGGACATCTACACATAGCCATGGCTCCAACAAAAAACATGGATCGTAACGAATGGTTTGCCGAGAAAGCTACTGAAATAGGTTTCAATGAACTGACCTTTCTCAATTGCCGCTTTTCAGAACGAAAAGTTATTAAGATGGAACGTATTGAGAAAATTGTAGTATCCGCTATCAAGCAATCACTTAAAGCGCGTTTACCCAAACTCAATGGAATGACGGACTTTGATAAGTTCATCACCCAGGAGTTCGCAGGACAAAAGTTCATTGCACACTGTTACGAAGGCGAAAAGCCATTGCTTAAAAATGTGATGAAACCAGGAGAAGATGCATTGGTACTTATCGGACCGGAAGGAGATTTCAGCGAAGAGGAAGTAGCTAAAGCAATAGAGAAAGGCTTTCAACCCATAAGCTTAGGCAAATCACGGTTGCGAACAGAAACGGCAGCACTGGTAGCAACAATGGTAGTGAATAGTGAATAGTGATTAGCGGGCTGCGCTATCATACCGAATGGTACTTATCACTTATCACTACTCACTTATCACTAAAAAATACATCAATTAAAAAACAAATAGTTATGGTAAAAAGAATGATTCCCCGACTTTCAGTGCTGGTAGTACTGATGGTATTCATGGCAGCTTGTTCAAAGAAATCGGAATACACAAATGTTATACCTGCCGACGCTTCGGCTGTAGCATCTATCCATTTGAAATCACTGGCTGATAAATCCGGACTGAAAGACAAAGAGAATGAAGCAGCCAAACAAAAGATGATAGAGGCACTGAAAAGTGGAACTACTGCGGCAACTTTCCAACAGTTAGAAAAAGTTTTGAATAACCCTAAAGAATCAGGAATAGATGTGGATGCGCCTGTTTATGCATTCACAGCAACCAGTTTTCCATATACAGCTCTGGTAGCTAAAGTGTCAGACCAGGATAAACTGCATACTTCACTGGACATAATGGTGAAAGAGCAAATCTGCCAACCCATAGAAGCAGCAGACGGTTATAGTTATACACGAATGGGACAACGTGACATCTTTGCTTTTAATGAAACAACAGCTATGCTGGTACAGACGGGCAGTACATCACAAATGGAAAATGCTCAGAAGATGATCAGCGAGCTAATGAAACAAACCACTGAAAAAAGTATCGCTAACAATGCTGGTTTTCAAAAAATGCAAAAACAGAAAGGTGATATTAATTTCTTTGCATCTTTAGCAGCACTTCCTAAAGAATACGCACGCCAGCTGAATCTGGGTTTAACCGGTATAAAAATAGATCCCAAAGATATAATGGCTCTGGGTAGTCTTAGCTTTGAGAAAGGAAAGATTGCTCTACTTTTTGAATACTATACAGAGAACGAAGAAGCCAAAGCCATGTTGAAAAAACAGGAGAAGGCAACTATCAAACTGAATAGTACTTTCCTTAAATATTTCCCTGCATCAACCATTGCATTTATAAACGTAGGAGCCAATGGAGAAGAGTTGTACAACCTGTTACAGGAAAATGAAGAATTCCGTAACACAGTATCTATTTCCAAAGCAGAAGAAGTGAAAGCCCTGTTCGCTTCATTCAACGGTGATATATCTGCCGGACTGATCAATGTAACTATGGGCAAAGATCCTGCTTTCGTAGCTTATGCAGATGTAAAGAACGGAAATGCACTAAAAGCTCTTTATGACAATAAAAAAGCACTGAATCTGAAAAAAGGCGAAGATATCGTTCAATTGGATGAAAATGAATACGTGTACAAGTCAAGAGCGATGAATATCTTCTTCGGCTTCAAAGACAAACAGATGTATGCAACAAACGATGAATTACTTTACAAAAACATTGACAAAGCAGCTGATAAATCTATAAAAGACGTTGCCTATGCCTCGGATATGAAAGGAAAGAACTTCTTCTTTGTTGTTAACATGGATGCTATCCTCGAACTCCCGATTGTAAAAATGATGGTAGGCTTCGGAGGTGAAGAGTACCAAATGTACTATAACCTGGCATCACAAATTAGTTATCTGGAAATAAGCAACGTAAGCGATGGTGTCAGTGAAATAGACCTCGTTCTGAAAGACAAAGACACCAACTCGCTGAAACAAATTGTAAACTTCGCCAAGAAGTTTGCCGGCATGTAATTTTCTGAACATGGAAACAATTCATCTGCAGCAAACACTTCCCCAAGTGTTTGCTGACCGTAATTCTATCACATCGGATATCTGGCATAAGAACATTATATTTCGCAAAGGAGAAATGTACCTGATTGAAGCAGCCTCCGGTACCGGTAAATCATCATTATGTAGTTATATATATGGCTATCGAAGCGATTATCAAGGTATTATAAATTTCGATGAGACTAATATCAAGGCATACACAGTAGAGCAGTGGGTCAACCTACGCAAGCATTCACTGAGTATGCTTTTTCAGGATTTGCGCATCTTCTCCGAACTCACAGCACTCGAGAATATTCAATTAAAAAATAATCTGACCGGATATAAAAAGAAAAAAGAGATTCTTGCTCTTTTTGATGCAATGGGCATTGCCGACAAAGCCAATATAAAGGCAGGAAAATTATCTTTTGGCCAGCAGCAACGTGTTGCCTTTATCCGTGCACTATGCCAACCTTTCGACTTTATCTTTCTGGACGAACCTATCAGTCATCTGGACGATTATAATGGACAAATTATGAGTAGTCTGCTAACGGAAGAAGCCGGAAAACAAGGTACGGGAGTTATTGTTACTTCCATCGGAAAACAGATTGAATTGCCTTATAACCAAGTATTACGCCTGTAACAGATCATACGATTATGAAACTTATCTGGAAACTTCTTCGTCAACATATCAGTATCGGCCAGCTTGCCGGTTTCTTTCTTGCCAATCTGTTTGGTATGGTTATTGTATTGCTCAGCGTACAGTTTTATAAAGATATTATCCCTATGTTTACAGAGGGAGATAGTTTCATGAAGAAAGATTATATCATTGCTACCAAAAAGATAAGTACCCTTGGGGCTTTTGCCGGAAAAAGCAATACTTTCTCTCCACAAGAGATAGAGAATCTGAAGAAACAGCCTTTTACTAAAAGTGTAGGTGCATTTACTCCTTCACAATTTAAAGTGTCAGCTGGTTTGGGTATGCAAGAAGCCGGTATCCATCTTTCTACAGATATGTTCTTTGAAGCGGTGCCCGATGAATACGTAGATGTAAAACTCGACAAATGGCATTTTGACGAAGAGACACACACCATCCCCATTATCATTCCACGCAATTATCTAAATTTATACAACTTCGGATTTGCTCAGAGCCGTAGCCTGCCCAAACTCTCCGAGGGCGTAATGAGCCTTGTACAAATGGACATCATGATGCGTGGAAACGGACGTGTAGAACAGTACAAAGGAAACATTGTCGGTTTCTCCAACCGACTGAATACGATATTGGTACCGGAATCTTTTATGAGATGGGCGAATAAAAACTTCGCTCCGGAAGCAGAAGCACAGCCGTCACGCCTCATCATCGAAGTAGGAAATCCTGCGGATGCCTCCATTGCCAAATATTTCCAGCAAAAAGGATACGAAACCGAAGATGGTAAACTGGATGCAGGGAAAACGACCTATTTTCTCCGCCTCATTGTTGGTATTGTATTGGGTGTAGGGCTCTTTATCAGTGTACTTTCTTTCTATATATTGATGTTAAGTATCTTCCTTCTGTTGCAAAAGAACACTACCAAGCTCGAAAACCTATTGCTTATCGGTTACAGCCCGGCACGGGTAGCACGCCCATATCAGACATTAACTTTAGGGCTAAATATAGTGGTTCTTATTGTATCGATCAGCCTTGTAGCCTGGTTACGTCATTCTTATACCGCTACACTTAGCTTACTCTTTCCGCAACTGGAAATCGGTTCACTCTGGCCGGCTATTACCACCGGGATACTTTTATTTGTTATCGTCTCTGCTTTCAATCTGTTTACTATCCGCAAAAAAGTATATTCCATCTGGCGAGGACACCATTAAATATCACACAAAACAAAAAACTACCATGAAAAGCCTAACACTTCCTATAGTACACAAATATACTGTCGCAATCTTTTTATGGGGTTTATTATCTACTCCTCTCCAGATGCTTTTAGCACAAAATAAACTGGATAGTGTTGTTTCTTACTTTCATCAGTTACAAGGTACCCATCAGGAGAAATTATATCTGCATTTGGACAAGCCATACTATGGAGCCGGAGATAACATCTGGTACAAGGGCTATTTGGTTAATGCAACCAGCCACCTGGAGAATCCTAAAAGCAACTTTATTATCACAGAACTAATTAATCGTACTGACTCCGTCATACTACGAAAAAAAATCAGACGGGATTCTCTGGGATTTCAAAATGCTTTTACCTTACCAAGTACGCTTCCTGCAGGAGATTACTACATCAGAGGATACACTAACTGGATGCAGAATGAAGATCCGGTATTTTTTTATTCTCGTAATCTCCAAATAGGTAACTCTATTGATGTCACTATCCTCTCTACAATTGAATATCAACCGGGCACTAAAAACAATTATCTGGCCAAAATCCGATTTGCAGATAACAATAACAAACCTTATAATAACATACAGGTAAGGTTTCAATACTTTGAAGATGGAAAAGCAGAAAAACGGGGAAAGAAAAAGACGAATGAATATGGACAAATTTATATCCCACTCAACGGAATAAAAGAAGAAGGACAAAGAAGAATTGAAGTTACATTTGATGATCCTCAGTATGTTTTTGAGAAAACCTTTCATCTACCGGTTTTCTCAAAAGACTTTGATGTTACTTTTTTCCCGGAAGGAGGAGTACTATCAACTGTTCTTCGACAAAATATTGCTTTCAAAGCCCAGGGTGCCGATGGACTATCCAGAGAAATTAATGGATATCTGATGAATAGCCAAGGAGATACTCTTGAAATCATACGCTCAGAACACAATGGTATGGGCCTATTTTCTATGAGTCCGATAGCCGGAGAATCTTATCATGCCCTTATTACCTCTTCTGACAGTATCACAAAACGTTTTGATCTTCCTGTTGTCAGAACAGACGCTATCACCCTCGCGATAGTTCATCATAAGCAAAACTTACTGTTCGAAATTCAAAAATCAGAACAGGCTGCATGGCCTAAGGAATTATATTTATTGGCACATACCCGAGGAAAACCGGTAATATTTCAATCCATTAATACGGAAAAGCCCTATGGTATGATAAAAAATGGTCTGTTAGCAGAAGGTATCACCCATTTTTTAGTTGTAGACAGCTCAGGTAGAGCCATCAGCGAACGGCTGATATTCATTACAGATAGACAAACACCCGACTGGCAAATAAAAACAAACAAAGAAGTATATAGCAAGAGAGAAAAAGTATCCTTACTGGTAAAGGCAACAGATTTCACAGGAGCCCCACTAAACGGGAATTTCTCTATCAGCATTACCAACCACAAAGATATACAAACAGACTCATTGGCTGACAATATATTGTCAAACCTATTATTGACTTCCGACCTGAAAGGGCATATTGAAAATCCTGGCTACTATTTCCTGAAACAAGATGCAAAGACTCAACGATATCTGGATCTCATAATGTTAACACATGGCTGGCGCAGGCATCAGATAGAAAATGTATTTCGTAAACCAATTATACACATAGACAATTATATAGAAGCAGGCCAAACCATCAGTGGACGAATAAAAGGACTTTTCGGAAAAAATATCAAGAAAGGACCGATCTATGTACTTGCACCTCAAAATAAAATTATAGAAACAACACTAACCAATGAAAAAGGGGAATTTATCGTTAATACTTCTTTTAAAGATAGCACCACCTTCATCATACAGGCACGTACCAAAAGAGGATTCGCCGGAGTGGATATATTAGTAGATAACCCACCACTACCTAAAACTTATAACCTGCACCCTTATCCTCAAACGTCTAATCTATCTATGGATGACTATCTGATAAATACCCGTGAGAAATACTATATGGAAGGAGGCATGCGAGTATATAACCTTAAAGAAGTTGTTGTGACGGCCAACCGCAATCAATCAACTCAACAAAGTCTGTATGCAGGTATTTCTGATTACACACTCAAAAATGAACGGCTGTCTGAAAGAGGAGGACAGTCAATACTGAATGTTATAACCCAACTACCGGGAATCAGTCTGAACGAAGGTAAGATACATATACGTAATAATCCACAACAACCAGTTTTCGTCATTGATGATCTGGTATATGATGAACCGGATTACAGTATGCTCGAAATGATACAGACAGATGACGTAGAAGAATTGAACCTTATCAGAGATGCAGGGGCAAGTTATTTCGGTTCTCAGGGAGCCGGAGGGGCTATTGTTATTACTTTAAAAGATCCTGGAAAGATTCCGCCTCCTCCCGCACGTGGTATCATCACATACACTCCATTGGGTTATAGCCAGTCCGTAGAATTTTATCATCCCACTTATGACACCCCACAGAAGAAAGAGAACACTACAACCGATCTACGTACCACAATCTACTGGAATCCGGGACTACAATTGAATGCTGATGGAACAGCTACCATTGAATATTATATGCCAGACAGTACAGCTCCTCAGGATATTGTTATCGAAGGAGTTAGTAAGAACGGCAAAATCTGTCGTTTTACGAAAACGATTAATCAGCCTTCCAATTGATTAGTTATTACTTTTTCTTATCTTTATACATGTCTATTTTATAAAAAATACAACTATGCCAGACTATGAATTAATTACCATTCTTGCCCCTAACGCTTCGGGAAAGACTCCATTTGCTACCGCACTGGCTGCAGAACTAAATACCGAAATCATTAGTGAATAGATTGGAAAATTAGTATTTACTTACCATATCCAATTCCGATGAGTCACACTTTTCATTGTAGACTACTCTTTCTTTTGAGCATACAAACTTGGGCTGCAAAAACACAGCGTACAAGTAACCATTAAAAAGATAAATATATTCTTCATTATCTATTCATTTTAAGTCCGAAATACACGGAGGATTTTACTCTCTCATCCTCACCTTCCGTTTCATTTTCTTAACAAATCTTTTACTCTCAGCAATATAAATAACCGGATGTCCCCCTCCAATACTTATGTGTAAAGAGTCCAGACAAAGCTTTATAACAAGGGAATCGGATGTTAATTTCATTATCTCATAAACGTTCGTGTCAATATTCTCTCTTTTTTGTACTATATATTTTCCATTCTTCACCACCCCGACACTATCCTCCTGATAGGAGCGTACAATTGTATCCGAAAGATAATAATCACAGCATTGACTTAACTCTTCCTTTTTAAAGAAATAAAAATTACAACATTCGTTTTGTTCATACTGCTCATACATAAGACTACCTATCCTAAGAGTTTCTTTATATACCCAATACTTATTTTTCAATAAATCCATTGTTGTAGGAGCAGGTTTCTGAGCACATAAAAATGTCCCCATCAACAAATTACCAACCAACAATAACAACATTTTATAATTCATCAATTCCTGTTTTTCAAATTAAGACTAAATCCCATTCATACTAAAATCATGAAGCAGCTTCTTTACACATTATTTTTTCTGGATTCGATGTTTCTTATTTATTAATTTATTAAATTCTTTCCTTTTGATCCTTTTAAATAAGATTTTATTTTCCGATCTATTATCTTTCACTATAAGACTATCTTTAGTGACCTTAACTATTTCCATAACCGATGGCACTATAAGTCCACCCACAGGTGTTAGCCAATAACGTCCTCGTTTTATATTGCCAACTTTTTCATATTCAAAAGCAATAAGAGAAGGAATCGAATCAGAAAGATGATATGGATAAACCTCAGAACGAATACACTTATATTCATTAGGGAAATGAGTATTTAAGAATCGACTACTGGAACGAGCATACAACGCTGACATAACTATTTTTCTATCAAAATGTATATAAACGAATGAATATTTATCACATTGCCATATCCAATTCCGATGAGTCAAACTTGCCATAGTCGACTCCCCCTCCTTTTGAGCGTACAAACTTGGGCTGCAAAAATACATCGTACAAACAGCCACAAAAAAAATAAATATATTCTTCATTATTATCTGTTTATTTTATATTCGAAATATGAGATCAAAAATATATAAAGAAATACTTGAAGTCTCTCTCCTTACTCTATCTTAGTATTTATAACCATAATTATCAGTTAAAATATATATTTAAACGGCACATCCAGATAGGATATAAAGAATTCAAATTCAAGCAATTAGAAAGAGCCCAATATTACTCAAATTCTTTCTAATTAGTATTTTTTCTTATTGTCAAATCATTTCAATCTCGAAATACTGAAATAATAGTTCCCCAAAAAGAATGATTCCGGTGCTTCCATCAAATGCCCCTTCTCTGGATCCATATATATAAAATCTCCATTAGTATGATATCCCATTACCAATACGTTATGTGCAGAATTGGGCATTTCAGAAGGTACATCCACCATAACAACATCACCTCTATCAATAGAATTTCTTAAATCAATAAAAGGGTTCAATATAAAATTTTCATCAACAAAATCCGCTAATAAGAAAAGTTCAACGCCTCCAGTATTAGAATCTAAAAAAGCTATAATATCATTATTAGTTCCCCCTTTAGCTTTTGATAAAGCACAATATTCATCTATTAATCCTTTTTCAGTCTTTGAATTATCACCAAAAATCTCATAAACTAATTTCATTATGGCAGGCACACATCCATTAGTCCATTGTACTTCCATTGTTGCCGGTAATTTTCCAACCACAATTTTATCTCCAATTTTAGATTCAAAATCTTTTCCTTTTGCAGGTGGAGTAAGTGGAGGAGGATTATAACCTCCAGAACCGCCATCATGAGGTTCATTGATATACCCGTCATTATCATGGTTATAGCCATCCTCATTATTATGAGGGATATTGTCATCATTATGATCAATCCAACCTCCACCAGGAGAAAAATCACCCCAATTCGGTTTAGGATCAGGTGTCACAATTATGTCCGGGAATGTTCCACCATCATAGAGCGGATCATCTTCCATTCCAGCTCTCGTAGTAGGTGGAGTATAAAGTTGAGGAGCTACCTCATACCGTGCAGGTATTGATCGGAAAACCAGCCTATCCGCGTTCGGAAAGTCATCCCAACGTTTTTTACGTATTTTACCCACAACTTTCCCTCTTTCGTATTTCCATCCGTTTACAAATTTACCATTTAAGTCATGGAATAAAACAGAACCGAACAAATATTTATCACGATGGAGATATGTGTTCTTATTTATCCTGTCGGCATGAGTTTTCGTATAAAATTTAGACGGAATAATAGTCATCAAAAATCCTGTTTCTGTATTTGTTTTATAGTTTTTTACATATACAAAATGAGTATATGAACGACGATATTTCCATTCTTTTGTCTGTTGGTAGAAATCCCAATTTTCTTTCGTAACAAAATCCTGGCATACACGATCCGTTAAATCTACATCCACAACTAATAAGGAATCATTCCTGTTTATAGCATAATATTCCCAACTGGGACTCCCCGATAAAACCGGAATAGGATTCACATTAAGATTGTCACTGCGAGTTTCCGCTTCATGAGTTATCTGCTGCTGATTATACCAGTTTCTTGCAATATCAAGATCTGACTTTATATTGATATCCTTTGATTTATTTGTCAGAATATCATAGTCCTCCGTACATGCACACAATAGTAATATGATTAAAGATACTCCTTTTAAAATTCTTAAATGATTCATGTTTTTTTATTTTCAATTAATTATAAGTTGATGTTGTAGCTTCTTGATTACATCATAAAACACCTCCTTTCCTTTTCTGTTCCAAATAATTACCAACTTTTTTCTTTATAAAGTTAGTTTTGGTCGAAACAATTTTAACAGGCATATTAATGATATGTTGTGCAGTCTCCAGAGCCAAATAGTCTCTTCCAGTGGACTCATATATTCGAAAAAGTTCATATAAAGGTACCAAACGACAAGGAATCATATTAGATGCTACATTAAAAGACTCTTCCGCACGAGGCAGATCTTCCATTTCCAAATAATTATATCCTTGAAGTAGCTGCACATCATAATCATTCATTTTTTTACTACATTCCAACAAAATATCATTGCTCCTTTTGTATTTCCCGGCTTGATATAATACAACACTGTAATTATATAGAAAAGCAGGCTGTTGACCTAAAAAAGAATTTTGATACAGTTTATCATATTCACTCTCCATTTTTGCATCACAGGAATTTCCACGTTCTAATAAATTAGTCCATAGAATGTCATAGAATCCTTGATAGAATACATTTACAAAAAGAAAGGATGAAAGAAGAAATATCTCCCATCTACATACTTTTACTTTCACTATTCTGTTATTGTCTGATATAAAAGGATGAATTACCAGTATAAAGAATGAAGATATAAACACTATTTTTATAATCTCATATTCAAACGGATATGAAAACAAAGAACATATTGCTATTGCAACAAGACTCCAATATGCACACTTCTTTTCTGGAGTGATGTGTCTACAATAGTTACTAACAGAATATACCATAATGCCGATAATCGGAACCAAACCAATCAGTCCTCTTTCCACCATAACTTTTAGATATTCATTAAAAGGATGATGAATATTATCGCTTAACAAAATCGCCCATATTTCATTGGGATGTGCTACAAAAAAATTCGCTTGATTTAGCATATACCAAACATTAAACTCTCCAGTTCCTGACAGAGGGTTATCAATAATTGCCTGAACACAACATCGCCAGATTACAAATCTTCCATTGGCAGAATCGGGCTTTAATAAATAGAGCAGCACCAATAATAATCCAATGCAACATATAAACAGAAATTTTCTCTTAAAAAAATATCCCAAAACAACAACCATTGCCAATATAGCCGCTCTGGCATTAGACAATAGAATAATAATCATCACCATTACACAAATTATAACAGACAGTCTTCGTTGTAATTTGCTTTTTACGAAAAAAAAGTAAAAAGTAAATGGTAACAGAGCAACTAATATAGCTGAAATACCAGCAGGGTTATCAAATGTACCTGTTATGATAAACACAGAACTATAAGACTGCCAAATACCGAATAGTTGTAAGAAAGCTACTAAAGATAAACTACCGGCCAAAATTACTAACAAGAAACAAAAAGGGAGGTAATATTGATAATGTGAAAAATAATAATACAACAGTAATAACATCATATTATCAATAAAAAAGAGACTGACAGAGTAATAATTTAAAGAAGATGTGAACAGCCAGCCAACTCCCCAACATAAATATAAAACAATCAAAAAAACAGGTATATAAAGTACTACCCCTCTGTATTCCAAAATAGATATAATAATCCCCAATATACCCAACAAGCATCCGGTCCATATTAGAACCGGAGTATGAAATCTGTCGGCACATAAATCTGGTATAAAATAAACAACGCCTATAAATAGAAAACAGATACAAGCGAATATCATCTTAAAACAATAATTACGATTTTGTTGTAAACATGGTTCTATACAAATTTTCATCAGTATTACATTAAGTTGGTTTAATAAACACAATATATAAGTTTACCGGTTTATAAAAGAGATCAATACAATCACATAAATTCATTTATAAACACCTGCCGTCCGTCCATGTAGAAGAAAGGTAATTCTTCTTTACCTTTATCTAAGTTCTTTAACCAGTAAATGGTGCCAGCGGGGACAGAATCAACCTCTAAAAAGTTATATTTAGAAACTATCTCTTTCAATTCAACCCATTGATTATTGTGATAATACAATAACAAATAACGGCATCCTGGCTCTATGACATTCGTTGCAGTACGTGGTAAAAGACGAATACGGGTTATGCAAACAGGACGTTTGAAGTCCATACCAAAGAAACCCCATCTTGTAAAAGTTTCCGGATCACCATCATAGGCCTTATAATACAAAACTCCCGTATGCATCGGCTCACCATTTATTTTCTTCAACGGTTTGTTTTCCACAGGCGCATCGGTAATTGTGAGTATCGGCAATGCCGACGGAATATCGGTGCGATGCCCGGAAATTTCCTCTCCCAAAAATTCCAATTCAGCTATATCAACTGGCATACTGTCACGATGAAGCCGGTAATAACGATACTTCTTATCATTATTCAATAAGTACTCTTGCCAATATGGATCCGGAACTTCACGAATGATCTGTAAAGTATCAAAAGGGCCCGTCCAATGGTCAGAACCCAGAATTCGTGTACCTTTCAGATTTTTCCTGTCATTTGCCAAATGTCGTTTGGAAGGATATTTGCGTAGCAAACGCATCCGGACAGTAGATTTCGTATCAGATTGCAACTCTTCTCTAACAATATGCCTGGAAACACTATCTTTCTTTAAAATGAAAGGTTTTCCGAAAGGAACCATTTGTCCGTCTTCCGACATATAAGATGGAAAGAAAAGCATATTAACAGGTACTTTACGAAAGGTTACACGATGCCTCCAATGGGAAACCTTACCCCATGCCACAGGAGACAACTCTCCTTGAGTGTTAAAAAAAGAGAGATAAGCCAGATTATTAGAAGTATGTATGTTCATTGGCAAAGTAATCTCAATACACGTATGGTATCTTTCCGTCACATCTTTTATAGTGGGAGTATCAAACACAGAAGGAAGCATCTCAGTCTCATTTTTTAGAAAATAAGGAGAATCTTTCATTACACCAAATGTTCGTTGATACACCTTTCCGGTATATTTCAAGTCTAATGGCCAGTCTTCCCATAAATTATTATACGGAGGAGTATAGGGGCAAAGTATACCGGCAGAATCAGGAGATGCACACCAATAATGACTGCTGTCTTTATCAGGCCATTGCGGTGTGAACTCATACACTGTGGATATGCCGCAGGCACGAAAATAGTTGCAGGTACGGGCAGCCAGATTGCCACAATCCATCTTGAATGCAGGAATAAAAAGATCAAATGGTCCTATATGTTCTTCAGAAGTTACATGTTTGTTCATCTCTTTTTGCCATCTGACGTATTTCTTATAGTTCTCAATAACAGCATAAATATTTCCTGTACTGCGAACAAACAGTTTATCATAAATGACAGACTTTAACATTGGTTTATTCCCTACAAAAGACTCATCTACTGTACGATATGGTAAAATCCACTCCTTAAAATCATCAAAAGGTATATCTTTAAGCAATGGAGAATGTTGCCATTCATAAAAAGCCTCGTCTATATTTTCTATCAGAAAATCAGCTGTAATCTGTTGAACATCATTAATTTGGTCAACTTTTCCGGTTGGAAGAGACAGCAGGGCATATTGCCGGCTCAGTGCCCTCGCCAATGAATCGTTGTGGTTAGCGTCAGGAATTACGTGTCCTATGGAATCGACCATTTTAAAGTACTGTAAATATGATCCGGGTAATTCCAAGCTATATTTACTCCTATGATAAGGCATATTACTTATCAGAAAACAAGCCGCTTTAAACTTTAAACGGTCGTTAGTATTGTAATGCTCTAATACCCGAATCAATTCCTTTCGGTTATTACCCGACATAGAAAGAGCTTCTTCTACTTCTTTAGGATAAGAGGAACAGGACAAAAAAAAGAATATACATACTGCATTAAAGACAAACAGTACTCTATTATTATAAATCATAGCCTTAGATTTACCAATTTTTTATACGGTAAAAGTAGATACATTCTAACAGTGTCATGTTCAAAAATATTTTTTCTTTTTCTAAAAACATACCGATTTTACCTAATATTGGATGTAAAATAGAAGAAACTATGGATAGGTAAAATCAAATTATCCACCTAAAGCATCCAGAAACAGGATCAACAGTATGGATTTCAACAAGTTATACCATACCCTATTGTTCGAAAGGATATTTATAAGGTTTATAACAGGATTTTATCTCCTCCACTCTATTTTTTACAGCCTTTTTTCTATCTTTGCCGACATCTATATATCAATAAAAAGAACAAACTATGCCAGACTATGAATTAATTACCATACTTGGTCCTACCGCTTCGGGAAAGACTCCATTTGCCACTGCACTGGCAGCAGAACTAAATACCGAAATCATTAGTGCAGACTCACGGCAAATATACCGGGGCATGGACCTGGGTACAGGTAAAGATCTTGCCGACTATACTATTAATGGTAGAGAAGTACCTTATCACTTGATTGATATAGTCGAACCAGGCTATAAATACAATGTTTTTGAGTATCAGCGTGATTTCCTGAAAGCTTACGAGACTATTAAACAAAAAGGGTGCTTACCCGTTTTATGTGGAGGTACAGGTATGTATCTGGAGTCTGTATTGAAGGGATACCGGTTAATGCCGGTACCCGAGAACCCGGAATTAAGGACACGATTGGCAGATAAATCGTTGGAAACACTGACCGGGATTCTACAACAATATAAGACATTGCACAATTCTACCGATGTAGATACAGTGAAACGTGCGATCCGGGCCATAGAAATAGAAGAGTACTATGCCGCGCATCCAATAGCTGAACGGGAATTTCCACAACTCAATAGTCTCATCATCGGAGTAGATATTGACCGGGAATTACGTCGGGAAAAAATCAGCCGGCGATTGAGACAACGTTTGGATGAGGGTATGGTAGACGAAGTAAAACAGCTGCTTGCACAAGGTGTCAAAGCAGAAGATCTGATTTATTACGGACTGGAATATAAGTATCTGACACTATATGCCATTGGAGAACTTACTTTTGAAGAAATGTTCACCCAACTGGAAACCGCTATCCATCAATTTGCCAAACGGCAAATGACCTGGTTTCGGGGAATGGAAAGAAGAGGATTCACCATTCACTGGGTGGATGCAACATTGCCTACAGAAGAAAAGATAGCTTTTGTAAAGCAAAAGCTCAAAGGTATTTAGTATCTTTGGCAACAGAAATTAAGAGATGATTTTTAAATAATAGATTGGAGAGATGAGCGTAGAACCAGGGAAATGGGGCGTGATATACAATCCCAAAGCCGGAACACGGAAGGTACAAAAACGATGGAAAGAGATCAAAGAGTACATGGACCAGAAGGGTGTATCATACGACTATGTACAGTCCGAAGGTTTTGGTTCGGTAGAGCGACTTGCCGGAATTCTTGCCAACAATGGATATACCACCATTGTGGTAGTGGGAGGTGACGGTGCATTGAACGATGCCATCAACGGTATCATGCTTTCCAATGCCGAACACAAAGAGGACATTGCCATTGGAATTATTCCAAACGGAATTGGAAATGACTTTGCCCGATACTGGGATATAGGCATGGACTACAAACAAGCAGTAGACTGGATTATCAACAACCGCCGGAGAAAAATAGATGTAGGATATTGTAATTTCTACGATGGCGAAAAGCATCAACGCCGTTTTTTTCTCAATGCCATAAATATCGGCTTTGGTGCACGCATCGTGAAGGTTACCGACGGAACGAAACGCTTTTGGGGAGGAGTTAAATTTCTCTCATACCTGGCAGCCTTTTTCCTGTTATTTTTTGAACGAAACCTGTACAGAATGCATCTCCGTATCAATGACGAACATATCCGGGGGCGTATTATGACAGTATGTGTGGGTAGTGCCTATGGTTACGGACAAACTCCGAGTGCCGTGCCTTATAATGGATGGTTGGATGTTTCGGTCATCTATCGTCCGGAACTCTTGCAGACTATGTCTGGACTATGGATGCTGATTCAGGGACGAATACTAAATCATAAAGTAGTAAAAAGTTACCGGACAAAGAAGGTAAAAGTACTTCGTGCAAAGAATGCCGCCGTTGATCTGGATGGACGAATCCTACCCAAACACTTTCCACTGGAAATAGGTATCCTACCGGAAAAGATAACTCTGATTATCCCCAATTAATAATGATTCAATGTGCCGATATGCCAATGTACCCATTGGCCGCTCTATCAAGAAAACAGGCCACATAGCAATTGGCACATTTGTCGTATTAGCAAATTAACTAATTATTTATTATGATAGAACAATTAAAGAATAATCCCTCCGGTAACTTTTTCCTGCTTGCCGGTCCTTGTGTAATAGAGGGTGAAGATATGGCAATGCGTATTGCTGAAAAAGTAGTAAATATCACTGAAACTCTAAAAATCCCATATGTATTTAAAGGCTCGTATCGTAAAGCCAATCGTTCACGTCTGGATTCATTTATGGGAATAGGCGACGAAAAAGCATTGAAAATATTAAAGAAAGTACATGATACATTCGGAGTACCCACCGTTACAGATATTCACTCGGCTGAGGAAGCAACAATGGCTGCTGAGTATGTAGATGTGCTCCAAATCCCTGCATTTCTTTGCAGACAGACAGACATTCTGGTTGCTGCTGCTAAAACAGGAAAAGTGGTAAACATAAAGAAAGGGCAGTTCCTCTCTCCAATGGCAATGCAATTTGCAGCAGATAAAGTTATAGAGGCCGGTAACAAAGAGGTAATGCTGACTGAACGTGGAACGACTTTCGGATATCAGGATCTTGTAGTCGACTATCGTGGTATTCCGGAAATGCAAACTTTCGGTTTCCCTGTCATCCTGGATGTAACCCATTCTTTACAACAACCCAACCAAACCAGCGGAGTCACAGGTGGGATGCCCCAATTGATAGAAACCGTAGCCAAAGCTGGAATTGCTGTTGGCGTGGATGGCCTTTTCATAGAAACTCATGAGAATCCGGCAGTAGCCAAAAGTGACGGTGCCAACATGTTGAAACTGGACTTACTTGAAGGTTTGCTAACTAAACTGGTGAGAATCAGAGAAGCGATAAAATAGGGATAAGTGGATTAATGATAAGTGATTAACGCTTTGCAAAGTAATAGCGCAACCAGCCAATCATTTATCACTAAATCATTTATTACTACTTTTTGTGATTAATCTCCCTTTCCTCCGACAGATAGTACAAAAACATTTATTAAACACATTAAATATGAAACATTTATTTCGTGGTTTATTTGTTGCAGTAGTAATTATATGCTGCAGCTTTCAGCAGGCTTTCGCTCAATTGCCTCCTATCCCTGTCGACCCGAACGTACGTATCGGACAACTCGATAATGGACTGACGTATTACATCCGTAGAAATGTACTCCCTGAAAACCGTGCCGATTTCTATATCGCTCAGAAAGTCGGTTCTATTCAGGAAGAAGAAAGCCAGCGCGGTCTGGCGCATTTCCTTGAACACATGTGTTTCAACGGAACTACTCACTTTCCCGGTGATGCATTGAAACAATATCTGGAACGTATCGGTGTAAAATTTGGTGAGAATTTAAATGCTTATACTTCTGTAGACGAAACGGTGTATAATATTTCAAATGTTCCGGTTACTGTTCCGGGAGCTATTGATTCCTGTCTGTTAATTCTACATGACTGGTCTAATGACTTAACTCTGGATCCTAAAGAGATTGATAAGGAACGTGGCGTAATCAACGAAGAATGGCGTACCCGTATGAGTGCCATGCAACGTATGCAGGAAAAAATGCTTCCACAAATGTTTGCCGGTACTAAATATGCAACATGTTTTCCAATCGGTACAATGGACGTAGTTATGAATTTCAAGTATCAGACTTTAAGAGATTACTACGAGAAATGGTACCGTCCCGACTTGCAAGGTATCGTGGTAGTTGGCGATATTGATGTAGATGCAATTGAAGCAAAAATCAAAGTAATGTTTGCCGATGTTCCCGCACAACCAGAAGCAACCGAACGTATTTACTATCCGGTAAACGATAACAAAGAACCTATTGTAATTATCGAGCAGGATAAAGAACAGCCCCATATTCAGGCCCTTATCTTTAATAAACACGATGCGACTCCGGATGATCAGAAAAACAACATGGGATATATGGTACAAAACTATGCTACCAATCTCATCAGTAGCATGTTGAATGCCCGTTTGAACGAACTTACACAAACTGCCAACCCTCCTTTCATCTATGCCGGTACTTTTGAAGGTGAGTTCTTTGTTGCCAAAACAAAAAGCGCTTTCACAGGCGTAGTTGTTTGTAAAGAAGGATCCGTAGAAGATGGTATTGCCAATTTGCTGCGTGAAATGGAACGTGCACGCCAATTCGGTTTCACTGAGACAGAGTACGGTCGTGCCCGTGCTGAATATCTGCGCCAATTGGAATCAGCATACAATGAACGCGATAAACGTAAAAACGAAACATATGTGAACGAATATGTTCGTAACTTCCTCGACAAAGAACCTATTCCGGGTATTGAAAACGAATATGCTATCATCAATCAGATAGCTCCGAACATTCCTGTAGCAGCATTAAACCAAATGATGCAAGCTTTGGTTACAGACAGTAACCAGGTAGTAGCTATTTTCGGTCCCGAAAAAGAAGGACTCAAACTGCCGACAAAAGATGCCGTTCTTAAAATGCTTAATGATGCTAAAACAGAAAAGTTAACGGCTTATGTTGACAAAGTATCCGATGAGCCATTAATGGCTGAAAAGCCTCAGGGCGGTAAGATTGTTTCTGAAAAAGAGAATCCACTTTTTGGTACTACCGAACTTACTTTATCCAATGGCGTAAAAGTAATCTTAAAAAAGACAGATTTTAAAGCTGATGAAATACGTATGAAAGGTGTCAGTTTGGGTGGTAGTTCATTATTCCCCGATTCTGAAATCATCAATATCAAATCATTAGACGCTATCAGTACAGGTGGTTTAGGCAATTTCAGCGCTGTAGACCTTGAAAAAGTATTGGCAGGTAAGAAGGCATCAGTAAATTACAGCATCGGTGACAAAACAGAAGGTGTAAACGGTAACTGTTCTCCGAAAGACCTCGAAACAATGTTACAGCTTACTTATCTGACATTCACTGCTCCACGCAGAGATGACGATGCATTTGCATCTTACAAGAACCGTAGTAAAGCATCCTTGCAAAACCAAGAATTGAACCCGTCTGTTACATTCGGTGACTCTATCCAGGCAACTGTATATAACCATCATCCGAGAACGGTTCGCATAAAAGCTGATATGATAGACCAAATTGAGTACGACAAACTCATGGAGATGTACAAAGACCGCTACAAAGACGCAAGCGACTTTACTTTTATCCTTGTTGGTAACATAGACATCGAAAAAGATAAAGAACTGATTGCCGAATATCTGGGTGCTCTTCCTGCCATCAACCGCAAAGAGACATTCAAGGATACCAAGATGGAAATGCGTCAGGGAGTTTACAAAAATGAGTTCATCAAACAGCAGGAAACTCCGAAAGCATCTGTACTTGTATTATACAACGGCAAATGTAAATACGATCAGAAGAACAATATCCTGATGAGTATGACCAGCCAGATCCTTGACTTGGTATATACTGAGAAGGTTCGTGAAGATGAAGGTGGCACATATGGCGTATATGTAGGCGGCAATCTTTCTAAATATCCGAAAGAAAGAGCCATGCTACAGATCGTATTCGAAACAGCCCCTGAAAAGAAAAACAAGTTGATGGAAATCATCTTTGCCGAAGCCGCAAACCTGGCTAAAAACGGTCCGTCGGAAGCCAACCTCAATAAAGTAAAAGAATATATGCTGAAAAAGCATAAAGAAGATCTGAAAGAAAACAACTACTGGCTAGGAAGTATCGACGAATACCTTTTCACCGGAGTAGATATGATGAAAGATTATGAAAATATAGTTAACAGTATCACAACAAAAGACATTCGGAAGTTTGCTGATGAACTGTTAAAACAGAAAAATGAAGTAGAAGTTACGATGGTTAGCCCAGAGAAAAAATGATGCTTTTTAATGAATTGCGCAAACACGGTAAGCTGGCTGCCAAGCGGCATCCGATGTATGATAAAAACCGGTTCGGAAAATACGCCATGTATGCCATGGCGATTTTCTGGGCAGGATATCTGATATTCTTCGGAACAACGTTTGCTTTCGCTTTCGACACGAATAGCATGGAACCTTACCACATATTAAATAGTGGTCTGGTATTTGTCCTTGCACTTGACTTCCTATTGCGCTTTCCGCTACAAAAAACACCGACACAGGAAGTAAAACCTTACCTCCTGATGCCGGTCCGGCGGAATAGAGTGATAGACTTTCTGCTTGTCCGTTCAGGGTTAAGCAGCTATAACCTCATATGGCTCTTTATGTTTGTGCCATTTGCCATCATCACAATTCCGAAATTTTTCGGACTTTGGGGAGTATTTACTTATTGCGCAGGTATTTGGTTACTAATGATTTTCAACAATTATTGGTTCCTACTATGCCGTACCCTAATAAGTGAACGCATCTGGTGGATTATACTTCCCCTACTCGTATATGGTGGTATTGCGGCTGCGATCCTTATTCCTGAAGATAAAAATATAGTTACCAACTTCTTTATCAATCTGGGTGAAGGTTATATTGAGGGTAACTGGTTAGTTTTCATCGCTACTCTGGTAGCCATTGCTATAATGTGGTTTATCAACCGAAGGCTAATGGCCGGACTGATATACGCCGAACTTAATAAAGTGGAAGACACGAAAGTGAATGCCTCGGAATATAAGTTTTTCGAAAAATATGGTGAGGTAGGCGAATACATGCGCTTAGAATTGAAAATGTTATTACGCAATAAAGCCTGTAAAAACTCACTTCGCATGGTAATTCTGGTCGTAATTGCTTTTAGTTTATTACTCAGCTTTACGGAAGTATATGACGGAACCGGTATGAAAAATTTCATAACCGTTTATAACTTTGCAATCTTCGGCATCCTCTTTCTCTTGCAGATAATGAGTTATGAGGGTAATTATATTGACGGACTTATGAGCCGTAAAGAATCTATCTATACTCTGCTCCGTGCAAAATACATGTTATATAGTATTGGAATTCTTATCCCACTTATTCTGACTATACCAGCAATGGTAATGGGTAAGATAAGTGTACTGACTTCTATTTCATGGGCAGTATTCACAATCGGTTTCATTTATTTCTGCCTATTCCAGATGGCAGTTTACAATGTCAAAACAATGCCATTGAATGCCAAAATCACCGGTCGCCAGAATGCTGGTACAGGACTGCAAAGCTTAATTAGCGCTGCTACTTTCGGTGTCCCCCTGTTACTCTATGCACTGTTAAAAATAGGTCTGGGAGAAACAGCTACTTCATGGGTATTGCTTGTTATCGGATTAGGATTTGTACTCACTTCACGTATTTGGCTAAGGAATGTGTACAACCGATTCATGAAACGTCGCTATAAAAACATGGAAGGATTCAGAGACAGTAGAGAATAAAAACAGTGATTAGCGTTTTAGTGATAAATGATTAGCAGACTGCGCTATTCAGATGCATGGAACTAATCACTTATCACTAATCACTAAACACCAGAAACTTATTACTTATCACTAAAAGACATGATTACCATAAATAAATTGCAAAAGAACTTCGGTGAAAAAAAAGCCGTAGATATTGAAAATTATATCATTGCCCAAGGTGAAATGCTTGGCTTGGTGGGAAATAACGGAGCTGGAAAAACAACTCTATTCCGGTTAATACTGGATTTGCTCAAAGCAGATGCAGGTAATGTCACCATTAACGATATAGATGTAAGTAAGAGTGAGGAATGGAAGAAATTCACCGGTGCCTTTATTGATGACGGCTTTTTAATAGACTATCTCACACCAGAAGAATATTTCTATTTCATTGGCAAAATGTATGGGCTAAAGAAAGAAGAAGTAGACGAACGCTTGATACAGTTTGAACGCTTCATGAACGGTGAAGTAGTAGGACAAAAGAAATTTATCCGTAACTTCTCTGCCGGAAACAAACAGAAAATCGGTATCATCTCAGCTATGTTGCACTATCCGCAACTACTAATACTGGATGAACCATTCAACTTCTTAGATCCGAGTTCTCAGTCTATCATCAAACACTTGCTGAAGAAATATAACGAAGAGCATAATGCTACAGTCATTATTTCCAGTCACAATCTAAACCATACGGTAGACGTATGTCCACGTATTGCATTACTTGAACATGGAGTCATCATTCGTGACATCCAAAACGAGAATAATTCAGCAGAAAAAGAACTGGAGGATTACTTTAATATTAATGTAGACGATATTATTCAAAAAAAAGAAGTAGCCAATCCTGAAACAGAAGGAGTAACTGCCGAAACAGAAGAATAAATGCAGATGAAGAGACACTTTATATATATATTTGCAATATTAGGATTGATATTTAGTCTTAGTTCCTGCCGTTCGATTGCTCCACGACTGGACTATAAGGCATTAGCTAAAGCTTCTGTTCTTCTGGGAGTAGACATCAGTCTGGATGACAACCATAAACTTTACCTTGAAGCCTCCGAATGGATAGGTGCCCCCTACCGTGCCGGTGGAGACAACAAACGAGGAACGGATTGCTCAGGATTGACTTGCCAATTATATAAAAAAGTGTATCACACAAAGTTACCTCGTAGTACAGATGCCCAAAAGAAAGAAACCAACAAGATAACCAAACGCAATCTGCGTGAAGGCGATTTAGTATTTTTCACAAGTAGTCGTTCCGGAAAACAAGTAGCGCATGTAGGCATTTATCTCAAAGATGGTAAGTTTATTCACGCCAGCACCAGCCAGGGAGTTATCATTAGTCGTCTGAATGAACCGTATTACACAAAACACTGGATATCAGGTGGCAGAATTCGCTAATTAAAAACAATAAATATGAAAAAGATTTTAGGAAGCCTGTTCATTTTTTGTTTCGCACTCAGTGCGAACGCACAGTTATTGTGGAAAATATCCGGTAAAGGACTAACACAACCCTCTTATGTTATGGGAACACATCACCTTGCCGCACTTAGTATAAAAGATAGTATTCAGGGATTACAGGCAGCACTTGATAACACAAAACAAGTATATGGCGAATTGAAGATGAGCGAAATGCAAAGTCCCACCAAAGTAGCCGAAATGATGAAGAAGTATATGATTACCGAAACAGATACTACTTTCAAATCACTATTTACAGATGAAGAATACGAACGAATCAATAAGTTTGCAAAAGAGAATCTGATGTTTGACATAGCCATGATGCCGAAAGTTAAACCAGCCTTTCTCAGTAATAATCTGATAGTGATTCTTTATATGAAGCACGTAGGTGGCTATAACCCACAGGAACAATTAGATACTTACTTCCAGACACAAGCGACCGAAAAAGGAAAGAAAACAGACGGACTTGAAACGATTGAATTCCAAATGAATTTGCTATATAACAAAACACCCCTGAAACGTCAGGCTGAACAATTACTCTGTATGTTGAATAATGTAGAACCAACCATTGATCAAACCCAAAGAATAACCGCTACTTATATGGCACAGGATTTAGACGCAATGAGTAAAATTGCAGCTGAAACGTTAGGAGGTCCGCAATGTGAAATGACTCCACAAGAAAAAGTAACACTAATTGATGACCGTAATAAAACATGGGCAAAACAATTACCTGCGATTATGAAAGAAGCTCCGACGTTTATTGCTGTTGGTGCTTTGCACTTACCGGGAGAAAATGGAATATTGAACCTGCTAAAACAACAAGGATATACTGTAACCCCAATCAAATAGAAATGTAAGAGCCTGTTTAAATTTTGCTCAGTATTATTTTGAGAGTTATTTTTGAGGATGTTTTTCTGGTTTTATGAGGAGGATAGCGGGCTATCTGACGAGTAAAAACAGGGAAACAGACCGAAAATAAACTGATGAGGAAAATTTAAACAGGCTCTAATAATCAATAGAAAAGTGTATACTTTCACCTTAATGAAAGTACACTTTTTAATTAAGATTCTTATCTTTGGCCTAAAATATGGTAAATGAGCTACACTACCTACTTATTCGACTTTGACTATACACTGGCAGATTCATCCTGCGGTATTCTCCTTTGCTTCAGAAATGTGCTTCAGCGACATAGCTATACGGACGTTACGGATGATGCTATCAAACGTACTATTGGTAAAACTCTTGAAGAGTCATTCAGTATACTTACCGGAATTACAGATACCGAGCAATTGGCTGCACTTAGAAAAGAATACTCCAAAGAGTCCGACCAATATATGAATATCAATACTTACCTCTTTGATGATACTCTTCCTACCCTGCTCAAACTAAAAAAACAAGGGAATCGTATCGGAATTATTTCTACAAAATATCGTTTCCGCATCGAAGACTTTATGAAAAAGCAACTACTTGAAAAATGGTTTGATATCATTGTCGGAGGCGAAGATGTAAGTCATCCTAAACCTAATCCCGAAGGATTGCTGTTTGCCATGAAAAAGCTGAATGTCACACCAGAAGAAACAATGTATATAGGAGACAGCACCGTTGACGCTGAAACGGCTCAGGCAGCTGGCGTCAGTTTCACGGGAATAACAAGTGGAGTAACCCGATCCGAAGAGTTGGCTCAATATCCACATGTGAAAATAATCTGTAACCTCCGTGAATTAACAGATTTACCGAAAACAAGTTTCTCATCCGAAGCACATAGCAGATAAATTCATAGCCGGAAATGTGTGTTACATGCTTACTATCATTTCATTAACCACACTTGTACTGCAATTAGCATAAAATCTTACTGCTAACAGTAATAGATGGTAAGCTAATAGAGATTGTATAGAAATTAAAGAAAGAAAAGCTTGTCTGATAAGAATTATTTCTGTACTTTTGTGCCCGATTATTCCGCACCGGGTTCGACAAAGTGTTCTCTAAGTGATTAAAGACCACCCGACGGAGCTAACTTATACATTTAATATAAGATGTACGCAATTGTAGAAATTAACGGTCAGCAGTTCAAAGCAGAAGCTGGCAAAAAACTGTTTGTACACCACATCCAAAATGCAGAAAACGGTACAACAGTAGAATTCGACAAGGTTCTTTTGGTAGACAAAGACGGAAACATTACTGTAGGTGTTCCTACTGTAGAAGGTGCAAAAGTTGTTTGCCAGGTTGTTTCAAATTTGGTAAAAGGTGATAAAGTTCTTGTTTTCCACAAGAAAAGAAGAAAAGGTCACAGAAAACTGAATGGTCATCGCCAACAGTTCACAGAGTTAACAATCACAGAAGTAGTAGCTTAATCAATTTAAAAGTAAGAAGAAATGGCACATAAAAAAGG
>DXWV01000100.1:63612-121708 GCA_019416685.1 Bacteroides sp.
CCCGGGTGAAAACATCGGTATGGGTAAGGACCACACTCTTTTCGCTTTAGTAGATGGAACTGTTAGCTTCAAAGTAACCAGAGAAGATAGGAGATATGTATCTATCATCCCTGCTGAAAAGACAGAAGCATAAAGTTTACAATTAAAAGATAAAGAAGGAGATGCAATCCAAGTGATTGTATCTCCTTTCTTTTTTATGTACTCAAAGGACACCATCTCTGTATTTTTATTTATCTTTGTGCACTTAAAGATAAATGTTCATAAAAAAGTATCGATATGCTTACTATTAAACAAATTACAGAAAATACAGACGCGGTAATCCGCGGTTTGGAAAAGAAGCACTTCAAAGATGCTGCTGCAACTATTGCCAAGGTGATTGAAGTGAATGACAAGAGACGTAATACACAGAATGAATTAGATAAAAATCTGGCAGAAGTTAACTCATTATCGAGAACTATCGGTCAGCTGATGAAAGAAGGGAAAAAAGAAGAAGCAGAAACTGCCCGTACCCGTGTTGCCGAACTGAAAGAAGGTAACAAAGCATTAGATACTGCAATGACAGATGCCGCAACAGAACTTCAGAATCTATTGTATACTATCCCTAATGTACCTTATGATGAAGTTCCGGAAGGTGTAGGAGCCGAAGATAATGTAGTGGAAAAAATAGGTGGTATGGAAACCGAGCTTCCCAAAGATGCTCTTCCCCACTGGGAACTGGCAAAAAAATATGATCTTATTGATTTTGATCTTGGTGTAAAAATCACCGGAGCAGGTTTTCCTGTTTATAAAGGTAAAGGTGCACAACTACAACGTGCTCTCATTAATTTCTTCCTGGACGAAGCACGTAAGTCTGGTTATATGGAAATCATGCCTCCGACAGTAGTAAATGCAGCTTCCGGTTATGGAACAGGACAGCTTCCTGATAAAGAAGGCCAGATGTATCATTGCGAAGTAGACGATCTTTATCTTATACCAACAGCAGAAGTGCCGGTTACCAACATTTACCGTGATGTTATTCTAGATGAAAAACAACTCCCTATAATGAACTGTGCCTATACACAATGTTTCCGTCGTGAAGCCGGTTCTTATGGTAAAGATGTTCGCGGTCTGAATCGTTTGCACGAATTTTCTAAAGTAGAATTGGTGCGCATCGACAAACCGGAACATTCCAAACAATCACATCAGGAAATGCTGAATCATGTAGAAGGTCTGTTGCAGAAATTAGAACTTCCCTATCGTATTCTCCGCCTTTGTGGTGGCGATATGAGTTTCACAGCCGCTCTTTGCTTTGACTTCGAAGTGTATTCAGAAGCACAAAAACGCTGGTTAGAGGTTAGTTCTGTCTCTAACTTCGATACTTACCAGGCAAACCGTCTGAAATGCCGTTATCGCAGTGGAGAAAAGAAAACAGAACTTTGCCACACTTTGAATGGTTCGGCTTTGGCATTACCTCGTATCGTTGCTGCATTGCTCGAAAACAACCAGACACCGGAAGGAATCAGAATACCAAAAGCTTTGGTTCCATACTGTGGATTTGAAATGATCGATTAAAAAGAATTAGTATAGATAAAAAGGAAGCCGCCTCAAAAAGGTGGCTTTTCTTTTATTATTTCCCAAATAAGCTGTATCTTTGCCAAAATATCATTCTGATAGCAGTTACGTAGTAATTCCAACAAATTAATTAGATAATGAACAAAATCATTAGCAAAGAACATTTTTCTGAAAAAGTGTTTAAACTGGAGATAGAAGCTCCTCTGATAGCAAAATCACGTAAAGCAGGACATTTCGTTATTGTTCGTGTAGGCGAAAAAGGAGAACGTATGCCGTTAACCATCGCAGGCGCTGACGTAAAGAAAGGTACCATCACGCTGGTTGTACAGGAAGTAGGTCTTTCTTCTACCCGCCTTTGCGAACTGAAAGAAGGTGACTACATTACCGATGTTGTAGGCCCGCTGGGACAAGCTACACACATAGAAAACTTTGGAACTGTAGTTTGCGCCGGTGGCGGTGTAGGTGTTGCTCCGATGCTGCCCATCGTACAAGCTCTAAAAGCAGCCGGAAATCGTGTGATTACTGTTCTTGCAGGACGTAGCAAAGAACTTATCATCCTTGAAAAAGAGATGCGCGAAAGTTCTGATGAAGTTATCATTATGACAGATGATGGTTCTTATGGACGCAAAGGTCTCGTAACAGAAGGAGTAGAGGAAGTAATCAAGCGTGAAAAAGTAAATAAATGTTTCGCTATTGGTCCTGCCATCATGATGAAATTCGTATGCCTGCTGACCAAAAAATATGAAATCCCGACGGATGTATCATTAAATACTATCATGGTAGATGGTACCGGCATGTGTGGTGCCTGCCGTATCACTATCGGTGGAAAGACTAAATTCGTATGCGTAGATGGCCCGGAGTTTGACGGACATCAAGTAGACTTCGACGAAATGTTAAAACGTATGGGTGCTTTCAAAAGCGTAGAACGGGAAGAAATGCACAAACTTGAAACACATTGTGAAGCAACCAAAACAACAGACGAAAACAGTCGTAACGCTATCTGGCGTGAAGAACTACGTAAAAGTATAAAAGCAAAAGAACGTTCTAATATTGAACGTTGCAAAATGAACGAGCTTGATGCCGAATATCGTTCGCATAGCCGTAAAGAAGAAGTGAATCAGGGGCTAACCAAAGAACAGGCTGTTATGGAAGCCAAACGCTGCCTGGATTGCGCTAACCCAGGATGCATGGGTGGTTGCCCGGTTGGAATAGATATTCCCCGTTTCATAAAAAACATAGAACGTGGAGAATTCCTGGAAGCAGCTAAAACGCTGAAAGAAACCAGTGCACTGCCCGCTGTATGCGGACGTGTGTGTCCTCAGGAGAAACAGTGCGAATCAAAATGTATCCATCTAAAAATGGGTAAAGAAGCAGTTGCCATCGGACACCTTGAACGTTTTGCTGCTGACTACGAACGAGAGAGCGGACAAATTTCTGTCCCTGAAATAGCAGAAAAGAATGGTATCAAAATAGCAGTAATCGGTTCTGGTCCTGCTGGCCTTTCCTTTGCTGGAGACATGGCAAAGTATGGATATGACGTTACGGTATTCGAAGCATTACACGAAATAGGCGGCGTATTGAAATATGGTATCCCCGAATTTCGTCTGCCTAATAAAATTGTAGACGTTGAAATTGACAATCTGGCCCAAATGGGTGTGACATTTATCAAAGACTGTATCGTTGGCAAAACAATCAGTGTAGAACAATTGGAGGAAGAAGGCTTTAAAGGTATCTTCGTAGCTTCCGGTGCAGGATTACCAAACTTCATGAATATCCCCGGAGAGAACTCAATCAACATCATGTCATCTAATGAATATCTGACTCGCGTTAATCTAATGGACGCTGCCAGTCCTGATTCTGACACTCCGGTTGCCTTTGGTAAAAATGTTGCTGTTATTGGTGGCGGCAATACTGCCATGGATTCTGTTCGTACAGCAAAACGCCTGGGCGCAGAACGGGCCATGATTATCTATCGCCGTTCGGAAGAAGAAATGCCTGCCCGTCTGGAAGAAGTTAAGCACGCCAAAGAAGAAGGGGTTGAATTCCTTACCCTGCATAATCCAATTGAATATCTGGCCGATGAACAGGGACGTGTGAAACAGGTAATCCTACAAAAAATGGCACTCGGAGAACCGGATGCCTCCGGTCGCCGTAGTCCGGTAGCTATTCCCGGTGCAACAGAAACCATTGATATTGACCTCGCTATTGTCAGTGTAGGAGTATCACCCAACCCGATTGTACCTAGTTCTATCAAGGGACTGGAAGTAGGCCGCAGAGGAACAATCACTGTAAATGATAATATGCAGTCATCTATCCCTACTATCTATGCCGGTGGTGATATCGTACGTGGTGGTGCTACAGTAATCCTCGCCATGGGTGATGGACGCAAAGCAGCAGCAGCCATGAACGAACAACTGAAAAACTAAGATCAGATCGAATAAAACCAAAGAAACGCCGCTTACACAATAGTAAACGGCGTTTCTTTATATATAAAGAGTAACACTCTCTTTTATTTCACTACACTATTCGTCACCGGATCCGGAAAAATCACCGTCGGTTTAAACGATTTAGCTTCTTCAAAATCCATTAATGCATACGACATGATAATCACAATATCATCCGGTTGCACTTTCCGCGCTGCAGCACCGTTCAGGCAAATTTTACCCGAACCACGTTCACCTTTGATAATGTAGGTTTCAAAACGCTCACCATTATTGTTGTCAGCGATATACACCTTCTCACCAGCAATCATGTTAGCCGCATCCAACAAGTCTTCATCAATCGTAATGCTACCCATGTAATTCAGATTTGCTTCTGTGACACGTGCACAATGAATCTTCGACTTTAGCACTTCAATCATCATAGGGATTTGTTTTTTAGGTTTAAACTTCTTTTTCTTTGTATTTAATATTATCGATCAACCTCACTTCTCCGCAAAAAACAGTTATACAACCTACTACATACGAAGTATCATTCCAATCTCTAACTTTCTGCAAAGTGTTTCCGTCTACTATTTCAAAATACTCCAAGCGAAGTCCCGGTGCAGCAGCAATAGCATCTTCCACCATCTTTTGCGTCTCATTCACCGAATGAGTGGCTGCAAAGGTACGACTTTTAAATAATGTCCGAGAAATATTTAAAGCATTTTCACGTTCTTCTGCCGATAAACGAGCATTACGGCTGCTCAGTGCCAATCCATCTTCTTCACGAACAATAGGACAACCTATTATTTTAAGATCAAACTTCATTTGACGTACCATTTCACGAATGATAGCCAATTGCTGAAAATCCTTCTCACCAAAATAGGCACAATTCGGCTTCACTATATCAAACAATTTACTCACAATCTGACATACCCCATTGAAATGTCCCGGACGAAAAGCCCCCTCCATTACTGTATCCAACGGCGCATAACTAAACTGGCGCGTATCCGGCTCCGGATATATTTCCTCTACCGAAGGAGCAAACACCAAAGTAGCTCCACAAGCCTCCAATAACCTACAATCAGCATCCAGCGTACGCGGATATTTCACTAAATCATTCTTATCATTAAACTGAGTCGGATTTACAAAAACACTCACTACTGTTACGTCATTCTCATTTACACTACGCTTCACAAGTGATGCGTGCCCTGCATGCAAAGCACCCATAGTAGGTACCAAACCTACTTTTTCCCCTTGGGCTTTCATTCCCGACAATTCGGTCTGTAAGTCCTTGATCGTATGTATTATTTTCATTTTAATTGGTTTATTATTCTATCTTGTTTAAAAAACTGTGCAAAATAAACCATTATTTACCATATAAAGAAGAAATATCGCAAATTAATGCAAAAGGAGGAGAGGTAACCGGAACAGGAAAGTGGCAAACTGCAACTGATAATCAACAACTTAACAATTCATAAGGAATTATACCGCGCAATAGCTTGCTTTAATGCCCTTTTTTTTTTATATCTTTGCAGAATATTTACGAGAAGGATTGTTATTATGACAAAGGCGAATAAGGTTTTATTTATTACACAAGAGATTACTCCTTACGTTTCAGAATCTGAGATGGCTAATATAGGTAGAAACCTGCCTCAGGCTATTCAGGAAAAAGGCAGAGAGATCAGAACATTTATGCCCAAATGGGGAAATATCAACGAACGTAGAAATCAACTGCACGAAGTGATACGTCTTTCCGGTATGAATCTGATTATTGACGACACCGACCATCCATTAATTATTAAAGTTGCTTCCATACAATCAGCCCGCATGCAGGTATACTTCATTGATAATGATGATTATTTCCAGAACAGAATGCAAACAGCTGATGAAAACGGAGTAGAATACGATGATAACGACAGCCGAGCTATCTTTTATGCCAGAGGTGTATTGGAAACTGTAAAAAAATTGCGTTGGACTCCAGATGTTATTCATTGTCACGGTTGGATGACTGCATTGGCTCCATTATATATCAAGAAAGCATATAAAGACGAACCGTCCTTCCGGGATGCTAAAGTTATATTCTCTGTATATGAGGATGATTTCAAAAACACTCTCAGTAATGACTTTGCAACCAAACTCATGTTGAAGGGTATTAATAAGAAAGATGTGGCTACGCTAAAAGAACCTGTAGACTATGCTGCATTATGTAAACTCGCAGTTGATTATTCCGACGGAGTGATACAAAACAGTGAACATATCAACGAAGACATCATGGATTATGCCCGTCAATCCGGAAAATTGGTACTCGATTATCAGACTCCAGACGTTTACGCAAGTGCTTGCAACGAGTTTTACGACAAGGTGTGGGAAGCTGAACAAAAATAAAATAAGAATCAAGATACGACGATCATGAAAGTAAAATATCTATGGGTAGCCCTATTATCTCTCACCTTTTGGGGATGTGACGATAATACCGGTACATTGGGATTAGGAATGTTTCCGGGTGGTGACCAGACTATTAACGGAAAACTGGCAACGTTTGAAGTAGCAACCGAGTCTAAGCTTGCCGAACAGGTTTTTGCTAAAACAAGTACTGGTTATTTAGGGAAATTTACAGATCAGGAATTTGGTTATTACGAAGCCGGATTTCTAACACAGTTACATTGTACTGACAATTTCAGTTTCCCGGCAGTATATAATCCGGAAAATCCGGATGATCCGGATGCAATCATGGTCGAAGATAAAACCTATCGCACTGAATTGACGTTAGCTTACAGAACTTATTTCGGTGATTCTTTGACAGCTTCCCGTCTGAGCGTTTATAGATTAGACAAAAACTTAGCAGCAGACAAAGAGGCTGCATACTATACCGATATTAACCCGGAAGACTTCTATCCTAAAAACGATCCTAATTTTTTATTAGGACGAAAGGCTTATACAGCTGTAGATAAATCTGTAAAAGATTCTATTAGAAATCTAAGCGGATATATTCCTTCTGTAACCGTCACTTTGCCTTATGAATTAGGACAAGAAATTTATAAGGCAAGTAGAGAGGCAGAAAAAGAAGGCAAAAATTTCGCAAATACATTCAGAGACCTGTTCAAAGGTATCTATGTTAAAAATGATTACGGAGATGGTACTATTCTTTATATTGACCAGATAGAAATGCATGTCATCTACCAATGTTATACGAAAGATGAAGATAGCGGTAAAAACATAAAGAAATACAACAGTGAAGAGGACTCCACCTATTATAGTTATCGAACATTTGCTGCAACCAAAGAAATTATTCAAGCCAATTCTTTCAGAAGTGATGAAGATAAGATCAAAGAGAAAGTAAAAGAAACGGACTGTACATATCTTAAAACTCCAGCTGGTATCTACACTCAGGCTACATTACCGTTACTAAACAACAATAACAACAGCCAAAAGGGTATTTTGGATTCATTGCGTAATGATACACTAAATGTAGTTAGACTAACCTTTACTAATTACAATCAAACCAATGATAAGAATAAGTTTAGTATGGGGGCTCCCAATTATGTTTTATTGGTGCGTGAAAAAGAAAAGGATGATTTCTTTAAAAAGAATAAAGTCAATGATGACATTACATCCTATATTGCTCAACATAATGCCCTTAACACTAATCAATATGTTTTTCCTAATATATCGAGACTGATTAATACATGTCGCGCTGAAAGAGATGCAGCAGTCATAGCACTTGCAAATGACGGAAAAATAGAGGGTATTTTGGACGTTGATACAGGAACCCCTGTTACCACTATCGAAGCATGGGAGAAAGCTACACAATGGAACAAAATAGCTCTCGTTCCGGTAACTATCACAAGAGATCAGAATACCAGTACTACATTAGGAAGTATTATTAGCGTACTCAATGATCTACAACCCGGATATACGAAACTGAAAGGCGGATCAAAAGGAGATCGCTTATCAATGGAAGTCATCTATACTTCCTTCGACGACAAAGATAAAAAATAACAGAGGTACACATATACCACTGATGTGAAAAGGTGTCTGGAATAAATTCCAAGACACCTTTTTATTTTAATTCATTCAACAAATGCATCGTTCGTTACTATTATTAGAAACTGTTTTGATTTTTAATACTTCGGATTTACTTTGTAAGAGTGTTCACCTTAGATAACCACTACTAGAAAGTAATATCCTTCCTCCACAATATTCTATAAAAAAAATTGCCTCTCAGAGCAGTGAACTACTTCGAGAGGCAATATAAGAAATTATTCCAGATCTAAATAATTATTCTTTCTTCTTTGCAACTACCTTCTTTACTGCTGCTTTTTTAGGAACAACCTTTACCGCTTTTTCTTCGGCAACTTTCGACTTAGCTGCCACTTTTGGTGCTTTTGCTTTTTCAGCTTTTGCGTGTAGCTTATCCAATTCTTTATGCAGTTCCGCTATTTCCTCACCTTGATTATGAATGGTAGTGAGTAGAGAATTCAACTCCTCGTCGTCAATATCTTCCGGGTACAATGAATTTACTCTCTTAATAAAGTCACCCAAAATATTCATATAGTTAGTGAATGCATCATACGGAGAATCATATATACCACGATTCAAATAAATACCCGTATTCTTTGTAGTCATGAAACGGAAGTTATTACTTGCCTGCAAATAATCCCAATCTTGCTTAATACGACGATCATCACACATATGCACACGCTCGGCTACACTATACAGCTTATTAAAAGCTTCACGCTGCATAATATTACCCAGCCAACTACTTGTATCCCTCTCCTCATCTACCCATGAGATGGGATATGGAACATCCAACTGAGATACTGATTTTAATTTGGTAACAATTTCTGTTGGCGTAGAGAATGTAATCCCCTTCTCTTTTGCACAAGCCGGAAGCGCTTTAAGGAACTCCAAAACATTTGAGGATAGTGGTTGAGCCATCCCCAAAGCACTCAACTCCATGAAAATATTAATCACCTGTTCTTCTTGCGGCAAAGCATCAATCCAACTAATATATTTGTCAGCAAACAATGGATATTCACTCCAATCAGAATTAGAGAAGCGCAAGCTAATATCGTCAGACAGTTTGTAATCCCTCAACAACAACTTCAAGCTCGGAGCCTGATTACAATGATATACATAGTGAGGACTCTTCCACCCCAAAATATATTTTGCTCCTTCGGTCAACATACCTTTAAATCCCATAGCAGCTACCTGTGCACCAATTTCATCAGAGTATATCAAACTGGAGTTACGAAATACTTTCGGTGCCTTACCAAACATTTGTTTGATTTTTCCGCTCATACGCATCACCTCTTCTTTTAAGCAACCTTCATTGGCCAGTGATGACAAACCGTGTGAATAAGGTTCGGCCAAAAACTCGCAACACCCCGTATCATTGAGCTGATGTAATAAATCAACTACAGCCGGTGCATGAATTTCGAGTTGTTCAAGCGCAACTCCCGAGATAGACAATGCCACCTTGAAAGCACCATTGGAATTCTTCACCATCTCAATTAATGCACTCAGAGCTGGAATATAAGAGCGTTCGGCAACTTCATTCATACCATTTTCATTGGCATAATCATCATAATAGTAATGATCGGCACCTATATCGAAGAAACGATAACGTTTCAGATGAATAATTTGATGTATCTCAAAATAAAGACAGATTGTTCTCATATCTATATTATTTTATTATTTATAATTCTTTATTACCTCCTCGTAAATACCACGAACCTTATATCCGACATTTTCCCATTTGATTTGATCTACTTCTTTTTTGCCCTCATCACGCAGATATTCATACAATGCAGGATAAGTACAAATGGAATAAACCGCATCTGCCATGGCATGAATATCCCAGTAATCTGTCTTGATACAATTTTCCAGTATCTCGGCACAACCGGACTGTTTGGAAATGATAGTTGGCACACTACACTGCATAGCTTCCAATGGTGAAATTCCAAAAGGTTCAGAGACAGAAGGCATGATATATACATCACTGGCTTTCAATACTTCATAAACCTGCTTTCCCTTCATAAATCCAGGGAAGTGGAAACGGTCGGCAATACCACGCTCGGCAGCCAAACGAATCATCTGATTCATCATATCACCACTACCAGCCATCACAAAACGCACATTTTTAGTACGCTGTAACACCATGGCAGCAGCTTCTACAAAATACTCCGGACCTTTCTGCATAGTGATACGTCCCAGGAAAGTAACGACCTTCTCTTTGGGATTCTTTTTCGGAACAATATCCTGTATCTCCTGCGATAAGGGTGAAACTGCATTATGCACGGTAGATACCTTTTTCGGGTCCTGAAAGTACTTATGAATTACCGTCTGACGAGTCAACTCACTCACACACATAATATGATCGGCATGATCCATACCATTTTTCTCAATGGCATATACTGTAGGATTTACATTTCCACGGCTACGGTCAAAATCAGTGGCATGTACATGGATCACCAATGGTTTGCCCGACACCTGCTTAGCATGTAAACCTGCCGGATACGTCAACCAGTCGTGCGAATGGATTATATCAAACTCCTGTTGACGGGCTACTACACCAGCCACTATGGAGTAGTTATTAATCTCCTCATGCAGATTATCCGGATAACGGCCAGAAAACTCAATACATCCTAAATCATTGGTATTCAAATAATTGAAATCAGCATAGATATGATCACGCAAATCAAAGTAGAGTTGTGGATCCATATAAGAACCAACACGGCCTTTGACATAATCCCAATCAACATTTCTCCATACTATCGGCGTACTGTTCATACCGATAATTTTCAAAAAGCTCTGATCTTCATCTCCCCACGGCTTAGGGATACAGAAGGTTATTTCCATGTCTTCTTGTAAAGACATCCCCTTCGTCAGACCATAACTGGCAGTTCCTAAACCGCCCAAAATATGCGGGGGGAACTCCCATCCAAACATTAAAACTTTCATCTTCGTCCCTCCTCTTATAAATTATACTTTGACAATAACTTCAAAATACGCAAAATCTCGGCTACGTTCATCGCAAACGATACTGCTCCACGACCTTTAAAGGGTGGGTTACCATCGAATAACTCGGGCAGTGATCCGATACAGTGGCTGGTCATTTCAGCCTCAAAACCAATCAACTGGCGCTCTACAAACGAAATACCACTCATCTTATAAATCCGCAGATAGGCCTCCATATAAAATCCCATCAACCACGGCCAGGCTGTTCCTTGATGATAAGCATAATCACGTTGAAGCTGGGAGCCGACATAGTTCGGATTATAACCACCGCTTTTAGGACTCAATGTACGGAGCCCTTTCGGGGTAAGTAATTCTTTCGTCACAATGTCCAGCACTTGTTTTTTCTGCATACGGTCAAGAGGAGAATAGTCAAAGGCTACAGTAAATATCATATTAGGACGTACACTCCAGTCCATCATATTCCCGTCTACATAATCAAGCAAATAACCATACTCATTACGGAATACTTCCACAAATGATGCACCGGTTATTGCAGCCTGCGCATCTAACGAATCGGCCAGAATCACATTCCCTCCTTCGCGTACCAGATCAGCGACAAAGCGAAGTGCATTATACCACAGTGCATTTATTTCTACAATATATCCCGTACGAGGTACTACCGGATGCCCGTTTACCGTAGAGTTCATCCAGGTTATAGCTTTATCCGAACCATTTGCATAAAGTAACCCGTTCTCGTGAAGAAAAAGATTGTCATGCTTCCGCTGACGGATAAACTCCATAATAACTTCTAACAAAGAACCATATTTCATACGGCATTGCTCACGCGAAGTTTCCTTAGCATACTGTTGCAATGCCCATACAGCCCACAGCAAGATGTCTGGATCATCCATTTCATAAATCTTGCATTCTATCGGTTCATCATCTATATAATTACGGATTGCTTTTTCAGCAGTCTGCATTACATCTTCAAATTCATCTACTTCATCCACAGCCAGTGTCAAGCCGGGCAATGAGACAAACATATCCCTTGCACGACACTTAAACCATGGATATCCGGCCAGAATATAATGGTTATCTTCTTGTTTATTATGAAACTGATGCGCTGAGTTTTTCAGGCAGTGATAGAAACTGTCACGAGGTGTACGATCTTCGGCTTCTGCCTCGAAAATCTGTTTCAAACGATGGGGAGACACTTCTGATATTCCAGCAGAGAAAACGATACTTTCGCCCTTCTTTATATCTACTTCAAAATAACCCGGCACGTAGAGATCTTCATTAAAATCATAGCCCCGTTCCTGTTCCTTTGGATATTCAATGCCTCGATACCAATTCGGATCAAAATGAAACTCATTCTTCTTATTCAATTGCATAAACAACTCCGGATACCCCGGATACATACAGGTTTTTATGCCATTCTCTACCAACTGATACTCACGGCTCGCTTGTGTATTTTCATGTGTATACTCTCTCACACTTCTGAAAGCCAGAAACGGGCGAAAACGCAGAGTGGTTGCCGAATGGGCATCCAGTAGAGTATAACGAATCAGGATCCTGTTTTCATGATGTACAAAAATTTTCTCCTTTCGAAGGATGACTCCCCCAACACGGTAAGTTGTAGCCGGAATATGCTCACAATCAAATTCGCGGATATATTTATGTCCGTTAGGACTATAATTATTACCCTGATATTTGTGCAATCCCAAGTTAAACTCTGCGCCGTGTTGAATTACCGTTTCATCAAGAGAAGATAGCAGCACATGGTTCTCATCGTCCAGGTTGGGGACAGGGATCACCAACAAACCGTGATATTTGCGTGTGTTACAATCCACAATCGTTGTACAATGATAAGCTCCCGAACGGTTTGTCCGAAGAATCTCTCTCGGTAAAGATTCCTCAAGATTGACCATAAGAGTCTTGTCAAAATGTAAATAACTCATAGTTGTGCATTATTTAAAGGTTAATTATATTTCTGTTATCATAACATATAAAATAGTATGATTTCCAAAAATACGAATTATAGGTAAAAACAAAAATAAAAACGGTTTTTATTTTCCATTTTCCTTAAAATATTCGTAGCATTGCGAAGAATTAACGAAAAAGAAGAAAAATGAAACAGGATTTACGAAAAATCATTCTGTCCATGATGCTCCCCTTGTTCCTAATTTTTATCCTCTACATTATAAAAATATTAGAGGTTGGCATGGACTGGGACTTCACACGGTTAGGAGTATATCCTATGGAGAAGAGAGGATTGTTTGGCATTTTCGCACATCCATTGATACACAGTAACTTTCCTCATCTCTTAGCCAACACGCTTCCACTTTTTTTTCTGTCCTGGTGTTTATTTTACTTTTACCGTGGCATCGCTCCATCTATATTCTTTATAATCTGGGTGGGTTGCGGGGCCATCACATACCTCATCGGAAAACCCGGATGGCACATCGGAGCAAGTGGTATTATTTATGGGCTGGCATTTTTTCTCTTCTTTAGCGGACTACTGAGAAAGTATATACCACTAATTGCAATTTCATTATTGGTGACTTTTCTATATGGTGGCCTAGTGTGGCAAATGATTCCCTACTTCACACCTGCCAACACTTCATGGGAAGGGCATCTGAGTGGAGCGATAATGGGAACACTTTGCGCATTTGCTTTCGTAGGTTATGGGCCACAACGCCCGGAACCATTTGAAGAAGAAGAAGAAAATGAAAACGACGATGAAGAAGAGATGAAAATTGAAAGTTGAAAACTTATTTAGTTGAAAATTAAGGCTTTCCGCCTCTTATATTCATTCGGGGTACACTGCATCTGTTCTTTGAACACACGACTAAAATACTGAGGTGAAGAGAATCCACTTTGATAAGCAACCTCTGATAAACTGTATGAACTGGTATCTAATAACTCCAAAGCACGCTTTAAACGCATTTCTTTAACCAAATCAATGGGAGAAGCTCCTGTAAAGGTTTTGATCTTCCTATAGAATACAGCACGGCTCATATTCATCGTTTCTGCCAGATCATCAATTTTAAAATCGGGATTTTGCAAATTCTCATCAACAAACCGAATAACTTCTTGGATGAATGTACTATTAAAAACAGGTACTGTTTCCAATATTTGTTCGAGTGGCACATCAGGCTGCTTATTGGCTGTTTTTCCTAAATTTTTCAACGGTTGCCGGAGATAATAAGCCGATAAAGAACTGCGCTGTTTTATCAATGATTCAATCCGTGCCTTCAAATAAGCCGAATTGAAAGGCTTGGCGATGTAATCGTCCGCACCATACTCCAATCCTTTAACACGATCGTCAACAGATGCTTTTGCAGAAAGTAAAATCACGGGAATATGACTTGTATCGCGGTTTGTTTTTACCGCTTCTAAAAACTCAATCCCATCCATTTCGGGCATCATCACATCACTGACAACCAAATCCGGTAGTTCTTTCCATATAATTTCCAAGCCTTGTTTGCCATTGCCAGCCTCCAACACACTGTATCGATCTCTCAAAATAGTAGTCAGAAAACGACGAAGTTCATCATTATCCTCTATAATTAATATACTTCTCTCCTTCTCTTCCCCATTAGACGAAGGTACTTCCGGCTGATAGTCAAACTGTATTTCATCATTCAGAATAAACTCGGTCTCCGGGTCACTGGCATAGGCCTCATATGTACAAGGCAAAGTTATAGTAAAAGCTGTTCCCTGTTCAGGTATACTTTCAACTTGTACGGTACCGTGCAGTAAATCTGTAAATTCTTTCACCAATGAAAGCCCTATACCGGAGGAACGATTCGGATCGGCCTTACCAAAAGTAGCAAAACGTTCAAACAAGTTATCAATCTTCCGAAGATCCATCCCCTTACCTTCATCGCGAACACAAATAGAGAAACTACCGGACTGCATACAGATTGTCATAGTAATAGACTTGCCATTGGCTGTATACTTAAAAGCATTGGATAATAAATTAAAAAGTATCTTTTCCAACTTATCCATATCTGTATAACAGCGCATTTCCTGCATTTCATGAATCAGGTTGAAATGAATAGAACGTTCGTGAGACAACTGCATAAAATTCTCACAGACCTGCCTGCATAAAGCAATCACATCTCCTTGCCCGATACTTAGTTTCATCTTTCGTCCTTGTATCTTTCTGAAATCCAGAATCTGATTAACGAGCCTCAGCATACGGTTCACATTCCTCCTGACCACCTGCATGTTCTCCGTTCCACTTTCCTGTATTTGTCCCCGTTCTACAATTTCCTCAACTGAGCCGGAAATCAATGTTAACGGAGTACGAAGTTCATGCGAGATATCTGTAAAAAAGCGTAGTTTCAAGTCAGTCAGTTGTTCTTCAAAATCTACTTTTCGCTTCAGATTAGTAATATAGATTATAATACCGGACACTGTCAAAATAAGTATTATAACAATAAACACATAAACTATCCACGCCCAGATTGTCTCTGTAAAACGAGGCTGGATATGTATATGAAGAGGAGTGATATTATCATGCCATACTCCATCGCCATTGGTAGACTTTACTTCCAGTACAAAGTCACCGGCAGGCAAATTTGCAAAACCGATGGAATGATTTTCTCCGATGTATCCCCACTGGTCATTAATACCCTTCAAACGATAGGCATATTGAAGTGACTCTGAATTTGTATAATCCAGTGCCGAAAAAGTGATCGTCACATTACGCTCCTTCTTACTCAACACCAAAGAATCTGCCACAAGAATAGAAGTATAGGCAGTACCGTCGCTATTTTGAATATTTACTCCGGTATAGACTATTCGAGGGACAAAATGACTCTTCTTCAAATCGTACAATCGAAGACGTAAAACGCCTTGGTTCGTACCGATATACATCGCTCCCTGCTCGTCAATAGCCGGATGTGCCTCACTTACCTGCAAATCTGTATGCAGATTTGTACTATCATACGTTTCGAACTCTCCCCGCTCCGGACAGTATTTACCAATATAATTCTCAAAACATATCCAGATATTCCCATCTTTGTCTTCCAGTATGGCTTGTGGCAAGTCGGATGGAAGCCCGTTCTTTTTATTGAGATAGCTGAAATGAATTCGTGTATTCAACAATGAATCTGTATTTGCCAAACAAATCCCTCCACTGTAGGCTGCAATATATAATTTACCATCCCTACTTTCCAACACGTCCATAATATCATTATTACTGAGTCCGTCAGTACAGTCATTGTGATAAAATACAATATCCTCCGGTTTCTGAAAATCATCCGAAAAACTCAATAAACCTTCTGTTGTACCGGCAAGCATAACACCTTCCCGTGTACAATGCAAACTACGTACTTTATGACATAGTCCGTCAGGATATCCTTTCAACAGATTCCCCGGATGAATAAAACGATAATTATTATCCTGAAACCCGGAAAACAGATTTATTCCTCCTCCCAATGTCCCGATCCATATACGGTTTCGAGTATCCTGGCAAATCGTATAAATTGCATCATTACTGAGGCTATAAGAATTTCGTGCATCATGCCGGAAATTCTGAAGAGTAAAAGATCCCTCTTTTTCTGTCGCTACTACAATTCCATGATTACGGGTTCCCAACCAGATACGTTGTTCGTTATCCTCAAAAAAAGTATAAACCTTTTTACCGAACGATACATTCTGATCTTTCAGCAATCTACCTCCGGAATCCATATTACCTATATAGTTACCCTGTGCATCATACACCTCTACCCGATTCTCTTTGGAAGCAATCCACAGACGTTTTTTTGAATCGATAAATACGCCCCGCACTTCCTGTCCACCGGTAGTAGCAAGATAATCATAATTACGATTTGTAAAATAAATCTTATCAAAGCCATATTTACGGCTTACCCACAGATTCTTATGAGAGTCCCGCAAAAAAGCTCTGCCTTCCGTCCGGTAAGGTTCCTTTTGTCCTGTTGTATAACAGTAGGCCGGTTCTAATCGGTTACTTCCGGAATTATAAGTATAAAAACTCCCGTCACGGGTCATCAACCAGATTCCTCCGAATTCATCTTCATGTATATGGCGAAATGTATCTTCACCTGATAGGTTCTCCCGAAAAACAGTCATTTTTCTATCAGTAAATGAATAACATAACACTCTTTGTCCATCCAACATCCAAATCTGATCCTGTTTTGAATGAAAGGCTCCCGTTATATGTAAAGGTACGGTAGTTGCCTGCTTGTATAATTGTTCAAAGCTCTTTTTCCGGGTATCGTAAACAATAATTTTTTCCTGGTCCGGAATCAGCAACCTGCCTGTTTTTATAGTAACAAGTCCACTGACTTCCTTCATGAGGAAAGGGTTAGAGACACTCTGAATACCGATCTGCGGTGTAAATGCGTATAATTCTCCTTTCTGAGTGATAAAAAAAGTATTCTTATCAACTTCCTTTATATACCTCAATTCTACCTTCGTACGTATTTCCGGATGACCGTAAACGAAAGTTCCCCGGTCGGTCAATATCCACTCATATCCTTTCTTATCCTTGTGAACAGAATATATTTTCTTTCCGTGTTCCGCGCAAGAATGACAAGGCAAGTGTACAATTCCATCCGTTTCTCCTAATCGGTCTTCATCAAGCCTGAATAAATCTCCGGCCTGATTACTGAACCAAAGTAAGCCACCCTCCTGCTTATATAATCGCGCTACCCGTCCATAATCAGCAAGATGCGAATATCCGGAAAAGATATTCTGGAAAGTTTCAGTCTGGGTATTAAACAAATAAAGTAAATTATTATAAGTAACACACCATATATTCCCTTTTTTGCCCTCTGCAATCTGTTGAATACGATTGTATTCCAGGCGGGTATCATCTGTAGGATAAGATTTATAATTCTGAAATGTATAACCGTCAAACTTTTCTAATCCGTTCCAGGTAGACATCCAGATGTATCCTTTATCATCCTGTAAAAAATCCGTCACAGTATTCTGGGATAATCCATCTTTAGCCGAATAATAACGTACATGCATCAAGCTCTGGGCAGAAAGCATAAACGGATAAATAAAAGATATAAGTATAAGAAGCAATCTAAACATAACGAATCTTTGAGATAGACAAAGATAACGTATTTCCTGTAATAATGATAAAATTATTGTTGGATAAGTACTTATAATTCGTGATAGAGTTATACTATATGAAGAAAAACAAAGAGGGTAAAACTGTTTGTTTTGCCACCCTATTGGCAATACTTTGCCATCCCATTGGCAACACTTTGCCATTCTGTTGGCAACACCTTGCCAATAGGATGGCAGTACAAAGAAATACAGAGCTTAATCTAAAAAGTATGGCTACAGTATAAAGAGAGAGGAAACATCTTTTTCAATGCTTCCTCTCTCTCCCTCAAGAAGACCTATACCATTCATCAGTAAACCAACACCTTGGATACCGAATTATTTGCCTTCAAAATATATTGCCCTGCCGGAACAGAGAGTGATACATTGCGATGAACTTCCAGACTTTGTACCAAAGTACCGTTTATACCGTATATCTTGATATCTGTTGCTGTTTCAATACCACGTACAGAAATGGTGCCCTTCCCCCCTATTACACTAATATTGTTTTCCAAAGTAGTATTTTCAACACCAGTACCAATACTTCCTACTATAAATTCATCTGAAACCTCACTCAATGCACCGTATTCATTAACAGACTGAACAGTAACTACATCATTCAAATTTGCCTCATAGTGGGTTTCAGTAGTAAATCCGGCTACTTTACCATTAATATTTATTACATAGCAGATAGCATATTCATCAGCAGTCCAACCGAATGTAGCAGTTCCTTCTATCCCACTAATAACAGGTTTGGCAGTTTGTTCTACCATTGGTAGTGGATTCCATATGCCGGTAGTAGCATCACTTCCGTCACCACTCAGCACATTTTCTAACGTATACGAAGCAGCTTCTTCATCTGTAAGGAAGTTTTTTGCTTTACCACGAATCGTCTCACCATTGCTTTCGTACCAATAGTCTTCGATAGATGTTTCGCTCATTTTATATCCGTTCTTGTCCCATATATTGTACACAGCCCAAAGAGCAGGCACAGCACCCATTGTAGGATACCAATAACCATCATATGGCTTCACACGGCACTCCGTATCGATAAATACAGTTTTTGGCTCATTGTGCCAGGGACGTCCGAAATATACCTGTGTTTTATCTTCCTTACCATCGGGAGCAGTAATCTTTGTATTTTTGAATACATATCCCCAACGCGTACTTACTTGTGTAATATTACCCTGATTGTCCTTAAGATCAGTATAATGCGACGGAGCAACAATGTAACCTCCCGATTCACGTACAATATTCAGCGTACAATTATCAAAGTAGACATCGCCTCCTCCATAAATAAAATCGACTGCACCTTCAATCATAGTATTACGGAAATAGTTACGGTCATAATAGTGAGGTTGATTATTACCCGTATTCGTATTTCCTGTTTTCGGACTCAGATATGTATCCTGATAAGAACGGATACGGCAGTTGTTGAAAGCTACACGATCTGCTTCTACATACAGAGACAATGCTTGCGGACCACGTGTTTCATTCCCTTCATATTTAGTCCACCACTCATTATCAATCGTCAGATTCTCTGCATAGAAGTCATTTGACTTAATTACCAGTGTGGCACCTTCTGCCACATTATACCAAGGTTGACTCTTATCAGTAGCATTACTTCCTGCAATACGGTCTTGTGCGATCGTTACTTTATTTACATCTTCACCAATGAGATGCACAAACGGACGATCTACCACTATAATACGGCTGTCTTCCGAAGCAGATAGTTTGCCACTCTGATCTTCCCAGGTATATTTCCCGGTAGAGAATGTCCGGTTATTCAAATCATTATAATATCCGGCTTTTATAAAAATAAGCCAGGGTTTGTTATTAGTCACGGGCACAGCATCAATAGCTTCCTGAATCGTTTTATATTGACCTATTGCAGTAGAGGTTGGCATAACACTAACTTCCAGACTTTGATCTACTATCGCATTAAAAAGACGGGCTTCCGGTTTAATACGCTCCATCACAGTGAAACTACTGCTGACAGCTGGTGCTTTATTGCCGGAACGATCAGTCACATACCCTTCCGGAAGTTCCAAAGTATATGTGCTCGCATAAGCCAAATTTACATAGCGGAAAGAGACAGAAGAACTTCCATATTCCGGTTCGAGTGTAATCGTTTTACCGTTTCCAGTCAATGTAGCTTCTCCTGTACCAGCCTGGATACGTTCACTATAAGAAATCGTAATCTTACCACTGGCAGACACACCAGTAGCTTTATCTGCCGGAGCAATAGCTTTGATAGCAGGTGCCTCATGATCTTCCTCAACAACCGGAGTGCCAAATACATAAATATTACCCAAACCGGTTTCACTATGGTCGGTATAATTCAAACCACTTTCCGAATCGACTTTATCGAAGTTATATTCACCATTGTTATCATTAAGAACCTCATCACCTGTACCGGTAAAGCGAATGTATACCATTTCTTTATCAGCAACTTCCTCACCCGGCAATTCAAAATCAACACTTGTAGCCAGTCCGTTGACCAATTTATAAATCAACTCTTCGTTATTATTCGTAACAGGTTTATAAATAGTACCATCTGTAGAATAAAGCACCTTCCAGTTTACAGTTGCGGCATTCTTTGCAACCAAAGCTGCAGTGAAACGAACGGTTGTAAAGTTCCTGGTCGAAAACTGAATCTGCATTGCCACATCCGTACTGCGATATCCGTTCATATACAAACCATTGACCGAACTTATGACAGCTCCCTTGCGCATACGTACTACCGGAGTACCACTCGAATTACCGTTCAATGAACTTCCATCATTCACTTTCACAACAGAAGCAGTAGCATTACGTTCTAAGTCCCAGGTATAATCGGCAGCAAACGGATAATTCCCTTTGTTTGCCCAAATCTCTGCTTTATCGGAATTATAAGCGGCAATGAAATCCTGAATCTCATAATTTGCAATAAGTTCCGTATTTTGTTTTACCGTCACACTGCGCTCGGTTGTTGTAACACTGGAATTTTCAAAATCATCTTCCCAGTTCAAAAATCGTGCAATTGGAAGTTCGTTTGCTGTAGCAGTTACTATCACGCCTTCTTCATACTTCCCTTCAGTTGGTTCCGGGTTCAATGTAACAGAACCAATCTGCATTTCCAGATCGTTGATGCAACGGGTAGAAAATGTATAAGTGTTCACTTCCCGGAAAACAGCCTTCAATGAAGTATTACTTTTTACTACAAATGAATATGGATTTTCCGCCGACACTTCTTTACCACTATTATCCACCCAATTAACAAAATGAAAACCAAACTTTGGAAAAGCTGTCACAGTTACTTTCGTATCTTCATCCATCAAACTGCCTGCCGGCATCTGATTAACAGTGCCTGCACTCTCCGGTTCCATACTTGTTGCTACATTATATTGCGGAACTTCTACGGCTGTACCATTTACTGTACCTGTAACCATCACATTACTGAAACCTATCTCTTTATTATTTGCCAGGCTATATACACTGATAATCAATGATAGTTCTTCATCAGTTGCCGACATACTACCTAAATCATATGTACATTCAGTGGCATTTACAGAGGTTCCGGAACGATTCGGCTTGATAGTACCTGCCACCGTTTTTTTAGTCCCATCGGCGTACTTCAAATAAACATCCACCATACCACCTCCTGTGCCAAATACACCCATTTTGAAAGAAATCTGTCCCGGTTGAAAAGTCAATCCTTTAGCTGGTTTTATAGAGTAAATCAGATCATACCCATCTGTTGCCCCACTCATTTGAGCGCTTGGCTTATAAGTATTCATACTCAGATTTTCGTCAAGCCCTTTATACTCCTGTTGTTTGGAGAAGTTCATCTCTCCACCCAAAACAAAAGCAGTTGTACTAAAAGCATGTTCATTACTGACAACAGCCTGTGATGGTTCATTGACTCCACCAGACATTCCCCATGTCGCTGTAACTTTTTCATTGTCAAAAGTTTGAGCTATAACCAATTGTGTAGCAAGCCCCAATATTCCAGCCAGACAGCCTTTTAATAAAAAATTCCTATTCATGATATATTATTTTATTATTCATAAAACTCATTTCATTTTTTGACGATACGTATTGTTTGCATCTGAGTTCCCGTAACTAACTTACAAAGATAAACTCCATCAGAAAATCCTCTCAGATCAATTTCGTGTGTGTGAATTCCGGTTTCCTGATTCTTACTATAGTTCAGCATAGCACGTCCTCCTATACTGTATAAAGTAATATCCACCAAGCCTGACTCGGAAAGTTCGTAATGCAAAGTTGTTCGGTCAGCAGTTATCGCCGGAGTACAATAAGCTTTCTTCATACTGTCTACAGTTCTTATAGAGGTAATCTCTCCTTCTGTTACAACTCCTTTCACTGTGACGCCATAAAGACAAATTGATTTCCGATTGGATTTACTGCTATACCAGGGATATACACGTAAATAAAGTGTTTCTTCTCCTTGAAGTTCTATAATCTCTTTCAGAGAAATGGGATACATAGTATTGGATACATTAGAGGGACGGTTACTTATCAGTGTATACTCGCCAAATCCCGGATCCTTAGAACACATTACCCGGAAACACATACCATTGCCACCGGAACCACCGGCATACAGTCCGATAGAGTCGATATTGAAAGTCGTACCTGCATTGGCAGTTACAGAAAATTCAATATAACGGCTATAGTTCACATCGATTTCATTCTCCGGCCAGTCATCACCTTCAATAATGTTTCGCTGTGTTTTTGTCTCCGGATCTACCAATCCATCTATCCAGGTAGTCGGATTACCCGGTTTGGCATAACGATCAGCATACATCTGGCTAAAAACCTCTTCTGCTGCCAATATCGGACCGGTAACAACCGCCTTGGTATCCTGATTTAACTGCCAATAGGCCTGAGCTTCTACTCCTCCCTCAAAAGAGACTCCCTCACCAGTCAGAGTTGCAGTTTTAATACTTGTACCGTTACTCACAGTTAGCGTCCCGCTTTTTACACCTTTCTCTGTTGGCAAGAATTTTACATAAACAGAAGTCATGGGCAAGTTTCCATTTTCATACCCAATCTCCGCTACAGAAGCAAAACCTCCGATAGCATTCAGAGAAACCACAAAGCCCTCTGAAGCAGAGATAGTTACTTTACCACTACCCGGCGTTAAATCAATACCACTGATTGAAAAAGCATACACAGAACCAGCATTCAGATAACTCTTTCCAAAATTATGAGTCGTCGGATTAATCAATACATCCGGATCAGCATTAAAATACTCTGTCAATAATCCCTTTGCCACCAGGCCTTGTACAGCCAGACGAGCGTAAAGAGTAGCTCCATATTCTCCTATATGAGTACCGTCTCCTACATTATATATAAGTTCTACTGCCTTCTCCTCTCCGTATTCATCGCAGATTTCACGTGTCAGGGCAGTATGATCCACCAATGGACAATTCAGTTCCCGGGCAACCTCTTTCATGGCAGCTACATAATCCAGATTTTTGCCGGAAGACATTATTACATCTGCTCCTAAGTTATGGGCTCCTTTATCCGTTATTTTATTTCCACTGAAATAACCACGCACAATAGGAGTAAACAAAATTGGATTAGCTCCCAATTCTCTAACTTCATTTACATACTTTCTCAAATACTCCTGATAGGTAGTCCATGGATAAGTTCCGATCTCTCCATCGGCTCCTGCATGCTTCTCATCGTTGTGTCCAAACTGGATGACAACATAATCTCCCTCTTTGATTTGTGGTTTTACCGTTGTCCAGAAGCGGCTCTCTTCATAAAATGTTTTAGAACTTGTCCCACTCTTGGCACGGTTATTCAGTGTAGCACCGTTAACCATAAACTGTGGGAGCATCTGAGGCCATCCACGCTGGCCGTTAGTATTAACAGAAGGGTCAGTTGATTTCTCTTCCATCGTAGAATCGCCGATGGTATGAACTGTCGGGGCTTGCGCAAAAGCAGAAGCAAGCCCAAGACTGCAAACAGCAGCCAAAAGAAAAGACTTGAATTCGTTTTTCATGATTGATATGAATTGTTTTTCGAAAGACAAAGCTAATGCAAGCCTTCTCTTTTTTATTGCACATTCTATTCAATCTCCCAATTGAACAAATTGTGCAATAAAATCGAATAACAATCGATATCCAACCAATCAATTTTTCCACATAATGGCCAAAAAATTCCACACAAAGACTTTATATAGAAGATTTTGCATTGTTTTAATACAAGCCTAAACTGATTTTTACTCTATCACCGAATCATGTTCTTTCAGATAAATACGCAGCAGTTCGAAAAACGCAGGAGCATCCAACAACACAATGTTTTCATCCTGTGATTTCACCTCATCCATCACTTCACAATACCAGGTAGGTTGCTTCAGAATATTACGAAACCAATGAAAAGGTAATGCCGAACGTTCCTTCACACGTTTCACGATTCTTGCGGCAGCAACTTTAGGATCATCGTCATTTATATCCAAATCGGCACGAATTACAGGCATATTACCATGCAATGAGGCAGTTACGACCTTCTGAGGTACAATGCCATTCGGACTAAAAGAAGCATAACAGTCCAAACCCTCTTTATTCAATCCCGGAGCCTGTCCGTCGATAACAAAACCGGTTACGGATAACCCCCACTTCTCATAATACTTCTTACAATGCCTGCCCCATACCTCCAGACCAGACGGAAGTCCTGACAATCCACGAGGTTCTTGCAACATACCCGGCATTATATATCCCGCACCGTTATCGGCCGAAGCAAAATAATCATTTGGGGTAGCCGTTGTGCGGAAGTTATGCATAATATGCGGTACACGTTCGGCCAATACAGGACTGATACACCACATCAATGGTAATTTCCCCCGGTTAGGATCATCCCAAATAGAAGGTGTACGTTGTGATATCCATGCGGAAGCATCATAATCGCCGACATAAAAGATAATAAAATTCCTGCCGTCCACGTTTACTTTACCATCTGCTGTCAGTAATCCTCTTTTTTGTAGTTCTTTACGAGAAATCCAATCTTGAGCATATTTCTTTTTTGTAGGAAAGTGTTGCCAAAAAGAAGCATTCGCCAAAGCTCCATACCCAATGGCATCTGCATCCTTAAAGGCATTGTAAGCACTGATAACACGGCTGAATTCCCATTCAGTGGGAACATCGTCATGAATACCCGAAGCATGCATTGTATATTTATAAGCCCAGGAAGGGAAACCTCCGATATAACACATCCTTTCATTTTTATTCTGTTGGTAAGCTAACAACAGCATTTCTTTTAATGTATTCAAATCTGCACCTATCGGTTGAGCCGGTTCGTCAGTAGCAGGTTCATCTCCCCAGGGAGATAAATCGAAGAAAAAAGCCTTCTTACTGACAAAAAAATCATGATTACTCAAAGTATGATGATTTCTTACGGTGGCAAAAGGTTTTTGTTTCCAATATTGATCAATATAATAAGCCGCAAATTCCGTATTGCATTTACCGGTTTTCATATATTTTTCTATAAACCATACATAAGGATCATTTTTCAAGGATCCGGTAGACATACGTTCTGTATCTGGAATTTTAGTTCCTTTTTTACCGGTAAACATAGAGGTTCCATCCGGATTCAGTAACCAGATTTTCACTGGAAGTTTAGGACCGTTTAATATTAAACGGCTATATAAACTTCCCGGAGTGACATCATAACGAATAGCTACCAAATTTTCGATACCTGCTACAGATGAAGCAACATTACTGGTAGACGGTACATGTCCATCATATACCACCACTCCATTAATATAAGATGCATATGCAGTGAACACCTCTTCCATCGTTTGGAACTTTTGTGTGTCACGCCCATATAACCACTCTCCTTTCCGAGCATATTTATTCCACCAATAAGCATCAATATCATTTGTACCTTCCATCACAAAATAAACATATAAACGAGGAGTTTCTCTATTTACTATTCCTTGCAGAGTAGATACAGCATGAACATCATCCCAAGCCACGTTAAGTCCTTCCAAAGTTTTCAAATCAGTTTGAAGTGTATAACGCAAATCATAAACACCAATTTTATCTTTGGCAAAACCTGTGTTTACAACTAATAAAAATGCAACTAATATTTTAAAATATTTATTCATTACTATTTGATTTATTATTTATTTTCACACGGTATTCTCAATATAGTTAGCGAATTGGCCTGACAATTCACATTAAATGTACTACCAACTCCTAACAGTTCGGAAACTTTAGGAACAACCTTCAACGGATCACTAAAACTATTCTCTTCAAATCTGTCGTCTGCTCCTAATACGATTTTAGTTCCTTTCGAAGCTATATCCCTCGCATTATCCAGTTGCAATCTAACTTTCCAGTTCTCGGTCTCTGCATTTACCAATTTAACAATAACTTCATTCCGCTCTCTGTCATAACCCGATACAACATAATGTTTCTTCTTAGGAGCATAAGTATATTCATATTGTAGTTCATCATTAAGAAAACATTTCCAATGAGCACCTTCGATTTCGATTCTTACCGTATACCACTGATGCGCCTTGATAGACGTAGTATTACGATAATCAAATAAAGAGATAGAGCCTTCATCATTCACCTCACGAAAAATAACCGACTCATTGGTATGACTTCCCATATCCGCCATAAAATAATTATTAGGATCAGTTCCACCAAACACAATTCTGAATCCTTCCGTTCCGGATATTTTTTTAGCTTTTAATTCAATTGTACAATCTTCAAACTCCCTGTTTTTAAGAATTGCAAAAGCATCTATTCCCTTCTGACTCTGAAGCAAAAGATCTCCCTGTGTTTTCCAATCTCCACGAATAATATTCCATTTATTCACAAAATCGTCCCATCCGGAAGTATACATATCTTCACCGTTTACAATAATTTTCAGGTCTTTAAATTGAACTTCTGTATTATTTGTTCCCAAACCAATGAATCCTTTCGTCCGGAATGACGATTCAGGAAAAGCAAGTTTCAAATCCGTATGCAGATTCACATCCGGACGATTCTCGGAAAACATTTTCAATACATAATAATTAGTACGGCCATAAACAGAATCATTTTTCAACACCAGCAAATGATCTCTTCCGTGGGCTGCATTCTCAATCAGTGGGGCATAAGACACCATTTGAACTTTATCCGCATTCCTTTCCACTCCTGTCAGATAAGCTGCTTCTGCCAAAGATGAATAGAGAGAAGGCCTACCGATAGCTGCATATTCTCCTACATAGATTTTATACGGAGTATCATCGGGTAATTTATCATAAACATCTGCATTATTATAGAACCAACCGGCCGTTTCATAATAATGTGGATCTAATATCTCTATTTTCTCTGCATCCTGAATATAAGGGCTGAACATGAGTGCGCATATGACCTCTATCTGAGGATATTTTTCTTTGATTGCTTTATAAAAGCGATTATAGTTTTCCACATAACGAAGGCCTATATTTTCGTTTCCTACCTCTACATACTTTAATGGAAAAGGTTTCGCATGTCCATTCTCTGCTCTCTTTTTTCCGTAAACAGTGGTAGTGTCACCTAACGCATACTCAATAGCATCCAAAGCTTCCTGAATCAAATCATTTATCTGCTTCTCTCCCTCCCAGTAATCTCCATTCCGAAACAGACAAGACATACCGGCATTGCAAACAAACATACCTTTGGCATTAATATCTTCACAGAACTGCAAAAACTCATGATACCCGAACCCATACGTACTGCGATAGCCCCACAAGTTATATTCTCCCGGGCGCTTGATGATATCTCCTATCGTTTCTTTCCATTTGACGCGGTTATCCATTGTTAAACCTTCGACTATACATCCACCCGGCCAACGAACAAAATCGGGATGCAATGCTTCAAGCATTTGGGCAACATCTTCTCTCAACCCATTCTTATGCCCACGAAAAGTATTCTCAGGAAACATAGATACAAAATCAATGTATACTTTCCCTCTATGAGGCAACAATAAGGCAAAACGAAGATCGTTTGCTGTTGTATCGACAACAAAAGTTCCTTCATAACGATTCCAGGAACCAACTTTTCCCACCTGAAAATCCTTAGAAGCTACAATTTGTTCCTCACTATCCAGAAGGACAGCTTTCACAACAGCATTTTCCAATTCTTTCGTAAACAAATGAAACTGAAAATTATACTTTTGTCCTTTAGTAACAGCTATCCCCCAATAACCGGTATTAATAACCAGTACATCAGATTCCGATTCATCCAAATTTATAAATAAGGAGTGGGGAGTAGCACTATTCAAAGGTCTATCCTCCGTTATTTTATAAGAAGGGGTAGTTGTACCGGAAACGCACTTCACTTCCCATCCTTCCATAAAAAGTGAATCACCCCATACAATACTAAAATGATTGATGGAATCATTGGAATAACAATGCAAGGGTTTTGCAACGGCTCTCCCCTCTTTCAATATCGTACCAGAAGGTAAAGTTCCATCTTCAAAGCCACGATTCCTTATCATTTCCGCATATAAACCTCCATCGCCAGAATGAGTGATTTCTTCAAAGAAGATGCCATATAATGAAGAAGGGATCGCTGCCTCTTCACGTGACAAATCAATTGTTACTACATCGACAGGCTGATTGCAGGACAGCAAAGTGATCAAACCTCCAAGCTGTACTATTTTATTTATCCATGTTTTCATACTTTATTTCCTTGTATTCCTTAGATAACAATCCAGTGATTTCATAAAAACACCTCCGACAACCGAGCGTGCACGAAAATTAATATAATCAGCATTCAACGTTTCATACCAATCGCCTAAAGGGACTCTTGAGGAAGTTTCATTCACATATTTCCAAAGCGGGCGTATCAATTCCTGAAAATCACTTTCCGAATCAGCCATGGTAGCACTCCATACCGTATCGTCTGTTTTTCCCCACGTGAAACGATAATCTAAAGGTAATCCGTATTTATTCTGATTTTTTAAATAGAAAGCAACTTCTTTCTTCATTATCTCATCCGGCAATATATTTAACCCCAAAGTTTTGTCCCACACAAAATTATACTTCTGACTCCAAGTATCCGGTTTATCAAATGACAACCGATAATGATCTCCATCGTTAGCTTTCTGCTCCCATTCAACGGCCATTTTTTTAGCCATTTCGGTATATTTTTTAGCCTCCGGTTTATTCAACATTTCAGCCAGGCGACCATAACCTGCAATAGCCATAATAGCCTTAGCCGACAAATTTGCATTATGTGCCAGATGACCCGCAAAATCTTCGGTACACAACTGATTCTCCGGATCCAATCCCTCTTCTGCCAGATAGTTACTCCAAATGGTCAATGTTTCCCAATGTTTTGCTGCATAGTCTGCGTTCCCATCGGCAATGGCAATTGCGGTTGTCATTATCAACATATTCCCTGTCTCTTCCACAGGCATATCCTCCTGATAAGTTTGTCCGTTTGCTAATGGATATGTGCCAATATCATGTGCAGCAAAAGGTTTTGTCCAACGACCGGACTCACTATAATCGAAAATAAAATTCAGCATAGCTTTCATTATTTCCGTATTATATCGGATAAAAACAGGACAAGAAGGATATGTCACATCCACTGTACCGATAGACCCATTGCTGTTATTCTCTTTGGAAAAGAAAAATAATTCATCATCAGGGCCCGAAACTAATTTATGGGCAGCTACTGCCTGGCAATAAGAGACAGCACATAGTTCAGCATACTGTTGTCCGCCAGCTTCAACAGCGTCTTCCATTACTTTACGATCCCATGCATCACATTTCTGTATTGTTTTTGCATAATTCTTCCGGGCATCAGCCAATGCAGCCTCCATCATTGGATATTTTTTCTTCCAATATGCTTTCAGATTTTTACCAAAGTATTGTATGGAAGCAATATCATCATAGCCAATCATCAGATATCCTTCTGCTTTTTGATTCTTTACACTACCCAAATTCTCGCTATATGCCAAAAGTATTTCTTCCCTGTCTAAGCGTACAGATGTTCGAGTAGTTTTAATATCTGGTAGTATTCCTTTTTCAACAAAACTCCCTTGAATAAAATCTGGAGCTCCCATAGATATTTCAGAAAATTCCGATTGTTTACCTGCCAGATAGAAGTATCCCCAGTCTATACAAATAATATCCCCGCTTTTACCTAAAACATTCTGCTCTAAAGTGCCCGTTTTTAAAATACGAATACCAGAAGATTGATAACTCTCCACACTTACCTCCTGTTCCAGACTGTTAACAGCCCATTGGGGAGTTACAGAGAAATAAATCTGTACATCATGTGTATGTTTATCTAACGACTGTACTTCATAACTAATATAATTCACCGGACTACTCAATAAATCCAAATCATTCAGAACCAGTGGACTCGTAAATTTCAGATTTAATTGTACCGGACCACAATAAAAAGAATAATAAGTTTGGGTAGGTAATACATTCACCTTTATTTGTTCGGCCTCCATACTGAAAAAAGACCCTATTTCATCCTCGGTAAAAAGACCAAAATCAACATAAGCTCCTCCCTTTGTATTGTGGCAATGAGCTGCAATAAGATTATCTTCTGGCATCAGAGATTTCACTTGTTCTGCATCCAAAGGTTGTATCACATAATTTTTCCAACTATACCCTGTACTCACCAACATTTGTCCATTCAGATACAGCTCAAAAATATCATCATGTGAATAAACCAGATATAACTTTTTCTTTGTGACATTCTTATTATCAATCGAAAACCTCCGACGTATCCAAATGTCGCCCTGATTCCATCCGGTTTTAACATTAGGCATATCAGCACTTCCAAATGCTCCTATACCTTCCTGCCATTCTGCATCATTATATTCTTTTTTATACCAATCGGCATAAGGTAATATATTCGTATATTTGGCTTGCCATTCTTCGTCACGGGCATCTTTCAATATTGCTCTTAAAGTCTGTTTATCTTTTCCCATAAAACGATAGCATTTACCATCTACCCTTAAAACACCTACCAAAGGATGTTCTGTTCCTGTCCAATGCCTGACATCATCTTCATATAATTCATCAGTATGTGACCAAGCTGAGATATAAGGATCGATTGTAATCAAAGGATAGGCAGAAGCTCTTAAATTAGAAGTTGGTATTTCCTTTTTATTCCCGGCTTCCACAAAAAAAGATAAAAAACTTAATAGCAAAAGCAAAATATTTTGTTTCATGGTAATGTTTTTCGTTTGGTCATTCTGTCACTAATATTTTCTTCACAATTATTTCTCCATTATCTCTTGTTATCCGAACAATGTAAAATCCGGGAGTAACAGATACGAACTCTGAATAATCAGTAGACAGCAATTCTTCCACTTTTAATCCTTCTGATGAATAAACCTCAACTTTACCTATCGGTGTTGCAGCATTTATTCTAAAACCGAATTTATCACTAAAAACAGATAGATTTTCCTCCTCTACGTTCACAACAGAAGTTATATTACTTTTATCCAAATAAACATTAGCTACAATTGCATTATTTCCACGCCAAACCATTTTCAGACGGTGTTTACCAGACAGTACTCCAAAAGTTCCTTTACTAAATTTATATTTCATCAAAGACCCTGTACGAACCAGTTCTACACTTGTAAAAGGAACCAATTCATTTGCACCAAACGTTTTTAGACAAGCTGAATGGTTCCTCCACCGGACATATACTGCATGAGAACCGGTAATATTCACATTTAATGAAGCAGATACTTCTTTATATTCTCCTTCTTTGGTTTGTTCCACAGGTATAGATGCTACAGGAACTGCAGTATCTTCTATATAAATATCAAAGAAACCATCTTCACAATATTCAGGATTGGTATATTCAATCATAAACTGATTATACAAACCATATCTTGCATTACCAAAATCAATATCTCTGATACGTATTCGCGTTCCCGAACTAGTGTTAATTATAGATTCGGTCTTTCCATCATACTTAGCTCCTTCTGCCCCCTTATCTACGATAACGACCTGATAAAGTCCTCCCCCCTTGGCCGGAATACGAATATTACCGGCATACGTAGACGTTACAATAATGAATAAAGGCAGAACTAAAAACAGAAAGAATTTATTCATGTTTGCCTCCTCCATTTTTTTCAATATATTCTTTTAATGTAGCACAAAGATCCATTGGTAATAAAAATTCATAAGTATTCGGCAAATAACTTTCAACACGCTGTAATTCACGAATTAACCGTTCATACCCTTCTGCTCCACCATAATTGGCCGCAATCAGATAAACATTCCGGAAGACAGGCTTTTGCCCATTGGGCTTTACACTTATCAAATCTTTATATACATCGCCCTCTTCCCAGCAATGTGCTCCTTGCAGAATACAAACAATGCCTTCGTCGTCTTTGCCAACTTCATAACGTTCTTTATTATTTTCAAAACCATCAAAAACACCCTGCAAGCCACAGGTCTTCATATATCTACCAAAACGTTCTTTATTGGTTGTATTCCACAAACAAGCTGTATGAAAACCGGCCGTGTCCATCCATTTTTGATTTATATCCAACCATTTTTCATAATTATTTTCATTATATTTATCACCATAAATAAACTGAAATCCGGAAGGTCCTGCCACTAATTCATCATTCGGAGTCAGATTCTTATAAAAATACTCCAATAAAACAGGATTCAACTCCTGCAAAGATGCAGCCATTGTCATACCTACCGGGACCTTTCCCCTACATCTGGCATTCTTAAACATATTGTACATCTGATTAGAGTCAAACTGCACATTATCTCCGTCACTCCATATAAGGCTTACATAGATTTTACCGGGTAATGCTTCTACAGCCTGCCCCTTGCGCTGTTGAAATGCTTTTCGTGGGAACGAACACCAAAAGCTCCCGTTTGCGTAATAATCACTGACCATAAATCCCACATTATGGGGATTGGTTGCATTATTCAGAGCATCTCCATCTTTCCCGGCACCATACCCCATTGTAGAAGAACCCGGTTGATAATTCATTTTCTTACAAATCTTTTGGATCATGGCAAATTCATCAGGTTCCGAATCTTTCAAAAAGAATACAAACCCTTTAGAGGCTACTGCATAATCATAGATTTTCCAGGGGTTGGTTATATAATCACTACGTAAACCAGCAGAAAAACTTAGAGTCTTATGACATCCTTCAGCCAAATTATCAATAGCCCATTGATAAGCCTCCAATTTAGTAGCCCATTTACCGGTAATATCTTCACATTCTATGTTCCAATTCAGTTCATTATTAAAAAAGTCCTTTATCTCCTTAGTCACCGGAATCCCTTTTTGCTGAGCACAGATCATTTGTGCTAAACACCAAGTCCATTCCTTATCCGGATCCCAAAGAACCATTTTTTTAAAACGATCTTTGTACTTATCAACAAGTGTAGCCAATCCTGCATATTTTTCTTTTGAATAATCTCCACGCAAGAGATTCCATGTTTCTCCTTGTTTCCCATAAACATCTTCGAACTGTGTCTGATGATGACCTTCATATACCAAGTAAACTTCGGCATTACTCTGATTCAACACACCTTGAGCAACTGCCGCGGTTATTTTACCATAACTATCATCTCCGCTAACATTAAACACCGAAATCTGATTTAAAGGTACATTCTTATTTTTGAAAAAAAGACCTGTCTGAGGTTGTTTATCGGATTCATAAGAATCGAGATGAGGAAGTTCCTGAGCAATTTTGAAATCTGTTTTAGGTTCTAAAAGCATATCATCCAAATAAAAATCGAATCCGGTCTGTCCAGTTGGTTTCATAATATTGGCCATCTCAACCCAAATACTACTATAGTCTCCCGAGCCGAAATCTATCTCCCCCAAATCTAATGTCAAACCATCACTTGTACCTTTTACACCTTCATCCGTGAAAGATACCGAGTTCTTGGGATCATAAATTACTGATACTTTTGCCTCTTCCATTGGCAGAACTATTGCATTCTCCGAAGGAGAATCAATATCCTCTTCTGTTAGAGGAGCAGACTGTGACATTACTGCCACAGTGCTACTCAAACCAAATGCCAATATTATAGCATACTTTATATTCATATTTTATAATTTTTAATTTTCAGTACTTTCTGCCGGAACAACAATTTCCTTTATCGGACTAAAATTATATCGTTTTTGAGGATTAGCAGTACGTACTCCAATACGTACCCAATATTTCCCCGGATTCAATTTCTTTACATTCTTTTCTACCACTTGGAAAGGTATTCCAGGTTCATAATCGCCACGTTCAAACTCTTTTTTAGCCTTTATAGTATATTTGGTTTCCGAATTATTCATTCCCACATTCGGAGATTTGCTAGAAATAAAAACTTGGGCTTCACTCAAAGTATATAAACCTTCGTCCAATCCTTCCGTATTGATTTCCTTTTCTGTATCTTCAATCGTATACTTAATTTCCAAGTTATTCTGTTTACTACCAACCAGAGTTATTTCATCTATATTCACACGTGCATAAGGTATCACAGAATAATCTAACCGGGTCAGGCGCTTCTTTTCCAAATACACAATCTCCGGTTCGGGAGCATAAAATGCTCCTTCTTTCAAAGTAACCCGATATTTTCCGGCAAAAATCTTTGTATTCAAAAAAGTACCATCATCTTTTCCCCAAAAAAACTGAGATTGAGTATTGGCATGCCCCGCCTCTTCCCAACTTAATTCATAATATTCAACTTTATAGCTATTAGCAGCTTCTGCCTGCAAAGGTTCGTTTGTTTTACGGTCAACAACGGTTCCTTCCAAACCGGAATTCGGAGCTTCATAATTATCATATTCAAAGTATCCACAGGAAGAAAAGAGCAATGCAGACAAACCAAATATATAATATAACTTTTTCATATTCTATTACGTTTTTAATTATAATACGGATTTTGTATCAATTTCTCATTCTTAGCAATTTCCCCGTCAGGAATTCTCTCATAATACATTTTTGTGTGGAATGTATAGTAGTATTTATTGGCATTGGCTTCTTCATATACATATTTCTGTTTGTTAATATCGAAATATGGATACAAAGCTGTATACTGCTTAGCTTCAATCTCTTTATCAGCAATTCTCCAGCGTCTTAAATCCCAGTAAGTATGATTCTCGAAAGCTAACTCAATTCTACGCTCGTGTCTAACCCTGTCAACTGTCAAATCATCCTGAGCAAGTAATTTGATATCAGCACGTTTACGGATATCATTTATCCAGAGCAGGGCATCATCCAAATGTTGTCCCATTTCTACTGCCGCCTCAACACCATTCAAAAGAGCTTCTGCATATCTGAATTCAATCCAATGTTGTTCAGAGTAATTTTCAACTACTTCAGGTTGCGGCATACTTTCATTCAGGTACTTACGCATAAAGAAACCGGTCATATTACCAGAATAATTTCCGCATCCACTTTTCCCTACAATATGATAAACCTTTCCGTCCTTAGCTGTATAAACAGCATTCTCATAATTTGTAGCATTCTCTTTTTTGGTCCCATCTTCTATTATCAATCCCTTCTGAATAGAACAAAGTTCACCTTTGAAATATGCATTCGGATAAATGATAGAACCACCAAAACGAGCATCCATATCTTTAAACAAATCAGAAGGATCATCAAAATAGGAATCTCTCGCCCTTTCTGCAAAATTTGCAGAAGTACCATCTTTGCGCTCAAACATTTCAACAAATTCCAGTGTAGGATTCATATTAGAAGAATACCCATCACCACGGTATTGATAAGGAACAAAATAAACATCCCAACCATGTGCATTTGTATTACGTTGGAAATATTTACAGAAAATATTTTCAGGACTATCTTCGGCAAGGAATAACTCTGCAAAATTCTTCTCTTTGTCCGAATTCTTTTGATACAATGAAAATTTCTTTGATTTTTCAAGTTCTTTTACAGCATTATAAGCCAATTCAAAATAATTATTTGCCAATGCTTTATCAATACCGACCAAACCATTCAAATCAATGTTTCCATACCGTGCAATACTACCGGCATACAGCATAGCGCGAGATTTTAATGCCAAAGCAGCATATTTAGTGACACGTCCTTTTCCCAAAAGTTCTTCATTATCAGGTAGCAAACGAATAGCTTCGTCTAAATCTTCTGCAATAAAATCATAACAATCTTTTTCCGTGTTTCTCGGAACCTTTAACGATTCAATATCACCGATATACTCTTGTGGTTCTTTCAGTATAGGTACTCCACCATATCTTTTTACCATCGCAAAATAGTAGTAAGCCCTGATAAAATAAGCCTCTCCCAACCATGCATCAGCAAGAATCGTATTCTGAAAATTAGATTTATATGCCGGAAATTTCTGCAAGAAGTAATTCACTCGACGAACTTTCCCATAATCCCAACAGCCCCACCAGGTTCCATCACCAATAGTAGCAATATCATCACTGGAACTACACATGGCCTCCCCCGAAACATTCGGTAGACGCCCTTGCCCTTTACCTACTACGTTGAATCCTTGTTGTGTATAACGAAAATCCTCTATCGGCAAATCATAGTAAAGAGTAGTCATATAAGACTTTATTCCCGATTCTGATTTAAAAATCGCATCATCTTGTATAATATTAATTGGTGGTACATCCAGATAATCACAAGAACAAAATGATGTTGCCATCACCAATACTGATACTAATATTTTATTTATTTTCATAGTATTTCAAATTAGAATGCTAAATTCAATCCAAAGTTAAAGTTTCTCATAATTGGATACAGATATCCATAAGTCCCTTCCGGATGCTCGGGATCGACAAAATCCAGATTAGATAATGTAAATAAATTATATCCGCTTGCAAATATCCTCAAACGATCTACCCTAAATTTACGTGTAAAATTCTGTGGTATTGTATAGCCAATTTCCACACTCTTCAATCGTAAATAAGAAGCATCATACGTAGTCTGTTTACATCTTGCATAATTTGTTCCATAAGATCCGGCATCACGGGTTGTCGGCCATTTCCCGGAAATCCAGTTTCCGTTTTCGTCCTGATGATATCTGTCATAAAAATGTGCCAACCCATTTCCACTAAAGCACAACGGGTATTGCAATTGCTCAAAATAGATTACATTAAATCCACCGCCACCCTGAAATAATAAGTTCACATCAAACCCTTTCCAGGCAGCAGTAATAGTAGCTCCAAATGTCATTTTGGGATTTCCGTTATCATTGGAGTGCTCGTATGTATTCGGATAAACATCGTTACCATCGATAATTCCATCTCCATTCCAGTCTTCATATTTCCAGTCACCCGGCAATTGGGTAGCACCACCCTGACCATCCTGAATAGGAGAATGCCAAATGTCGTCCATCGAAGTAAACTGTCCATTAGAACCATAAGTCCATCCCATATCAGCATAACGGTTTGAATACTTATTTCTCCATCGATCATAAGAATTCACAGCATCTCCTTCCTGCAAACGTCTGTTCAGACGACGAGTCAATGCAAAATTTAAATTTACAGAATAATTAAAATCATTAATTCTATTGCGATGCCCCAATACTATTTCAAAACCTTTATATAAATCCTGATTCATGTTTTCTTCAGGTAATTCGGCTCCTAAAGTTCCGGGGATTTCACCACTTCTTTTTGCAAGCAAACCATCTCTGTATCTCCAGAAAAAATCTACCTGTGCTGAAAGTAATCCATCCCAAAGTTCAAGGTCGGTACCAACATTCAATGTTTTTGATTTATACCAAGTTATCAATTCATTTGGAATTCCTCTGAATCCTAAGCCTTTATTGACAACATTACCAAACACATAACTCGCTCCCGGATAATCATATCCAGACAAATATTGATAGGATGAGGAACCATCATCACCCATAACACCATAAGATGCTCTTAACTTCCAATTCGTGATAAAGGATAGTTCATCAAGTTCTTTAATAAATTTTTCCTCAGAAATTCGATATCCAACAGACGCCGACGGGAAAAATCCCCAACGATGCCCCTTAGCAAACTTGGAAGAACCGTCATAACGAAAGCTAACTTCTGCCAAGTATTTAGATTGATAATCATAATTGATACGTCCAACTATACCCATATTTGTTACACGATAAATCTGACCGGCATCTGCATTACCGATTTGCTTTTCCTCAGAACCTGCAAAAAGTTCATCTACAGCATCCATCTCGAAGTTTCTTTTTGCCCACAGATTATCCTCTTCCTTTGCACTTTGTTCGTATAAAAATAGTACTTTAAGATTGTGTTTCTCTGCAAAAAGACGCTCATAATTCAGAGATGCCTGTAATTGATTTTGTGTACCTTCCCATGACTTTCTATAAATAGAAGAAGGAGATGAGTAAATTTGAGAATTATAAACATCCTTTTCTTTATCATATTTATATAAAGTATATTGTTTCTGGAATTCTTTCTGTTGAGAGTTCTTATAATCAAAACCATACAAGAACTTAGCACTTAATCCTTTCAAAAAAGGAGCATTGTAAGTCAATGAAAATGTAGTATTTAGGGTCCGGTTCACCTTACGTTTATAACCAGATTGATCGGCATCTGTGATCATAAGCGGATTCAGGCCATACATCACGTCATTTGGAAAATTCTCATTATTATTAGCATATGGAGTTTCCGTAGGCTTAAGCATCCAAATAGCTTTAAATTGTTCCCAGGTATCCTTATAAGGTTGATTTTTTTCATCGGACATTACACTTACCAACATTTCCGCTTTCAGATTTTTTGTAACATCAAACCCCAGATTAGAACGAATATTATAACGATGATAATTCAAATCGCCTGTTTTCCAAATGCCGTCTTCTCCATAGTAACCAAAAGAAAGAAAATACTGTGCACGCTCTCCGCTTCCACTTGCTGTTATATTGTGATGTGTTTGTGGAACCAAATTTTTCATAGTCAAATCATACCAATCTGTAGCTCCTTCCCGGCGAAAACGTTCTACATCTTCCTCTGTGAAAGTAGTATTAATACCTCTGCCCATATTTTTATCTGCTTCACGAACAAGTTCAGCATATTGAGAAGCATTTAAAACATCCGGCAGACCGGAAGGATTCTGAAAGCCAAAACTCCCGGTATAATCAATTCTGGTTTTACCGTTTTCTCCTTTACGGGTTGTCACTAATAATACACCATTTGATGCCCGCATACCATAAATGGCAGCAGATGCATCTTTCAATACAGACACACTCTCAATATCATTAGCTTCCAACCGTTGAAAATCAGAGACTTCTCTCACTATCCCATCAATGACTATCAAAGGAGTACCCAGACCACGAATATCCATTTTAGCATCATAACTGCCTGGCTCTCCTGTACGTTGCTGAATACGTACGCCCGGCAATTTACCAGTCAGCATATTCTGAACATTCGAAGTTGGAGTAGCTGTCAGTTCATCTGTACCTACCGTACTGATAGCGCCTGTTAAAGTTGCTTTTTTCTGTGTACCATAACCTACTACTACCACTTCATCTATCATCTGAGTATCTTCACTTAAAGTTACATTTACCACAGTTTTCCCCTTCAGAGCAACATCTTTTGAAGCGAAACCAATCAATGAGAATTTTAATACTGCTTTGTCACTGGATACATTCAAGCTAAAAGCACCATCTATATCAGTTATCGTACCTGTATCTGTTCCTACCAATACGATATTAACCCCTGGTAAAGGATCACCCGCCTGATCTCTCACAACCCCGGAAATCTTCTGCTGCTGATCATTTCCCGCTAAAGCTGTAGCACAACTCACCACAACAAAGAACAAAAGCAGAAAAGAATGAGAGTAGTGAGAAAGCATTGAAACAGCTTTTTCATGTAAAGAAATTGTCTTTTTTTTCATACGTCCTATTAGATTATTGTTATTCAGCCATCACTTTAACAAGCAATTCTAAATTAAAAAAATTAAAAGAGATAGAAAAGAAGGGACCGACTGAGCGTATCCCCTCCTACTTTGATTTATTTCACAACTTTAAATGCCTGAGAAGCTTCGTTTGAAATAACATTGACTACATAAATACCTTTTTCTGTCAAAGAAATATCTTCTGTTGTATTTTCAGCTATCTGTTTAGCCACCAATACACCATTCGTTGTATAAACATAAATCATTTCATTTCCATTCAGACCTTCTGCCCGAATACCTTCCGTAGTCACATAAACGTTATAAGTAGCCTTTTTAATATATTCAATTCCAGTTGTTTTTGTCTGCCATTTAAATATCGGATAAGGAGAAATATTCGAATCTATTTTCCATACCTCATCAAAATCCCAACCCAAATCATCTACATAAAATTCTTCTGTCAATTCCTCTACTGTTTCTCCATTATCAGTATCAGCTCCGGTTCCTTCTGTCACAGATTGACCATTCAACAAAACTGAAGAGTGTGCATAATTGTCAGAAACATCTCCACCATTTCTCTTACCCACAATCCGGTGAGTCACTTCAACCTCCCCTTTAATATCTTTGTTTAAAGACAAACAAGAAGTAACCGTAGCTCCATCATTAGCACCGACAATACCTCCGACATTTGTTTTACCTTCAATAGTAGAAGTCGAATAACAATACATTACTGTAGCATTCCCAGAACTTACTATTCCACCAACGGCATCTCCGGTCTCACCATCTGTAGATTTAGCCATTACATTGCAATCAATTGTATAACAGTTAGTGATTACAGTAGTACCTGCACATGGTCCAGCGAGTCCACCGGAATTAGAACCGGTTCCAATATTCGAGCAAGAACTGTTGATAATTCCTATTTGCTCAAACGTAGCATTACGAGTAAATCCCGACACAATGCCTAAACGTCCGCCACCAACAACCGTCACATTTTCAAGCAATAGATTTTTAATTGTACCACCGTCGACAACACCAAAAACACTCATATCATGTGCACCGGTATCATCACCATGTTTGGCCATCAAATTAGATATCTTATATCCGTTACCATCAAATGTACCACCAAAACGAGCATCCGAACCATCACCGCTTCCCCATTCGGCTAATGGCCACCAGCCCCCTTCCTTTTCATAAGAGGCAAAATCCAAATCAGCCATCAATTTAAAATAAGCACTACGATTCTCGCGTATGGCATCAAATTGAGCAGGTGTTTCTATTAAATAAGGGTCTGCTTTTTTCCCACTACCTCCAGCATATAAGTTTTCACTTTCCTGTGCCAAAACACCTGAAACCAGCATCATACTGCAAAAACAGGATACAACAATTTTTTTGTAATCATTCTTTTTCATAATACTAAAAATTTAATTATTAATAATACACTTATTTTATAGTGGATTTCGGACGGCAATCCATATCCGCCCCAAATCCCTTATTCGGTTCATTTCCCATTGTAATAACTAATGTTCCACCATTCATTATATCGGCATGAGAGATATAAGATTTATTATACGGTAGATCGTTCAACTTAATAGACTGGATATATTTATTCTCCCTTGAATTGTTTATCGTACTTATTTCAAATATCTTATTTTCTGGTAATTTCAAAGTAACCTTGTCAAAAATCGGCCTACCGAAAACATAGATTCCATTAGAAGGATTGACCGGATAAAAACCTAATGCAGAAAATACATACCAGGAAGACATCTGCCCACAATCCTCATTCCCCTGTAAACCATCCGGTAAATCACTATACATTCGTGACAAGATATAATCTACCTTCTCTGCTGTTTTCCATTGCAGACCGGCATATGCATAAAGATATACTGTATGGTGCCCAGGTTCATTACCATGTGCATATTGCCCGATCAGACCGGAAATATCAGGAGAAGCCTCATCACCCAAATCGGCATTAACTAAAAACAAACTATCCAATTTTGAAACAAATGCATCCTCACCGCCAAACAAAGAAATCAAGCCTTCCACATCATGAGGTACCAGCCAGGTATATTGCCAGCCGTTTCCTTCACAATAAGCATCATTCCGGTGAGTTGAATGAACTGGGTTAAACGGGGTAAGCCAAGAGCCATCCTGATTTTTACCTCTGAAAAAATGTGTCTCCCCATCCCAATATTTTCGATAAGCCAAGGCACGTTTTGAAAAATATTCATAATCTTCCACCTTACCCAGCTTTTGAGCTACCTGTGCTACTCCCCAATCAGCAATAGCATATTCCAACCCCTTGGCCACTGATTCTTTCTCTTTATCTGCAGGAATGTATTCAAGCTTTGTCACATACGATAATCCCTTATAATCAGACATCATTGAAGCCTTCATTGCCTGATAAGCTCGTTCGTAATTGAACCCTTTCACATTCTTCAATATAGCATCTGCTATAACAGGAACTGACTGAATACCAATCATTTCATTTGTATCTGAGCCATACAAATGCCACACCGGTAAACGTTCTTGCTGTTCATAAATAGCCAACATTGAATTAATAAAATCGGGGACACGTCCCGGTTGTATCAATGTATACAACGGATGAGCTGCACGATACGTATCCCACAGTGAGAATACAGTATAATTAGTAAAACCCGGGTCACCATACACATTCTTATCTGTACCTCTATATTCCTTATTATAATCGTTGAACATGGTAGGTTGTATAAAAGCATGATATAAGGCTGTATAAAAAATACGCTTTGCTACCGTATCTGTAGTCGTCACCTGCAACTTGGATAATTCAGCATTCCATTTGGCTGTTGTTTCACCGACAATCCGTTCAAAATTCCAATCCGCTATTTCTTGCTGGATATTAGCTGCTGCATTCTCCATGCTTACCGGAGATATTCCCACTTTCATGTCAAGCTTCTCTACATCAGATGCAACAATTATATTTCCCTTCACATCTACTCCCTGTAAAATGCTTCCTTGTACCGATATTGAATCATGATACAAAGCCAAATGTACCGGTTCGGAGAAAACAGCTGTAAAATAAACCTGCTGCTGTTTAGACCATCCTGTAGAACACCGATACCCTCTGACAGTAGTATCATTCACTTGTTCCAAATAAGTATCAGTAGGACGATCGTCTCCATTAGCATCTTTTAAATTAATCATCACATACTTTTCTGCAATCTTCGGAAAAGTGTATCTATGAAAGGCAACCCGATCTGATGCTGTCAATTCTACTTTTATATGGTGGGTCTCTAATAGTACTTCATAATATCCAGGTAAAGCCTTCTCATTACTTTTAGAATAATAAGAAGCATAACCGGATAATGGATCATCCTGGGTACCCGGCTGTGTACGCACTTTCCCTGTATATGGCATAAACAACAGATCACCAGTATCACTACAGCCAGTTCCATTGAGATGTAAATGTGAAAAACCAATTACAATCGAATCAGAGTAATGATACCCTGAACACCAATCCCACCCTTTATTTATATTATTAGGACCGATCTGTACTGCTCCGAACGGAGTAGCAACTCCTAAAAATGTGTGCCCATGTCCTCCGGTTCCAATATACGGATCCACATAAGCTACTGGTTCCATAACATCTGATTTATCCATGTTACTACAGCCCAAAGTAAACATGAAACAGCTTAATAGTAAAAACTTCTGTAATTTCATCTATGTTTATTTATTTTCGTTACTTAAAGAATAAGGGAAGTCTTTAACATTTTTCCCCCGTTGCATACTCGATGAAGTGTTCATGTCAAAATCAAGAACCACACCATTCAGTAGTCCGTCATGTTTCAGCCAATTATGATTATATTCTTTTCCATCTATTTTCAAAGAAGGTGGATTTCCCGTAGATAACGTAATTTTAGAGAGTGTTCCTACCAACGGATTCACATAGTCCACCGGAAAAAATATCATCGATTTGATCGTTTCCTTTTTTACTATAGATAAGAATACAATTAAAGGAGCTTTTTTCATTATAACATTTTTGTTTGATGCAAAAATAGGTTTCGAAGATTAACAGAAACATTAACAATACATTAATAATCGATGATACAAGCATATGTAAAGCATCTTTTTATTCCAAAAGCATTAACAAAACATTAATGTATTAGTCTTTCTATTTCAATTCACTTTTCCGGTCATTCCTCCAACATTTATAATTCCTTCTATCCGACAATTTGAGTAACAATCAATAATCTTACTATCTTTACTCATGGAGCTGGATATCCCTCCTACACAATCTTTCGCATAGACATTACCTCCCTGTATAGAGCAAGATTTTACCACCGACCTGTAAAGTGGTCCTGTCAGTCCTCCGGCATTCGACCCATGGTCCGATAATCTGTTTTCACATTGACTATTAAGTACACACACCTGTTCTATCTTTGTAGAAAATGTAGCTCCAGTTAGAACCCCTAAACGTCCTTCTCCAATGATCTTACAATTTTCAACCTTCAAGTTTACAATCTCCGCTCCTTCTGTCACTCCAAAAATACTCAGATCATGAGCTTTTCGTTCTACCGACAAATTCCTAATCGAATACCCGCTACCGTCAAAGAAGCCACTAAAACGCTCCAATGCTTTATCTCCACTCCCCCATTCTCCTAAAGGCCACCAACTTTGTCCATCCTCCCGGACATAATCAGAAAAATCAAGATCATTAACTAACTGAAAGCATTGGCTTCTATATCTCCGTATATTATCAAACTGTTGCGGAGTAGAAATAAGAAAAGGATCTTCTCTGCTCCCTGTCCCACCTGCAAAAGGAGCATTTTCCTTTAAATAAATCCGTAAAAGCTCAAAAAAAGACGGTGCATCCAACAAACAGATACTCTTATCCATTTTTTTCATCTCCTCCACCACCTGTACATACCATGTAGGAGATTTTATTATATTTCTAAACCAATGAAAAGGTAATTCTCCCCTTTCTTTTATTCTATTGACAATGGCTATCGCTGCTTCTTTAGGATTAACATCATTAATATCGTAATCCGATCTCAACACGGGCATATTTTTAAAAAGCATACTCAGAGAAGATAGTTTTTGAGGAACAATTCCATTAGGACTAAAAGATTTATAACATTCCATTCCCTCCCAATTTAAACCAGGAGCATAGCCATCGACAATAAAACCAGTAATACTCAATCCCCATTTTTCATAATAAGGTTTACAATGCTCTGCCCACGATTGTAATCCAGAAGGTAATCCTGAAATAGGTCTAGGTTCCTGTAACATTCCGGGACTCAAATATCCGGCTCCATTGTCTGAGGCAACAAAATAATCATTTTTAGTAGCAGTTTTTCTAAAATTATGCAACACATGAGGTACACGCTCCTGTAATACCGGGCTTATAGCCCACATCATCGGTACTTTACCTCTATTAGGATCATCCCAGGTAAGTGAAGTAAATTGGCTCACCCAGGATGAAGCATCATAATCCCCAACATAAAAAATGAGAAAGTTCCTTCCTTTCATGTCAACCTTACCATCTGAAGTCAACAGCCCTCTTTGTTTCAATTCATCATGAGTAACCCATGACTGCAAATACTGTTTGCCTAAAGGAAAATGCTGCCAGAAAGATGCATTTGCCAATGCACCGATTGCAATTGCATCGGCATCTTTAAAAGCATTGTAGGCACTGATAAGACGTAAAAACTCCCACTCAGTAGGAACATCATCATGAATACCTCCGGCATGTTTTGTATATTTAAATGCCCATGAAGGGAAACCACCTATATAACAATACTTTTTCCCTTTATTCTGCTGATAAGCCAACAATAGCATTTCCTTAAGGGTTGCCAGATCAGTTCCGACCTTTTGGAACGGTTCATCCGTTGCTGGTTCGTCTCCCCATGGTGATAAATCGAAAAAGAAAGCTCGTTTACTAATGAAGAAATCATGATTAGAAAGGGTATGATGATTCCGTACTGTGACACCAGGGTTTTGCTTCCAATATTGATCCAGATAATAAGCGGCATATTCCGTATTACACTTCCCTGTTTTCATATAATTCTCTATATACCAAATGTACGGATCATTTTTTATAGATCCCGTACTATTTCTATTCGTGCCCGGAATCACCCCTAATCCTGTAAACATAACACTTCCATCTTCATTAACTAATCTGTGTTTTATTTTTAATTGGGGACCACCCAGAACCAAGCGACTATACAAACTCTCAGGAGCAGGATCATAACGTATCGGCAAAAGGTCTTCAACACCTGAAACAGCAGAAGCTACGTTACTTGTAGACGGAACTCTTTCATCATAAAGTACCACCCCTTTTACATATCCGGCATAAGCCGATACTAAATCTTCAATAGTATTATAAGTTATTGTTTCTTTTCGATACAACCACTGTCCCTTCTTACGATATTTATTCAGCCAATATTTATCAATATCCAAATGATCACGATCTACAAAAAAAACATACAGTTGTGGAACATCTCGATTGACAATTCCTTGCAAAGCTGAAACGACGTGTACATCGTCCCAAGCTATATCACGTCCTTCAGAAGTTGATAAATCGGTTTCTAAAGTATAATGCAGATCATAAAGCCCGATCACCTCTTGCCCAGCTACCTTATAGCAACCAAACAACAAAAACAGCATTCCATAAACAAAAATATTTTTCATAATATTATTCCCCTATTAAATTTTCCAGCTTTTTGTGCTAACGCCATTAAAGGTTATTTCTACATATTTTAGTTCTCATTTCCCATCAAAAACCATAAACACTGAAAAAGTGAAGGGCTGTTTTTATAAGCCCACCGGATTTATAATTTCCAGCTTGTCTGCACCAGTACATCCGAAAGTGTACATGAGAGAGCTTAATAATAAAAATTTCTGTAAATTCATTTATGCTCTTATTTATTTTCGTTAGTTAAAGAATAAGGGAAATCTTCATCATTCACTCCCCGTTGTGTATTTGGTGCATGCCTCATCTCGAAATCAAGAACAGCACCGTTCATTAATTCCTCATGTTTCAACCAATTATGGTTGTATTCCTTGCCATTCATTTTTAAGGAATGTATATATCTATTTCTATTTGTGTTGTCGGGAGCATTCAAAATAACCTGTTTTCCATTTTCCAGTGTAAGAATCGCTTTTTTAAAGAGAGGGGCTCCCATTACATACTCTCCAGAGCCCGGGCATACCGGATAAAAACCTAAAGCAGAAAATATATACCAGGCAGAAGTCTGGCCGTTGTCTTCATCTCCACAATATCCATCCGGATAAGGGGTATACAGTTTATCCATTACTTCCCTTAACCAATATTGCGCTTTCCAGGGTTGTCCGGCGTAATTATAGAGATAAATCATATGCTGAATCGGTTGGTTGCCATGTGCATAATTGCCCATATTCATAATCTGCATTTCCTTTATTTCATGAATACACTGTCCATAGTAGCTGTCGTCATAGACAGGAGGAACCACAAAAACAGAATCCAGCATAGACACAAAACTTTCCTTTCCTCCCATCAGATCGATAAGTCCCTGTACATCATGGAATACACTCCAGGTATAATGCCAACTGTTGCCTTCGGTAAAAGCGTCTCCCCATTTATACGGGCTGAAAGGAGACTGGAACGTGCCGTCTTCGTTCTTTCCACGCATCAGTTTACTATCTTTATCAAAAACGAACCGGTAGTTTTTACTTCTGTCCCGATAAAGGTCTATTTCTTCCTGTGGACGATTTAGTTTCTGCGCCAGTTTCATGATACACCAGTCATCATAAGCATATTCCAAAGTACGGGCAACATTTTCATTAATACCTACATTATAAGGCACATAACCCAATCGGTTGTAATATTCATATCCTAATCTTCCAGTTGAAGGAACCTGGGGATGTACATTGTTTGCTCCGTGCAGAACGGCTTCATACAACAGGCTGATCTCTTCTGCCTGACATCCTTTCAAATAAGCATCTGCCACAACAGAGGCTGAATTATTACCCACCATACAGTGACGGTGTCCCGGGCTGGCCCATTCGGGTAAAAATCCACTTTCTTTATAAGTATTCGCCAACCCTTCCTGAATTTCTTTATTGACGGAAGGATACATCAGGTTCAAGAATGGAAACAAAGCACGGAACGTATCCCAAAAGCCGGTATCAGTATACATATATCCACTCTTCACTTCACCATTGTAAGGACTGTAATGGACAATATTTCCAGATTTATCTATCTCATAAAACTTACGTGGAAACAACAAGGAACGATATAAGCAAGAGTAGAAAGTACGAAGTTGTTCATCCGTACCACCTTCCACTCTCACTTTGTTCATTACATCATTCCAAGCATCCCGGGCTGCACCTTTTACCTCATTAAAATCTTTATTACCTATTTCTTCTAAATTCAACCAGGCCTGCTCTTCATTAATAAAAGAAGAACTCACCTTCACACCAATCTTTTCACCTTTGCTTGTCTTGAATCCTAATACAGCTCCGACATGGTTATCCTTTACCTCTTTTTTACCTTCTATAATTTTATCTCCACTCCACACTTCTGCCGTGACGAAAGGTTTATCAAATTTCATCACGAAATAATTTCTGAAATTATCCGGCACTCCTCCGCTATTTTTCGTTGTATAGCCGGTTATCGTATTGTGTTCTTCATCTATCTGAATGAAAGAGCCGTTATCAAATGCATCTACTACAATATATGAACCTTCGCTTTCCGGAAAAGTGAACATAAAGTAAGCCGAACGTTCTGTCGGGGTTATCTCTGTTTTCACATCGTGATCGGCCAGATAGACACTATAATAATAAGGTCTTGCCGTTTCAGCCTTATGAGAGAACCAACTTCCCCGCTCGTTTTGAAGAAACTTTTTAGCCCCGGTCACCGGCATCAAAGAAAACTGACCGTAATCATTAATCCACGGACTGGGCTGATGCGTTTGCTTAAATCCTTTTATCTTATCATCAGTATAGCAATAGGTCCATCCGTATCCCATATCTCCCGTTTGTGGTGTCCAGAAGTTCATTCCCCAAGGCAGTGCAATGGCCGGATAGGTATTACCTGTAGATAATGTAAATTTGGATAATGTGCCAACCAACGGATTCACATAATCAACCGGAGAAAAAGAAGCAGAATCGGTAACCACCTCTTTACTTCTACATGATATAAGTAAAACAGATAAGAACACAATTAAAGGAACTTTTTTCATGGTATCGTTTTTATTTTTTGTTTGATGCAAAAATAGGTTGATGCAATTAACGAAACCATTAACAGAACATTAATAATCGGGGCTACAAATGCTTTCAGAGTACATTTCCGAATTGAAAACATTAACAAGACATTAACCGCTTTCCATAAAGAGGGATACAGCGAGAGATAGGGATATAAGTTCAAGTATGAACGGTTTCACCACAGAGTAACACAGAGTTCAGCTCTTTTCGGATCAGGTTTGAACTAAATATCCAACCACCGATTCACATTATTATTTGAAAAAGCCTGTTATTGATATAGACTCTATCAATAACGGTTCTCTGTATATTTTTTCTTCAACGATTTAGTAATGAAGAATCAAAGTCATCCTCAGCTCAGACATATATGTAAGTAATTCAGCAATAAAAATCCCAAAAAAGAAACAGAATCGCAGGTTTAAGCAATTGAAAATTAAGGACAAACAACAACTTACATAAAGATCTGATTAACAAACAATTAAAAACCGCATATTTTTCTCTACGAGGAATGAGTCGTTTCTCTACGACAAACGCCCCGATCTCCGTAGAGAAACGAGGCGTTCATCGTAGAGTAACCAATCAAAGAGTCATAAGATATGACAGCAGGTATAAATATCCCAAATAGAGAGTGTTTATTTTGTAAGGAAAATACACTCCTATCAAAATAAACACTCCCTAATAACAATGATATTCTATCGCTTCGCGCTTAATCCGGCAATCTATTCACACCAACACCTTTAAAAGTCATTTCCACCGGTTTTATAAACCCATTCTCATCAAAATACATACGGTCTATACAAACCTCTCTATGATTCGGAGCTGCATCCCCCAACGGATGGCGATGATAAACAATATACCATTCATCTTTTCCGGGAATTTGAATTACCGAATGATGCCCCGCTCCTGTACCCACTTTTTCATCTTGCTGCAATATTTTTCCGATACGCTTAAAAGGACCAAATGGAGAATCTGCAATGGCATAGGCTACACTGTAATCTGAGCCACCCCAACTGCCCTCCGACCACATAAAATAATATTTATTATTCCGTTTCAGCATAAAGGGTCCTTCCACATAATTCTCAGGAGTGACAGATTTATAATACGAACCATCATCAAAAGGAACAAGACTCAATAAATCCGGACTCAACTTTACCATATTGCAATGATGCCAACCACCATAATACATATAATAACTACCGTCGTCATCCTTAAATACAAACTGATCGATAGGCTGGGCACCATTCACAATTTTATCAATCAAAGGTTTACCTAAAGCATCTTTAAAAGGACCGGCCGGATGATCGGCTATGGCTACACCAATCCCCCCATACTGTTCGTCATTCTGTATATCATTACCTCCGAAAAACAGATAATATTTACCATTCGCCTGAACAACAGAAGGCGCCCATAAAGCAAATTCCAACCATTTTATATTTTCAATAGACAATACTTGGGGATGTTTAGTCCAATGTACCATATCTTTGGATGAAAAAGCATCCATATAGGTCTGGATATTATAAACCTGATGGATGGCCCGCGTTTCCTTTTGCAAGCCGACAAAATCTACACTATCGGCTCCGGGAGGAAGATCGGACAAAGTAGGATATATCCAATACTCATTATCAAACACGACTCCTTCCGGATCAGCATACCATCCCTCAACAATAGGATTGCCGCTAAACTCTTCTTTATTACTACATGCCACTAATAATAGCATCAACCCCAATACTGTAACAGCATTTTTCATATTTCCTTTTTTAATTAACAAGTAGCAAAAATAGCCCCTAACCGTTAACAATAATATTAATAATTCATTAACAGATCCCCCTCAGACCCAAACAAGGAGTACCTAAGCATTAACATTTTATTAATTTTTATAATCCGGTGAAAGGTCATACAAAAATATAAATCTTTTTTTTGCAAATCTCATAAACCATATTACCTTTGCATAGAAACAACCGTGAGTATTATGCAAAAAACGATCCTTTTTCTGCTCTTAATATTAAACCCGATACTATTTAAATCACAAAATATTTCATCCGGATTATATTTTGCTGCCCATAATGCCATTAAAGAAGAGAGAACATCACTTATCCTGTCTCCAGAATTTAATGCATCAAAAGGCTTCACATTAGACTTCGACATTAAGTTCAGATCAGAAGAACATAATTACGGGTATGTATTCAGAATCATAGTTGATAATGAAAAAAGTTTTGACTTAATAGCTAATATCACACCGGGGAAAAAAACACTGAATCTAATAGAAGGTGACAACATCTATCTGGCTTTCGACGAAGAACTACTAAAGCAATACACATGGAATAAATGGGTACATATCCGATGTTCAATCTATCCGGACAGTCTACGGCTTGTTTTCGATAATCAAATGTTGCAAGACCGGTATAAACCTATAAATATCAAAAACGTGAAATTCTATTTCGGATATTCCGACCATAATAAATTTCACTCTTCGGATGTCCCTCCGATGTCTATACGTAATATAAAAATTACAGACGGTAAAAATAAAACAATTGCATACTGGCCGCTGAAAGAACATCAGCCATATTCCTGTTCGGACAGTCTGCATCATATTCCGGCAACAGTAACCAACCCCACATGGGAGATAAACAAACATACCAAATGGGTAAAAGAAAAAACGTTGGAATTACCGATATATCCACAAATCTGTCACGCTCCTTCAAAAGGCAATATCTATTTTGCCAATAGTTCATCTGTTCTCGTTTATTCGACCACCGATGATACATTAGATACGATTTTTTCTGCCCACGGAGCTCCATATACGGAAATAAACAACCAACTCATTTATCATCCATATTATAATGAGTTATGGTCATATGATTTTGACACCCTAAAATGGATTTCTATTTTCAATTTCAAGGACAACACATGGACGAGGAATGACCGTGAAATAAAAAACCCGGAATATTCTCAACACAATGCTTTTGTATCTCCAAATGATTCGTGCTTATATATTTTTGGCGGATACGGTAATTATCAATATAAGAACCAGATACTTAAAAAAAGCCGGACGCAGGACAATTGGAAATCGGTAACGTACAGCGAAGAAATACCTCCACGTTATCTGAGCGGATCAGGTTACAAAAACAGAGACACGATACTGGTGTTCGGAGGATGTGGTAACCCACAGGGAAAACAAGAGTTAGGAATCATCAATTATTACGATCTCTATGCGATAGACATCAACACATTCAAAACAAAGAAATTGTGGACTATCCCCAACGATACAAAGAATTTCGTTATCGGTAATAATATCGTTGCAGATGAAAAAAATAATAAGCTGTACGCTTTATGTTTTCCGAATGACTGTTCAAACAGTTATATCCTGCTAAAGTCTTTCGATCTGGATAGTGGAAACAGCTGTACGAACTATGCAGATACTATCCCTTTCACCTTTAACGATGTAAATTCATTTTGTACACTCTACTACGACTCTTTGCAGTCACAACTTTATGCGGTAACCAATTATAACCACAACAATAAATCAAATATTAACGTATACTCGTTGGCTTATCCGCCATTAAAAGTAGAAGATACCCTGCAAACGGCCACAGGGCGTAAAGCCATTCTGCAACGATCGTTTTTTTTTATTAGTGTCGGAGTCTGCATTATTGCAGGTATAGGCTGTATATACTTCTGTTATCGAAGAAGAAGAAGAAGAAAAAGAAACTTTAATCCTAACTCTCCGGTCACTACAAATACGGACCGCCTCCACGAAACAACTTCGGAAGAAGAGAATTATAAACCTAAACTAACTGTTCACAGAAAGTCATCCATTCTTTTTCTGGATGGATTCCAGGTATGGGATAAGAATGGGATAGATATTACTAAATCATTCACTCCCATTTTGAAACAACTGTTGATTCTTATCATATTATACAGCGTAAATAACAAGAAAGGAATTTCGAATGTCACTCTGCGGGAACTGCTTTGGTTTGATAAAATGGATGAAAGCGCTCAAAATAACCGACGGGTAAATATCCGGAAATTGAAACTCTTACTGGAAAAGCTGGATGGTGCCGAACTTGTGAAAGAAAGTACCTATTGGTCTGTTAAGTTTACTCAAACTTATTGCGACTATATAGAAGTATGCAATTGCATAGACAAAGTGAAAAATAACGAACCGATCACAGCAACAAATATCAATGATTTGCCTCTAAACCTACTATCCGGGCAATTATTACCCTATGTTCAAACCGACTGGTTGGATTCTTTCAAGTCTAATTATGCCAATTCCGTATTAGATACGGCAATAAGCCTATCTAAACAGGAATATATAAAGGGAAACAACGAATTATTAATTCAGATAGCCAACAGCATGTTTGCACACGACAAAACAGATGAGTATGCATTAATTCTCAAATGCCAGGCACTGTATAAAAATGGCAGAACCAGCTTGGCTAAAACAACATTCGACACATTCTGCAATGAATATAAAGCAATGTTGAATACGGATTATACGAAGACATTCAATGAAGTAATCAATTGTCAATTGTAACCTCTAAACAAGATAGAAGTTTATAATAAAAATGCATGCTCCTGTTTCGCGAAACAAAAGCATACATTCTACTAACACAATATTCAGATACTTAGAGCCTGTTTAAATTTTCCTCTTAAAAGTTTTTATCAGTTTATTTTGAGTTTATTTTCGGTCTGTTTCCCTGTTTTTACTCGTCAGATAGCCCGCTATCCTCCTCATAAAACCAGAAAAACATCCTCAAAAATAACTCTCAAAATAATACTGAGCAAAATTAAAACAAGCTCTTAGATAAAAATCCTGTTCCTTTAAAACGAGATTCTATCTTTAAAGATTCTTTTTTATGGCAAGTGTTTCTGTAATGCCTCTACCATCAATGTAATATTGCTCATAAACAATTTCACTGAGATAGCCAACAGAATAATTCCAAAGAATTTGCGGATGATATAGATGCCGCCTTTACCCAAGAAACGTTCTACACGTCCCGTCATACTCACTACAAAATAAACCCAGATCATATTCAGCACCAATGCAATGATTATATTGATACTGGCATATTCGGCACGCAATGACAAAAGGGTAGTGAAAGCTCCGGCACCTGCTAAAAGAGGAAAGACAAGCGGAACAAGAGTAGCCTCCTTAATAGGACCCTGATTCTTGAAAATTTCTACATCGAGAATCATCTCGAGAGACATCAGAAAAATAACAAAAGCACCGGCTACGGCAAACGACTCAATATCTACATGAAAGAGCTTTAACATCATATCACCGGCATAGAAAAAGCCTATCAACAAAGCAAACGAAATAACAGTAGCTTTCATCGCATTTACGTCTTTTCCTTTTTCTTTCAGATTGATAATGATAGGAATAGAACCAATAATATCAATTACAGCAAACAGTACGATAAACGCACTAATCATCTGTTGAAAATTAAATTCTGTAAACATCGCTCCTCCTTTTTTTCTGCAAAGATAATCTATTTTTATGCATTTTACAATATTTTTTTTCTTGAATCAGTACGTTCAATTAAGAAATAATAAAAAAAACAAAAAGAGAAGCGAAATGATCACAGTAAGCTCTGATTATAACTACATTTGTTTCAAATTAGAAGATTATACTTGTATGGAAACGATGTTTAACACTTTGTTGCAATTGCCTTTATTTCAAGGACTTTGCCACGAAGATTTCACAAATATACTGGAGAAGGTAAAATTGCATTTCACCAAGCATAAAGCCGGAGAAGTGATTGTAAAAAACGGTACTCCTTGCAATCAGTTGATTTTCCTACTGAAAGGAGAACTTTCTTTGCAAACCACCTCCAAAGATGATTTATTTACTTTTATCGAACACCTGGAAGCACCTTATGTGATTGAGCCTTATGCCTTGTTTGGTATGAACGTAAACTACGCTTCATCTTACATAGCTCATACGGAGTCACACACCATAAGCATCAGCAAAGCATTTGTTCTTTCCGGTCTGCTCAAATATGAGATATTCCGTCTCAACTACATGAATTTCATCAGTAACCGGGCTCAAAATCTCTACGGCCGTTTGTGGGATGAAGCATATACGGATATAGAAGATAAGATTATTCATTTCATACTAGTCCATACGGAAAGGATGCAGGGAGAGAAAATCATGAAAATAAAAATGGATGATTTTGCCCGCTGTGTAGATGATACACGATTAAATGTATCCAGAGTTCTAAATTCCTTGCAGGAACAGAAGTTATTGGAACTGCATAGAAAAGAAATTATCATTCCGGATGCTGCATTATTGGCGGAATGGAATGAAAAAAGAAAATAACGGCTAAAAAAGTGGCCTCAACCTTTAAAAGTTGAGGCCACTTTTTTAGCACGGAGAAATTATTTTCATCACTCCCATTCTATAGTTGCCGGTGGCTTGGAACTGATATCATAAGTTACACGATTCACACCCTTCACCTTATTAATTATATCATTAGAAACTTTTCCTAAGAACTCATAAGGCAAATGTGCCCAATCAGCCGTCATTGCATCGGTAGATGTCACAGCACGCAGCGCAACCGCTCTTTCATATGTACGTTCATCTCCCATTACACCTACAGACTGAACCGGAAGCAAGATAACACCTGCCTGCCATACCTGATCATACAATCCCCAATCTCTTAATCCTTGAATAAAGATATCGTCGGCATCCTGCAAGATAGATACTTTTTCCGGAGTTATATCACCTAAAATACGCACAGCTAATCCAGGTCCGGGAAATGGATGACGCGTAATCAAATGCTCAGGCATACCCAATTCGCGACCTACACGGCGAACTTCATCCTTAAACAAAAGACGAAGCGGTTCACAGAGCTTTAAGTGCATTTTTTCAGGCAATCCACCTACATTGTGATGACTCTTGATCACTGTACCCGTGATAGACAATGATTCGATACAGTCCGGATAGATTGTACCCTGTGCCAGCCATTTCACATCTTTAATCTTATGTGCTTCTTCATCAAATACATCGATAAAACCTTTACCTATGATCTTCCGTTTGCCTTCCGGTTCAGTTACGCCCTCCAATTCTGCAAAGAACTTAGCACTGGCGTCCACACCAATCACATTGAGACCAAGGCATTCATAATCATGCATTACGTTTTTAAATTCATTCTTACGAAGCATACCGTGGTCAACAAAGATACAAGTAAGGTTCTTACCGATAGCTCTATTCAATAATACGGCAGCTACTGACGAATCAACGCCACCACTTAAGCCAAGCACTACCTTATCATCACCCAACTGGGCTTTCAGTTCGGCTACTGTACTTTCAATAAACGAAGCCGGAGACCAATCTTGCTTACAACCACAAACATCTACCACAAAGTTCTTCAGCATCTGTGTCCCATCTTCACTATGAAACACTTCCGGATGAAATTGTACGCCCCATACCTGTTCTCCTTCAATCTGATAAGCAGCTATTTCTACTTTGTCAGTAGAAGCTATTTTCTTGAAATTGGAAGGAATAGCAGTAATGGTATCTCCATGGCTCATCCATACCTGAGTACCCTCTTTCACTCCTTTGAACAACACGTTGTCCTTGCAGAAAGAAGCCAGGTGGGCACGACCGTACTCACGCGTACCTGCCGGTTCTACTTTTCCGCCATTCGTATAAGCCATAAACTGTGCACCATAGCAAATGCCCAAAATAGGATATTTACCCCTTATCTCGTTCAGGTCTACCTTGAATGCATTTTCGTCATATACTGAGAAAGGGCTTCCGGAAAGGATAACACCTTTTACACTTTCATCTCCTTTGGGGAACTTGTTATAAGGAACAATTTCACAATACGTATCCAGCTCGCGTACACGACGGCCAATAAGCTGTGTAGTTTGCGATCCGAAATCAAGGATTATTATTTTTTCCTGCATATAAATGGTTGGATTTTGAATAAATGATCTGCAAAAGTATAAAAAACTATGTAACCTACTTGAACAATAGTCTATTTATTTTCCTTTTTGCTCCTTCAGCAAGTCACGTATTTCAGTCAGTAACACCTCTTCTTTAGTAGGAGCCGGCGGTGCAGGAGGCGTTGCAGGAGCAGCAGCTTCTTTCTTTGCAGTCAGTTTAGTCAACAGACGTATAAATAAGAATATAGAAAAGGCAATAATCAAGAAATCAAAAGTTGCCTGCAAAAAATTCCCATAATTCAACGTCACAGCAGCAATTTCTTTTCCATCTACCACCTCAGCAGGCTTCATTACCCACTTCAAATCCGTAAAATTCACTCCACCGACCAACAATCCGAGAGGAGGCATTATGACATCAGCCACCACTGATGACACAATCTTACCAAACGCTCCACCGATGATAACACCGACGGCCATATCAATCACGTTTCCCTTCATGGCAAAAGCCTTAAAGTCCTGTAAAAAAGTACTCTTTCCCATCTTTTTTTATATTTAATATTAATTTCGTGTGCGAATATAAAAACATTTTCTTACTTTTGCACCGCATTTAGAAAACAAATGCAAGTTCAGAAATATATTTGAACAAATATTATAAAACCCTTAAAAGTTTAAACAAAATGATTAAAGTAGGTATTAACGGTTTCGGCCGTATCGGTCGTATGGTGTTCCGTGCTGCAGTTAAGAACTTTGGTAACGATATTCAAATCGTAGGTATCAATGACTTGTTGGATGCTGATTATTTGGCATACATGTTGAAGTATGATTCAGTACACGGTCGTTTTGATGGTACTGTAGCTGTAGAAAACGGTGCTTTGATTGTAAACGGTAACAAAATCCGTTTGACTGCAGAGATGGATCCTGCTAACTTGAAATGGAACGAAGTTGACGCTGACGTTGTTGTTGAATCAACAGGTTTCTTCCTGACTGACGAAACAGCTCGCAAACATATCCAAGCTGGTGCTAAGAAAGTAATCATGTCTGCTCCTTCTAAGGATGCTACTCCTATGTTCGTATATGGTGTTAACCACGATACTTACGCAGGTCAGGACATTATCTCTAACGCTTCTTGTACTACTAACTGCTTGGCTCCTATCGCT
>DXWV01000100.1:121718-127658 GCA_019416685.1 Bacteroides sp.
GCCGGTATTGAACGGTAAACTGACTGGTATGGCATTCCGCGTTCCGACTTCTGACGTTTCTGTAGTTGACCTGACAGTAGTTTTGGAAAAACCTGCTACAGTAGAAGATATCAACGCTGCTATGAAAGAAGCTTCTGAAGGCGAATTGAAGGGTATCCTTGGCTATACTGACGATGCAGTTGTTTCAACTGACTTCCGTGGTTGCGCTATGACTTCAATCTTCGATTCTAAAGCTGGTATCTCTTTGGATTCTAACTTCGCTAAAGTTGTATCTTGGTATGACAACGAGTGGGGTTATTCAAACAAAGTTTGTGAAATGGCTCGCGTTATCGCTAAGAAATAATCATTCACAATATGATTCAAGTAAGAGGGTGTTCGAAAGGATACCCTCTTTTTTCACCTACTTATTTCTTTAAATTAGTAAAGAGATATCCTCCATGTAATACAAATCTTCAATTCACCTAATTTATATTTTCTTTCTAGCTCTTCTTCTATATCCTTTGGAAAACTCATAAGCAGATTCCCCAAAAACATTACTCCCCAAACTTTTATAGTCCCTATTTTCATTTCTCCAAAACAGATCTGCCTTTTAACCAGTCTTCAATTTTTCCATATTAGAATGAAAAACATCTATCAAATTCTGTCTTAAACAAATAAATACCCTCATGAACATTTTACATTTATATAACCGAACAAGAAGTAAGGAGAAATATATCTTTATGATGAAAGGTAAATAAGAATTTATTTCTGATTTAAGAGAGACTGTATAATTAAATACAGGCTTATTAAAGTAAACCCGAGTAAAAACTACTTTTTTATGTATAATATAGGATATAAGTATACAAATCTGGCGCTGCAGTACACATCTTTTGGATAGTTTTTGTTTTCCTTTGCAACATATATCGAAGTAAAATTAAATAAAACACAACGATCATGAAGCAATTAATTTCAACCATTATACTCTGTGGAGTGCTTTGCAGCACTTTTGTGGATTATGGAGCAAATGATTGCTTCTTTCTACTCTTTCCTTTTGCGATAAGTGTAGGTGCAGCTAGCCTATTAGCACTTATACTATCGGCGTTGAAAATGAATAACTTTCGGTTCTCATTGTCAGACGGATTAATTACTATAGGAATTATTTACTATTTAATAAGATATGATTATCAATTACATTTAGCCGACTGGAAAATAATTTATGCTGCCCTACTATTACAATTATGGTATGTAGCACGATTCATTTTCTCCTCTTTGCATATATCAAATAAAATAGTATCGGCAGGAATTGTCGGAATTGGTTGTTTACTAACCGGATGGGGTATACTGCAACTTTACGGTTTTTGCCATTCCAATCACTTTCTTTACCGTATCACCGGGCCGTTCTTTAATCCCGGACCTTATTCGGGATATCTGGCAATACTACTCCCCCTTTGTTTTCATGAGTTGCTATTGGCCCAAGGTTGGCGACGCTATTACTGGTGGGGAGCATTTGCATTGATGCTTTGTATCATTCCTGCTACTATGAGCCGTTCGGCTTGGTTAGCAATATGCATTAGTTTATTATGGGTATTAGGGATGCACAAAAACTGGCTGGAAACTTTCAGAAGCCATGTTAAACAAGCTCCATATAAGGTAGCAGGATTTGTATTGACCTCCTGTATTCTCATGGTAATAATTTCCACATTACTTTTCCACTTGAAAGCTGATTCGGCACGAGGAAGGCTTTTTATCTGGAAGAATACCTGTACTGCAATAATGGGAAAACCGCTTATAGGCTATGGACCAGGAAGTTTCCAAATGATTTATGGAAAGACACAAGCTGCTTATTTTACCGCAGGTAATGGTACGACGGAGGAAAAACGAGTAGCAGGATACGCTGAATACGCATTTAATGAATATCTACAACTCTGCATAGAAGGTGGAGGCGTATTGTTAGTACTGGTTCTACTGTTTGGACTATCTGTCCTTAAACAAGGATTTGTTCATAAACAGTATGGCTTTTGTGGAGCATTATTTTCATTGGCTATATTCGGTTTTTCCTCTTATCCTTTACAAATACTCCCATTCGGCATAGCTTTTATTGTTTTTTCGGCAGCGTGTATATCAGGAGAAGAAAGAGATATACAAATCAAAAAAAAGAATAACTTATTAGTATTGATTCTTTCATTCTTATTTTGTAATAGTGCCGGAATCGGTATATATAAATTATATGGTTTGAATGAACTTAGTGAACAATGGTATAATGCCAACACACTACTTTATAATCGGGTTTACAATGCGGCATCCCAAAAATATGAGCGTATCTATTCTTACCTGAATTATCACCCAGATTTTTTGATAAATTATGCTAATTCACTCTATTCCGAAGGTAGATATTTGGAGGCATGTAAAATATTGGAACGTGCTAAATTAGTCAGTTGCAATTCTAATATTTGGAATACACAAGGACGTTATTATCAAGCCGCTGGCTATTATCAATTAGCAAAACATTGTTTTGAACAATCGCTATTTCTGACTCCGGAGCGGCTTTACCCTTATTATTTGTTAGCAAAGCTTTATGCCGAACCTAAGTTTCTGGATAAAGAAAAAGTAAGACAAATGGCTACCGTTGTTATGACAAAACCTCCTAAGGTACATTCTAAAACAGTTGATGAAATGAGAGAAGAAATGAAACTACTGTTAAGTAGCTATAAATAATTTAATTATTAATCATTATTTAATTTGTTATGAAAAAAAAGCTAAAATTGATCGTATTTACGATTGTACTATGCGCAGTATCTGCGCTAAATGTAAAAGTAATGTTAAGCACAGAACATTCCAGTGATTTATTGATGACATCTCTGGCTGCAATTGGTGAAGGTAATCCAAGTGAAGGAGGTGAAGACAACAAAGGAGAAAGTGGTGAAAGTGGTGGAAACGATAGTTGGTGGGATCGCAAAGACTACAGGTGTGAAAAAGTAATATGCGATTGTATCGTGTATAAGTACGAAGCTGAGTCCGCGAAACGTGTGGAAGACGGGCAGGGCACTGTAGCACATACCTGGAATTGTACGTCATGTGGTAATTGTGGTATTTTGTAGAACTCTCTAATAGGAGCTGACAAAAACTCAATAAATTTCATCCTTACGATAGATATTTATATGTATTTTTTTAGTCGGCTCCTGTATTTTAAATCAGTATAGTACAATGAAAATAATAAGAATATTAATAGTTGGAAGCTGTATTTATTTAGCTTCTTGTGGCAACAGATATAGTTCTGCCCCACAATTGAAAAAAGTGGCTCCACCTACAGTGGAAGTATCTCAAGTAGAAAGTACATTACCGTGCTGGAATTTAAATACCAACCTCTCAACGGATTTTTTTAAAGAAGCAGTAGATTCCATGCAGTTCATTTCATTAGAAACGACAGATGCTTCATTATTGGGAGTAATTGATCAAGTACAAAAGGTAGGTAACAAACTAATAGTAGTAGACACCTATAAAGCTCAAAAGATATTAGTTTTTGACATGAATGGAAAATTTCTGTATGCCATTGGTACGAAAGGTGAAGGACCAGGCGAATATACTTCTCTGAATCATGTGGTTATTACGCCTCAAACAGTTAGTATACTTGATGGGCTAACATGGAAATATATACGTTATGATCTGGAAGGGAACGTTTTGTATGAACACCACTTCCCCAAAAGTGTACCATCAACATTAATGCAGTTGGATAATAATACTTTTATAGGCTCACATACTGGTTACTTTTCAGATAATCCTTATCAATTGACATGGATAAATGATCAAAATAGTATTCTGAATACAGCCCTACCTTTTCGGAATCCACATGGAGAGCCTGCCGGGATATTACAATATACTCTTGACGGTTCACTTCTATTCTACCACAATCTTTGTGATACAATTTATCAAATTACGGATACAGAAATTATTCCCAAATACCGTTTGGGACTCTACGAACCGGAAGAGGTAAATGCTTTCTTGAAACGCACCAGTGAGATGACCGACAAAGAGTATGATAAAGTTTTGTTTGATAAAAGTTCGACAATCGTGAATTACCACTCTTTAGTGGAATGTACTGATTTTTGGTATGTAGAATACCAAAGAGGCAATCTGGCTTATCTATCAATAGTGAATAAAAAGGAAGGGAAAAGTCGCAATTATATCCGAACGGATCTATCAAAGAAAAAATGTTATGTCCCTTTTGTCATTCACAACGCAAATGATAATTGGTTAATGACCTCTATTAGCGATCAATTTTATGCAGTATTGGATGAAAGTATGAGAGAAGATTTTATCAACCAAATAAAATCGGAAGAAAACCGTAATATGTTACGGAATTATGATATAGAAAATAAAAATCCTATTATATGTTTGTTCCACTTAAAAAAGATTTAAACGAGTATCAAATATGTCTATGAAAATAATAAAAGTAGTTATTGTCATTTTATTAAATAGCATTTTCTTATCCGGATGTAAGAAACAAAGTAATACAGCACGACAACCTGATATAGAAACACAATTGATTACTATGGTACAAAACTTGATTCATTATGATGCTACTAAAATAACTGATGTAAAAATCATAAAAACAGATGGCGAGAATTCTCATTTAAGCCAAGAAATCAAAGATACAAAAATTATAATTTATTTGCCTGAACTGGGATGTGCTTCTTGTTACGAAATGCAATTGCAATTTTTACAAACAGTGATCCCTCATGACATTAAGCAAAAGGTTTTTATAATAGGAAAATTTTCAAATCATCGTGAACAAAAACTCTTTAAAGAAAAAAGTGGTTTTACAACCTATAGAATAGAGAAATCTCTCACAGGATTTCCCTTATCAATGTTAGATGAAAACCCTACAACTTTTTTATTAGGAAAAGACATGATTGGATATGCTTTTTTTGATGCATCCAATTCAAATAATCTTTCAGATTTGTATTACAGATTTATTATAGAGAAAGTTCGTCACCCAGTGTAGGAGATATAATGTAAAAAAGAGTACAGGTTATCATGTGTTTAAATAAAAGTGATAGTGAAATGAATTTAAAGCTTTTATTGAAAAAATTGTTTGGAGTTTTCCTTGGTTGTTTTATTCTTTTCCAAGTCTATATTGCTATGCGGCTATATTTAGTAGCTTCTTGTGTCGTTCCTACTTATTCTATGTCTCCCACCTTAGTAGCAGGGGATTACTTGATTACTTCTCTATGCATTCCTGGTAGGCGGATAATAAAAAAGGATACTATACGACCAGAGCATTATATCGTTCAACGAAAAAAAGGAATACGTGACATACGAGAAGGAGATGTAGTGGTATTCAATTTCCCTTATTCCAAAGGAAAGGAACGAATGAAAATGGATTTCAACCTGTATTTCTGCAAACGGTGTGTTGCCACACCGGGAAAGCTTTATCGTTGGCAGTGGAATGGAAATACAGATAGTATTTTTATTCCTCACCAAGGAGAAACGCTATCCATCAATTCATTAAATATCCGACATTACAGCCGTTGTATAGAGTACGAAACAGGTTGGATGCCGGAACTGATAAATGGACAAGTGATACATGCCGATACAATAATGCATAGTTATCATTTTAAAAGTAACTATTACTTTATGCGTGGTGATAACTTTGCAGATTCTTATGATTCACGCTTCTGGGGAATATTACCGGAAGACTTCATTTTGGGAGTAGGACTATTTACATGGTTCTCTAAAGATAAAGAAACAAAAAAGATTCGTTGGGAAAGAATGTTGAAGAAATTATGAATTCCAGTGGATAGTCTGAAAGAAGATACACTAACACAGCATATTCTATAGCCTTAATACGTTAGACAGAATTCTCAATACATTAAAAACAATACCCTCTTACTAAATGATAATGAATCTATTTCACCACAGAATTCTAAGACCTGACCAAATAATCCGGCCCGAAAAAACAGT
>DXWV01000101.1 GCA_019416685.1 Bacteroides sp.
AAGGTTTAGGTTAAAAAAATTAAGGGGAGCTGTGAAGCTGCCCTTTTTTCATGCTAAAATGTTAGCTCTAATCAGATTAAATAATTACCTTTGGCGAACAAAAATCCAACGAACCTATGGAAGATGTTATGCAATTTCTTTTGGTAGCAGGTATTCTCGCTTTTGGAATTTACAAACAGTTCAACAAAGAAAAGTCCAACAAGCCAGAAAAAAGTATGCCGATGCCAACTCCCGAATATGAATACGAGCCGGAATTTGAAAAAACTGTGATCTTTGAAAAGCCACAGAAGAGAGTAACAGTACCACCTAAACCTTCCCACCCTAAAGAAGGTATTAAAAGTACTTATGTCCCAACTACAATGCCCAAAGCTACCAAAGCAGAAGAAGAGGGTAAAAGTGAATTTTCCATTCAATCGGCAGAAGAGGCAAGGCGTGCCATTATCTGGTCCGAAATATTGCAAAGAAAATATTAATGTAAATTCTAACACGAAAAATATACAATTTATATGGCATTGAATTTTATTTCGGCAGCGGAAGCTGCCAGCCTTGTAAAACATGGCTACAATATCGGCCTTAGCGGGTTTACTCCTGCCGGAACGGCCAAAGCTGTTACAGCTGAAATTGCAAAAATAGCAGAAGCTGAACACGCTAAAGGAAACCCGTACCAGATTGGAATTTTTACAGGTGCCTCTACAGGTGATTCATGTGATGGTGTATTATCACGCGCTAAAGCAATCCGTTACCGCGCTCCATACACTACTAACGCAGATTTCCGTAAAGCGGTAAACAATGGCGAGATTGCTTATAACGACATCCACTTGTCACAGATGGCCCAGGAAGTACGTTATGGATTTATGGGAAAAGTAAATGTGGCCATCATCGAAGCCTGTGAAGTAACACCGGATGGAAAAATCTATCTGACGGCTGCCGGTGGTATTGCTCCGACAGTTTGCCGGCTTGCAGATAAAATTATTGTAGAGCTAAATAGTGCGCATAGCAAGAATATGATGGGAATGCACGATGTGTACGAACCCCTTGACCCACCCTATCGTCGCGAAATACCTATCTATAAACCAAGTGATCGTATCGGTACACCTTATATACAAGTAGATCCTAATAAAATTGTCGGTGTAGTAGAAACGAACTGGCCTGACGAAGCCCGCGGTTTTGCAGAGGCTGACCCTTTAACTGATAAAATCGGCCAGAACGTAGCTGACTTCCTGGCTGCCGATATGAAACGTGGCATTATTCCTTCTACATTCCTTCCGTTACAATCGGGTGTGGGAAATATCGCCAATGCAGTATTGGGTGCATTGGGCCGCGATAAAACAATTCCGGCCTTTGAAATGTATACAGAGGTCATCCAAAACTCCGTGATTGGCCTGATCCGCGAGGGTCGTGTCAAATTTGGTAGTGCCTGCTCTCTGACAGTAACCAACGACTGCCTGCAAAGTATTTATGATGATATGGATTTCTTCCGTGACAAGTTGGTTCTTCGTCCTTCAGAAATATCTAATAGTCCTGAAGTCGTTCGCCGCATGGGGGTCATTTCTATGAATACTGCCATCGAAACCGATCTCTATGGCAATGTAAACTCCACTCATATCGGTGGTACGAAAATGATGAATGGCATCGGCGGATCGGGAGATTTCACCCGTAATGCTTACATCTCTATTTTCACTTGTCCTTCTGTGGCTAAAGAAGGTAAGATTAGTGCCATTGTTCCAATGGTGTCTCATCTCGATCATAGTGAACACTCGGTTAATATTATTATAACCGAACAAGGTATAGCCGACCTTCGTGGCAAGAGTCCCAAAGAACGCGCACAAGCTATTATTGAAAACTGTGCTCACCCCGACTACAAACAGCTACTTTGGGATTACCTCAAATTGGCAGGTAGCAAAGCCCAAACCCCACACTGCATCCAGGCTGCATTGGGTATGCATGCAGAGCTTGCTAAAAGTGGAGATATGAGAAATGTAAACTGGGCAGAATACGCCAAATAAAAGCCAGAACTCCAAAATCTCAGATATAGCGGCATAGATTCAGCTTTGGATTTATGCCGCTATTATTATTTTAAATATCCATATGACACCAAACACATATTACATTTGTAAATATATATAACACGCTAAAGTATTTCTAAAGACAAAAGATATAGATAAAAAACAGGACAGAAAACTATTTATCCCAAAACAGCATAAAATTCTCATTATCAATATATTGTATAAAACATTTTTTTCTTCTACGAGGAATGAGTCGAAACTCTACGAAGATCAGTACGATTCTCTACGAGCAACAGACCAATTCTCTACGATGAATAAGCAGACAGTACATAAGATGTTACAGAATTAAAAGAAAAAGAAGAATTATCAATATTAATTGTAAACATAAAATTCAACAACACAATTAACAGGACTTTTAATCTGACCTCTCAAAGATCGAGGTATACGCTTTTACAAACTATATTGTTGGCAGTTATGCATCTTTTACTCAACTTATAGTTTTTCTTTCCTGATATATCGGGTATATTTATATAATATATCCATTTTATTAGAGTATTTAATAAAATATTTAATTAAATACTTGCAAGATCATAATTTTATTGTTTTATTTGCCAAAAAGATTGAGATATTATTAGAAAAATAACTTTCTAATCTCCTACAAGAAGATTAGAGAAAGGATGCACAAAGAAAGTGCGACAAACGACTACCCATTAGAACTAAAATATATACTATTTTTTAGAAAACCAATAATCTGTACAATCATAAACCCCAAATAAAAATCAGGAAATATGAAAATCAACAATCGGAGGGAATTTTTAAAGAAATCAGTATTGGCTGGTACTGCCGCCCTTACTTTACCATCATGGCTCTCTTCATGCATCTCAAAGGAGCAAGGAACTACAACAGATGAAACCCGGAACAAACTCATCGTCCCCGCAAATAATGCACTAAAAATAACGGGAACTTTTCTGGATGAAATATCTCACGACATCCCTCATCAGAACTGGGGAGAAAAGGAATGGGATGCCGATTTCCAACACATGAAAGCAATTGGCATAGACACTGTCATTATGATTCGCTCGGGTTATCGGAAATTTATTACTTATCCATCTGAATATCTGATCAGTCAGGGTTGCTATAAACCTTCGGTTGATCTTCTGGAGATGTATCTGAGACTGGCCGATAAATATGGTATGAAGTTCTATTTCGGCTTGTACGACTCCGGAAGATATTGGGATACAAACGATCTTACATGGGAAATAGAACACAACAAACATGTAATTGATGAGGTCTGGAAGAATTACGGAGAGAAGTATAAAAGCTTTCAGGGATGGTATATCAGTACGGAAATCAGCCGGAAAACCAAAGGTGCAATCGGAACGTTCCACGCACTGGGGAAACAATGCAAAGATATTTCAAACGGTTTGCCTACATTCATATCTCCATGGATTGACGGGAAAAAAGCTGTACAGGCTTCAAGCGCCATGCTCAGCAGAAAAGATTCAATCTCGGTAAAAGAACACGAAGAAGAGTGGGATGAAATATTTGCCGGAATCAGTGATGTAGTAGATGCTTGCGCTTTCCAGGACGGCCAAATAGACTACAATGAGCTGGATGCCTTTTTTGAAGTTAACAAAAGATTGGCCGATAAATACGGATTGAAATGCTGGACAAATGCCGAATCCTTCGACAGAGATATGCCTATTAAGTTTTTCCCGATAAAATTTGACAAATTACGACTTAAACTTGAAGCAGCCCAAAGAGCCGGATACGATAAAGCTATAACATTTGAATTCTCTCATTTTATGAGTCCGCAGTCAGCTTATCTTCAAGCCGGGCATCTATATGACCGTTATAAAGAATATTTCGATATCAAATAATAAGCAGAAATGAATCAATCAAAAACAAATATAGGATATATCATATTTCTATCAGTCGTGGCCGCTTTAGGAGGCTTCCTATTCGGATATGACACAGCCGTTATTTCAGGAACAATCGCACAAGTATCACAACAATTCGGGTTAAACACCCTTCAGGCCGGATGGTATGTAGGCTGTGCGTTGATAGGCTCTATCGGTGGTGTCGCCTGCGCCGGAATCCTAAGCGACAGAAGTGGCCGGAAAAACACAATGATTCTTTCGGCTATACTATTCTCAGCATCTGCCATAGGTTGTGCGCTGTCATCCTCTTTCAACGAACTGGTGATATACCGCATCATTGGAGGAATCGGTATCGGTGTCGTCTCCATCATTTCACCGTTATACATATCCGAAGTATCTGTTCCCCAATACCGGGGACGACTGGTATCATTATACCAATTAGCCATCACCATCGGTTTCCTGGGGGCATATCTGGTCAATTACCAATTGGTGCTTGGAGCCGATGCCGCTGCCCAATCAAGCAACCAATGGGTTGTTAAAGTCTTTTCAGATGAGATATGGAGAGGTATGTTAGGTATGGAAACAGTTCCGGCTCTACTCTTTTTCCTAATTATTTTCTTTATTCCCGAAAGCCCCCGCTGGTTGATACTTAAAAATAAAGAAGTACCGGCAAGTCGTATCCTGCAACGGATTTATGGCAGCAAAAGCGAATCTGAAATACAGATAAATGCCATACGGCAAGTTGCCGGTGGAGAATCCAAGTCCGAATGGTCCCTGCTTCTGCGCCCCGGTATACTCAAAGCGGTAATTATCGGCGCATCCATTGCTATCTTAGGGCAATTCATGGGAGTAAATGCCGTACTATACTATGGTCCGTCTATCTTTCAGGAAAGTGGTCTCTCCAGTGGAGATTCTCTTTTCTACCAGGTATTAGTAGGAATGGTAAACATGCTTACCACAGTACTGGCACTGGTTATTATCGACAAAGTGGGGCGAAAGAAACTGGTATATTATGGAGTTTCAGGAATGATAATTTCGTTAGTACTCATTGCATTCTACTTTACCAAAGGAGCTGAACTACAGATACCAAGCACTGCATTATTAATATTCTTCCTAAGCTACATATTCTGCTGTGCCATATCGATATGTGCTGTTATCTGGGTGCTCCTATCCGAAATGTATCCTATCAAAGTCCGGGGACTGGCTATGTCTATTGCCGGATTCTCACTTTGGATCGGAACATTCCTCATCGGGCAACTTACCCCCTGGATGCTGCAAAACCTAACTCCGGCAGGCACGTTCCTTACCTTTGCAGGTATGTGTATTCCATATATACTTATCATATGGAAATTAGTTCCCGAAACTACCGGGAAAAGTCTTGAAGAAATAGAAAAGAACTGGAATAAAGAACAATTTAACAACTAAAAATATGTAAACGAAACCTAATTTTTCATTCACGTATATATTCGAGTTCCGTGATAATAGGAAGATGATCTGACAGTAATGAGTGAACCGCCTGGGTTCTTACTACTCTCCACCCCTTTTGAGGACGGGCGTATAGATAGTCAATTTTCACTTTAGGTTCCCAGGCGGGAAAAGTTAAAGACGAATCGGTTGCATCCCACCAATTGCGAGCCATAATTTCCTTTATGACTTTCGAATCGGGTTCAGCATTAAAATCTCCGCCGATTATTACAGGATAAGAAGAACTTTTAAAATAATCAGTGATGTATTGCGCTTGTAATTCGCGGGTTTTCTCATCTGTCACATCCAAATGGGTGGCTGCAAAAAAGATAGTATCTGATTTCCCAACCTCAAACAAGCCCTCAAGAAGAGCACGGGGTTCTACCCCTTGAGGATTAGGTAACATTAATTTGTTTACACTTATATAAGGATGTTTGGAAAGTATTCCAATGCCGTAATAACCACCACTGAAATGAATCGTTTTTCCATAAAGCCCGAACATATTGGTCTTTGCAGCCAATTCAGAGAGCATATCTCTGCCATTTTGATGAGGTGCAAGTGTCCGATGAGTATTTACATCCACTTCTTCAAGAGCTACGAAATCAGGATGAAAAGCTTTGATATGTTCTGCCAGTTGGTCAATAGTTGCAAGTTCACCGAATCTCAGATTATAAGTCATCACTCTGAGTTTCAAAGTATCTTGGGCATTTATATCCAAAGCAGATAAAAGAATGAGAATAAAGAATAATTTTTTCATGGTATACTCGATTTTGGAAACAAATATATTATTATTTTTTATTTTTAGTTACTAATATTGCAGTTTATTAACGCAAAAAGATGAAAAGGCTAAGTTATTATCAAATAATTGCATTTTACAGTGATAACTTTGAGTTTTAATACGAAACTCAAGTTACAATGGAGTAAAGAAACCCGATAAAATCAGTTTTTTCAATCAAATAAGACTAAAATAAATGATATTTTTAGAGAACTATCCCAATCATCATACAAATCCATTTTTTTATGAAAAAACAAAACGATATAGAATCTTTTATCTCCGGCAATAGAAAGACCTTTGAATCGCTCTACAATGCTTATGTAGGAAAGATTTTCAATTATATAAATTCGTTTATATATGATCCGGATCTGGCGAAAGATATTACTCAAAATACGTTTCTCCAATTATGGGATTCGCGATCAAATCTCGATGTCAATGGCAATATCGAAGGCTATATATATTCTATTGCCCGAAATTTATTGTTCCGTGAAATACGCCGTCTCAATATCTTTAAAAGTTATGCCATCAAGGTGCAAGAAACTGCAAAAGAAGGGGAAGAATCGGATATAGAAGAAAATTTATCACGCGACATGATAGAACAACAAATTCTTTCTCTATTGGCCGAGCTTCCGGAAGCACGTCGCAGAATATTCCTGATGAGATGGAGTAAGGGATTGTCTAACAAAGAAATAGCACAAGAACTTTCTATTTCGGAGAAAACCGTTTCTACCCAAATACATCGTACTATTAATTTCCTAAAATCCAAAATGGGTTCTGCATTCATGATCTTCATTTCAGTATCTTCGATGAATTTCTAAAATATTTCATTTTCTTGTAATCCTTTTGTGGGAGCTGTGGATATATACTATAAATAACCACAGAAGATGAAGATAGAACGCATAAAACATTTAATCACGAACCTGCTTACAGGCTCTTCTTCAACATCCGAACGTGCCGAACTAGCTAAATGGATGAATTCTGAAGATGCCGAACGCAATAGTAGGGAAGCATGGGAAAATGCCTCCGAAGATATTGATGAATCACTTAAAAGTGAAATATGGAATGACATTCAGCTAAAAATCAAAGGAACCGTTTCTCCCAAACCTGTATCGTCCAAACATATCACCAAACGCCGTATTTACTCTATTCCAGGAGTTGCTGCCACTATTGCAATTATAGTATGCTCAACATTTACTGCATACTTACTATACAATAATTTTGCAGAACATCAAGAGAGTATGGAGAGTAACATCTATACTTTTGAAGTGGAACCCGGCCAAAAGGGAAGTATGCGCTTAGCAGACGGTACCATAGTACATTTAAATTCCGCATCTAAGATATCATTTTCCGGTAATTACAATTCCGAAGAGCGCATGGTAAGTCTTAATGGGGAGGCTTATTTTGAAGTAGCCAAAAATCCTGATAAGAGATTTGTTGTAACATGCAACGGAGTAGATATTGAAGCTTTAGGTACTGAATTTAACGTAAAAGCATATCCTGCTGACAGCATCATTACCACGACTCTTGCTAAAGGAAAAGTCAAAGTCTACAACAACAAAGAGAGTGTGACTCTTCTTCCTAACGGAGTAGCTACTTATAATCTGAAACGACAGACTATCAAAGCATCAGTTACTGATGATATTTCAATTGCCAATTATTGGAGAACAGGACAACTTGTTTGTAATGCCGAACCCCTGTCTTCCATCGCACAGACCATTGAAAGAATGTACAACGTAAAAATCAATATCAACGATGCCAAATTGAGAAATATGAAATTCACCGGTACTATTCAGAATAACTCATTGACCAATGTCTTATACGTGATGAGCCTGAGTTATCCGCTGACATACACAGTAACCGACTCTGTAATAACAGTCTCTGCCCAAAAGAATATAATAAAAAAACATAGATAAAAATAAACCAGTTAACAAATTAAGCCTATGAAAAATAATAATTTAAAATCGCTCAAGCTGTTATGCCTGTTAGTGCTGTTAGTTATAGCCTATCCGGTCCATGCACAGCATTCTGTTAGTATTGCCGATAAAACAATTGCACAGGCAATCAAAATAATTGAAGGAGACACCGGTTATAAGTTCTTTTATGTAGAGAACTTACCGGATTTCACCAAAAAAGTCAGTTTCAAAACAGAGAATAAACCCATTGAAACAATACTCAATAGCTTATTCAAAGACACCGAAATTGCATATATCATTAAAAGCCAGAAGCAAATCATCCTGTCCAAAAAGAGTAGTACACAATCAAGCCCTCAATCAGCCGGAAAAATTATTATTAAAGGCCAGGTAAAGGGAAGTGACGGAGAGGCTTTGATAGGAGCTTCCATTATATCCGATAACAACGTTGGAACAATCACGGATATTGACGGTAACTATGAATTACAATTAGAAAAACCGACTATACTAACTTATACATATATAGGTTATACTCCGCTAAAAATTAAGGTAAACAAATCAGAAATCAAGAACATCATTCTGGATAGTTCCAATGTTCTTCTTGACGATGTAGTAGTTGTGGGATATGGTACCCAGAAGAAAATAAATCTCACGGGATCAGTACAAAGTGTGAACAGCGAAGATATTCTCAGACGAAGTGTTTCCACAGGTTCCGCAGCACTACAGGGTGTTATCCCCGGACTTACTGCTATTCAGGCATCCGGACAACCGGGAGCCGACAATGCTTCTATCAAGATTAGAGGATTAGGCTCACTGAACTCAGCAACTTCTCCATTGATATTAATCGACGGAGTAGAAGGTGATATGAACCGCATCGATTTGAATTCGGTAGAATCAATTACCGTATTAAAAGATGCAGCTTCTGCCTCAATATATGGTTCGCGGGCTTCAAACGGTGTGATATTGGTAACTACTAAACGAGGTTCCGAAGGAAAAGTGAAACTTGCATTCAATGGCTATATGGGCTATAATAAACCAACTACACTGCCTACGCCCACAAATGCCATCGAATATATGCAGGCAGTAGATGTGGCACGTGTCAACGCAGACCAGGAGCCATTATACCCCCAAACCATCGATATCTATAAAAACGGGGGTGTAGACAACATTAATTATTATGATACGGATTGGCGAAAACAGGTAATTAAAGACCATGCATTAAGCCAAAATTATTCTCTCAGTATCAGTGGTGGTAACGATATAACAAAGCTTTTTGCTACGGCAGGATATTATGCACAAGACGGCCTTATCGATAATAACAAATTCACACGAACCACTTTACGTGTAAACACAGATACCAAAATTAATAAATGGATGAAACTCGGAGTAGATATAGGTATACGCCAGGCTACTGCTAAATCTCCCGTGATGGATACTCCCGCCAATATCATAGGCAAAGCTCTGACCATGACCCCCATCATGTCGGGCATCAACGCCGATGGTACATGGGGATATGGTATTAACGGAACCAATCCCATTGCTATGGTACAAAGCGGATGTACAACGAATAGTATTGCTCCCGAATATACTGCAAGAACAACATTGTCTATCGACCCCTTCGATGGTTTCAATATTTTCGGAGCATATTCATGGAAACGCGCAGATGGAGAGACAAATGCATTTGTAAAGCCCTATCAGGTATACGAAAGTGGCGTATCGAAAGGAGAATTTCCGACGACAGGGTCATCAAAGTCAGAACAAAGAACAAAAACAGTTACCAAACAGTATAATCTGCAGGGAACTTATGAAAAGACTTTCCATAAGAACTACCTGAAAGCATTAGTTGGGTTTCAGAGCGAAGAGCTGAAGAACAACTACTTGTTAGCCGGTCGTAAAAATTATTATTACGAAGGATATGAAGAACTTGTAAATGGTGACGTCAGTACCGCATCGAATTCCAGTTCAAAATATGCATGGTCTATGCTGTCATACTTCTTTAGACTAAATTATGCGTATGATGACAGATATCTGCTCGAAGTAAACGGACGTTACGATGGTACTTCAAGATTTAAAAAAGGACATCGCTGGGGCTTCTTCCCTTCAGTATCCGCCGGATGGAGAATATCCGAAGAGAGTTTCTTTGAATCGGCCAAAAGTGTAGTAAGCAATCTGAAACTAAGAGCCTCCTATGGGGAATTAGGTAACCAGGCCATCAGCGGTTATTATCCTTATGCTTCATCCATAGGAAGCACTACCACTTATGGATACTGGTTTGATAAAGAGCTTGCATCAGGTGTTGCACAGATTCAATTGGCCAACGAAGCAATAACCTGGGAGAAATCAAAACAAATTAATGCGGGTATCGATATTGGTATGTTTAATAACCGTTTGAATGCAACCTTCGATTATTATATAAAAAACATCACAGATATGCTTCAGCAATTCCCCGTTCCATTATTTGTAGGAATGACGGCTCCATGGGAAAACGCCGGTTCGATGAGAAACAGCGGCTGGGAACTTTCGCTATCCTGGCAAGACCGCATCGGTAATGTAAACTACTACGTCAAAGGAAATCTTTCTGATGTAAAAAACAAAGTAATAGATTTATACGGGAAAGAATATGTAGGTACTACAACAATCACCAAAGAAGGCGAAGAATATAACTCATGGTACGGATACGTTGCCGACGGTTATTTCCAAAGCCGGGAAGAGATTAACAACTCTCCCGTATACGGCGGTAATCCCAACAATATAAAACCGGGATATATTAAATATAAAGATATCAGCGGTCCGGAAGGAGTACCCGATGGAAAAATAGATAACTACGACCGCACAATACTCGGTAACTCTACTCCGCGATATGAATTCGGACTGACATTAGGCGGCGATTGGAAAGGTCTTGATTTCTCCTTGTTCTTTCAGGGAGTGGGCAAAAGAGATGTATATTACTCCGGAGCAGGGGCACGTGCTTTATCCGGCAATTACACAATATATAAATATCAACTGGATTATTGGACCGAAGACAACCCTAATTCAAGATTCCCAATATTGCTTGAAGATCCCAGCGGAACAAATCCAAACAATATGATATCAAGCTTCTGGGTAAAAAGCGGGGCCTATTGCCGCCTGAAAAATATTGTATTAGGATATACGCTGCCGCAAACATGGATACAGAAAGCTGCGCTATCCAAAGTGAGAATTTATGCAAGTGCACAGAATCTGTTTACCATAAAAAACAACTTCTATGAAGGTTTCGACCCTGAAAACAGCATCGGATCAGGCGCAAGCTGCTATCCGTTGAACAAGACATTTATATTCGGACTCAATGTGGAATTTTAATTGATGAAAAAAGATGAAAAAGACAACCTTATATAATTTAATAGCTACGTTTTTTATCACCATGAGTGTTAGCTCATGTGCCGATTTTCTGGATCAGGAAAACCCAGCCTATGATGCCGAAGGGTTCTATGCAACCGAAGCAGGATTGAAAGAAGGCGTTACCGGTATTTATCCTCTTTTATATTTCGATATGAACTGGGCAGTACCCGCATGTATTGTTCTCGACCATTATACGGCATACGGACTCGAACAAGATGAAAATAATTCGATTGGTGCAGGGGGAACATTAAACCCCGACAATGGAAAGATTCAGGTATTCTGGACCGGAGAATATCAAATAGCCGCCCGTGCCAACTCTGTAATTTACGGTGCCAAAGATGCCGTAGCAGGAATGAGTGATGCGGCCAGGCAGTATTATGCCGAGGCACGCGTACTACGGGCTTATGCTTATTATAATCTTATATCGGCATTTGGTGATGTACCTTTCTTTACTGCTCCTGTCACTATCGATGAGTACAAGGTAGGACGTACTCCAAAAGGAGAGATTATCGATTTCCTGATAAAAGACCTGAACGATGCAGCCGATTATCTACCGTGGACCGCAGCCCAACGGGGACGGGTGGACAAAGCCGTCGCATACGGCTTGATAGCACGTATGGGTTTATTTGGCGGAAGCTTTAATGTAGAAAACAAAGCCGCCGAATATTTCAGCATAGCCGCCGATGCAGCAGGTAAGGTGATCGGTAAACGTAAATTGGCATCCAAATTCTCCGACTTATTCAATCTGACCGGCCAAGCTAAGAGTGATGTCCGGGACGAGCTGTTATGGGAATTAATGTATTCTACAAACGGAACGAAAAAATTGCATACGGTAGGTTATGGACATTCATCGCGTAACTATGCATCATCGGTACGTTTCCCAAGTTCTCTGATTGCAGATACTTACGAATGTATCGATGGAAAACGTATAGACGAATCTCCTCTTTATGATCCGAAACAGCCTACATTAAACAGAGACCCCCGTTTTAATGCCACGCTGGCAGGACATGGCGATACAATAAACTATACCATTACCGACGGTAATAACCCTCAGAAATTTATTCTCAACATTTATGATGACAAGACCCGGTTCTATCCCCGTAGAAACGCCTGGTACACTGCACCGAATGTAGATGTCACCTCCACCAGCCCATCACTTGTGAACAGTGGAGTAGGATACTTATGGCGCAAATATGCCGATGAAAACACCGAACTGCTGATGAGTTCTTCAAGCAACCTTATTCTGATGCGTTACGCCGAGATACTCCTTTCGTATGCCGAAGCCAAAATCGAACTCAATGAATTGGACGAATCGGTATATTCGGCCATTAACGAAGTACGCAAACGCGCCGGAATGCCGGAGGTTTCAACAGATAGAAAAGGAGACCAAAACAAAATGCGACAGTTAATACGGCGCGAACGCAAAGTTGAACTGGTGCTCGAAGGATTACTCTTCGTTGATGTTCGGCGCTGGGGTATAGGCGATATGATTAATGAGCATCCTACTTACGGACAGCCTAAACCGGACATCAGATACGAAGGATTAGAGCCAACCGACATTCCTGATTTTAAAACTGACGAACGGCACGATCTCAATGATATTCCTTCGTACGAGGCTTATAAAGACAAACTCAGGGTGCGCGACAGAAACAGATATTGGGATCCGAAATTCACATGGTGGCCTATCCCACGTTTGGAAACAGACCGTGACCCGAATCTGACTAACCCTGATTATTGATAATCACCATATAATACTCATAAACTCATAGATTATGACGAAAAGTTGTTTAATATCTATTCTTGTCTCTCTCGTAAGCTTAACTGCATCGTGGGGCCAAGCCAAAGGTACGCAAATTACCGAAACCGACTCGACCGTGACACTCCGGAATAGCAAAGTGAGAGTTGAATTTCCTAAGGGCAGAGCTTTCGATATCTCGAAACTCACCCTTAGCGGAAAAGAATTAATATTGGGCAAAGGATATAATACTGTTCCGTGGACACTCACCTATAAAGGTCCCCAAGGAGAAAATCCGGTGCTTTTCCCTTCTCATGGAGAATATGCCGGATGGTCGAAAGGAACCAAAAACGGTAATACTGCCATTGCTTTCAAGTGGAACATGAGACTCACTTACAATGATTTGGTCCCAGTGGTAATGACTGTTTCTGTTCCTGACGATTCAGAACTTGTCTATTGGGATATCCAGGCGGGAACTCCCGAAGGCTGGCTGATAAGTAATACCCAATTTCCACGTGTAACTGTAACCCGTCCCGATGATGCCAAATTAATCACCTCAGCAGGCTGGGGTGCGGAATACGACCTGAAGAACCCTCAGGTGTATGCTTCAAGCTATCCTTCGGTAACCGGCTCCATGCAGCTCTTGCTTCTTCACAATTCAGACGGTTCAGTCTATTACGCCACCGAAGATAAAGAGGCTTGCGGCAAAGACTTCAGAGCTGCCGTAAGCGAGAAGAGTGTTACTCTATTAACAGATGTTGTAGCTTCCGAAGGCTGGTCGGACGATACAACCGAAACATTCACTGTTCCATGGTCAACAGTCATCGGATATTCAAATATCGGTTGGCAAGATGCCGCAACGAAATGGTACCGCCCTTTCACTTTTACTACCGAATGGGGAAGTAAACCTTTGGCATCCCGTAATATACCACAATGGCTTCTGGATACCGATATCTGGATTAGAGCAAAAGGAGTAAACGATACTGTAAGAAGTGCTGTAAATAAAGCCATCGACCTGTATGGCAAAAACACCTTCGTTCACTGGTACTTCTGGCACCATTATCCTTATGATACGCATTATCCCGATTACTTCCCACCAAAAGCCGGCTTTGCCGACATGATAGCCGAAGTCAGAAAAAGAGGGTGTCATACCGTTCCTTATATTAACGGCCGGTTGTGGGATCCTGCCAGTGACAGTTATAAAGCATTGAGCGGAGCTTCTGCCTCGTGCAGAAAGCCGGACGGTACACTTTATACCGAAATTTATCCGACGTCACAGGTATTGAACACCGTTACCTGTCCCGCATCCGGACTGTGGCAAAACATTATAACCGATCTTGTAATAAAAATCCAAAAAGAATTGAAAACAAACGGAGTATATATCGACCAGATAGCGGCAGCAGCCCCTCAGCCTTGCTGGGCTACCAACCATGGACATGCCTGCGGCGGAGGTGATTACTGGCATAAATCTTACCGCCATCTGATGGACTCTCTCCGTACTCATCACCTGGAACCGGGAAACATACTTATAAGCGAGGAAAATGCGGAATGCTACATCGACATGTTCGATTTGTTGCTTACGGTCAATTCTCCTCACAACGGCTGCAAGATTGTGCCTTTGTTCCCGATGGTTTATTCCGACAGGCTCATCACCTCGGCTTATACTTACTCTCCTACCGACAGAGTGAATCGTGGCGATTTTCTGTATCAAACCATGCAATGCTTCCTGTATGGCTCCCAGTTAGGATGGGTAGACCCAACTTTGTTAATGAAAGACGAAGCCAAAAGAGAAGCTAACTTCTTAAAGACTCTTTCTACGCTCCGCAAAAAACAACATGACGTTTTTGTTGGTGGAAGATATATAAAAGAAATCATACCGGAAGGAGATAATCCGGCAATAGATGTCCCCGGATTCGGAGAGATGAATGTTGTTGCCGGTTCCGAATGGCTCTCTTCTAAAGGTCAGAAAGTTCAATATTACGTGAATATGGACAGTGTCGACCATGAAATAGTATTGCCTGACCATAAAAAGGTTACTGTAAAAGCCCTGCAAGGCATAAGAATAAATTTATAGAATCATGAAAAACAGATATTCTTTACTATTGCTTTTATTGAGTTGCCTCACATTCAGCTCTTTTGCTTCCAACACCTGGAAACTGCAAAATGTCGAATATCGTGTGGATACTTTATCACATATAGTGATAGGTCCCGGAACTACCCAAACGAGTTTAGCTCTGGAAGGACCGGTAAAGCTACGTGTGTTCTACACAACCACCGATATGACTAGCCCGAATGTAAACCTGAAATTAATAATGGGAAAAGATAATCTGACAAGCAACGTAACCGTACCGAACATGCCGGCATCTCACAACGATCCCGAAAATATATATTTTGCCGGAGTGAATGCCGATTTCATTGGTGGTATGGGACCTGTAGGCACAACTGTGGCAGATGGCGAACTCTATAAGAGTTATAAAGGAACCGGTTGGTATGCAATCGGTATTGATAAAAACAAAAAATTCTGTTCCGGAGCTCCTTATACAACGTTTAAATTAGTTTCGCCGAATGCCGGGCAGGCATCCATCAAGGCTGTCAATGCAGTACGTAGCGACAATGAGCTGATATTATTCACTTCACGCAAAGGAAGTACTACAGGCACCAAAGGCTCGGGGGTGGAAGTAGGCGCTGTGCCTGTCGATGGCCCGCTGAAAGCAGAGGGAACAACTAAAATGCGTGTCACCATTGCACCGGTCAAAGACGTTGGTAATATGTCAATCCCGGAAGGAGGGTTTGTCTTATCCGGTACAGGATTTACAGCAAATACATTAGCCAAAATGCAATTGGGTGAAGAGTTTGAAGTGACTCCAACCTTCTATTTTGACAACGTAGTGAAAACAGATATCACGGAAATGTGCGGTGGATGCCCGATGCTCTTACAGGGAGGTAAAATTCTTGAAACGCAAGGTGCATTGGATCATCTGGCCAACCGGGAACCCCGTACGGCAATAGGCTATAATTCGGACGGGACAAAGGCCATACTACTTGTTGTCGATGGCCGCCAAACAGGAGTATCGGTCGGTGTACCTTCAAAAGACCTGGCTGCAATCATGCTCAATCTGGGATGTACGGAAGCTCTGAATTTCGATGGCGGCGGTTCCTCTACTTTATATGTCAAAGAGTTGGGAGTAGTCAATACACCAAGTGAAGGGAGCCTGAGAGCAGTCAAAAACGGACTGTTTATCACAACTCCCGTTACCGAAGACAAGGTAATAGCAGAAATTCGTTTTGCCGACTATACTAAGAAAGTGGAACGCAATAGTTATTATTCTCCGGTGATATACGGCTACAATGCACAGGGTGTGCTGATCGATACGAATGTAAAAGGAATAATGCTTTCCTGCAGTGGGAAATTGGGAAAAGTACAGGAAAACGGGAGTACAGTATTGTGTAATGGCACAGGTACTCAACCACTGACTGCCTCTTTAGATGAATTGACATCGACAATACTTGTTACAGTAGAAAGTTCCGGAACAGGGATAACTTCCATAACCGATAAAAACAAGGAGGTGAACATCTATCCCAACCCCATAAGAACAGGAGAACAAGCCCGTATCAATTTCAACGGAAGTGCGAAAATAAACATTTATAATGCTACCGGACAATTGGTAAACAGTTTCAAATGTGAAAATAGCGAAGAAGCAGCGGTAACACTACCGACCGAATCGTTAAGCCCAGGGTTTTATATGATTTCAATATCAGGTGAAACATCTAATAAGATAGCCAAATTATTGATACAGTAATTCAATCAAAAATAGTTCTATTGTTTAACTTAAATTTCAAAGGTGATGAAAAAACAATTACTTACAGCAGCGTTAATGCTAACCGGCATGTTCGCTTTGACTCCTTCTGTTGCAGATGCGAAGTCTACTATGGATTCAAATCTTACTTTGTTATGGATGAACACGGATGTGGCTCCATTGACATTGGACGTACGCCAGGGTTTTGGTAGAGATGGAAAATTTTATCTTCAAAACAAGGCAGCCAAGACAATCGAAGTATGGAATGAAACCGGAAAAATCCAAGAGATTCCTTCCGGAGCTGGTACTAACATTGCTTTCGATGATGCAGGAAACATCCTCGTACGTATCGGTACATTTCCCGATCCTTTCAACAAGGATATCAATGAATTGAGAATTATTCCTGCTGACGGCTCAGCAGCGATAGATATTGCATTAAGCGGTATCACAGGAGGACGTCTTGACTTCTGGGGACATGTTCAAGGCAACGTACTTGATAAGGAAACCGGCGGTATCATATACATGGGTACCACCTATTACCCCCAGCTGGTTGAAATACCTATCATAGATGGTAAACAAGATGTAGCCAACACATACACTTACACATATGCAAGCCCCTTCGAAATCGCAGGAAACTTTGCCACTACCACGGTAATCTCAGCTTGGGAAGGAAGAGATAATGTGTCTATTTTAAGTCCGTTATTTAATAAGACGAATTGCAATTCCATCCAAAAGCTATCATTGGACGAAGATGGAAACTGGTCGCACGACTCTTATTATATAACACCCCGCCACAGCGGATGTGCAGGATTCTATATCTTCAAACTCGGAGGGCAAGATTACATCGTATATCCTTCCGGTTCGACCAATGCCGATGGTTTCACCGTATCAAAACTGGCTACGAAAGCTATTTCTGATGTTGAAGAAAGTGATGAATCGGTAAGAATAGCAACAAAATATTCAGAACAAAAGGATGATGGTAATCCCATGTATATCGGCAACGCTTTCTACGGAAATCATCTTTCGGCTGAAGCTATCAGCGAAACCCAGGCTCATATTTATCAATACTTCCCCAGTGGATACATTGCTAAATATTTATTCACAGTTGAAGGTGGTACCGGTGTTGCAAAAGTAGAAGCTCCCAAAGCCACAATTATCGGTGGTAAGGGTGAAATAACCATCGAAGGTGAACCGACTTTTATCGAAGTTTATACCATTGGCGGCATCCTTATAAGCCGAAACGAACACAATGTTAAGTGCATTCCAGGAACATATATTGTTAAAACAGATAACAATGTAACTAAAGTTATGGTTAAGTAAATGCCATCCGTTCAAATATCATTTTCTTAACATAACCAGTTACACAGGATAACAGAGAGAAGAGGTTGTAGTATTTTTCTTTCTACAGCCTCTTTTTATCAATCACATTTACCTAACTATAAGAAACCATCTACACCATGAAGAAAGCCATAATACCTATATTATACGCTCTCGTCTTTTCATTTGGCAACGTACTGGCCAGTAATAAGCCATTGCCTAAAGATATAAATTCGATTATAAACCAACTTACTTTAGAACAAAAAGCCCGGCTCTTAGTAGGATGTACGGGTAGTGATAACGGCTTAAGCCACATGGTTGCAGGTTCTGCAGGATATACCTTTCCTATCGATTCTTTAGGCATTCCTTCCATCAACCTGGCAGATGGACCGGTAGGTGTACGAATCACCCCTGTTCCGTCGAATTGGAAATACATTATATACGATTCTCTGGGCATCCCCTCTGCAGGCCCGGCAGAAAACCCGGCAAGCGGGAAATCCCCGTCCCCCTATCCAATAAAAAAATACACCTCTTATTGCACCTGTTTCCCCTCCACTACCGCATTAGCCGCCACCTGGAACAAAGACATAGCACGACTGGAAGGTAATGCAATAGGCAATGAAGCCAGAGCATACGGCGTCGACATCGTACTTACACCGGGAATCAATATCATGCGCAATCCTCTTTGCGGACGCAATTTTGAATATTTCTCCGAAGACCCTTACCTCTCAGGCATCATGGGAGCAGCCATGATTAACGGAATTCAGGACAAAGGTATTGGGACCAGCCTAAAACATTTTATAGCCAATAATCAGCAAACCGGCAAACTCTATAACGACGCACGCATCTCACAACGTGCATTACGGGAAATTTATCTCAAAGGATTCGAAATCTGTATCAAAAACTCCGATCCATGGACCGTAATGGGTTCTTATAATAAAATAGGCGGTAAATATACCCAAGCTAATCCGGAACTACTTAAAACAATTCTTCGCGACGAGTGGAAGTACGACGGACTGATAGTGACCGATTGGTATAAAAAACGGGATACCACCGGCCAGCTTAACGGTGGAACAGATTTAATGATGCCGGGAGAACAATCTCAAATAGACGAAATAATAGCCGGAGTAAAAAGTGGCCGGATCAGTGAAGCTACTTTAAACGAAAGTGTAAAATATACGTTGGAACTCATTTTCAAATCCATCTCTTATAAAAACTGGAAGTATACAGAAGCTCCCAACCTTTCCGAAAATGCAGAATTAGCACGTAATATAGCCACTGAAGGAATGGTATTACTGAAGAATGACAACTCTTTTCTTCCTATACCCAAAGGGACTAAAATTGCTCTATTCGGTGCTACTGCATACAAGTCTATTGCAGGCGGTACAGGTTCGTCAAATGTAAATAAAGCTCATATTACTGATATATCTACCGGACTTGAGAATGGCGGCTATCAACTCAACAACAGATTGAAAGGAATCTACACAAAATTCGTAGAATTCCAAAATGATCTTCTTGATAAACATCCTCAAAGTACTGACTGGGAAAAATTATCATATAACAGAACAGTTATTCCCGAAATGGATCTGACAAAGGCAGAAAATACCATCGAACAGGAAGCTAAAAATTCTGATATCGCACTAATCGTTATCGGCAGAGGTTCCGGAGAAGAATCCGACAGAAGATTAGAGGGAGATTTCTATCTTACTCCCGAAGAAAAATTCATGATCGAAAAAGTATCCTCCCAATTTCATGCCTTAGGGAAAAAAGTAGCCGTAGTAATGAATGTCTGCGGCGTAATGGAAATGAATTCCTGGAAAGAGAAACCGGACGCCATATTGTTAGCATGGTTTCCAGGACAAGAATGTGGAGATGCCATAACAGATATAATTAGTGGGAAAGTAAACCCTTCCGGAAAACTTCCGATGACTTTTCCGACAGATTATTTCGATATTCCTTCTTCTAAAAACTTTCCGATGGTAGGAGAGACCAAGAGTGGCAAAAATTTCGATTATACCAATTATGAAGAAGATATATGGGTTGGTTACCGTTACTTTAATACAGTAAAGCAATCTATTGTTTATCCTTTCGGATATGGACTATCTTATACCAATTTCTCTTTCAGTAAACCCAAAATAGAAAGAAATAATAATAAATGGATCGCAAATATTGAGGTGACCAATACAGGTAATGTCTCTGGCAAGGAGGTAGTGCAACTCTATATTTCTGCTCCTGAAACCTTCATTCAAAAACCCGGTATAGAATTAAAAGCCTTTGGAAAAACCCGGGAGTTAAAACCCGGAGAAAGTGAAATAATAAAACTCCAGTTTACCGATTATGATATAGCTTCATTCGATGAAAACAATTCGCAATGGCTTACATCAAAAGGAAAATATCTTCTGTCTTTCGGTTCTTCAAGTAATGATCTTAAGGCTACTATTCCATTCAGTATCCGTAAAGATAAAACCTGGAAAGTGAATGATGTACTAAAACCCGTTGAGAAAGTAAACGTTATGAAACTCTCCATTAAATAACCGGTTTACAAAAAACGATTACTACCATTATTGAAAAAAGTCATAACTGATAAAAAGAAAAGAATGTTTATCACAACACTTAAAAAAAGATATATAACACTTATAGCCATAATAAGTAGCCTTACCGGAGTAAATACGACACTGGCAGCTTACCAGACTGATGTAATATCAGATATGGCTCTTATCTATCAGGGAGGTACCCATCGTCCCGAATGGACAGAAGACGAACTGCGGCCTTACGTTATACACACCTTTGCCGATGGGCATATGGACTGGTTTTTCGACTCTTTTTTATTTTTTGAGTTTACAGATAGCTGGCAGATAGCATTCGGGTATAATTATGGAGCACGAAATGCCAGAAAGAGTGATTGGGAATGGTTACTCAACAGAATCTTTGAAAAAGGTAAATCCCTCGATGCATTGAATTCATGTATCGAACATTATAAAACGATTATCGGAGAACCCCGGTTTAAGCACAAAATAGTATTGGGTGTAGTATCACCGATCACTGATCAAACCGATTGGGGAAACCTCGATGGAGAAGTATTAAACTTTACACATCGGAATGATCAGATAAAAGCTGCAAAATGGTACATAGACCAACTCATGGAGCGGTTTAGCGAAGGAGCATACGAGAATCTCGAACTAACAGGGTTTTATTGGCTTGAGGAGAGTACTGCTAAATGTGGAGACTTACCCAAAGACGTAAGTGACTATATCCATCAACTGGATAAACGGTTTTACTGGATTCCATACTGGAATGCCCAAGGATATAACTTATGGAGAAAGTTAGGGTTTGATACTGCTTTTTTACAACCGAATCACTTTTTTGACAAGGAAATAGCAGATGATCGCCTCCTTCAGGCATGCAATACTGCAAATAAATTCAATATGGGATTGGAAATGGAGTTCGATAGCCGTGTATTGTATGAGAATGAAGATTCATATTACAGTAGACTGGAGAGTTATATCAATGCTTTTGAAACGAATAGCGTCTTTGAAAAATCAGCAATAGCCTATTACTCAGGAACAAAAGGTATACTTGATATGTATCGTTCAAATTCTATTGAAAACACTCTCATTCTTGATAGAATAGCCAATCATATATTAAAGAGGCGTAGCCGAAGCGTAGGTATTGAAACTACCAACAACCCGAAAACTGATGTTATTGTGGCTGGAGGTGTCGGAGAATTACGTATCGAGGGAATCACCGAATCGATTAAGATATACACTACAAATGGAATACTTGTCAGCGAAAATACCAGACAGACACAATGTGCACCAGGTGTTTATATAGTAAAAATTGACGGAAAAACCAAAAAGGTAATTGTACGATAATAAATTGTATTTCAAAAATAAAAACTTATTTACAAAAAGAACAAACATGAAAAAGATTTTATATTTCTTAGTGATACTAATCATTATAGCTCCTATACACCTGATAGAAGCTCAAAACAGCCAAGGAAATAAGTACAAAACCAATGAGATCAGAGATCTTGCACTTATCTATCAGGGAGGTGTACAGAGAATAGACTGGACACCTGATCAGTTTGTCCCATATGTTACTCACCAATTTGCCGACGGCACTAAAGACTGGTTATTCGACGGCTTCCTGTTTCTCGAATTTGCTGATGGCAAAGGATATAACTATGCCTATGGATATGCCAAAAAGCAGGCACGAAAAATAGAATGGGAATGGCTTCTCGACAGGTTGTTTGAAAAAGGAAAAGCGCTGGATGCATTAAACCAATGCATTGAAAATGAGAAAAAAAACATTGGAAAACCATCATTCAAACATCAAGTCATTCTCGGACTCGCTATTCCATTGCCCAAACAAAAAGATTGGGGTAGCATAAACGGAGACTCCCTTGATTTCAACCTCCAATCTGACCAGGTTAAAGCAGCCCAATGGTATATAGATCAACTCATGACCCGTTTCAAGAAAGCTAAATACAAAAATCTGGAACTCGCGGGTTTTTACTGGGTAGATGAAGATATAGCAACTTGTAAAGATCTTCCTAAATATGTAAGCCGGTACATCCACTCAAAGAAAAAGGAGTTTGTCTGGATACCTTACTGGAAAGCTAAAGGGTACGAACAGTGGAAAGACCTGGGATTTGATATCGCATATCAACAACCGAACCATTTCTTCACAAAGGATATCCCAGACTCCCGGCTGGACGAAGCTTGTGAACTTGCCTTGAGTAACGGAATGGCTATGGAATTTGAATGTGACAGTAAGGCTCTTTATGATTGTGAGGATTCTTCGTATGACAGAATGTTAGCTTACATCGAAGCATTCGAAAAGCACAAAGTATTTGAGACCTCTGCCATTGCATATTACACCGGAAGCAAAGGATTTATTGACATGTATAATTCTACTTCTCCGGAGGATAAGAAGATTATGGATCGCCTGGCACGTCATATTATTACCCGCAGAAATATTAAAGCATTGACCAAATAGATGAACCGGATTACATTAATTATATGTATATTTGTCTCCCTATCGTCTTATTCTCAAAACGAACTGAGCATAATAAAAAAGACAGGAGAGAATGTATATATATCTTCTACGATCGATGACCACCATGAAATAAGCTACTGGTTCAAAAAATGCATGGCCAATGATTTATTTACATTTTACCGTGTTTCCATTACCTCCGATTCTACCGATACTACAATAGTAAATGAAGCCTGTAGCGATAATATAGGTCCATTTAACATTCGGGCAGGCGGTTGGTGTGGTGGTAACCATCTATTCCTGGATGAAAAAACTAAAACTGCTGAAACATTTTCTATTAAATTGTATGCTGATGGGCGTAGTATCACTTCTGACACTACGCTCAAGGCTCATACAATTAAGATTGAAGTAAAAAATTATATTATTAACCCGCTAAGTGCAAAAGAAAGAGATAATCAGATATACTTCACCGACACGCTATGCACTGAAACGGTTAATTACACAGTAAACGGTAATAGTATCCAAGTGGATTTATCCCATGATTATGCCAATAGAATTCCAGTTATAATAGAAAAATATTATGGAATGCAATCCATGTTTAAAAACGAAAAACAACTTCTTACTCCTTCAGGAGAATATGCGTATTGGACTGACATAAAGAAAGTAAGCAGGTTTAAGAAAAAAGATTTCCCCCGATTTAACCGATATATTGAAAAGGGCGATTCTTACTTTCAGTCCTCCTTCCTCCTCAATCACGGGTTGGGAACACATAATGAACTTTCTGACAATGATGTTATTTTCATAGGTAATTCATGGACCAAATGCTATCATAAACTGATAGGAAACGTACCACGTACTGCCGGTGATTACGATTCATGGAGTGGAGTTTATACCTGGATTACAACGCCACTACTCAACAATAAGACCGCATTCGCCTATGACGGATTTATTGATGGGAAAAGAGCTATCTTCTTCAGCAATAATATAAAAGGGAATTTTACCATTCCTTTCCCAGACAGTACAGCATACAAGAAAATAAGTAGTATAGAAAACTCCTCTGATTCTAAAATCAAAAGGAAAAACGGTTCTATTTATCTTTCTTGCAGTTCAGCGGGGAGTGTAATAATCTCATTGTAAAAATAATCCCAAATTTTAGAATATATGAAAAGGAAACTAACATTGATTTACTTAACAGGACTTCTTACAATTGGTATTACAAATGCAAATGCCCAGCCAAAGGTCGTCGCCCATCGTGGATACTGGGACATCGAAGGTTCAGCCCAAAACTCCATCAGAGCATTAATCAAGGCTGATTCTATTAAATGCGATGCATGTGAATTTGATGTATGGTTAACGGCCGATAAACAGCTTGTGGTAAATCATGACGACGTTATAAACGGTTATGAAATAGAAACCACTTCCTCTGATACCATCCTCAGCCAAAAGCTAAAAAACGGAGAGCTTTTACCCTCATTAAGTCAATTCCTGGATGTCGCAAAACTCCTTACAATAGATCTTGTATTAGAAATAAAGCCTCACAAAAATAGAAAGCACGAAGCAGAAGCCGTCAGCATGGTACTCAACATGGTGCAAGAAAAAGGTTTGGAAGGGAGAACCTCCTACATTACATTTTCCAGAAATGCTTTTGATGAGCTTGTAAAACAAACCCAGCGACCGATTCTTTATCTGAATGGAGTAGCACCGGATGTACTAAAAAGCATCGGTGGAACGGGAGCCGACTATCACATCAATGTATTCAAGAAAAATCCCGAATGGATAAAACAACTTCATAATTTAGGTCTTGAAGTTAACATCTGGACAGTTAGTGATCCTGAAGGGATTCAATGGTGTATTGACAATGGTGCCGACTATATTACTACCAACAATCCCGAATTAGCACAGAAAATGATTAAACAAAAACGATAAAAGAACACTATAAATAACAGCGGTATTAAACAGCAATTTTGCATAGAAGATAGAAAAAAAATCATTTATAATGCAAAAATTACTATATTTGTGTTGGAGAGTAAGAACCAATGCATATAAATAAAGAACAGGAAACCCCTTTTTCACCCCTCAACAGGCAAGAAAATCATCTTTGGATTGATTTTATAAACGGAGATGATAAATGTTTCGAACTGATTTACAGAAAGTATGTCGGGGTTCTTTTTCGTTATGGCATTCAATTCACTCAAGACGAAGATATTGTAAAAGATGCTATACATGATGTTTTCGTCCGCATATATAAGAATCGTACACAATTGAAGAAAGAAGTTAATATCAAATTCTATCTTTTCACCGCACTCAAAAATAGCCTGTATAACACGTTTAAACGCGAAATGGTATTTGAGAAACTCGGAGAACAGGAATTATATGATATATTAGACCATTCAGATGAAAACAAAGCGTTGTCTAGTCTGGAACAGGAATCGACAAGAAAAGTAATCCTGCAACTAATGAACCAACTGACGGACCGGCAGCGCGAAGCCATTTATCACCGCTTCATAGAAGAGCTCTCTATGGAAGAGATAGCTGTCCTGATGCAGATGAATACTCAGTCCGTACAAAATCTCATTCAGCGCTCATTAAAAAAAATGCGCGAAAGTCAGTTGCCTCTTCCTCTATCTATCTCATTGCTATACAAAGCGATAGAGGCTGTATAACCTACTCCCATACAACTGCTTTCTCACTTTTTATAAAAAAAATCACTTAGGGTGAGTATGTTTTCCTCCGCCAATTGTATTCTGTATGTTACCGTAAACACAAGGAAAGGATTAAAGAATACATGAATTATAAAGGCTACACATATAAAAAACTACTACAGGATGATTTTTTCCTGGAATCACAGCTCACTCCAACGGATGAAAGTATCCGTTTCTGGAATACTCTCATAAAGAATGACGAGACACTGGCTTCTGAAATCAACCGGGCACAGGAAATTATTTGTAGAATACCTTTCCGAAAAAAAGAAATTTCAGCAGATGCGCAAGATGAATTACTAAACAGAATTAATCAAAGTATTGAAGTTACTAAAAAGGAAAAGAGCAAAAAGCATTTATGGATCACTGTATCAGTAGCAGCAAGTATCGCATTATTCTGTATATTTGGATGGACCTACTACAGTGATTTCTACTCAAATGATAATTTAATGGCCATTGAAGAAGTAGCAAAGCCCACCCAGCTACCGGCAGAAGTACAACTCATACGAAGTGACAACAACGAGATGACTATCCAAGGAGAAGAATCCGTCATTCAGTATGATGAAAAGGGTACTCTTTCTATCAATTCCGAGAAAGTAGCCACTAAAGAAAATGACAAATCGGAAAAAAAGCAATCGAAATTCAATCAATTAATTGTGCCACCATGCAAACGTTCATTCTTGGCACTTTCAGATGGGACCAATATATGGGTAAGTGCCAATAGCCGTGTCGTTTATCCGGAAATTTTTGAAAACGATAAGCGGGAAATTTTTGTAGAGGGAGAAGTATATCTGGAAGTATCACCGGACAAGAAAAAACCATTTATAGTAAAAACAAATCAACTGGATATAAATGTATTGGGAACAAGCTTCAATGTATCTGCTTATGAAGGAGACAGTAATACGGCAGTAGTACTTGTTAGTGGAAAAGTAAACATTCATACCCAAAATAACCTGGAAGCAACGCTCGCACCAAGTGATATGCTTTGCTTTGAATCCGGTAAGATTTCTCAAAGTAAAGTCAATACAGAAAATTACACCTCCTGGCGTTATGGTACTTACATGTTTGATAACGAAGAGTTTTCTGCCATATTAAACAAACTGTCCAAATATTATGGTCGGAAAATAGTATGGACGAAAGGAGTTGAAAAACTTCACGGATCGGGAACACTCAATTTAAAAGATGATATATTTAAACTGCTAAAAGGTCTGGAAGCTGCAGCACCAATAACCTTTACTCCAAAAAGTGATGAAATATTTGTAGATGTTAAACCCTAAAAAAGTAAATTTATGATAACTTAGAAAAGCACAATAACCCCCAAAAAAACCGGACGATACTGCAATATCATCCGGCTGTAGATTTCTAATAACTGGGCTGACTGCAACCAGTCCAATTTTATTCAAACAAAAATCATTGTAAATGTATGAAAAACATATGTATAATTGGCAAAAACAGTTGCCAATTAAATAAATTTATGAAAATCGGTCTTATAACTTTCTTAGCCACCACGTGCATAATCATCGACTCATTTGCAAACAGTAGCTATGCCCAGGCAACACATATTTCTATAGATGTTGAAAACACGACTTTAAAAGAAGTATTCAGAGAAATAGAAAGAAATAGTGAATTTGTAATTTTCTACTTAGAAGAAGACGTAGATTCCAATAGAAAAGTATCCTTAAAAGTCAAGAACCAGACAGTAGACAAAGTTCTTGACAAAGTATTAGCAAAAACCAATAATTCTTATCTGATAGACGACAAGCAAATCTTCATTACCAAAAAGGAGAAAATGGCTTCTCCGGGTATTCCGGCCGTCACTCAACAAAAGGTAACTGTGAAAGGAGTGGTATCAGATATAAACGGAGAAAAGCTACCCGGCGCTACCGTTGTAGTAGAAGGTACTCCCAGAGGGGCTATTACGGATATTGACGGCACTTACACTATCGATGTAAATAAGAATGAGAAACTAACTTTTTCTTATCTTGGAATGGCGAGCCAGACAATTACTGTCGGAGATAAAAAGGTCATCAATGTAACGCTGAAAGAAAAGGAAGATATGCTGGAAGAAGTAACAATCGTTGCTTTCGGAAAGCAAAAAAAGGAGAGTGTAATCTCCTCCATTCAGACAGTACATGTCAAAGACCTGCGAGTTCCCTCCAGCAACTTGACAACAGCCCTTTCAGGACGTATAGCCGGAGTTATTTCTTATCAGACGAGTGGTGAACCGGGACAGGACAATGCAGAATTCTTTATCCGCGGTGTAACCTCTTTCGGCGCAGGAAAGGTAGACCCGCTTATCCTGATTGACAATGTGGAAGTATCTTCCAATGACCTGTCACGGCTGCATCCGGACGATATTCAAAGTTTCTCTATTCTGAAAGATGCTACGGCAACTGCTTTATACGGTGCTCGTGGTGCAAATGGTGTAATCCTCGTTACAACCAAGGAAGGAAAAGAAGGGAAAATAAAAGTCTCCTTCCGTGTGGAAAATTCTTTTTCTTCACCCACCAAGAAAATAGAGATGGCAGACCCGATCACTTATATGCGGCTTGCCAACGAAGCAGTAACCGCCCGAAACCCTTTGGCTCCGATACCTTATTCAAACAGCAAAATCGATAACACCATCCGGGGAACAAATGAATATGCATATCCGGCAGTAGACTGGATGAAGATGCTGACAAAAGACGTAGCTATCAATCAAAGAGCCAATCTGAATATTTCGGGAGGTGGTAAAGTAGCCCGGTATTACATTGCAGGCTCTTTTTCTCAGGACAATGGTATTCTGAAAGTAGACAAACGCAATAACTTTAACAATAATATCAATCTGAAAAAGTATCTGATCCGCTCTAATATAAATATCAATCTGACCAAAACGACTGAAGCAATCGTTCGTGTACATGGTACTTTCGATGATTACTCGGGTCCTATCAGAGGAGGTAGCGAAATGTACAAAAACATCTTGAATGTAAGCCCCGTACGTTTCCCTGCTTATTACGAACCGGATAAGACCTATGCCGGTACTACTCACATCCTGTTTGGTGGTAATGAGGGCGTACAATATATGAATCCTTATGCCGAAATGGTAAAAGGCTACAAGCAGGAAAGCAAAACAGTAATGATGGCCCAGATGGAACTGAAACAGGACTTTGGAAAATGGGTAAAAGGATTAACAGGCCGCTTGCTGGGTAATACAATCCGTACTTCCGGTTTCGACGTGACAAGAGCATACAGCCCGTTTTATTACGAATCAACCTATGACAGACTTACAGATAGCTATACCCTGACAGAGTTAAATCCGGACACAGGTGAAGAATTTATTAGTTATAATCCGGGTAGCAAAACAGTTATCAGTTCATTCTATGGAGAAGCTTCTCTTGCTTACAATCGCGATTTTAAAAAGAATGCAGTAAGTGGTATGTTAGTAGCCATTGCACGTAACTCACTGACAGGTAATGCTTCCAGTCTTTCCGAGTCTTTACAGAAAAGAAACCTGGGATTATCAGGACGTTTTACCTATGCATACGACTCCCGTTACATGGCAGAGTTCAACTTTGGATATAACGGTTCAGAGAAGTTTGACAAGGGCCACCGCTGGGGATTTTTTCCTTCATTCGGACTCGGATGGTCTATCTCCAATGAAGACTTTTGGACGGATGATCTGAAAAAAGTTGTATCCAAACTCAAGCTACGCGCCACATACGGTCTGGTAGGTAATGACGAAATCGGAAAAGAGAGTCAACGTTTCTTCTATCTTTCACAAGTAACCATAGGTGGTGGAGATAGCTTTAGTACCGGATACGAATTTAATGGAAGAACCCGTAAAGGCGTAAAAATCAGTAATTATCCTAACTCCGAAATCGGATGGGAAATAGCTTATAAAACGAATCTTGGTGTTGAACTCGGACTGTTTGACGGAAAGGTAGATATCATGGCTGACTTTTTCAAAGAGCGCCGTACCAACATTCTCCAGTCCAGAGAAGATATTTCCACTTCAATGGGACTATGGGCTACTCCGGATGTAAATGTAGGAGAAGCGAATGGCAAGGGTGTTGATATATCAATAGATTACAATCACTCTTTCCATAAAGATTTGTGGATGGTAGGACGAGCTAACTTTACATATGCCAAATCTACCTATCGCTTCTATGAAGAGCCCGACTATAGTGCCATTCCCTGGAAATCCAAAATAGGCATGCCTATTTCACAAAAATGGGGATATGTGGCCGAAAGACTTTTCATTGATGATGCAGATGTACAGAACTCTCCCCGACAGGACTTCGGTGAATATCTGGCAGGTGACATCAAATACAAAGACATCAACAATGACGGTGTTATCAATGAAATAGATATGGTACCCATCGGATATCCTACCACACCGGAAATCAACTACGGATTCGGACTTTCCTTCGGATACAAAAACTTCGACCTCTCCGTATTTTTTCAAGGTTCCGCCCGTTCTTCATTCTGGATAGAGGCAGATAAAATGTCTCCATTCAATCAGTCGACAGCCAACGGAAGAGTGATCGAAACCGGACTGGCCAAATTCATTGCAGATGATCACTGGTCATTGACTTCGCAGAACCCCAAAGCATACTGGCCAAGATTATCAAACACACTTATTGCCAACAACAACCAACGTAGCACTCAATTTATGCAGGATGGTAGTTTTCTTCGCTTTAAAAGTGCGGAAATAGGTTATACACTACCCAAAAGTTTTACGAACAAAATGAGGCTGACCACCTGCCGTTTTTACGCAAGCGGTACCAATCTTTTATTATTCAGTAAATTCAAGCTATGGGATGTAGAAATGGGCGGTAATGGATTAGGCTATCCCATTCAGCGTGTTATTAATTTAGGACTCAATCTTTCATTCTAAAAAACATATACATTATGAAAACATATCTGACAGTTTTAAAACCTCTTATCCTGATACTCTGCATTTCACTGGCATCCTGTCAGGAATATCTAAATGTAGTTCCGGACAATATCCCCACAGTAGATCATGCATTCAAAAACCGGCACGAAGCAGAAGGGTTCCTCTATGGCTGTTTCTCTTTTCTCCCTTCATTTGCCGATGCCGGTTCCAATCCCGCATTGTTGGGCGGAGATGAGGTGTGGTATATTGATCCTGTAACCGGTATGAGCCCTCGTCTTTGGTATATTGCCCGTGGCGATCAAGGGACCAATGCTCCTTTGGCAAACTATTGGGGCAGCAAACAGAATGGCGATGATCTGAAAGGAGGTAAAGCAATATTCACAGCATTGAGCGATTGTAATATCTTTCTTGAAAACATTCACAAACCTTACGATCTGACAGAGGAAGAACGAACCAGATGGGTTGCAGAAGTAAAATTCTTAAAAGCATTCTATCATTTCTGGCTTTTCCGCATGTACGGACCTATCCCATTAATCAAGGAAAACCTGCCTATCAGTTCCACGTCCGAAGAAGTACAAAGATACCGGGAACCGGTAGACGAAGTAGTAAGCTATATCTCATCTTTACTGGACGAAGCAGCCAGAGATCTTCCGTTACAAATAGAAGATCTGATGAATGACCTGGGAAGACCCACTCAACCAATAGCACTGGCTGTAAAAGCACAACTCCTGACGTTAGCTGCCAGCCCTCTTTTTAATGGTAACCCCGACTATGCAGATATCACTGACAACAGAGGAATCCATCTTTTCCCGCAAAATTACAGTGCAGACAAATGGAAAACAGCGGCAGATGCACTCAAAACCGCCATTGATGCAGCACACGAAGCCGGTCATGATTTATTTGATTTCAAACAGACAAACTATGCAAGTAAGCTGAATGAGAAAACCATTCTGGCCATGCAGGTAAGAGGAGCTGCCACAGAAAGATGGAATAAAGAAATCATCTGGGGCGATTCCAACTCAAACACAGACAACCTGCAACGTGCATGCCATCCCATCTTCATGAGCGGACAGGGTACAGGCGGTTTACGAAAATGCTATGCTCCTCCTTTGAGAATAGTCGAACAGTTTTATACAGAAAACGGAGTACCCATTGAAGAAGATAAAGACTGGGTAGGAGTAGACCCAATGGGATTAAAAACAGCATCAGCCAGCGATAAACTGTATATCCAAGAAGGATTTGAAACAATCAATCTTCATTTCAAAAGAGAAGCTCGCTTTTATGGTTCTATCATTTTCGATGGTGGCACATTCTATGGCAACAGCAGAACTATAGCAGATGATAACCTCTGGGTTACCCAGCTGAAATTTGGGAATATCGGTGGAGGTAATACTCCTTCAGACAGACATTCCAGTACTGGTTATCTGTGTAAAAAAATGATCCATTATTTATCATCCGTACCTGATAACAGCGATCAGTTTACCCAACACAGATATGCTTTCCCTATCATACGCCTGGCCGATCTCTACTTAATGTATGCCGAAGCACTAAACGAATGGAAAGCAGCCCCGGATCAGGATGTATATGAATACATCGATAAGGTGAGAGCAAGAACCGGACTGGAAGGTGTGGTAAAAAGCTGGCAGGAACATTCACTGACTCCGGATAAACCGGAAAACAAAGAAGGTATGAGAGAAATTATACGCAGAGAACGTATGAACGAGCTGGCTTTCGAAGGCGTTCGCTTCTGGGACCTGAAACGATGGAAACTGGCAGAAACATACCTCAACAAACCGATACGTGGTCTTAACATTATGGGCGAAACAGCACAGGATTTCTATCAGGTGAAAACTGTCTATCAATTGAAATATACAAAGAAAGATTACCTATGGCCCATCAAACAAAGTGTTTTGTTAAGAAACAAAAACCTGGTACAAAACTTAAACTGGTAATTGTAAATAGATTAGTAACAGTTTAATAATAAAACAAAATGAAAAAAAATTATATAGCATACATATTATTAACAGCCTCCCTATTGTGGAGCTGTTCGGAAATAAAAGACTGGCAGGACGAAAAAGACAATATTCCTCCTAAAAGTGTAACAGACGTAGTGGTAGAGAATATAAACGGTGGTGCAAGAATCACTTATAAGCTGCCCGATGACCCCGATCTTCTGGCTGTAAAAGCAGTGTATTACTATAAAAAAGGACAAGACTTGAAGGAAGCGTATTCATCTGCATTCAATAATACGATTTCACTGGAAGGATTTCCCGATGTAGACGAGCGTACCGTACAATTATTTGCGATTGATAAGAGCATGAATCACTCTGATCCTGTAGAAGTACAGATCAAACCTCTCCTTCCTCCGGTAGAAATGATTCGTAAATCATTAAAAGTAAACCCTACATTCGGCGGAGTTTATATGCTATGGGAAAATGCACAGGAAGATGAGATATCTATCACTCTTTACAGAAAAGATGCTAAAGGTGACATGGTATTCTATGATGCTTATTACAGTAAATCCAAAGAGGGTAAATATACATTCAGAGGATTGGAAAATACGGAACAGGATTTCTATTTTGAGATTAAGGACAAATGGGGAAATTATTCAGCTCCCCTGGATACCATACTGACTCCTTTGTTTGAGGAAGAGATCGTTGGACGTAACAACAGTGGTGACATCTGGCAAAGATGGGGATGGGACGATAAATCTTGTATCTACAGAGGCGACATCGTAGGACAAGAAGCCGCCGCCAACCGTCAGTTCCGCCTGATTCATGATGGTAATACCTGGAACAATTCTACCTGGTGGCACACCAAAGGCAACAAATTGTCCGACTTCATAGAATGGCCTAATACCGAATACACGGTAATGCCTCTGTACTTTACCATTGATATGGGTAAAAAAGCGTCGTATAGCCGGCTCAGGTACTGGATGAGAAGCCGTACCCCCATCTTCTCTGCACAAACATTTACAAGTTTCGAAGTATGGGGAACCAACGAACCCAAATCTCTCAGTCTGATAGGAGACGGAAGTAAAGAAGACAATCTGAAATACTGGACAGAATGGCCGGAAGTGAATGGTACCGATGAATGGAAAAACGACTGGGAAAAACTGGCAGACTTCAAACTAACTTTGCCTTCAGGAACTACAGATCCTAACGCATTAACCAATGAAGACATCGAATTTGTGAAAGCCGGATTCGAAGTAGAAATGGACCCACAATATGCTAATGAACCCTTCCGTTACATTCGTTTTGTGGTTCGTGAATGCAGAGAACCCAGTGCCCAGATTCAGTTAAGTGAACTTAAATTCTGGGGAGCATATAAAGAATAATTATAGAAAAGTATGCTAAAACGATAATGGACTGAAACGCAGATTAACCCGGATTTTCGCAAAGTAAATAAAAGTTTTAATCTGCACCAATTTGCGTTAATCTGCGTTCTATTGAACTAATTCATGTCTTATCAAGTATATCAAAGTAAATGTCGACAAAAGTACTGTATATCATTATCTTTACTATATTTGCATCAACCTCTGTGGCGCAAAATAGTAACCTGAAGAAATTTCCCAAAGGTTATACTCCGGAAGAGGTAGGAACCAAGGTTGCCAACCGCTTCTTAGCCGGTAAGCATATGTTACATGGTGGTAAATGGATACATTATGCCGAAGTATGTACCTGGTACGGAGCAGTGCGTTTTGCCAGCGAAAGCAAGAATAAAGAGTTATCCAGGCAATTACAAGAACGTTTTGCCTATTTGTGTACAGCAGAAAGAGATTTCCTGCCTATTAAAAATCATGTCGATTTGAACATGTTCGGATGTCTTCCTCTGGAATTCTATCTGATAACAAAAAAGATGCAATATCTGGATTGGGGAATTTCTTATGCCGATACACAATGGGAGCTACCTGCGGAAGCCTCCATTGAAGAAAAAAGATGGGCCGACAAAGGACTTAGCTGGCAAACCCGCTTGTGGATAGATGATATGTATATGATAACCATCTTACAATCGCAAGCCTACAGAGCAACGGGCAACCGGAAATATATCGACCGGACCGCACGTTCAATGGCCGTCTACCTGGACGAATTGCAACGCCCTAACGGGCTGTTTTATCATGCCCCGGATGTTCCTTTCTTTTGGGGAAGAGGCAATGGATGGATGGCAGCAGGTATGGCCGAACTGTTAAAAGTATTGCCAAAAGACAACCCGGATCGTCCGCGTATCCTACAAGGGTATCTCGATATGATGAAAAGTTTAAAACAATATCAGACAGAAAACGGTATGTGGAATCAGTTGATAGACGCCCCCGATTGCTGGAACGAGACTTCCGGAACAGCGATGTTTACCTACGCCATGATCACAGGTGTAAAGCAAGGCTGGCTGAAAGCCCGGGAATATGCTCCCGCAGTTCGTAAAGCATGGCTATCACTGGTATCTTATATCAATGAAGCCGGAGATGTAACAGAGGTATGTTCGGGCACCAATAAGAAAAACAACCGGCAATACTATTATGACCGTCCCAGAAAAACAGGAGATTATCATGGACAGGCACCCGTACTGTGGTGCGCTTTCGCATTAATAGAAAACAAATAACAGATATGAAATTATATTTAAGTTTACTATGTACACTACTGCTATCCGGCTGTTCTATGACGCGGAATGAGAAATATGCAGACTACGTTAACCCCATCATTGGTACAGACATACAAAGACATGCACGGGGTGATAAAGCACCATCAGAGGAGAAAGGACAAACCATGCCGGCAGTAGGTGTACCCAACGGAATGACCAACTGGGTACCACAGACACTGGAAGGAGAGCATAAATGCAATCCCCCTTACTATTATTACCACGACGAGATACAAGGATTCCGTGCCAGCCATTGGATCAGTGGTTCATGTACACAGGACTATGGCAGTGTAACAATTATGCCTGTCACCGGTGAATTAAAAACAAATGCCAGAGCGCGCGCTTCCCAATTTAGCCATGATGAAGAAACAGCAAAGCCTTACTATTATCAGGTGATGCTGAAAGATTACCTGATTCATGCCGAACTTACAGGTTTGTCTCACGCAGGAATCATGCGTTTTAGTTTTCAATCGGATAAAGATCGTTATATCACCATAGAGCCTAATAGTGACAAACAACAGGGATATCTGAAAATTGATGCAAAGAACAGGGAAATAACAGGTTATAACCCCGCCTACAGAATCTATCAGGGAAGTGGAAAGAATGCCGGATTCAGCGGATATTTCGTCATCCGGATTGAAGAAGACTTCGACTCTTTCGGAACATGGAAAGACAGTGAAGTTACAACGGGAGAAACAGAAATAAAAGGGAACAAAAACAGGGTAGGAGCCTGGATTAAACTCGCTCCTGAAAAAGGGAACAGTGTGCAGATAAAAGTAGGCACTTCTTTCACCAGTATTGAAAATGCCCGTAAGAATCTGGAAGCGGAGATTCCCGGATGGGACTTTGAGAAAGTAAAGCAACAATCGGCTGCCAGCTGGGAGAAAGCATTGAGCCAAATAGCTGTAAAAAGTAGCGATGAGAAGAAAAAGATTCAATTTTATACCGCTCTTTACAATGCCCGTATGCTGCCCCGTACTTTCAGTGATGCAGAAGGTTATTATCCCGGTTTCTCCGAAAACTACACCATCCATCAAGCCAAAGATTTCACCTATTATTGCGATTTCTCCATGTGGGATATCTACAGAGCCGTATTACCTCTCTACTCCATTCTTAGCCCGTCTATCACAGGAGATCTCTCTAAATCTTTCATCATAAAAGGACAACAAGGCGGATGGTTGCCTATCTTTCCGCTATGGAATAACTATACGGCAGCCATGATCGGTGATCACGGAATAGCCATGATGGGAGATGCCATTCTGAAAGAGGTTCCGGGCTTCGACTATGAGGAAGCCTACCAGCTCATGCGCAAAAATGCATTTGAAGTCAATACAGACCGAAAAAGTTATGTAGAAGGTAAAGGACGCCGGGGACTGGAATCCTATCTTCAATACAACTATATCCCATTGGAAGATAATGTATGGGATGCATTCCATAAAAGAGAACAAGTATCCAGAACACTGGAATATGCCTATGATGACTTTGTTTTGGCACAAGTAGCAAGGAAGCTGGGAAAAACTGATGACTACAGAACATTGGTAAAAAGGGCCATGAACTATAAAAACGTTATCGATCCGGAAACCGGCTATGCACGGGGACGTTATGCAAACGGAGAATGGATCGAACCTTTTGAGTTCGATAAATTTGTAGATTATATATGCGAAGGAACACCTTACCATTACACCTGGTATGTTCCCCATGACGTAAACGGACTGATGAAACACATCGGTAAAGAACGTTTCCGGACACGTCTCGATACCTTCTTTGAAAAGGATTATTACTGGCACGGCAATGAACCGGGACATCACATTCCCTACCTTTTTGCTTTGGCAGGTGAAGCCTGGAAAACTCAGAAATGGGTACACAGCATATTGAATAGAGAATATTATCCTACGCCCGATGGCCTGAGCGGTAACGACGATGCCGGACAAATGTCCGCATGGTTAGTGTTCAGTATGGTTGGATTTTATCCGGTATGTCCCGGTATGCCGTATTACGTCATTGGCAGTCCGGGCTTTGAAGAGAGTATCATCACGCTGGAGAATGGAAAAAAATTCAAGGTAGAGGCCAAAGGATATACAGAGGAAAACATCTATATCCAGTCGGCAACCTTGAACGGACAGCCTTACAACAAATGCTATATCCTGCATGAAGACATACTGAAAGGGGGTACTCTATCTTTCGTCATGGGAAATACTCCCAACAAGCAATGGGCATCCGGTGCCGATGCAATGCCTTACGTTACAACAGAATAAGACACAATTAATATAAATACAAATCAAAATTATGAAGAAGTGGATATTAGGAGGGATAGGGCTCTGTATGTTTCTGCCTATCCTGGCACAACAAATTCAAAAAGAGGGATATCTGGTAATGGACATGGTACATCACAACCCCGGAGATGCCATGACACAGAGCGTTTTCCGCAAGCCGGAGAAGTTAGCCTCTTTTGGCATGAATGGCATGGTCATCAATGAGTTTAAGTTCCCGCAATGTGCCGTCAGTTTCTCAAAATTCGACAAGCGTATTTTTCCGAAAGGATCAGAAGAAAAAGCATGGATCGAAACACTGACAAAAGAAATCAGAACACAGATCAAAGCGTGTCACGAGAACGGTTTACAAGCGTTCTATTTCACTGATATCATTGTATTACCCCAAAAGTTAGTTGAGCTCTATGAAGACGAGATTTGCGACGAGGATGGAAAAATATCTTTCGAGAAACCTAAAACTTGGGAGATTCACCGGATCATGCTGAAAGAATTATTCGAGCGTTTCCCGGAGATGGATGGATTGGTGATCCGTACCGGAGAGACTTATACCCACAACATTCCGTATCACATAGGAAACGGCCCGGTAGACTATAAAAACAGATATGATAAAAGTATTGAGATACATGCCCGGCTAATGAATCTGCTCAGAGAAGAGGTATGTGTAAAAAGAAATAAGAAAATTATATACCGGACGTGGGATTTTGGTTTCTTCCATGTCCGCCCTGATTATTACTTAGCCGTTACCGAACAAGTAGAACCACATCCCAATCTCTATATGGCTATCAAGCACACCAATGGAGACTACTTCCGGACTTTCCACTTCAACAAAACGATCACACTGGGCAAGCACAAACAAGTAGTGGAGGTACAATGCCAGCGTGAGTATGAAGGAAAAGGAGCTTATCCGAACTATGTGGCAAATGCCGTAATCAATGGCTTTGAAGAGACAAAGCAGGATGCTTCTCCCCGTTGCCTGAACGATGTGAAAGATAATCCATTGTTCTATGGCGTATGGACCTGGTCGAGAGGTGGAGGCTGGTACGGTCCTTACATCTCTAATGAACTTTGGTGTGACCTCAATACCTACGTGATGAGCCAATGGGCCCTGAATCCTAACCGCACAGAAGAAGATATTTTCAATGAATATGCACTGAAAATTGGCATATCCCAAGAGACTCTCCCATTCTTCCGCCGCCTGTGTATGCTGACCCCCGATGCTATTATCCGGGGAAGAGGTTCACTCCTGCACTCCGTCAATGTGACCTGGACACGCGACCATTATTTAGGAGGAATCAACCAGCTAAAAAGAATCTTTGATGAAATCTTAAAGAAAAACATGGTAGACGAGTCATTGTACGAAATGAAACTTTCCGTAGCACTTTGGGAAGATATAGTAGAATTATCCGAAAAGATACAATGTAACGACAAAGCCACCGAACAGTATATCAAAACTTCTTCTCTATACGGACTCTGGCTTCACAGAATTATGGAACAAGGCTGGATTATCATGCTTAAAGGATACCAGGGCGACCAAACCGGTATATATGATAAAACAGCAATTAAACTCGCACTCGAAAAATACGATCACTCATGGAATGAGTATCGCCAACTGAAAGAAAATAACGGGGATTGTGCCACACTCTATTATGATCAGCACGTTAAATTCAATGTGGGTGGTGATCGTACTAAAATCGGATTTGTAGATGGTATGGGAGCAACCGTTAACAAGTATCGTGTGATAGCAGAATGAATTGCCTGTTACCTCATCTATTAATGATTAGAAAGACGGGGCACTTCCGTTAACTGACCTAACGAAAAAATAATTTTATGAAAATAAGCGCTTTTATTTGTTGTATGATTGAACAACATTCTGTATCTTTGTGTTATGGAAATTGAACGTAAAATACGAACATACGGAGGGTATTTTGAAGCATTTATGGAAACCTTGACTGAAAAAGAGCAGGATAAGGTACAATACGGATTGCTTCTCCTCAAAACTCAAGAAAGACTATCAGCTAAGTTTGTGAAGATAGTTAGAGAGGGTATATTTGAATTACGGACAGAATATAATGGTAATATTTACCGTGTGTTTTTCATCTTTGATGATGGTAATATAGTCGTTTTATTTAATGGTTTCCTGAAAAAAACACAGAAAACTCCCGATAGTGAAATAGAAAAAGCAATAAAAATAAAGGAGGCATATTATGCAGACAAATAATCATCAAATAGTAGATTATGATGCTGTGCTTGATGCGAAATTTGGCGCAAAAGGAACGGCACAGCGTACGGAGGCAGAAGAAAAGGCTTATGCCTTTTATACTGGACAAATAATTGAGGATGCCCGAAAGAAAGCCAAAATAAGCCAAGCTGAACTTGCTCGAAGAATAGGCTCTGACCGCTCATATATTTCACGCGTAGAAAAAGGGCAAACAGAACCTAGAGTATCAACCTTTTATCGTATTATGAATGCGTTAGGGTGCAGAATTGAATTTTCAATGATGCTATAAAATTAGGGGGTTCATTGCTGCAACCCTTCTTTAATAACAGCATTTTAAATTAACACTATTAACAAAGTTTCTTAACTACCATTTTTAAGCATACAAAAGTACGTACTTTATACCTATAAAAGTACGTACTTTGGGTATATAAAGAATACTAATTAACACACAGTTAAATACGTACTTTTATAATCACTGCTTCTTATTGTTTACTAATCAGTTTAAAAACTATATAACCCATAACTATCGCAATTACCCTACCCAAGAACTCAGAAAGTGTAGACAAAGTATCATTAAAATAACAAATTCTTATCAATATATCTATAATTGATCCACCAAACAAAATGGAAATAAACAAATGACAAGGTTTAACCTGACTACAAAACTTACTCAGAATGATAGTGGTAAATGCCTGAAAAACCACACAAGAAACGATTGTTACAGTACCTATTCCCACCATCACCAAAGGACTAATAGCTATGAAAAGTAATATAGATACAAGACATACACAAACAAGGATTTTTATTCTTCTACTATGCATAAGTTTAATTAAAAATATTAATAATTTAAACCTAAATATTTAAATATGATTTATCACATACAAACTATATTAGATTATTCTATAGATATAAGTATCATTATAAGCATGGTACAAATATAAAGACGATTAATTATATAGATATGTCGAATTTCGCCATTTATGTATTAATAATTCTATATTGTATTTTGACAAAAATCAAACGAACTAGACAAGTTATAAATAAAGATATACTATATTCCGAATAATCAGAATTTAATTGATCATATCAACCGTTGGGGAAAGGTTATTTATACCGCCGCCTCAACCGATATATCAGCCAACCGGCCATAATCAAAGCAAGTCCGATTACAGTACCAAAGGCCCACCCCCCGAGCTCCATTTTAATAGACTCCCAACGAGATAACTGCTTCTCGATGGGATAAGGTACACAAATACTATCCGTCCGATTGATATAAGTTGTATCATATACAAGTTTATTTCTATATTCAATATGCCAGCGGTCACGAAAAACAGTATCCCCTTTCATAAACATAAAAATACTATCATGTACGTGGATAGAATCACGTAACCAGCGATCGCGATATTCTGTATTTATCTTGACCGTTTCTACCGGAACATATTTAATACTACTGCAAGATACCAACCATGCCCCGATGGATAGGAGCATGGTCAGTATGTAAATAAACCGTTTCATGGTTTCACAATTGTGTTACGCAAAAAGTTATTAAACTCGCTTCGCACATCGAAGCACGGGCAGCTTTTGATATATTCTCCCGGTTCAACTTCACCACTTTCATCAATGTCAGGAGAGGTATCGCGATGTCCAAGCAACTCAATGATATCATATTCTTTACACAACTTTGCAACCAGATCACGAAGAGAGTTCTTCTGCGCTTCTGTTCGGGTATCTACCGGACGTCCATTCGCATTTAGCCCGCCAATGTAGCAGATACCAATACTGTGTTTGTTGTAGGACACCCCGGAGAATCCTTTCGTATTGCAGTGTGCACCATCAACAGAGAGTGGGCGACCGTTCTCTACAGTACCATCAAGATCAATTACAAAGTTATAGCCGATCCGGGTGAACCCTCTTTGTTTGTGCATACGGTCAATGTCCTTCGCACGTAAATCCAATCCGGTACGTGTGGCCGAACAGTGGATAATGATAGAATCTATTTTATTCATTTTTTCAACTCCTTTATTAATAATCACTTGGGGGTTTCCGGTTAGCACAACCCCGCATATCACACTTTTTTATCTCAGCTTCTTTTAATTGAAGTTCTAACTCATAAATCTTTTTTATGTGCTCTAAGTTGTCAGCACGGAGTTTGTTATTCTCTGAATAAAGAAAATCAACCTTACCGTCCCTGATTGTCATTCTTGCATCTGCCTTATCCAACTGCCCAGATAAGTTTGATATAACACTTAAAAGGTTTTGTATCTCCGCTGCATCCGCAGAAGCATCTTCTTTACGCGCATTGGTTTTTCGGTTAACGTAGGAGTTTACTATCCATTTTATGGCTTCTAAGCCTCCCAATGCACCGATAATTGTTAGCCAGTCACTTAATCCCATCTTTTTTTACTCAAATATTAATACAATATTTGCCGAATCCGATTTAATTTAAAGATCCTCCACTCAGATGTATCCATTTTATATTTTGTCTTTTAACAATGTCAGAATCATTCAAATTTCCCCTTTTAAACACGACACATTTTAACCGAACAAAGTCCTTCATTGCCATAAATATATTACCTTCCTTATCATCACTTAAACTACAAACATCTTTTACAACCAAAAACGAAAGTTCTGTTTGTGCCCTCACTATATTGAGCTCTACACCATCATTAATGTATTCATATGGGAGTATTATAGCTACATTTTCTTTAGTTAAGCCATCTCCGAACATATAATTGAAACCATTCTCTCTTGAAATATTCAATATATATCCCGAACCATCTGAAAGAGGTGTAAAATACGACAAGTAGTTATCATCATTTATTTCTATAAATGGAGTAGCAATAGACCCTGTGAATATTCCGCTATCTGCCTCTACGCGTCCTTTAAACGCATACTTCTTATTTATAGGATCAAGTTCAAATACGATTTCATTATCCACCAACGCAAAAATTCCAGTACGCTTTACCCCATCAATCGTGATACACTCCTTTCCCTGCGCGATACCAGTCAGTAATACATTCCCTTCTGCATCAATTGTTTTAGTGCCTGAAAACATCTTCGGTGTTACAATATAGTCTTCACCCAATTCCGTTGCATAGCCATTCCATTTTTTCAACCAATCCGGAACATCTGCATCCAACCCCGGTTGTCCATCTTGCCCATCCACTAAAATAGGAATTGTTTCTTCATCAAGGATAATGGTTCTTTCTGAATTTTTAAGTAAAACTAATATGCTTGATGAATTACTATCAGCCGATATAGTCAAAGTTCCAGAAGTAGAAGTAACAGGATCATCGTTCCTATCATTTCTAACCGAAATAAATACTTCACCATCAGCGCAAATAACAGGATCAGAAATACCCGTTTTTTTATATGCTTTAATCATGAGTGTATTCCCATTCTTGAAATCTCCATTCTTGTCTAACGAGAATAGAGAAGGAGAACATGCAAGATAATACACTGTCGCCGGAATACCATCTGCACCTGCACAGACCTTTGTTATTGTCATTACCGAAGTAGCTACTATAACTCCAGAAACGGAAGCTGTAAAAGTCGCTACTATAGGATCGAAACCAACCGGCATATTGGTCAGTTTGAATTCCATGCCATTACCGTTTGGAGTAAAAGTATAATGGGTAAAATCAAACTTAAAATTGACAGCATAAGTTGCATCATTCACCTCGGAAGTACCCCAAAATAGCTGTACGATACTCTTAGTCAATTCTTTCAAATCGGACAAACTGAGAATGTTTCCATTTGAGTCACACGATACACTTGCATTGTCATTCGTTAAATCTAATTTATATATGCTGACACCTGGGTCACCTTTGCTTCCATCTCTCCCGTCCACAAGTTCGGGAAGCTCTTTTTGGGAAACAAGGGAGTTTCCTTTCAATAGGCGTAATTTTATTCCATCACAAAAATATTGAGCAGACATTGTTTCATCAATCAACCAAGGCGAATAACCTTCTCCAAAACCCTCAGCCATAGGTGTCAAATAATTAAGAGTGAGACCTTCAGCAGACATAGCAGCATCCGTAGTTATATCTATAAGTGTACTTCCGATAGTTTTTCTTACAGAATATTTCATAGACGATGGATATGAACTCCCATTCTTATTTGTATGCACTACAGATACAGGAGTTATGATCTCATATATCACAGCGTCTTCTCCCGGAACGCCAACTTCTCCTGGAGAACCATTTTCCACAGTAACAACGGTCTTACTACATATGAATGTGTTACCTCGTTTCAAATAAAAAACAATTGGAAAACAATCATTGTGTGGGGTTACATAGCCACCCGGAGAAATACTAATGAAACCACTATCATCTCTCACCCAGCCTAAAGACAATCCATCAGCCTCAATGTCTTCAGCTGTCATTAATATAGATGTGGTTCCTACTGTTTTCTTCACGTTACAACATACATAGTTAGGTGTAAATAGCCCAGATGCATTCATTACAAAAATTTCCGTATCGAGAATCAATTCATATATTACGGCAGCTTCTCCCTTTAATCCCTCTTGTACATCGTCAGCAAGGTTGTCCCATGTAAGAGTAACTCCTGCTCCAAATCTAAGTTTGTCTTCTTTCGTATCATAGACAATTTTTCTTTTTCCAAGCGAGAAAGAACCATCCGGTCTAAATTCATATATCAAACTTTTTGAATCATCATCCACACATTTTATCATTCCATTCTCACAATAGAACCCTTTAGCCCCATTACTTCCAGGGATATCACCACCAATACGTGTCTTTAAGCATTTCGCAAACGATTTGGTTATAATACCGAATAAAATATCGATAGCAGGTTGTCCACCTTCATCAGCATGAATATAAACTGCACTTTGTCGATTGGGTGCTTCTGAATTACCGAACTGTATAATTTCATCACCAACGTCTGGTGTAACCATGTTAGTGAGTGTTTTATCCACACATTCAGCATTATTATTTTCTTTATCATAGCCAATACCACCACTAAATTCACTAACAGGAATAACAATTGTATCAACATCCTTTATCTTTCTAATTTCGCTAATCTCAACCCAATATCCCTTTAATGTACCGTTTTCCCAACTTTGACAACGAATAATGTCATGAGCTACAAAACTCATTTCATCTTCTACAGTCAAAAGCCATTCTCCTGCGGTTTCATCATAAATAGCAGTTGCAACTTTTCCTGATGCTTGCGTTATGCTAAGTGCACCTTTAACCGCACGGATCTTTTGGATGAGAAGCTCAAATATAGTCATAGATTCACGCACAGTAATGCTATCAATCTCTAACTTATATTTTTCAAGTTTTTTACCTTCACTATCTTCTTCAGTTCGATAGTTCCAGATTTTCCAACCGTGCCCGGCAAAGCCGGACACAAAATCTTCTATATACTCCGGGATTAGCTTTCCCGCCTTATTCAATATTTGTTTTCCCGTAGCTTTTGCCGACGAGAGGAAACCGGATACTCCGGTTGATGATAATATAGCCATAGTCAATATTTTTATTATTTTAAAGAAATCAGTTATTAACTTCATATAGTTTAGTAGGCATATATCCTGTGTAAGTAGATAAAGGATATATAATTGAAGCCTTATTAGACCATCCCGCTGTCGATTTATAAATATTTACCGCTTCATCTGGTACATAGAAAGCTTTCACATTATCTAATCCACCATATACAAATCCAGGAGGAGTTATTTGTTTATAAATAACAGTATCTACATTAGAGTATCCAAATTGAACTGCCCCTATAGTATTGATATTACCTTCGAAAACCACAATCTTTAAGTTAGGGCAATCAGTATATACATCCTTCCCTATTATTGTTATTTTTTCAGGAACTAAAGATGCAGTAATTGGAGTTCCTCTAAACATTTCGCCTGGTAAACTATTAACCATTCCTTTAAGTTCTCCAAAATCGCATACCTGTAAATCTTTACAATTTCGAAAGCTTAAAAGAGGATGTGTAGTAGAATTTGTCCTATCAAGATTTATTTCAAAAGAATTAAAAGTAATCTTCTTCAGTTTGGTACAATCATTAAATCCTTGATTCATGACAAATTGCATCAAGTTTTGGGGTACAATAAAATCCTTCATAGTAAATTCCTCTAATTCAGAACAAGCAAAAAAAGGCATATATGCTGTTCCTCCATTTGTGTCTAAGTATTTAACAGAATCTGGTAAATTAACTTTTTTAATTCTGGTTGCATAAAATGCTCTATTCCTTATTATTTCAAGATTAGGTGGGAATACTACTTCTTCCAAATTAGTTTGTTCAAAAGCCCCTGCCCCGATAATCTTACAATTTACTAATTTATCAAAACCAACTATTGATGTAATATTACCATATTCAGAATTAATATTGGCAGATAAAAACTGATAAGGTATTTCTATTATCTTATCAGCTTCCGATTGAGTAATACCACCATCACTGTTAATATCCCAATATTGTAATATTCTTGCAGATACAATCGGATCAGTAAACCTAATAAAATATTCACCCGTTATATTCAATACCAGCTTCTTAAACGTATTCCTCAAAGCCTCAATAGAATCTTCATAACAATTTGCATTGATATTCAACGTACCGTCCAACACCGGATATTCGTCCTCGCCGGAAAGACCTTCACTACTCAAACCTGAATAAGAGCCATCCGCCAGTTGTGCCAGTTTATCGAGCATCTCCGAACTCTCATAGTTCTCATCAAATCCAACGGCACGTATGCGCTTCAAAGCATGTGCCCCTCCCTGATCATTTTGTGCATTCATGATATCTACAAGCAACCTCATCGGATCAATGCGTGGACAATCGACTACAAAGAAGTCAGTAATAATCCCTTTGCACAAATCAATTCCCACGCCCTCATTGGTCATCAAAGGATAGTTTACCAGCGTCAGATACTGATTGTATGCACTAAACTCCACCGTACGCAAGCCACCACCAGCAGGAAGAATAACTTGTACAAGCGATGTTCCATCCGCATGTACCTCCTGTAAATGCGTGCAAGCGGCGAGATTCAGTGTACCGGTCAATGTCGATATATTCGACAATAGCAATCGTTGTAATGATACGCAATTAGAAATAGTCAATGATGAAATAGATATGACAACAGGTTCTGTCTTACTACCCAGTCGGATATCGCGTAACATCCGTCCCTGAATTATCATCGACCCCTGTACATTCTTATTGTGCCAGTCACCTATATCCTGCAGATAAGAAGCCCCCTGAATGGCATTTTGCTGATCACCGGACCCGGACAGTTCTATCTCCATTTCACAAACATCACCGGACTTCGTACGTGTCCCCCGGATAATTGACGTACCATTGGCTATTGCCGGATACAGTTCCATAACCGGAGTCAATTCATACTTTATGGTATTTCCGGCAGCACGAACAGTGATTGTATCTGTCCCGCCGGCACTGAAAGTCCCAAAACTATATTTAGACATCATATACAAGATGCGCTTGGTTATCCACCTCTGTTCTGCCAGGTAATGATCGCCAAGGCTCTGTGTGATAGGATCGGTATCATTGGAGTATTTTCCTGCATTATAAGCAAGCTTACCATTCTCATAACAATACTTTGCATCTGCATTATAAGCGTTCTCCGGAAAATACTCCTGCGCATTGTCAAAGAAATACTTCTGATAAAATGCGTAAATCTTCTCCAGGTCATTACCGCTCTTCAGTCCACCGAGTGTTTGCATGGCTGTCATCATTTTGCGCATACTTGTTATCTTCTCATCCGCAAAGGCCAGTTCCATCAGATTAAAGAAGTTGTTTGTCTCACCGTTCCAGACGGAAGCTCCCGTTTTGTCCACATCATGCGTTTCTACACTATATTCTTTGTCCGGCAATCCCCGGTTGGTAGTATCGAAACGGGTATCAGCATCGTCTACGCGCCAACGGAACTTAGAAGTATCCGTCCCGAATGAGTAAGGATACGTATTCTTTGCACGTTCATCCGTACCGGCATTAAATTCTACATTATTCATAAAGAACAACGTATCCTCCACCTCCCAATACTGCGAAACTTCTTTCCTGAACTTAGCGATGCGGGCATTTACAAAAAGCGTATTCAGTTCATCGTCCGTTTTGTTTTCCAGATCGGCAGTCTCCAACCCATATCCTTTATCTACAAGCTGAGAGACAAGATTTATCGTGCCATTACCTATATCGGAAGGAATAAATTTATTTTGTGAGGACTCAAAATAGTACACATTATATAGGTCTACATCCCCTACCTTAGCTATCCAAAATTCATAAGGCTCATTGCGGTACGTCATCACCTGCGCATTCAGCTCATCCAATGTACCATTAAAGGGTTTCAGGCGCGGAGAACACTGATAAACCATATTATATGCAGGAATGAATTTAGAGATTTTATCCAGTTCCCCCTCACCGAAGTTCCATGAATTTGCACCATTATACTGCCATGCCTCTTTGTCTTCGTTGTAAAATACATTGTTATTCCACGGAACGCGAAACAAGGTACACAACGGAGAGTTATCCGATCCTTCAATGCTCAAAAGATCCGGGAACAGATCCGTATCAAATCCGAACGTATATTTATCCCCTTTATCCGGTCCGAAAGTATACAACCCTCTGAATATATAAATCGTTTCACCCTCATCATTTACCTGTTTTTCAAAGCATACAAATGGAATCTGATAAACAGCCACACGTGCATTTGCATATTTCTCTGTCTTCATCGCCTCATTCAGCAAACCCACTTCCCGATACAGGTCATCATAGGAATTGACCGAACCTATCTTGTGTGAATGCATAGAGGAGGCAAAATTCTTCTTTGCCGTGAACTTCTGCCCTGCAGGAAGAAAAGGTGTCATCTGCCACTTCTTTGCAGAAGTAGTCCCATCGGCATGTGTCACCACAGAATTCACTTTATCAAGCTGATAACGGGTATTCCATATCCAGTACTTCATAGAAGAAGTTCCCTGTCCTTTGGCTGTCACATTACTGATTGACACATTCCAGTCGGGATGATCGTAGAAAAATACCTCCAACGTACCTACCCGCGAGGTCTGGTCGGCCATAGAAGGAATCGTGTTGTCATACACCATCACATTAAACTGATCTTTCGTATTTTCAAAGTCGATCTCCGAACCATTTGAGTCAAAAATATCATTATTTGCTTTGACAGCCGTTTTCTCATTTATATCAGGCAGCCAGTTGATATAATTGGTCATCACCCCCTGTGAGGTTAATCCGGAGTCGTAAATACGTATTCCATAAATATCCACATCCGCATATTCAGACCCAATAACAATATCACCATTATGCGCAAAGTAATCATTACTCTCATAGGTAAACTCACGATTCTTCACCCCGTTTACATAGAGAATACAAAGATTGAATCCGGAGTTCCCGTATGCATCCGGAAGGATGGTCAGTGCCAGACGTGTACGTTTTCCTTCAAATGTATGCAAGCTCTGTATGTCTTCATTTTTGAGTGACTGAGAATACATCACAATCTCATCGGCATATATATTAAGCCCTATAAAAGAGTCTCCCGAAGCAGATGAAATTGTAATAACAGGTTCCGTATAATCCGTCACATTATCAATCCTGTAATCCACCTCAATGGTTTTACCCTTACGTGCGCACTCTACCGCAAAAGGTTTGTAGCCCATTGTCAGCATAGATCCTGCAAGTAGTCGGAGGGTTTTATTTCCATCCGCATCCGTCACCCAACCATCATTGCCCCAGTTCAGGTTTTTCCAGACTCCGGTTATGCCGGAACCATCTACCTCATTGATGATCGACTTATGGTTCTCCTGCCTGTTGGAACGTGTCTTCGGATTCATGTAAAACACCGAACCTGCCACAGCAGAATATCCCAGGGAATTGTTCACAGAGAAAGAGATCGGACTTACCAGCTCCGTTTCTCCCTCCAGAATATGAGTCACAATTTCAAAGTCTGTGTTATCCATTGTTTCAATTTCCATCGGAAAAGAGAAAGTATGTTTAGTCGAACAGGCAATATTATCCTCGGTTGAGGTAAATACAGACATACTATCCTGCTTCACTACAAACTGTGCAGAAGTAGTCACATTATCCCCATCGTACATGGCATACTCAAACAGAGTATTCTCGGACCAGTTGATAGCTTTGGCCAATGCATTATTCACTGCCACCAACTTGACTTGTTCGCCCGGAACAGCACAAATTACATTGAAAGACACCGTCTTCGTCCTTATACTCCCATCAGAATTTGACACATAAGCAGATATTCGGAACACTCCGGTCTTTCCGGGATGAGGAATGGCATAATTGTAAGCAGTTTCCACATATACACTTGTACCTAAAGCCACCTCATAAGACTCATTATAATCTGTACCGGATATATTTACATACAGAGTTTTAGATACATTGCCACCAATATAAAGAGGAAGTGTCACGTTGCCGGTGTAAGCTGTCCACCATTTAAAGTTACCGGCATCAACAGACAATGAAGTGAGCTGAACGGTGTACACAAATGCCGGTGTGGTAACCTCCGTCACTGTTCCCGTCACTTTAATCATCACATTATTAACTCCGGAAGTCAAAAACTCAGCTACATCAACAGTGGTTGGAACTGCAGAATTAACAGATAGCTGTTTGACTACTGCATATTCATCACTATTACTGCTCTTTACTGAAATCTGGCAAACACCACGTTCTCCCGTATCTTCATAAGCTTCACCGGAGTCATAGCGTTCCTGAGAAACAAAGGTGAACTTCAAAAGACAAGGCTCCCCTTTACTTGCCGAGATATTCTTGCTATCAAGGTTATTCGTAATACGTACATTACGTTGTATCCCGGTAGAGCCTCCTCCGCCTAACTCCTTCTTTTCCCAGGCAGTTCCTGTCCACTTATATAGTACATCCTCATTAAACACATAGCACACGCATCCTTTGAGCAGATAAGAGGTATCAAGTGCATCTCTTTCGGAAGTTGTATTAACGGGAATCCAGCCGCTACGTATCAATCTCTCTACAGACCATTCTTTTGTGCCGGCTTTACGAACCAGAATATCATCCGTATCCGAGAATGTATCAGCAGCAGCATCTACATTGTGTAAACCGCCAAGCGTAGTAGCTCCGTCACCTGCCGGAACTTCTATCAATGCAGTAGAAAGGGATTGTGAATCATCCTCACTCTCTTCGATGACATTGGCTACAAGGCCGTCACCACCATCGTTCTGTTCTATCAATGCACCCAAAAGCTGATTACGTGCAGAACCCGATTTCACCAACAGCCCATTGTTAAACTGTGCCAATCCTTCAGAAGTCAATCCTTTCAAAAAAGTAATAAGCCCGTCTGCCTCATCATCTTGCTTCTTATTAATAAACTCGCTCAATGCACGTTTGGCCGAATAAGCATTCCGATCTCCGGGTTTTGTTTTGTCACTCGAAGTAATCAGATAAACACCACTGCCACCGCTTCCGGTATACATCTGTCCTTTGTAAGTCAACGAGTCCAGTTTACCCTCCAATTCTCCCAGACGAGAATAAGAAGCTGTTTCACCTATGGTATAAACAGGAGAATCATAAGGAAGATCAAGATTATATTCAAACCCGATAATACGTGAAATCCGTCCGTGTTCAATATATGCCGGATGGATAAGATTCACTCTGGCACCAACCTCAAAACTCTTCAACTTCCCGTCATTATAAATATAAGCGGAATTCATTTTACAGGTATAGACAGACGGATCCTGCTTCGTTTTTTCTATATACTTCTGAGCTTTCTGTTTCAATTCATTTTCGGCATCACCCATCAGCCCGACAGATACAAACTTAGTATCATATCCATAAAGCACATAGATATCTCCTTCTTTGGGTACCAAAGTATCTCCCGGCAATTCACGTCCGAAATTATCATTGCGTACTATCTCGAATACCTGAGCCTGAGGATTGCACGAACCATTAGGCAGCCGATCCGGAACAGGAGTTTCCCCACCCTCTTTATCACAAGGATTAAATATGACTGTAAAGTCCATTCCATTAAGGGCACCGGACTGAAAAATGATATGCAATTCCTGTCCCGGTAATATATACTCTTTAGAAAAGACCAGTTTATTGGCAGTATCCGTTTTCTTATCTTCCAGGTTGTACTTACCTCCATCCTTAAATCGGAATGCGTTCCATTTTTTATAGACAGGCTTCTGCTCGTTTCCCTCCGTTTCATCTATATACACATGCGTCACTACATCGGTAATTGTGCCTATTCTATGTGGATAAACCTCATCAAACACCACTACATCCTCTACCACTTCCTCGGCAGACATCCCCTCATAAGCATCCATATAAGGTGTATCGGCAGGAAGCATCAGCCGTCTTTGCACAACACCATCCACAACTACCGCTTCATCAGCAGGCCGATAGTCAGTTGGCAGGTTACGAGTAGACCCAAAAGCATAAATACGGGTGGCAAATACCGACTGACTATCCTGCCGGCTCATCTCCGCCACATTAACACCAAATTCAAAATCTACAGGATCATTATACTCACAACGTCCGAAGTGAATAGACTTATTTGTTATCCACCACTCACACTCCCATGTTTCTGCCATCTTATTAAGGGCATCAATCAGGTTCATGTTGTCATAGGTGATCAATTTGGCAGACTGCTCTACCGTACTATCAATATCAGGACTAAAATGCTCCTCCTTGTATTTATAATCCAGAGCAACCAGGTTCTTCAGCAAGGCATTCAGATGGGTTTCCAAGGTAGCGGTAAGGCTCCATGAAGTCTCTTTCCGGATATACTCTGTTTTCCCGCCAACTGTTTTTTCGTAAACAAACATGAAAACTTTGTTTTTCCATTTCCGGTAATAAGCATCCAGCCTCAGCTCATAGTCATATCCGCAAGTAGCATTGTTATAGGTTGGTTTTTGTATGTCTACCAGTTCAAAAATACCGGTAGTATCATCCGGCAACTCTACAAAATCCCCCAACTTCAGTTGTACAGGCTCCTTTGTACTGAATTTCAGAGTGACATAATCTTCCTTCATCAGCGTAAACTTACGCTTACTACCCACATTGGTTTCAACGCTTTCGCATTTGCCTCCATCTCTATGTTTTATCTCTATCATATTGCTTCATCATTAGAGGTTGGTTTCTTGTTCATTCTATCACTTGGATCCGGCTCTATAAGCTTTAAACTGAATTTAGCAATGCCTTGCATAAACTGGCTGAACTGACTGCACGAAACATAGATCGTTTTGTATACAACCCCCTCCTGGTATCCGGTTTCGATGTTCAATACTCCGGTAGCAAGTACTTCTTTGCAAAACAAATTATATTTATCAAAAAAAGCACTCTTAGTTGCTGCCGTCAGGTTAAGTTGAAGTGTCAGGTTCCTTGCCTCCACTTTAGGATTGGCTACAAGTATCTGTTTTCCGTGTTGCAAGCGACTCTCATTCTCAATAAATGCCTTATTGGCAGGCGGCGTCATAAGCTCAGAGAGTGAAGATTCACCCAGACTGATCCCCCATTTTTCATCGGCATTTTCACCGTTTATAATCAATTTCTCTTTCATAATATCACTACTGTTTCGTCCTTATTAATTTCTACTTCACAATTCCCTACGTTCACCAACAGAATCACTGCATAGTTAGAGGCAGTAATTCTCGCTTTCGCACCGTGCATCAAAATCACTTTATGTACTTTGGTATTATCAGTGAACACCAGTTCGGCCTCCGTATCACCAATCAATGCTACCTTCTCATCATTGCATGTATTGACCGGCCCTGCATCCACGTAAACCCCGTATACGGCAACTTCACTACTCATCTCCCGGAACATCTCTAATGACGGAAAATTATTCTCTTCACAAAACTCACGCCCTTGCGGAGTAAAAAACAGCCACACAAGGCTTTTCCAATCACTCACACCATTCGATTTGCTACATGCCCCGGACAAAGAGGCTGACTTCATTATCTCATCTACCGTTTTCATAGTCTTCCTGTATTATGTTCTATTCTATCAAGCTTATCTCCAAATCCCAACAGTACTTTCGTGTGCTTTGCTATATCCTCCAGGTGTCCGTTAGACATCACTGCTAAATTTCTCATTTCCGTCAAAAGAATATTCCCGTCAGATGCAGTAGTACACAATGAAGACAGATTACCCAATACGAGTAGCATAGAGTTCTTTATCTCTTCATTAGATATTTGCAAGGCAGTGAATCGCCCGTTGAGTTCCGACCCCGTCTCCTGCGACATGCTTTCAAAACCACCTTTAGAAGAGTCCGCCTGAGAAGTGGATTCCTCTTCTCCCTTCAAGTATTCGTCTGCCCAGCCATATTTACTGTCAAGCTCTTTTGTAATGGCTTCTGCATCTTTTTCTATCTGTTCACGTTCCCAGGCAGAGATAATACCATCTTTGTAGTAGTCGGCCAATTTTTGCCGTAATTCCTCCATCGGTTTTGAAGAAGCAGCTTTCAGCGATTCCATAATCATCTGTTTGATCATGTCTTTCACCAGATCTTTAGAAGACTTCGCCCGGTCATTTCCTGCCGACCAAGCATCAGCATACGCCTGTGCAAATTCATCAATGGCAGATTTAAGATCGCTACCCATTATGGCATCAAGCTGTTTCTCTTTATTTTCTCCGATTTGCTTATCAATATCCGCAAGCTGATTTTCCAAATCCTTGACACGTCCGTCATCCGTCTTCTTTTTACTTTTCTCTTCGAGTATCTGATTTTGGATGAGTACTTTTTGTTGTTTCAGCAATTCATTCTGCTGATCGATAAGCTCCGACGCATCCGCTGAATACGCCTTATCAGCAGCTTCTCCAAGATCATCATACGAACGCTTTAGAACATCTATCTGATCTTGAATTTTTTCTATATTTTTTTCTTTCTTGGCATCTTTATTAAACAGGCTTGCTATCTTCATAGCTATTTGAACGGCAGCTCCAATGACAGCAAGAATTACAGATGCTTTTTCAACAGTCTGGATAGAGGTGGCAGCCGTTTTTGAAGCTACTTCAACTCCACTCATAGCCATCATTGTGAAACTACCTATATCGCCAACTAATGAAATAATTTCACCATAAGGACCGCCTATTGAAGCTCCCAGATTACTTATCGATTTGGAAAGATTATCAATTACACTTTTCGTTCTCTCCTCCGCGATTTTTACTTTCTCTGCTTTTTCAACTACATTATCTTTAGCACGGTTATATTTATCCGTTTTTTCCTTCACCTTGTTCAAGGCCTGGGCTTCTGACAAATAAACTTTCGTAGAATCTATTTTACCTGTCTTCGGATTATACTTGGTTGAAACTCCATTTTCTACTTGTTTCCCATTCTTTACATCTTCAGCCTGCCGGCGAGCATTTTCTAATTGAACCTGGGCATTGGACAGTTCATTTTCAGCAAGAGCTAAATCTTCTTTTTTATCTACCAACGACTGAAAAGGATTACGTTCATCCAGCTCATCCATTATTTCCTGAATCGTTGTAGTATATTCACGCAACTGTTCCGGATCGAGAACTTTAGAGGCCGCCTGTTTCGAACTTTCCAGTTTACCAAGCAGAGAATTAAGTGTCTCAGAAGAGGTATATTTCAAATTCTCAAAAGCACGGATATATTCAGGAGTTTGTTTCAACTGTTCGTAGTCAAGCTGCATTAGATTCTGCCCTTTATCTTTTGTTGCTTGAGCTATAGCGCGATCCGTCTGTTGAACTTTGTCAGTATTCCCCTCTTTTTCGTATTGCTTACGAGCCTCCTGCAAAGTAGCAATATCTGTGTTATATTTTTTTTCAATGGCTAAACGCTGATCAGTATAATTCTGATAGTTATTAGTGAGTGTTTCATAATATTTATCAATCTCATTGTTTTGTCCTACTTTAAGATTATCCTTTCTATCATTGAAAACTTTCTCCTCTGAACCGGTCAATTGAATACTTGAAGGATCAAACTGCGACTTACTATTGGAATTCTTTGCATCAAATACAGCTTTGGCATCTTCTATTTTCTGACGTAAAAAGGCATCTTTCTCCCGGTCTAACTCTTGCAATTCCTTATCATGATTTAGCTTCATTTGAGCCAAAGTTTTTGCAGAACTCTCGTCCATTGCATCTATTTTAGCCTGTCGATTCTTATTCTCCAAATCCTCAATCTGATAACGCTGCTCTAATGCTTGTTTATCAAGAAGTTTTTTCAAATATTCTTCCTGTTTATGAAGTCGGTCATATTCTCCCTTATCTTCATTGTCTATTACTCCACCACGATCCTCAAATGTCTCTTTAGCTAATTTTTCTTTTTTTTGAGCATCCGATAATGCTTTTTCATATTGCTCCGGTGATCTATATTTTTTTTTAGATGACTTTATCTCTTCTACAACTTTCTGAGCGTCCGCCCAAGCAGTCTTAGCTTCCTTTTGATATTGGGCAGCATCCTTTTCTTCAACCAAAAGTACCTTTTGGTTCAATTGTTGAATTCTATCAGTAATAATTTTACTATTAATAGGAGCTTTTGAACCTTCTATCTGAATCCAGTCCTTTCCAGATTGATCAAGCAGAATTTTGTAACCTTTATACATTGTCTTTTGAGCTTCTGCTGCTGACTTGCTCATAGTATCAAGAGTCAACTCCCACGCTGCTTGCTCCTGATTACGTATTACACTTTGACCTACACCAATTTGTTCTGTTTTAGATTGAATTAATTTATCAATATGAGAAGCATTTGTATCGAAAAAGTCTTTTTTATATATTTTGTAACTACTATAAAGAGATTGATACGTACCTTGGGTACCCTGCCTTATTCTTCCGGCTTCACCCACACTTTCCAATTTCTTAAGGCGTTCCAAATCTTTAAGTTCATTTACTTTGGTATTATATTCTTCAACATTCTTCAACTCTCTATTTAAGCGTATCTCATCATTTTCTTTTTTTCTTGCTTCTGTCAGATGGTCAATCAATTCCTTTTCTGTTTTATATCCTCCGTAAACAGATGGCATTAATTCTTGCAGTTTTTTGAAAGCTGCCGCTTTGTCATGTTGTGTTGCAGTCTCATCTTGAATAATAGACAAGGATTCACTTATCTGTTTCTTAAGCTCTGATATACTTTTTTCATATTCTTCAGTTCTTTTGTTTAGCTTTTCCTGTTCTTTTTCTGCTACGCTTGTATGATCAGCAAATGCCCACATAGCCGATATGAGCCCCGAAATAGCAACTGCAGCCGCAACATAAGGATTCTTTAATACTGTGAGATTTAAAATTCTTTGTGCTTTCTCTACTAATAATAAAACATTATACTGTGCCATTTGAGAAACTGTATACCCTTGGGATACGGCAGCAGTCAACATTGCAGCAGTTTTGTAAGTACCATATATACCAATGATACCTACTAAAACCCGACCCAATGTTTCATAATTCTCTATCAGATATTTAGCACTATCGAGTGAACCATTTAGAACTCCATCTTGAGATTCCCCGATTTTATTAAGCATTATGTCCCATGCATCACCAATATTGTTAATTTTCCCAGCAATGGTATCAGACTGCATATCCATCTGGTTATAAAATTGTCCACCCTCATCAGTCATATTTTTAATTGCCTGCTGAACTTCGGGAAAACCAATTTGACCGGTAGTAACCATGGTATCCATCTTTTCAGTAGTTACTCCATACATATCTGCCAATCCTTGAAGCAGAGGAATGCCGGATGCCGTAAACTGATCAAGATTTTGAGCATAAAGACTACCCTGTGACATAACAGATCCATATAAAGACGTTAATTCATTTAGCGGAAGACCTAAGCCTGATGCAATATCCCCTAAATGAAGAAGCGTGTCATTCACTTCCTCCGCTTGAAACCCATAAGCCAATAGCTGTTTGGCACCATCTCCCAATTCAGTTATCGAAAAAGGTGTAGTAGCAGCAGTTCTCATTATTTGAGACATTAATACACTTGCTTTCTCTTTACTTTGCAACAAGCTTGATAGATTGTTTTCAAGCTGTTGAGCCTCACCTCTTACTTTAACTACATCACTAACAAATTTCTTCAATACTTTCGTTCCATCAATAGCTTTCCAAACTTTCTTAAATGAAAAAGCCATTTGATCATTCACACTAACAGCTTCTTTCTCTTTCTTTTGTAATTCATTAAACGTAACCAAAACATCACGTATCTCACCTACTTTATTGATGAGATCGCCGTTATTACCTGTAACATCAAAACTTAATTCTGCCATATTTCTTAATTTATTATTTATTATTTGACAAAAATATTTCAAGTTCTCATAAATCTTCCACTTAATTCACATATATACGTGACATCATTACAGAAGGTCACAAATTCAGCAATTTAAATCGTAATTAGATTAATTACAGAAGAAAATAATCGATTAGCTATAAGAATCAAAGTATAAAAAAATAACTCAAAAAATGTATCTATTTATTTTGGAATTATTATAATAATATTCTAACTTTGTAGAATAATTTAAAAAATAAATGTATGAAAAAGGTATCATTTTATTTAGTAGGACTTGTCATTGTAATATCAGCAATTTCATGTAGTTTTGAAGGTAAGAAAGTAGCTGAAGGCAGAGAATTATATAAATTGTATTTCAAAAAGACATTAAAAGATCCGGAATCTCTTAAAATATATGACGAAAAATATGCAAATTTAGGAGATTATGTTATCTGGACAATCGATTATGGTGCAAAAAACAGTTTGGGAGGAATGGTTCGAGAAACCATTGAAATTAGAACTTATACGAGAAAGATAGTAGTAGATGGACATGAATATCTGGTAAAGGATTTAAAGTAACTAAATTTCATAGAAATAACTTGTTAACCATCAATAAGGATGAATATTAACGGTCGTAATCCGCATACAAAAATGAAAAAAATACTCTTATATTTAGCAGGGCTTGTCATTATGATGTCCGCAATTTCATGTAGCTTTGAAGCAAAAAGTGTAACTGAAGGTAGAGAGTTTTATCAATTATATTTCAAAAAGACATTAAAGGACCCAGAGTCTCTTAAAATATATGATGAAAAATATGTGAATTTAGGAAATTATGTTCTTTGGACAATAGATTATGGTGCAAAAAACAGCTTAGGAGGAATGATTCGAGAAACCATTGAAATTGAAACTTATACGAGAAAGATAGTAGTAGATGGACATGAATATCTGGTAAAGGATTTAAAGTAACTAAATTTCATAGAAATAACTTGTTAACCATCAATAAGGATGAATATTAACGGTCGTAATCCGCATACAAAAATGAAAAAAATACTCTTATATTTAGCAGGGCTTGTCATTATGATGTCCACAATTTCATGTAGTTTTGAAGCAAAGGTCATAACTGAAGGTAGAGAATTATATAAATTATATTTCAAAAAAACATTAAAGGATCCGGAATCTCTTAAAATATATGACGAAAAATATAATAATTCAGGATATTATGTAACTTGGACAATCGATTATGGTGCAAAAAACAGTTTGGGAGGAATGGTTCGAGAAACCATTGAAATTAAAACTTATGAAGAAAAAGTAGTAGTAGATGGACATGAATATCTTGTAAAGGATCTAAAAAAGTAACTGAGTACAATTGTAAATTATCAATAAATATAAACGGTCATAATCTGTATATAAAAACACCTATTCCGAAGAAGATTAGTCATTTATTGATAAGATTCAATTTCTGCTTGATGATAGAGAAATATTAAATTTAGCTGTTGAACCGAATCGTAGGATTGAAACACTCGTACGTATCAACACATGCAAAGAAGTGCCAATATCAATGATTTCTCTTGAATTTATTAATAAAATTCTAAACCCTTCAAAAGCAAATGGCGATAAAGGATACTTTGTATTTGAACTATCTCCGATACATAAATATCAAATATTAACGGCAAAGGAATATTATGATAATTATATTATTCCGGAAATACAAGAAGAGTAACATTATGAATAGGTTATTTCCTTTATCAATAATCACACTATTTTGTCCTTGCATCTTCAGGATTCATGCATAAATTACAATGTTATTTTATGTAGTTTTGAACAAAAAAACAAACAGTTATGAAAAAAGTCATATTTATATTACTCACACTATTATCGATTCTTATTACCAGTTGTTCACAAACAAATGAATCAAAAGCAAGTCCAATAATAGATAAATAATGAAATAAACACTCAAACAAAATACAATTATGAAAAGCACATTTATGATCTCCACTACCAACAATATAGAAGGTTGCCCTATCAAAAAATATATTGATGTAATATGTTCAAACATCGTAATAGGTACAAATATCTTCTCTGATTTTGCTGCTTCATTTACCGATTTTTTCGGAGGACGTTCCGATTCGTATAAAAGAAAGTTGGAAATCATATATAATGAAGCATCCAAAGAACTGAAACAAAAAGCACTGACCGTAGGAGCCAATGCGATCATAGGGTTTAAAGTTGATTTTGACGAAATCTCCGGAAAAGACAAATCCATGTTTATGGTATCAGCTATGGGCACAGCATGTGTGATAGACTACAAAGAAGAAAGTCCTTCTGTTATTAAAACCAATGAAATAATTAGCCAATTTGATATAGATAAAGAAATAAATAGAAGACACATTATAAGTAAAATCAATAAAGATGTAGCAATCACTGATGAATGGGTCGAATTCTTACTCGAAAATCCACAAATAGAAATAGTTGATAATCTATTGAAAAGATACGTTGAGTATGACAGAAATTATGAAGTGTACAAAGGGGCAATTAACACCATCGAAAAACTCATCGCTATCTTCCCTAAAGAAGTAGTGATCCCTAAAGTATATGAAAAATACCAATCCCACAATACTCATATCAAAGCCCTAATTGAGAATTGCAAACTTTTTAGTGCAAGTAAAATTCTGGAATTATGCGATAAGGACATTCATCTGGCCATTGATTTACTTGATGCCAAAACAGATTATTATAAATCGGATGATGTAGAATTAATACAGAAAATCATCAATAAATTATCTTCTCTTCCAGACACGGGCAAAATTGAAATGGTGAAAGGTGGGCTACTAAGTAAGGAGCAAGAAAAATTCATATGTCAGAACGGACATAAAAATTCACTTGAGTCAGAATACTGTGAAAACTATAATTGTGGAATCAATATGAAAGGATTAACCCAGGATGAAACGGAACATATCAATATGTTAAAACAAAGAATAGACGTTCTTAAAAGCATTATACAAGCCTAATTTTAAGAAATATAAGATTACACAGTGGAGCAAAAACATGAAATATTCAAATATTTAAAGAAAACATTGTACAATATTATATTTTTTAATAACTTTGCCAAATATTAATTAAAACATACAAACTTATGAAACAAACTTTATTATTTCTTACTATCGCCCTGTCGATAGTTTTCACCTCCTGTTCTAAAGATGATGATGAGCCAAAGTTTAATTATGACATTAATACCCTCATTGGTACATGGGAGATAACTGAGGTTGATACCGGAGATGGATACACTATCTGGATTCTTGGAGCAACATCTGCAACATTCAATTCGGACGGAAGCTATGTAGGAAAAGGATATTTTGGAAATGGAAGTGGCACTTATAAAGCTGAAGGAAACACCATTACTTGTTTTGTAGACGGTAAAGAGTTTTTAAAATATGATGTTATAAATTTAGCATCAAATAATTGTGAACTAAAAATGTACGTAGAAGATGGGACATCCATAAAGATAAAGTGCAAAAAAAAATAAAGAAGATTGTTGTGATGGATGATTCCGAAGCACCAAACTTCTACCACATAGATCCCTAATATAAAAGGAACAGCGCATTCTTAAATTTTGGATGCGCTGTTCTTTTTTTATCCATCGTAATCACTTATCATCTTCCTCACCAAATCCTTATTGCCGGGATCATCTGCATTAACAACCGTTCCTCCACCTTTACCAAACTGCCTGCGTTCTTCATCGGTGAGATACACCGTTGTGATAGCATCGGCAAACAACATATTCAGATTTACATAACTAATACCCCAAAGAACATAATCCATCGTCCATCCATAACGCTGACAGGCGAAATCAATCAACAGCCCATAGATACTCTTTCCGCCAAAAGTAAGGCTGCTACCTTCTCCCTTGATTTTTCCAATACGTGCTTTCTGTTCCCGATCGGCATCAATGCCGAAATACTTGATAAATTCTTCTGTTTTATCACTCGAAAAAATGACAGACAAGATAGTAGCCAGGTCTTCCACCGAAGTATTATCCTTTAAAAAGGCAGCACGTTGATATACTTTCTCCACATTCAGAAGGTTCTTTCTATCGGCAAATGTAGAATAAGAGATGATGCGGCACACAATATCCGGATATTCTTTGCATACTCTCATTGTCTCTGCCAAAGGATTGAGAGCCAATAAACCGGCATTAATATCCAATTCCAGATATAATTTTTTCAGTATCTGCGTTTTCCCTAATGTGGGTGGATAAATAGAGAAGTCTCTTTTACCAATTCTGAAACGAACCGGGGTTTCGGTCAGTGCATCAGACACATTTATTTCAATTTGTTTGTCCATATATTTATAATGATAAAAAATAAGAGCGCTTTTCAGGGCGCTCTTACCTAACTAACGAATCTGCTTATTTGCCTGCTTCAGGATCCGCAGGGGCTTCAGGCTTAGTTTTAACATAAGGTTTTACCTGTGCTCCTCCATCTGCCGGTTTCAACACATCCACTGTGTATTTCCACTTCTTACCTTCGGCTGCATCGAAAGTTTCTTCCAGAGATACGATGGAACGGTCAATCAGAATACCTTCGCATTCCGGATCTTCCGGAATCAGACGGAAAGCATATTCACCTTCAATAACACCATCAAGATCTTCGATCGGTTTTGTACGACCTTTGGCAGCACGAACTTCGAATTCAAAAGCAAAAGTACTCTTTGCATACTTCACTGCCTCTACTTCGCCACCTTCTACTTTGGCCTCTTTCTTCTCACCTTTGGTAGGTGTCAACTTGGTTGAACCTTCAACCGGATCGTAACCCAATGCTTCCCATTCGAGTGCTTCTGCACCATTACATTTAGCAAATTCAATTGTGGGTTTTCCCCATGATAATTGTGCCATAATTTTAAATTTTAAAAAATTGATTAATAAATTATTATAAAGAAATTTCGCGTTCCCAATCTTTAAGAACTTGTAATTTCATATCACAAAAGTAGGGAGTAAACAGATAGAGAAGAAATATTTGAAGGGTATAGCCGTGACCTTCCGAGTGTAGTCATAAAATCATGAAAAAGAAGGAAACTCACCACAGAGTTTCACAGAGTACTATTCTTTTAATTGAAACGCAGATTAACGCGAATTTTCGCAAAAGAACAAATATAAAAGAAAGAATATCAATACTTTAATCTGCGATCATTCGCGTTAATCTGCGTTTTATCCGGATAATAAACTTTGAAAACCGATAGAAATGCACAAAAAGCATCGGCTTAAAGTATAAATGCCATTGGTGGTGATACGCTCCTCTATTGAAGAATACCACCACCAATGCCCACTGATACGATCACTCAAACGTTACTTCTCTCTAACCTTTCCATAATAAATGTATAAGCATGTGTCACACTTGTCCGAAAATCTTTATAATTTCTATAATCACCCAAAAGCCTGTCACTGTCATTGGAAATAATAGTTTTGGCAGACAACCCGATAGCGCCAGTCAGTGTATCCCTCAATCCGTTCAGCATCCTTCCTCCACATGCCAGCTTTTTGGGGGAATACAGATAAAGAATAATAAAAACGAACTGCTTCCGAAGCTGAACAACATTACTCTTATAATGTCCGGAGTCATGGAACTCACAAAACCAGGCATAGATTGTGGGAATGAGTTTTAAATCGTTAAGTTTAGGAGTAGATAACCTCAGTTCACGTTCGGATATCTCGCATTTTTGTTTGTGTATACTTTCTAAGTCGGTTATTTCATCAAACATAGTATATTCTGTTTAAGTGTTAATAATAAGACTGCTTTTTAGCCCATAGTAGAGCTGCATAGATGGCTCTGGAATAAAGCCTGATCTCTTCTTTAGTGTAGAGGAAGCTGACACGAAAAGCTACATTCCGTGCTTCAATCATTAATTCATCATTCGTTTTCATCATTTTTGCGTTGTTCATATGTTTATGGTATATTAGTTTACCTCCAAAAGTAAGGTTTGGCAGATTAACGGAACCAATATATCACTCTGCATTCATGACAATCATTAAAAAGTCATGTAATAAAAATGTAAGGTTATATAAAGTAACTTGTAAATCATTTTAGGAAAAGAAAAAGCGAACAAGAAAATATCGGAATAAAAAGACACTGAAAGACATACACTACTTTATATACTTTACAAGACTACACAGTTGTAATTATCTGAAAATCAACACTTATAAGATTGTACACTTTTGTTATACAAGAATGTACAATCTTATATGACAAGAGTGTACAATATTGCATGGTAAAAGTGTACAATCTTATAGTTCGTTGGCTATTTAGGTTAAAAACGGAATTCGAATGGACTGATGAGCCGGTATTGGTGGCATTGAATGCAATATCGTAATGGGATTAATAAAGGTTTCGAAAAATGCAGTTATCCTGTCTTTTTATTCCTATATGACTGATTTTCATGACACCCTTATTCTAATTATTACTGTAACTGGAGAATAAACTGCATAATAATATCAATTATTATGCGTATTCTATCGCATAATCTTTCTTTAATTGGATAATCATGCACATTCACTCGGCGTGTTATCCTAATTTTCCCGGTATGATAAGTTCGGTTCCTCTACGAGGAACAACCCGAACCTCGTAGAGAAACGACTCGAGACTCTACGAGAAAAAACAAAACCGCCCTAAAAGACGTTTTCAGACGCTAACTGAAAATAAAACCCACCCCGATCACAACTATCAAAAGTACAATCAAAGAGACTCATAAAGTTGAATTGTGTAATGAATATCAAAAAAGATAAGATATTTTTGTCATGTAATTCTCCACAAACCGTACAACAGGAAGAATCAAAACCGGAAATGCCGAAGATTTTTATTACTTGCAAGAAACCTTCCCTTAATTAGAGCATTCCAGAGGATCAGGAATGTCACTTTGTCAAATTGTAAGTAGGTATAATCCTACAATAAATAAATTTCAAACACGGAATTGTACGGATTAAAAGGCTATGCAGTTATAAAATCCACGTCATTCTGTGTGATCCTTTTAGACTAAAAGAGGAACAAACTAAAAAATGAGGAGCAAAGACCATTTTATTATGGTCTTTGCTCCTCATAAGGTGAGAAAACTGAATATCCCTACGGCAAAGGCTATTTTATCTCTCGTGATATTGTACTTTTGATGGAGTACAAATTAACGTCATGTTGATAAAAGCCTAAAACGATAGCTTCATTTATATTATGTTGATGGGCAAATTGCTTTATTTTCATCTGCATGGCAAATGGAGAAATCAGAGAATGTTGTTTTAAGAATGCACTCCAGATATCTTTACTAATCAGAGAATGTTTCGCAAATTTGTTGGCATCTTCTTCGCATTTATCCATTTCGACTCCTTCTATGGCAATATATCTTTGCTCTCTGTTGTTAAAGAGATGCGCATAAACGTGATATATCTCATGCAATAAAGCAAAAGCATAATTATCAATCTTATTTAATCGCAAAGTTAATACAACTGTTGGATTCTTGCCTTGCCAAAAAGAGAAACCATCAATAGGTGTTTTATCAAATTTAGGCACCACAATAAATTTAATTCCATAACGTGCTAAAATCTCTTTAGTTCTATTAATGGTATCTGTATTCACAACAAATACTTGATTCAGTTCTCGCACAAGTTCATCCAAGTTATCTTTATTAAAATCAGCGACATCAGGCATTTGTGAACTTTGATAGAAAGCAAAATGTTTCCATGAGAAAATATTAATAGGGTCACTATTCAGTCGTTCCGATTTTTTAAAATAAGAAAGTTCTTTTTCTGACGAGAAGGAAGCTATTAACTCTTCAACAGAACTTATGCCAAATATTGAATAAATCGTTTGTATGTTCTCAGCTATTTTGACTCCTATAATACCTAATTTCTCAAAGCATTTAACAGAACAATACTGAGATATTACTTTCCATATCTCAATATTTTTTTTGCGCTCTATTATCTTTGCATTAATATTTACCTGGTCTATATCATATTGGTTTTGTAACGACAACCAATACGAAGCATCTATACCTAAAATCTCCTGTAGTAAAACTGAGACTTCGGGTGTTACGGCACGGCGTCCCTTTATAATATCATTGAGTACAGAGGTAGGCATGCCCATAAGTGAAGCTAACTCTTTTTGCTTCATCTCTCTTGCTTCCAATTCATCCTTTATGATTTCACCTGGATGAATAGCAATACAAGGTACACAATTGTTTAATTTAATTTTAGTCGCCATAATGATTGGATATTTCTATTAATTCTATTTCAGTTATTATCAATGAACCGTCTATTGCAGAGCTTTTGAATATTAATCTCCAACGCCCGGTACACCTAACCGATTCAAGGTCTTTTAGATTACCTTTCAATCGCTCATAATGCAAACTTCCGACTCTAAACAAATCTTCAATTCTTGTGGCTGCTCTTAAATGATTATATGCTTTTATATAACCTTTGATTACATCCTTAGGAAGTTTCTTGTATCTTTTGTCATTGGTGCAACCCTCTTCCAACAACTCAATTAACGCTTCATCTTCTGTATAGATATTCATGTAATTCGTTATCTTTTTGCAAAGATAAGAATTTTAATCTTAATGATAACATACACTATATAATTAATTATCAAATTTGATAATTAATTATATAGTGTATAAATCAGATTATATCTGTTGAAGAAACAATAGTAGAAGTATATTGTTCCAATAAAACTATCCTGAATATGTTGCCAGTCTGGACAAATTCAACATAGAAAATGAGGTAACCGACAGTATACACCTGTATCAATTCAATTTTTTAATGCGAGTAACATTATAAATCTCAATCGAATTTATTTCCTTTATAATATATTTCTATAACTTTGGCCCGTACTATCAAAAACACTCTTTACGCATGGATGAAAAATATATAATAGGTCTACAGAAGGGCTCATACTCCGATTTCAACAAGTTGTATGACCTCTATGCAGATAGATTGTATGGATTTGCTTATAATCTGACACATTCGTCGGAGATGGCAGAGGAAATTGTACAGGAAGTCTTTTTAAAAGTCTGGCAGATGCGTGAGCACTTATCTCCCGAATACTCTTTTCGTTCCTTTATTTTCACTATTGCCAAAAATAAGTTCCTGAATGATCTCAGAAACCGGCTGACCTTGCTTTCTTATGACGAATACATAGCTCAACTGGATGTAACGGAAGGAGGGGAAAACTCTACAGAAAGTGAATTCAACTTCAATGAGTTGAATGAGCAGATTCTCCAATCCAAAGACAAACTGAGTAAACGGCAAAAGATGATATTTGAAATGAGTAAAGAAGAAGGATTGTCAAATCAGGAAATTGCTTTGAAACTTGGCATCTCTGAACAATCTGTCAGAAATCAATTAAGTAGTGCACTCAAAGTTCTCAGAGAAGAACTCACTAAAATCGGCTTTTCTTTCGCTCTCTTTTTTATGAGTCAGTGGTAAATCTAAAAAAAGTTAATAACAAAGGATACATATGTTACATGATTCGTATTTCTGTGTATCACTTATAAACGGACAGGATTGATTATGGAGAAACAGAATAATATAGTTGAAAAATATATTCGCGGCAGCATCAGCGAAGAAGAATATAATGAATTGCAACAGCAGATTCAGAATGATTCTGATAGCAATGTCGGGGATATGCTGGATGAGTGCTGGCAAAAAGACCTGAATATCCACGTTATGCCCCGGGCTGCGAAAGAACGGACCCGGAGACTGGTAAACGAGAAGATAAAGAAGGATATGAGACGCATCTGGTTCAAACGGGCGTCGACCATTGCAGCTTCTATTCTGATACCCGTATTAATCATCTCTACGGCTTATTTCTATAAGGAAATGGACCATTACAAGCAAATACCCAATATCGTATCTGTCAACAAAGGACAGCGAGCCGGTATTACACTGCCTGACGGAACAATTGTTCATTTGAACAGTGAGTCTAAGCTGACTTATACACCCGATTTTAATGGCAAGTTGCGAGAGGTGGTTCTGGAAGGAGAAGCCTTTTTTGAGGTTACTCCCAATAAAGAGAAGCCTTTTATTGTAAAAACCTCCGTTTTCGATGTAGAGGTACTGGGAACTTCTTTTAATGTATCGGTTTACAATGATGAGAATATTGTAGAAACCGCACTTATGGAAGGAAAAGTGAAACTGACGATGCAGGGCTGTCCGTCTAAGCCTGTTTATCTGACGCCTTCACAGAAGTTTATCTATTCCAGAAGCGATCGGCAAGGTACCATCTCTATCATGGAGGGAGATACCGAACTGGCCTGGAAACAGGGTATACTTGCATTCAGTGCAGAACCGCTGGAAGAGGTTTTCCGGAAAATAGAACGCTGGTATGGAGTGACAATGCACTACGACAAAGAAAGTTTAGTGAACGATAACTTCACAGGGCAATTCAAGATGATTTCCATACAGGAAATGATGAATATATTGCGCATGCACTATAACCTGAAATTTAAAATAGAGAATGATGATATATACATAATCTAAAAAACAGAAAAGCATATGAAAAATACCGATTAAAAAATCCTTTCGTCCTCCACCGTTCCGTCCTTTTTTTAAGAAGCTGATAAAAATAATCAAAACAGTTTCTTAATATCCAAATTCGTTTTAATCAATTCAATTGACAGGGAGCCTTCTCAGGTTGGTTCCAAGCCATTGCTATGCCCTTTTTTAAACAAAAAAAAACTTATGAAGAAAATAATAATGTATATCGCCTTACTGATGTTGCCGATCCTTTGTTCAGCCCGGAAAGCCTTTGTTATAGAAGAAGGCCGGACTGTTATACTGACAGGCAAACACGCCTCATCACCGGCACTACTTGCAGCACACGAACTGCAATATTTCGTAAAACAATCATTGGGGATACACATACCCATAGTGAATGAGTTACCATCGAAACCTACCGGGATTATCTATGTGGGAAACAGTGAATATACGGATAAAATACACTTTGAACCACAAGAGTATCTGATACAAATCACTCCGGAAACAATCGTCCTGATGGGACAGGATGAAAACTCTGACAGTGACGGGGGACGCGACAACAATGGTATAACCCCCTCAAAAGACCGGTTGAAAATTAACTACTCAAAGCTGACCGGTGATTCATCAGCCGATGTAGAGTTAACTCTGCCCTCTATTTATGATGCACAAGGAACTTGTTATGCCGTGTATGATTTCATCGAGAGCTATCTGGGTGTCCGCTTCTATGGTCCTGCTCCGTTAAACGTGATTGTTCCCAAACAGAAGCAACTGAAACTGGCTCCAACCCGAGTGATGCGTTCTCCTGCAATCAAATACAGAGACAGTAGCTATTCTTTTGATTGGCCGATGATGAAAGAACAATATTTTGAAGCTACACCGGAGATGAACCAGCTATTCCTCAGAAGAATCCGGTTTGGTGGAGAGAAATGGGCTGCCAATCATGCTTTCACAGCTTATCAGGACCGTTTCCTTCAAAAGAACCCGAATCGTCCGGAACTCTTCGAAGGTTATCATCCCGAATATTTTGCCGTCGGACGTACCGGAGGGCCTCACGAACGTCAGTTCTGTTACACCAATCCGGCATTTATCAAACAGGTGGCCAAAGATGCCTGCGACTACTTCGACGGTCAACCACTGAAAGGTGAACAAATAGCTTTAGGAGACTATTTTGCTGTGGTTCCGCTTGACAATGCCAACTGGTGCCAATGTGAAGAATGCAGCCGGCAACTGGCTATTGATAAAGATAATATCCGGGGAGAACACTTCAATTGCGGTACTGCTACCCATTATCTATGGACCTTCATCAACAATGTAGCCAAAGAGGTAAAGAAAACGCATCCCGGGAAAAAAATAGCCGCCCTGGCCTATCATGTATATGCCTATCTACCCGAAGATATAGAACTGGAAGATAACATATCGGTAGCTCCCTGCCTCCACCCACGCAACTATTGGGCACCAAAGATGAAAGAGAATGAAATTGATTTCTACAAAGACTGGATTGAAGAAAGCAGAAAGAGCCATCGCCCCGTCTATCTGTGGAATTATCTGTGTTTCCCAACCGAACGCGGACTGGTACAGGGCTTCAACGTATTTCCCGGTTTCAGTATCCACCAGGTGGCCGAAGAAACAAAGATGTACGCCCAGGATGGTGTACGAGGCATATTCCTTTGTGGAATAGGAGAGCAGTTTGATTTCTATGCCACCATGAAACTTTATGATAATCCGACATTAGACATAGACGACTTGCTAAATGAATTCTTCACCTCTTATTTTGGTAAAGCAGCCCGCCCCATGCGCGACTTCTATGACAAAATAGAACAGGTATACAGTGATTCCAAAAATTATCCGCTGGACATTCAGACTAAAGATGCACAGTTTCACCAGACAGAAGCAATAGCATGGGAATACCTCGGAACAGACCGGGTAATGAAGGAACTGGAAGGATATATCCGTAAAGCACAATCGCTGGCAGGTAGTCCGGCAGAAAAAGCACGCGTGGATTCATGGGTGAAAGGAGTCTGGGAATATATGCAAACAGGTAAGGCCAAATACATATCTAAAAAAGCAAAAGAATGAAACTTATCAATCTCTTTCTGTTTCTCTTCCTGCTGGGATGCGTAAGTTGCAAAAGCCCGGAAGAAAACATACCAAACGAGTCTATACAGATTATTCCCCTACCAAACTCGTATGAACTTAAGCCGGGCAGTTTCTGTATGACCGGACAAACAACGATCGGAATAGACACTTCTGACCCGGCAATGGTAGCCCTGGCGGAATACTTCAACGAAAAGACAAGTGATGCTACCGGATTCTCTTTACCGGTTGCTGACTCCGGGACAATGGTCTTTCAGTTAGGCGATTATAAAGAGTTGGGAGAGGAAGGGTATCAACTGTCCGTATCCTCCGGGAAACTGGTATTGAGCGCATACAGGCATCATGGTATATTCAACGGTATACAATCTGTTCTTCAACTACTCCCACCGGAGATAAAATCAAAAACGGTACAGGCACAGAAAACATGGTACATCAATTGTGTAGAAATCACCGATAAACCTCAGTTCGCATGGCGCGGACTGATGCTTGACGTCAGCCGGCATTTCTTTACCAAACAGGAAGTAAAGCGGTTTATAGACCAAATGGCAGAATACAAATATAATGTGTTTCACTGGCATCTGACCGATGATCAGGGATGGAGACTTGAAATAAAATCATTGCCCAAGCTGACCAATATTGGTGCATGGAGGGCGCCCCGGGTAGGTAACTGGTGGGAGAGAGAGCCGCAGCTCTCTACCGACTCTTTGAGTTATGGAGGATTTTATACTCCGGAAGACATCCGGGAGGTCGTAGACTATGCCCGGCAACGCTATATTACGATAGTGCCCGAAGTAGATATACCCGGACACAGTATGGCTGCCCTATCGGCATATCCGGAAATCTCCTGTACGGGTGGTCCTTTTCATGTGAATGTAGGAAATACATTTTATACGAAAACAGAAAACTCCTTGTGTGCAGGCAATGAACGGACGTTTGAAGTTCTTGATACTGTATTCTCTGAAGTTGCCCGTCTTTTTCCTTCCCCATATATACATATCGGAGGCGATGAATGTTATAAGGGCTTCTGGGAAAGGTGTCCCAAATGCCGGATGCGAAAACAAAAAGAACATCTGAAAAATTCGGAAGAACTGCAAAGCTATTTTATAAAACGGGTGGCCGACATGGTTCAGAAAAAAGGAAAAAAGGTTATCGGATGGGATGAGATACTGGAAGGTGGCTTAGCTCCGGAAGCAATTGTAATGTCATGGAGAGGTATAAAAGGAGGAGCAGAAGCTGCCCGGCAAGGACATTCGGTGATTATGACCCCAAGCGACCATTGCTATCTGGATTTCTATCAGGGAGACCCGACAGTTGAACCGAATACTTACGCCATGCTTCGCTTGCAGGATTGCTATAAATATCAGCTTGTCCCTGACAGTATAAACCCTTCTCTGGTAATGGGCGGACAAGGAAACCTTTGGACGGAATCCGTACCTCATTACCGCCAGGTGGAATATATGGTTTGGCCACGTGCTCTGGCTATATCCGAAACGTTATGGACCGATGCCCGGCTGCGCAACTGGAAATTCTTTGTCCACAGGGTGGAACAACAATTTGAACGCTTCGACCAGTCGGGGATTAATTATGCCCGCAGTATCTATGATCCGATAATCTGTCCGTATCTGGACAACAAGAACGAACTGAAAATAGAACTAAAAACAGAAGCAGAAGGTCTAAGCCTGTTCTATACATTCGACAATACAATCCCCGATGTATACTCCAATATGTATACAGATACACTTTCTGTTCCTAAAAATGCATCAATGCTCCGTGTAGTCACTTACAAAGGGCAGGCACAAGCGGGCAGACAGGTTGATATTACCATTGAGGAGTTGAAAAAGAGAGTGACAAAATAAAAAAAACATGTTATAGAACACAAAAAAAGAGATGTTACAAATAAAGCCGATTGGTGTACTACTTACAGAACGGATAAGGATAAAGAAAAACGAGACATCTGACTAACAAGTAAAAAACACCTGAAAATCACTTATGATAAAATACTTAAAACCATTATGAGTACAAGAAAATTTCACATAATACTGCTTCTATTATTAATGACCGGATTTGTATCCACCATTAATGCACAAGAGCAAAAGCTCTCTCTCTCACTTAGCAATGCCACATTGAGACAGTTCTTTAATGAAATAGAACACAAAACCGATTACTCTTTCTCTTATCGTGAAGGGGTATTGGATAACCGGAAGGATATAACGGTTTCCGCACAAAACAAGGACCTGCTGGAAATCCTCAAAGCGGTACTCACTCCAAGAGGATTAAGTTTTAGTATACAATCCAAATCAGTAGTAATTACCCCGCAGCAACAGGTAGCTGCAAGCAAGCCGGTTATCATCAAAGGAAAGGTTACAGATGCCACCAACGAACCACTTGTGGGAGTTACCATCCGGGTAAAAAACGGTAATGAAGGCACAACGACTGATATGGACGGTAACTACTCAATCCAGCTGAAAAACAAGAATTCCGAACTTCAGTTCTCTTACATCGGTTACAAACAAAAAGATATAAGAGTAAAGGACAAAACGGTTGTCAATGTGCTGTTGGATGAAGATAGCCATATGCTGAATGAAGTAGTAGCTATCGGTTACGGTGTGATGAGAAAGAAAGATCTGACAGGCTCTGTTGCCCGTATCGGAGAAAAGGATATAAACAATGTACCTACAATTCGTCTGGACCAGGCACTGACCGGTAAAGTATCGGGCGTACACGTCACTAACACTTCCGGTGAACCGGGCGCAGCTACCAATATCCTGATCCGTGGTGGTAACTCTATTTCGGCAAGCAATCAACCTTTGTATGTTGTAGACGGATTTATCGGTGCAGGCGACCTGAACCTGATTGACCCCAATGATATAGAGTCAATAGAGATTCTGAAAGATGCCGCAGCTACTTCTATTTATGGTGCCAGAGGTGCCAATGGGGTTGTTATCATTACGACCAAAAGAGGAACCGAAGGTGGTAATAATGTTACTGTTAATGCCTACGTCGGTATCCAGCATGTTGCCAAACGGTTGGAAATGCTCAATGCGCGTGAATATGCCGAAATGCTGAACCAACAGGACGTGGCTGCCGGACAAGAACCCTCTATAGAAAATCCAAGTATCTATGAAAAAGGTACCGACTGGCAGGATGAAATACTCCAAATGGCACTGATGCAAAATTATCAGGTAGCAGCTTCAGGAGGAAGTAAAGACACCCGTTACTATTTATCATTGAGTATGTTCGATCAGGAGGGGGTTATCAAGAGATCCGGAATCAGACGTTATCAGACCCGCCTCAACTTAGATAGAAAAATAGGTGATAAGATAAATATCGGCGCTAACTTCCAGTTTTCCCACTCTTCAAGAAAACCCAATCTGGTGAGTCTGGGAGGTTTCGATTACCAAAGCTCAGCACTGGCAATTCCTCCGACCATGCCTGTCTATAACGCAGACGGTTCGTATGCGGCAGACAGTCCTTCGCGTGTAGTAAGCAATAAGATTGATAATGTAGTAGCACAGCTTAACCTGCGTAAGAAAGAAGAATTATCAACCACAGTCTATGCAGGTATATTTGCAGACTGGGAAGCTATAAAAGGATTGAAGTTCAAAACTTCTTTAGGATTGAACGCCAGTACCAACAAAACGAATGAATACAAACCCGGCTCGCTCCCAACCATGATGCAAAATAAAACCAAAGGTGAAGCGTGGATCAACCAGGGAGAGGGTTATTCTATCCTATGGGAGAATACAGCCAACTATATGAAAGAGATAATAGAGGGACATCACCTGACAGTTTTGGGAGGATACACCCTGCAATTCGGACGTAACGAAGGACTAAGCTTATACGGAAAGAACTTCACCAACGACCTGCTGGACTGGAACAATCTCTCTGATGCAGAAACCAAAACCCGCCAGATAGGCAGTTCAGCTTCCGAATGGGCTATTATATCGTATCTGGGACGAATTAACTACTCCATTCACGATCGCTACCTGCTCTCGCTCGTAGGCAGATATGACGGTTCATCCCGTTTAGGCAAAGATAACCAGTTTGCCTTCTTCCCTTCCGTAGCTCTGGGATGGAGACTCTCGGAAGAGAAATTCATGAAACGCTTTTCCAAACTGAATAACCTGAAACTGAGATTCAGTTATGGTCTTTCCGGAAATCAGGATATTGCACTGTATCAGACATTGCCTTTGATGAAACAACAAAATGTGATGCTGGGTGACATTCCGCAAATCGGATACATCCCCGATCGTCTGGGTAATGACAAACTGAAATGGGAGACAACGGCTCAGTTCGATTTTGGTGTGGAGGCTTCTTTCTTCAATTCACGTTTGAATATAGAACTTGATTTTTATTCTAAAAGAACGAAGGATCTCTTACTGGATGTGGAGTTCCCCTATATCTCAGGATTCAAGAATGGTTTCATGAATGTAGGTAAAATCTCAAACCAGGGAGTAGAACTCATGATCCGTACTACTAATATCGCTACAAAAGACTTCACATGGTCTACCGAATTTAATATCTCTACAAATAAAAATAAAGTCTTAGCGATGGGACCCGATAAAGATTTTGAATATACCTTCCGCCCGGGTCTGGGTACACATCCTTACTCCTGGTTAAAGGTAGGCCAGCCCGTCGGAGTATTCTATGGCTATATTATGGATGGTATCTATCGCTCACGTGCACAAATTGAAGCCGGTAGTGAGCCGAACGCCTCACTCGGGCAGAAGATATACCGCGATATTAATGGGGATGGTGTAGTTTCTATCGAAGACCAGACAACCATTGGTGATCCGAATCCCGACTTCTTTGGAGGTATCAACAATACGTTCACCTACAAGAATTTCACTTTGAGTGTATTTTTACAGGGAACGTATGGAAATGACATACTTGCAGGAGGTGACTTCCTGTATGCCACAGTCGATCCCCGGTTTGTAAATCAGTACAAACGGGTAAAGAACTTCTGGTCACTCGACAATCCCAACGGAAATTATCCTAAACTCTATTCCAATGACGAATACCAGCCTTCTACCTACATGATTCATGATGGTTCACATCTGAAAATAAAAAGTATCAGCTTGTATTACAACTTCCCGGTCAAGAGCTGGAAGAAGAATAAGACGATTCAGGAACTCCAATGCTACGTTACCGGTACCAACCTGTTCACGTTCACCTCTTACAAAGGATACGATCCGGAAGTAAATACCGGAACGGAAGGTGGCTACAAGGTCTATTCGGCCAACGTACTCCGGGGTATGGACTTTACCGCTTATCCCTCAGCGAGAACTTATACTTTTGGCTTTAAAATCACATTATAATGAAAAGAATCATGAAAAAACTAAAGATAATGGCACTGTGCATCCTGACTGCTACTTGCAGCTCGTGCCTGGACATGCTCGATAAAACACCTATATCACAACTCAGTGTCGGTAAACTGTTTGAAACAGCAGACGGGGCGGAAGCTGCCGTATCCGGATGTTATAGTTTCCTCAACGGAACAGGATATTACAGTCTGGACAGATGGTGCTTTGCCTTTGAAGGTACCGATATATCCGGTAGTGCCGGTGGCTCAGCCAATTATCAATGGACTTCGGGCGAGAACCGGTGGAGTGACTGGTGGCTCACTACTTATCAGGCAATCGGTGCCTGCAACACAACCATAACCCGCATAAAAAAATCAACCTTTGATGAGAGCCGCCGCACCTCACTATTGGCAGAAGCCCGTTTCCTGCGTGCTTTCTACTATTACCATGCATTGACTTACTGGGGAGGTGTGCCCTTATTGAAAGATGAGATAACTTCGCTGGATCAAGTAAAGAATGTAAAAAGAGCCACACGGGAAGAACTCTCAAACTTCATCATTGATGAACTCGTAGAAGTATCGGATATTCTGGAGAAAAGCCCTGCCATCGTAGCAAGAGCCAGTAAAGGAACCGCACTTACCCTGTTGGCAAAAATGTACTTACTGCAAGAACAATGGGAAAATGCAGCAAAAACCTGTGAGCAAATCATGGGCTTGAACAAATATAAACTGTTCGACAACTATAGCGACATCTTCTCACAGGCATTTGAGAACCAGCAGGAACATATCTTCTCTATTCAGTTCAATGCCGACTATACCGACTTCTCTGCCCGTATGTTGTGGTATCTGGGGCCGAGTAAAGAAGAATGGGACAAGTTTAATGGACTGGGAGGAAGTTCTGCCCCCACCTCCTTTTATGACAAATACGATGAATGGGACCTGCGCCTCGAACACAATCTGGCTAAGACCTGGCGGGGACAGGCTTTCAAAGACAGCCGTATCGCCATCATTAAATACTGGGACAGAACCGGTAAACAAATGCTTGACCACGATGGACTGAACTTCCCCGTATTCCGCTATGCAGACGTTCTTCTCATGTACGCCGAAGCACTAAACGAATGGAAAGGAGCGCCTACCCAAGAGGCTTATGACGCAATCAATGAAATTCGCGAACGGGCAGGGGTAGACGAGATAGAAGACATGGATTACAAACAATTTCAATCTCTCATTCGTGACGAACGTGCCCGCGAATTATGCTATGAGGGGCATCGCCGGTTCGATCTTGTGCGTTGGGGAATACTTGTAGAGACGGTAAAAAGAATCAGTAAAGAGATTAACTCAAAGGGAGGTGAATACATTAGTGAAGCCCATAACCTTTGCCCTATCCCTCAGACAGAAATTATAAAGAACTCAAATTTGGAACAAAATCCAGGATATGAAACTACTAAAAAATAAAAGCGATATGAAATCAACATTCAAACTACTTCTGCTTTTAATGACTCTCTCATTCATTGCTTGTGACAAGAACGAGGATGACTTTTCAAAAAAAGACAGCTATCTGTATGTATGGAACATACGTACATGGAATGCAGGCACAGAGAGCAAACTTTCTGATATAAAAGTAACCTATTTCTTCAAAGGGGATACCACCCGGATACAGAATATTAACTTCTGGGTAATCAAAGAAAAAAGTACTCTCTATGCCGAAGAAGCCATGAAACATACCGACAGGGCTTTTCAGGTAGCGTATCCTCAGAAAGATCCTAACCAGAAAGAGTTCAAAAACCAATGCTCTTTCCGCTTCAGCGAAGGATTCAATACAGATTATGACGGCGATCCGATTGTGCCGGGAGGAAAGTACAGACTGGTAGTGAAAGCCATTGCTACCGACAACAAAGTGGTAGACAGCCCTACCACCGAATCGGGTGTATTCGAGATATACGACCCTAACAGTCCTGAAGAATAAACTTTGTTTAATTTAAAATAAATACCAATGAAAAAGAATTTGTTTTTATGCCTGCTGTTTTTGCTGGGCATTCTCAATGTATCTGCTCAAACGACAGGTAACAAAGGTTTCAAGTTGAACGTAAATTCCGGAGATGCTTATCTGGATTGCGGAGATATCACACAGCTCAACAAAGCAGGAGCCTACACCATAGAGGCATGGGTAAATATAACCCTGGATGAACTGGCCGATCGCTTTATTATCTTCAAAAAAGAGCAGCCCGACGAACGTAACCGTATTAAAGTACAGGTAGAAAAAAATGGCCAGATCTACGTTATGCAAGCCAACGGAGACGGTGCCTATGCACAAACATCTGCCGGATGCTATCCGAAAAGTGGCTGGCACCATGTGGCTTTAGTTTATGACGGAACAAAATCAAGCACCGATGAGGGAGTTATCATTCTCTATATCGACGGTATCCGTCAGGCCTTCTCCAATGCTTTCTTTAAACCTACCACAGGTGACATTGATGCGTCATTTGTATTAGGTGGCGCTTCTCTTGCCTGCTACGATGAAGTCAGAGTATGGAACAAGTCTCTCAGCCTTGAAACCATATCTAAATGGAAAAGCTATAAAGTGCTCGATACACACCCGGATAAAGCCAACTTAGTGGCCTATTATGATTTCCAGAATGTAACAGGTACTGATGTTCCCGATTTACAGGGCGCTTATCCGGCTACTTTTAAAGCTACGGAAGCTGAAGTAAAAAACATCGACCTGAAGATCTTTGAAGAAGTAGGCGAAATGACTATCGAAAGCAGTATGGTTTCTCAGAAAACAGGTAATGCCTATGCAAAAGAAGACAACATTGAATTGCTTACTCTGAAAATAAACACCGTTGGTGCAGGCGAACTGTCACTTACCGGACTGGACTTCTCGCTGAACGGTACAACCAAACTGACTGATATTGCCACGATCAATGTGTACTATGCCGGAGACAAAGCACAGATCACAGACGAATCACTCACAATGAACTACCAGGCACTTCGCCCGGGTACCGGTAAACTGGAGTTACGTGATGGAGACAACGCAGGTGAACAACCACTGAGTGTAGGAAATAACTTCTTTATCGTAGCCATCCGGTTGAAACCGACAGCCACCGACGGAAATAAACTGGACGGGCAAATCACCAAACTGTACTTCAGTAACGGGAAAGATGTGGTTCCTGAATCTTCTGACCCGGACGGTGATATGACGATCCGCCAAATCAACAAGCTCGACGCAGCAGCCTATACACAGAAGTGTACTGACTACAACAATAAGATAGTATTCGGCTGGTTCCCCTGGTTCAGCGTCACCACTATTGACAAAGTAGACTGGAAAGGCCTCACCCATATTGCTCCTATTGGTTTTGAAATCGACAAGGGAGGCTATACCCCCACTTTCGAAGATAAAGGTATTGATCTGAAATGGCCCTGGATTGACTTTATTAACGCAGCGCACAAAAATGGCGTGAAAGTATTGGCTGCCATCACCGGTAATGTTCGCGACGGTGGGAATACAGCTTTCTATGTAGATCTGTTTGGCGATTCACAAAAGATGCGTGCCGCAGCCGTTGCCATAGCTAAGTTTGTTGACAAATACAACCTGGATGGTATTAATATGGATATTGAAGAGTTTTACAACTCCGTCCCCAATCACGGTGCAAAATATAATGAACTGGCTAAATATATAAAAGAAGAGCTCGACAAAATCAATCCGGATTTTGAACTTTCTATTGCTACCTATCCGGGAAATGAAAGCAATGAATGGGATTTCAAAGGAATGCTCAAAAGTGCCGACTACCTCACTATCATGATGTACAACATCGGACAAACATTCACTTGCCCGCTGAATGATGCACAAAGAAGAATCAAGCAGTTCTGGCTGGATATCGACATTCCTGCATCTGACATTGTGATCGCATGGCCCTACTATGGTAATATCTACAAGAACGGATCAAAATTCGGAACAGCCACTCTGGGCGACGTACCCAAGTATGCCAAAGACAATGATATCACCTGGGATGACGCAGCAAAATGTAATGTTTATAAGTATACCGAAGACGGTGCCAATATGGTGGCTTATGCCGAAGATCTTCAAAGCCTCCGTTTAAAATATGACTATACTACCAAAGGCGGCTTCAAAGGTATTGGTATCTGGGCATTGGGGCAGGATGCAGGTATGGAAGACCAGGCATACGGATTGATTCGCGAATTCTACGATTCTACCTATCAAGGAACAGGAATCAGCAAGAACCAGTCCAATGGTAACATATCCGTTTACCCTGCTGCTATAGAAGATGAACTGTTCATCAACTTAGAAGACAATGACGAAGCCAATGTTACAGTCACTGTTTACAATATGATGGGACAGGCATTGAAAAACATAAACCTGACCTCCGGCGTACGGTCTGTTCACCTTAACAGCCTTTCTACCGGTTGCTATATAGTGAAAATTCAATGTGAATCAGAGGTGGCAAGCTTTAGAATCGTAAAGAAGTAAACCTTTTCGCTCTTTTTGGCAGATATTAAAACTCACCACAGAGTAACACGGAGTTTCACAGAGTATTATTTATCTGATTGAAACGCAGATGAACGCAGATTTTCGCAAAGGAAAACAAATATATGATAAAGAACTACAATCTTTTAATCTGTGTTCATCTGCGTTTCAATAAAGATAAACTCTGTGGAACTCTGTGAAACTCTGTGGTGAAAAACTTCTGACACACCTGCTTTTTCTTCGGTATATTTCCAATAAATACAGATATTATGAGGTACAAAACTCTCCTGCTACTCCCGATAATAACTTTTCTTGTTACTTTACCAAAATACCTGTATGCAACCAATGAATGCTTATCCCCCAATGAGACGGTATGGTTTCGCTATCCGGCCCAAAGCTGGTCCGAACAGGCTTTACATATCGGTAATGGTTATATGGGTGCCTCTTTTTACGGAGAGGTAGAGAAGGAACGTTTTGATATCGCTGAAAAAACATTTTGGGCAGGAGGTCCTCATGCTGCCTCTGATTTTAATTACGGAATAATCAAAGGAGGTAAAGACAAGATAGCCACTATCCGGCAGTTAATAGTAGAGCGCCGGTTTGCTGAAGCCGATTCCCTCTCCCGTATCTACATGACCGGAGATTATACTAACTATGGCTATTTTTCAATGGTGGGTAATCTGTGGATTGACTTTGGCAAAAACAAACAACCCGTACAAAATTACCTGCGCGGCATCGATCTATCCACATCCCGTGGTTTCGTTGAATATACACAGGGAGGTGTACAGTTTAACCGTGAATATTTCTGCAGCTATCCTGATAAATTGATGGCACTTCATTTTACGGCCGATAAAGCAGGAAAAATTAGTTTCTCTCTTTCCCATTCACTCGTCTATCAGCCCGAAGAGGTCATAGAAAGTGAGAATGGACTTACTTTCAATGGGATCATCCGGGAAAATGGATTAGGCTATACCATTCGTATTAAAATTGTTCAGCAAGGCGGAAGTGTCAAAGTAGCCCATCAACAGATTATAGTAGAAAAAGCCAATGAAGCCACTGTATTCTATGCGGTCGACACTGAATATGCTCCTGTATACCCCCTATATAAAGGAGAGAATCCGCAACAAAATACCGGGAAGGTAATAACAAAAGCCATTACAAAAGGCTACGAGACAGTCAAAAACACACATATATCCGATTATCAGACTTTGTACAATCGGGTCAGATTCACTCTTACCGGAGACACGGCTTCCGAACAACTTCCAACCAATGTGCGTGTGAAACAATTGCAGGAAGGATTTACCGACGACGCCTCTCTGAAAGTTTTAGGGTTCAACCTCAGCCGTTACCTGCTGATAAGTGCCTCCCGCCCCGGCACACTACCTTCCACCCTGCAAGGTGTATGGAATACCTTTGAAAAGGCTCCATGGAACGGAAATTTCCAAAGCAACATCAATCTCCAGGAGATGTATTGGGGATGCGGACCTACCCATTTACCGGAATGTGAGGAGGCTTATCTGGAATGGATTGAGGGCCTGGTAGAACCCGGACGGCAAACGGCCCGCGAATATTACGGAACGAAAGGCTGGGTCAGCCATTCTACCGGAAATATATGGGGGCACACCGTTCCCGGTGATGATATCCTGTGGGGACTCTATCCTTCGGGAGCTGCCTGGCATTGCAGGCACCTGTGGGAACATTATGTTTTCAACGGAGATAAAGAGTACCTCAGAACAAAAGGATATCCTATTATGAAAGAAGCTGCCGAATTCTGGCTGGAAAACATGGTAGAGTATCAGGGACATTTCATTATTGCCCCTTCCGTATCGGCAGAACACGGCATTGAAATGAAAAACGGTTCTCCGGCAGAGTATTCTACCACAAACGGCGAGCAAACGGAAGAAAGACTTTTTACCGTGCCTGCCTACCAGGATATAGAAATGGTATATGATCTATATACCCACGTAATCAAAGCAGCAGAATGCCTGAACACAGATTCTGTATTCCGCCAGAAACTGCTCATTGCCAGAAACAAGCTACTACCCTTGAAGATAGGACGCTATGGACAATTGCAGGAATGGATAGATGATGTGGACAACCCACACGATCATCATCGCCACCTTGCCCACCTTTATGCTTTGTATCCGGGAAATAGGATATCATACACCCGGACACCTGCATTGGTACAGGCTGCCCGGAAATCTTTAGAGATGAGGGGTAAAGGTAAATTTGGCAACAGATGGCCTCATACGGGAGGTAACTGGTCTATGGCATGGCGTACCGCTTTATGGACCAGACTCTATGATGGCAATCAGGCTATTGACACTTTCAACCGAATGATTAAAGAAAGTGGATACGAAAATATGATGTCCAGCCAATCGGGAAATATGCAGGTAGACGCTACAATGGCTACCTCAGGGCTTTTTGCTGAAATGCTATTACAGTCTCACGAAGGTTTTATACACCTTTTGCCTGCCTTGCCTACTGAATGGCCGGAAGGCAAAATCAAAGGATTGATGGCAAGAAATGGCTATCAGGTAACGATTGAATGGAAATATGGAAAGCTGACAAAGGCGGAAATTGTAATTCCACAAGGGATGGACAGACCGACAGTAAAAATACAAGGCGTTCCTTTGTCAGAGACAGATGACAGAGTGAATTTTATCTCCTACTCACAAAGTACCTCACACACCTTGTTCTGAAACTCTCTTGCTTTGGCAGCCGAAAGCACATTCTGATTCATAATGGCAAAGGCTATTTCATGCCCGTTTGCAGCCTTCAGATAACCTGCCAGGGTATTAATAGCTGTATAGGAACCTGTCTTGGCATGAACATTCTTATAGGCTTTTCCTTGTTGCATTCTATACTTCAATGTTCCGTCTACTCCGGCAATAGGAAGAGCCTTATAAAGTTTCTGAAACACATCCGTTCGGGAATAGGCAAATTTAAGGAAATCGACCAGAAGAGCAGGAGAGAGGTAGTCGTAGTTAGACAATCCACACCCATCGGCTATCTTATAATGGTCGGGATTGTGCCCCAGCTGCTTTATCATCTTCTTTATCTCGGCAATACCCTCTTTGGCTGAGACATACTTCTTCCCGATGGCTTGTGCCCCCAGACGACAAAGCAGGGCTTCTGCATTCAGATTATCGCTTTCCTTCATTATCTGGGTAACTACATCCTGTACAGAGCACTCCGAACGTGCCATGCAAACGGATGAACTATCGGGAGTAAAAACAGAAAAGGCATACTTTAGAGGCACCTCAATACCTTTGTCGCGGAGCTTTTCCAGAAAAGCATACATAAAGAAGTCCTGTGAAGAGAAGACATTGATATCCGCACTACGCCTCCCCTCTACATTGCCTGTGACCGTGATATTGTTTTTATTTTCAAGCCATCCCCTGGTCACGGTAAACTTTCCGGCAGAGGGGGTACGCGTCCGGGTTGCATTGCCGAGGCTATAATAAGAGGATTGCGGATGGCAGGAAACTCGTGCCGTATCTCCCCGAACAGCACCCGGAACCGCTGTTACCGTCACCATTCCTTTGTGATACATCAACGGAGAGAGATAGGGCTGATATGCTTCCGGCGTATCATCCCATGCCCATCCGCTACCCCAATAGAGGGAGTCTTTCATGGAAATATCTCCATAGATCCTCCCATCGATAACGGAGAAAGGAGAAGTGATGATGGCGTCTACCAGCGTATCCATACTAAGTTCATCAAATTCGGGATCAAAACCTCCTACTACATATAAATCTCCACGCAAAGTATCGTGCTCTATGGTTCCATTATACCAAACCTCGGTACGAAACGGCTCGTCGGCATCCGAACGGGAGAGGGCGGTAATAGCAGTCAGCAGCTTCATGGTCGATGCCGGACGTGAAAGTTTGGTATCCCGATACGTATAAAGCGGTTTCTTATCGGTAAGATCATAAACAGATATACCGACTTCAGATCCATCAGGCAAGGTTTTCAACAACAAGTTGATGCGGGAAGAGAGAACTTCCTGCCCCCATAAAACCGGAAGGCAGGAGGATAAAATAAGGAATAGGAAAATTCTTTGCATACGTTTAGTTTCTTAATCACAGGGCTTCCCTGAATATTTCGGCTACTGTGGGGTGGGGGAATACAATCTTCTTCCACTCCGTAGTTGTCAGTTTTAACTCTACTGCCATACCGGCAAGGGTAATAATCTCGGAAGCAGGATTACCAAGTACATGGGCACCCAAAATCGTTTTGTCCTCTCCGATCAATAGTTTGCACATACCGTTCACACCTTCATTTTCAGCAACAAAACGGCCGGAATATGCCATTGGTAATTTAACAATGTGATGGGGAATACCTTTTGCCAACAGACTTTCTTCGGTATGCCCTACTCCGGCAATCTCCGGATTGGTATATACTACACCGGGAATGGCACGATAACTCATCACATCGTCCCTACCAAGAATGGTATGTACGGCTACTTCTGCTTCGCGAACCGCCGTATGGGCAAGCAGCGAAAAGCCTGTAAGGTCACCACAGACATATACACCCGGTTCGGAGGTCTGCATTTTAGAATTAACGGCAACGTTCCCGCGTTCCGTCAATACCAGTTTCAGATTTTCGAGTCCGAAACCTTTGGTGACAGGGCGACGGCCTACACTCATCAGTAGCTTTTCTGCAATCACACTACCGGAGCCTTCGGCATTCTCATAAGAGACCACAGCCCCCGCTTCGTTCTGCGACAGAGAAATAACCTTCGTATTCAACAGAAACTTAATACCTCGTTTCGCATATTCGGCACGAAGCAAGGCAGAAAGTTCTTTATCCATTCCGTTCAGTATTTCGTCCAACATTTCTATCACTGTCACCTGTACGCCAAGGCTATTGAAGAAAGAAGCAAATTCCATTCCGATAACACCACCGCCAACGATAGCCAGTGAAGCGGGTAATTCTTTGTTATCAAGCGCATCGCGATGCGTCCAGTAATTCACCGTATCAATGCCTGTGATAGGAGGGATAAAGGTCTCAGAACCTGTACAGAGTATCAGATTCTCACATTCATAGGTTTCTTCACCACAACGCACCGTATTCTTATCTACGATCTGCGCCTCACCCTGTACAATCGTCACGTTATTGGAGGTCAGTTTACCCTTTACTCCTAATACCAGTTTGCGCACTACCTTACTCTTACGGGCAATTATCTTCGATAAGTCAAAAGAAACCTCCGGCACACTCACAGCATATTTGGAAGCATGCCTCGCTCCGTCATACGTCTTTGCCGAATAAAGCAAAGTCTTGGTAGGAATACATCCTTCGTTAAGACAAACTCCACCTAAATTCTGCTTTTCAAAAAGCACAACACTCAGTCCGGCTTTGCCGGCTGTTTCGGCAGCTGTGTAGCCCGCAGGACCGCCGCCAATGATAATTACCTGGTATTTCATATTATTTGAATTAGTGATAAGTGATGAGTGATAAGCGATGAATGACTGTGCAATTGTACTGCATAATGCTAATCGCTTATCACTAACCGTTAACCGTTATTTTTATTTTCTCCAACCACTCTATAAACTCCTGCTCTTTCACGGGCATCACTGATACATATTTATCTTTGCCGTATTCAATCAGTACATACTCAGTCACGGAGAAACGACCGAATTTCATCGAATGATGTTTTTGCACAGAGATAATATCTTTGACAGGAATTGTCTTTTTACGTGTAAAGCGTCCGTAAGAAAGGATAAGCTCACCTTGTGATGTGACAGTATAGGTGGTGTGAATCACCTGTTCAATCACCACAATGAGCAACAGCATCATAAAAGCAGCAAGCACAATATACTTGCACCACAGGAAACCAAATGCATTTGCCCCCAGTACCACCAGTAGAAAATATTGATACCAGGCAATGCGGGCATGGAAAACTCGGTTCATTTTGTCAGATTTTTGCTGCCAAGTTAGCAATTTTATGAATTAATGGCAACGAAAAGTACAATGAAAACAGTTATTTTGTAGTTTTGCGGTAATAAACATTTAGATTATGGTTAAAAAGTTCGATTTCCTCGTCATCGGCTCCGGCATTGCCGGAATGAGTTTTGCCCTGAAAGTGGCACACAAAGGAAAAGTAGCCCTTATCTGTAAGAGCGGTTTGGAAGAGGCTAATACCTATTTCGCACAAGGGGGAGTGGCCTCGGTAACCAACCTGTTGGTAGACAATTTCAATAAGCACATAGAAGATACGATGATTGCCGGTGACTGGATAAGTGACCGTGCTGCTGTAGAAAAGGTAGTACGCGAAGCTCCGGCACAGATTGAAGCACTCATCAATTGGGGAGTGGATTTCGATAAGAACGAGCAAGGTGAGTTTGATCTGCACCGTGAAGGAGGACATTCGGAGTTTCGTATCCTTCATCACAAAGACAACACCGGAGCCGAAATCCAGGACAGTCTTATCAAGGCTGTACAACGACATCCTAATATTACAGTAATCGAAAATCACTTTGCGATTGAGATATTAACCCAACATCATCTTGGGGTGACTGTCACACGCCAGACACCGGATATTAAATGCTACGGCGCCTATATTCTTGATCCGAAGACCGGGAAAGTGGATACATACCTGGCAAAGGTTACGCTAATGGCAACCGGTGGAGTAGGAGCAGTGTACCAGACAACCACCAATCCACTGGTAGCTACCGGAGACGGCATTGCTATGGTTTACCGCGCCAAAGGAACGGTGAAAGATATGGAGTTTGTACAGTTTCATCCCACAGCGCTTTATCACCCGGGCGACCGTCCTTCTTTCCTTATTACCGAAGCCATGCGTGGCTATGGTGCCGTGCTTCGTACTATGGACGGCAAAGAGTTTATGCAAAAGTATGACCCCCGTCTCTCACTGGCACCGCGCGATATTGTAGCACGTGCCATTGACAACGAAATGAAGAACCGGGGCGATGACCATGTTTATCTTGACGTCACGCACAAAAACCCCGAAGAGACCCGGAAGCACTTCCCCAATATCTACGAAAAGTGTCTCAGCCTGGGCATTGATATTACTAAAGATTATATTCCGGTTGCTCCGGCTGCCCACTATCTCTGCGGAGGTATTCTGGTAGATCTCAATGCCCAATCGTCTATCGAACGACTATACGCTGTAGGCGAATGTTCCTGTACAGGTCTGCATGGTGGCAATCGCCTGGCTTCAAACTCTCTGATCGAAGCCGTTGTCTATGCCGATGCTGCTGCCAAACATACGCTGGATGTAGTAGATCAATATGATTATAATCCGGATATTCCGGAATGGAATGACGAGGGTACCCGCTCACCGGAAGAGATGGTGCTGATTACCCAAAGTATGAAAGAGGTAAACCAGATTATGAGTACCTATGTAGGCATTGTCCGGAGTGACCTTCGCCTGAAGCGTGCGTGGGACCGGTTGGATATCCTTTATGAAGAGACAGAAAGCTTATTCAAACGCAGTGTAGCATCTAAAGAAATTTGCGAGTTGCGTAACATGATTAACGTGGGATATCTCATCATGCGTCAGGCAATGGAGCGGAAAGAGAGCCGCGGATTACATTATACAATCGATTATCCGCATGCAAAGAAATAGTTTCGTTTTGACACTTTGAATATTCTACCGCTCAGGAATACGCTATTTCCGCAGCTAAATCCGGTGTCATGAAATAAAAGAAACAGAGAGGCATTTGTCAAAATCAATAAGCCATTATTGAACGGACAAATGCCTCTTTTTATCACCCAATATAGGGAGTTTACGCCTATACGATCGCTATCCGGCTATAAACTACTCCGTTTTATCATTTCCATTTCCCCGCCATAAAGGAAGCTAATAACTCCCGGAAGTATCTCTTTTGCACCTGAAACACCTTCTCCGGTGAGGAAGAAAGAGCCCGGCTCCGGGGAGGGAAGTGTTCGGCTCCGGGGAGGGAGAGGTTCCCCGGAGCCGAACAAACAATTCCGCTCCGGGAAAAAGGTACTTTTTTACCGAAAAAGCGCATTTTTATTCCTATAACAGAGGCATTTCTGCATATTATTACGAATAAAGATACGCTCTTTTTTCTATTCCATCCGTTTTATCTTAAGAGCCTGTTAGCATAATACACAATTTGCTATCTTTTTGCTCCAAAAGCTCACAATTATTCTTCTCCTAAATTTTCATAAGTCCTTTCTCCCGAAGATTTCTCCGTAACCTTCACCCCTCCGGCATAATACTCCTGAGAGAGTTTGAGATACTTATCAAACAGGCGTTTAACTATAGCAACCTCATCGCCTTCGGCAACCGGAGTACGCGCTTTACCGTAACTATCGACATAAGCAAGCTCCCACTCAGCCAGGCCGTTATAGAAATCATTGGCACGGAAAGCCTCCCGGCCATAAATCTGCGGCAAACCGGCTTCTTCATAAGAAGTGCCTGCATCAAGATGATGTTGCAGCATGGCATAGAACTTCTGCCAACGTGGAAGATAATAACCGTTGATCAGCCCCGACCACTCCCGCCAGGAATAGTCAAAGATACGCGGATCACCGTCAGCCCCCCAAATAGTGACCAAAGAGGTAGCATCACGCTCCATAAGGTTTTTCTCCGCCTCGGTATCTCCCCAGTTACGTGCCTCAGTCAGCCAGCGGTCAAAACTATATTCACTGCGGGTACGAAGCAATTTGTCCATATCAGCCAGCATCTCGAGGAAACGGCCGGAATGAAGTGTGAAGGCGTACTGATCTTTCTTTCTGAAGGCTTCCGCCGCCTGCCGGTGGATAAGCTGACCAAGGTTAGTCATCAGCTGCCGCTGCACATCCACAATATCGAAACGGTAGGGACGGGAAGCTGACAGTTTCTCTATATCTTTCAACAACAGATTCTGGGCACGGATCACCAAAGCCGGATCATAAGGTATCTCAAGGCCGGCATTCGGACCGGATTTCTTCACGTCCAATGCAGGACGGGCCGCTATAATAGAACTCTTCTCTGTTCCGTTCGTACCCTGCCGATACGGACCATCGAGCAATAACATCCACGCTTCTTGCGCTGCCGGCGAAAAGGCACCATAACGACGGGTAGCATACTGTTTCAGCCAGGCTTGCAGATCAATGCTATCGGCATGACAAGGCATTTCAAAAGCTAATTCATAGTATACCGGATTCTGCTCAATGGCTTCCATAAACAGCCCCGAGCCACAAACGGCAGGATTCAATCGCTTGGCCTTGCTGTATTGATTGGAAGCAAGAAGTTGCAAATCACCGTGCATATTGATGCGTCCGCCAAAATTGTGCAGGTTACCTACCACAGTAGAATACCCCCAGAACAATGCTTTTGAAGTGCTTTTACCATTTAAGTCAAGAATCAGTAAAGCATCTTTGGGGACAGCTTTTACAATATCTTCACGCAGGCTCCACGATTGCATTGCCCAGGTACTATGCGGATCGAAGTCACGGAAAAGGTGATGAATCTTCTGTCCTACGGCTCTCAGATATTCGGGAGTATCCACCGGGGGGGCACTCTCATGGAAAGGATCGGCAGCATACACTCCATGTGCACCAAACAACCGGGCCTGCTCTTCAAGGAAAACCCGTCCCATACGGGTGAACAACGAGTCGGTAGGATCCAGCTGGGCAACCCCTTTGAAACCACACCAGGAACGTTGCTGGTTGATATTCGCTGTAGGATACTTCTCTTTCAGCTCACGCGGAACGTAACCGGAAAATCCCTGCTGGATAGGTTGCATACCTAATTCCAACTGCCGTGCAATAATTTTTTTACCCAACGCAGCATGTTTATCGATTACGGACTTCGGAAGGGGGCCACCATAACTCTGGAGGTTTTGCATCCATTGCCAGGCAGCATGACCGGGACCGGCAAGGAAAGCACGTGCCTCCCCATCTGTGAAGTTGAAGTGCAACAGGGTATTGTACCACACAGCATCCAGACCAATAGTGAAAAGGGGCATGTTAATGGAGTTCATCGCCATAAAGTCCAGCTCCTTTTGCCAGCGTTCCCAGTTCCACCAGGCAGCAGTGTAGCTCACGGTACAATAGTTCATATACACACGGTAACGACCGTTGATTGTGCGGCGTTCCTTTTGAAGGGGCTGAGGAAGTTTCTTCGGAAGCTGAAGTTGATTGCCAAACCAGGAGACATGTGCCTGGCAGGTATACTTTAAATACCAATTAAAGGCGGTAGCCAGAGCTACGGACGTGTTACCACGAAGGATGATTTGTTTGCCGTTACCATCTACTTCGTATACATCAGAACCGTCATCGGGAGCAATCAATTCCAAACGGTATTGCGAAGAGTAACCAGGGGTAACCCGCTCTATCAGATCATAAACGGCCCGGATACGTTTGTCTTTACCCGAAACGGATAAGGAACAGACAAAAAGTAACAAAAGAAGAGTAGTTTTGCTTTTAGTAATTAAATTCATAGTATTTCAAAATTAAAATAGCGCATCTTTATTCTCGTAACATACAGCATTACTGCCTGTTATTACGGAACAAAGATGCGCATTATTTTTTAATTATCCCAATCTTCAATACCTCGCTATCATATTATAGCTTATTTAAAAAAAACTTATTTAACTACTACCTTGCGGGTTACCTCTCCATCGGCTGTCTGCAACTTCACAAGATAAAGTCCGCTACCAAGGCTAATGTTATCGGTTCCACCATTTGCAGCTTTCTGAGCAACCACTGCACCTAAAGTATTGAATACGGTAACCACTCCTTCAGCACCTTCAAAAGAGATACCATTATCGTTAGAGTAAACATTGAAAGCATCCTTAGCAGAAATATTGATGATACCTACACCTTCGGGAATTTCACCATACCCAACTTCCAGATCATCAATATAACGAACACCGTTACTTCTGAGCTGAATATCAAATGAAGTAAGATCCAGTTTGGCAAGTTCTACATAAATACCATATTGTTTCCATTCGGTAGTAAGCTCCACATAAGGCACATTGTCCCAGTTTCCTCCGTTTGACGGATTATATAACTGGCCGGTACCAATGTACATTTTGGTTCCATCTACATCGCTTTTTGCCCAAAATGTATAATAAAAGTCATCTCCTCTATCTATAAAGAACGGATCGGCAATGTAATCTTCCGCATACACACTTGTTACCTGTGTTACACCTACGTGCCAGCTAAACCAGGTAGACACAATACCTGTAGTAATAATCTTACAAGCCTTGTCAGCTTCTCCATTACGATTCTCGGCCTTTTCAAAAGTCACTTCTACTTTGTTAGTACCCGAAGTCCAGTTATTGTTTGAAGGAGATACCCAACCGGCCGGTCTTACACCTATCACATTTTCTTCTGTATCTTTGATGTCTACCCAACTATCAAAACTGGTATTATACCCGTCTACAAAATACTGTGCACTCATGTTTGCACTTACAAATAATAATGCTACTGCGTAAAATAATTTTCTCATACGAATTGATTTAAAAAGTTAATAATTATGTTATTGAGATTCATTTTTTAGAATTGTAATGTTCATACCGGTTCAAAGCCTCCAAAAAATAATAATCAGCATAAACCAAAGGAACATCAATCTCCTGATTGTGAGGAATACTACCCACACTATGCATCAGGATAAAGTTATTGTTAGTGCCCGGAACTGCCCGGTAAGCCGGCGAAGAGAGCGATTTAAGTATCTTAACTGCTGCATCGTAGTATGTCTTTTCATTAGGTACATACGTAGCCAGTTCCAGAAAAGCAGAAGCAGCAATGGCTGCCGCCGAAGCATCACGGGGAACAACTTTAAAGCGGTTAGGGTCATAGGCCCAATCGGGAACATACCCTTCCTGTCCGGCATTAAAGTCCCAGTAAGGAATCCCGTCTTCAGGAAGATTCGGATGGTTGAGCCAATAGTCTGCCGTATGTATCGCTATTTCAAGGAATTTCGGATTCTGCGTTTCACGATAAGCCATTGTGTAACCATATATAGCCCATGCCTGTCCGCGTGCCCATGCCGAATTATCAGAGAATCCCTGACAAGTGGCCCGATGAAGTACTTCTCCTGTCAACGTATCATAATCTACTACATGATAATTGCTATAATCCTTGCGTAGCTGATTCTTCGCAGTCGTCTCCGCATGGGTAGTAGCTATCTTGGCATATCGCGTATCGCCTGTCACTTTAGAAGCAAAATAGAGTAACTCCAGGTTCATCATATTATCAATAATAACCGGATAGAACCATTCATCTTTTCCGTTCCAGGCTTTCCGATAATTCCATGACTTGATACACCCTGTCACTTCACTGAAACGGGTTGTCAAAGAATTGGCTGCTTCTATAATCACATCCTTATATTCTTCTTTACCTGTAAGCCTATATCCGTTACCAAAACTGCAATAGATAAGAAAACCAATGTCATGATGACTCGTCAACTTTTTCATTGGTTCCAGAGCTTCCGTCCATTTAATGGCACTCTGTTTCCAGCTCTCCTCACGACTGTGTTCATAGATATACCATAAACATCCCGGATAGAACCCTTCTGTCCAGTCATTCTTCGGAGTAGCAATCAACTTACCGTCCTTACCTGTAGTGCGGGGATATACAGTAGGTTCGGGAACCGCTTTAAGTTGTTTTTTTAAATGTTGTTCGGCAACTAAAAAATCGCCATCAATGAGTGCTTTCTTTTTGTCCGTTTGTACACAAGACATACAAAGAGAACAGCTCAGCAGTAATAGTCCAATAATTCGCATATAGGTTAATATTTTCGTTATGTATTTTTTCTTTAGTAGTCAAGTAATAAGTAGTTATCACTTCGTAAGTAGTAAGTAGCAGATAGCATCCTACTTAACTACTTTGACTACTTACTATTTAACTACTATCTTACTGTTCTCCAGTGCCATAATACCAGCGCAGGTTACTAAGTGTCAGTCGCCAGGTATAAAATGGGTTACCGCCACGATACTTCTCAACGGCACGAATAAGGTCATGATCCATTTCAAAGACTTCATCAGCAACATACATGGTGCCACCGGGGCTATAAGGTTTGTTATAGTCACTACGTTTCTTATCGGGTGCCCATTCTGTTTCTACGAATTCCAAATGTGGATTCTTTGCCGGATCGAGTAAATATGGCTTCCAGAAGTCAACACTCTTCTTGATGGAGGCTCCCCAATTAACATCCCGTGCATAAAATTCATCGGCCGCTTCATAACCCTCATAACAGGCTATTGCATGACAGATCTCAGCGAAGAATAATAAGTCGTAAGCATGATAAGCAAAAGCATCACGTCCTAACAAATCGGTAGTAGTACCATTAGGATATAGATTATTTTTCACCCAGGCGGGATATCTGTTCTTAAAATAATCTATCACCGTCTTATCATTCAATGCTAAACCATAATGATAGAACTGTTGATGAAGACAGGTTCCCCAGTTATTATCCCGCAAATCATTGTCTCTAATAAATACATTGACACGTTTCCTGAACCAACTGTCTATCTCTTCTCTATCTTCCTGTGAAATCACATTACGAATGATACTATATCCTTCTACAGCCGGAGTATAAGCACTCTCATGAATATTTGATTTGGACACAGCAACATTTACTTTTCCCCAGGCTTTCAGATATTCAACCGCTTTATTGAGGAATTTCTCTTCCTGCGAGAATGCATAGACAACGCAAAGCTGGTAAATAGCGTTCATCTCTCCGGAGATATCTACATTATTGGGATTGTTGGAGGTTGAGACCGCAGTAGTCGTTTTCCTATCATTGTTTACAATACTTTCCGCCGGAGTTCTCATCTGTTTAATATATGCACTTTTGGGAGGATTGTTACCTTTCTTCTCAATATCTTCTTTCATCTTATCATAATGATAACGGGTCATCATCAGATTGGGAAACATCAAATCTACATTATCCGTAGATTGGGCTTTTCCGGCAAGCGAACCGCCTACCAACAGAAACAGGAGTAAAATGTGCTTTTTCATCGTCTATTATATTAATGTAACCAATGTGGAATAGTTGTTGTCAACTGATCACAGGAGCAAATGTAGAGAAGATACAGCAAACCGAGGTTGATGTATTGTATCAGCAGTAGTATCGAATTATCTTTCGGACAATATAAACCCATAATACGGATAAAAATGACCATATGCGGGTGTAAACGCCAAAAACAGAGAATAAATTTCTCCTGAACAAAAGCAAAGGAACACTCAAGGTAATATAATCCCCATTTCGTCCAACGGACAATAAAATCATCTATTTCGGACGATAGACAACATCTCATTTTCGCAACATCCCCTACTTTTGTAAGTAGTAAAACAAAATCAGCCTCACAAATTGATTAAATTATGAAAAACAAAATTATTACCTCTGTACTGTTAGCAGTATCTATCTCTTTCTCCGGCAACATGTCCGCACAAGAACTTTTCCGGGCAGACTTTGAGACTTATGAAACAACTCCTTATTTTTTCCGTTTCGGCAATAAAGGAAAGTTAGGCGATTACAAACCCAAGTCACGCTGGATGTATTCGCATGAAGTAATAGATAACCCGGTACCCTCTGCCGAGGGTAACAACTCAGCCAAAGTATTACGCTACTCCTCCATGGAAGCACGTGACTACGGGCTAAAGTTCCTGTTTGATACCCCCATTGGCATCGATGACTTAAAAGTAGTAGAATTTACAATCTATCAACCACTCAATGTGATTGGTAAGGATACAGACGACTTTGAAGATCCGGCTGAAAAACAAGATATTTGCATCAAACTGCTTTCTAAGTTTAATACTACGAACGATTTCAGACAAGACGAAGGTATACTTCTTAACAAATCTGTCTACGATTTTACTACCGAAGGGCAGTGGATCACCTATACATTCAAGTTCAATAAAGCAGCTTACTCCAGCCAGATAAGCAAATTCACGAACGGAGTATTGGGAATAGCTATATTGCCCACTTATAATTCAAATGTCACGCTGTATGAAGACGAACAACATGTTTGTTATATCGACAATATCATAGTTAACCCTGTACCTACCGGTATCAACAACCCGAATACCGAAAAACTGATGATTAATTACAGTAACGGACAACTCATTATTTGCGGTACAGAAAACGGCCCCGCCCGTGTGACGGTTTACGACACAAACGGATGTTCGGTAACAACATCAGAAGTCACCTTAGAAAACGGAAAAGCATCACTAACTTTGCCGCTTGATAATAATAAGGTATATTTGGTAAATGTAGTAACACAAAATCAAAGCTATCGCCAAAAGATCAGTAAACCATGAAACGCATACAAACCTGTTTGATACTAATCGGACTGCTGTGTATCAGTAACCTGTACGCAACAGATAATGAAAAAGCAGAAACAATCCGTCGGCTAAGGCAGGAGTTTACAAAACATATCAACGGAACTCCTGTAACGACCTATACATTGCAAGAGTCTCTGGCTCTGATTGACGCGGAAGGCCGTTTTACAGACAAACGTGCAGAAGAAGAGACAATTATCCGTAATAATTATGCTGCCGGAACTAACATGGCTCACTGTATCCAAATTAATAATCTGACACGGGACTGCTTTGAACGATTACAGGTCATAGCCGAATCCTATCGCGGAAGGAAAAATCTCGATCCTCAGGATAGCGGTGTACAAACCCTTTTACGTGGTATCGCCTTTTACGGAAAAATGGAAAATGAACGTAACAATGATGCTCCCGGGCGCTTCCATGCTTCTTGTTTTGCCACCCCACGGGCAGCCGTAAAAATCTATTTTGCCTTGCTTGATCTGATGGACAGAATTGAATCAGGCGAGGTAAAAGATTCAACGGCTCTTATAGCCCACCAAAAACTATTTGATGTAGGTTTCCAATCGTGGACACAACCCTACAGACACGATGAAACAGATAAAAACGTGGTAAACATAGAGAGATTTCGCAAGCACGTCTGGTGGGTAGGGGGCAATGCACTCGACTATCGTCCGGTATTGGAGGCAGCTGTCATGATGAGTTCGGTTCCTATGATAGACGTACTTGCCGAAGTAGCCATTCGTTCACTCTCTGTTGTGTCACAAGCCACTTATGACGATGCTTTCTGGACAGAAGGAACCACTGCCGATGGTGCCGGATGGGGACATGGGAAGCAATGTCTCGTTTGGGGATATCCCATAGACGGACTGAAAGGAACTTTTCGTATACTAAAATACCTACAAGGATCTCCGTGGGCCAAACAACTCTCGCGGGAGAATGTAGAAGTAGTACTCAACTATATCCGTTGCTCTGCCTTTTATCATCATAAAGGCATCATTCCACCACTTGTAGACCGGGGAAATATGACACGCAAAAATAACCGCCGGGGCAATGTACCTTCACATATCCTGGCCAAAACATTGCTGGCAGACTGGCATTCGTCACTCACTTCTGAAGAGATCAACGAACTGAAACTATTTATTGATGAATCCTCCTGCCTGGATGTACAAATGTATACTGCACCGGATGGATACTATCACGGCACACGTTATTTCTATAACAATGACGACCTGATAAAGAAAACGAATGATTACTATCTCTTTATCAATATGGGATCTGTACGGGTAGACGGGCTGGAGAGCGCTTATCCCGGTGCAGCAGGTTATAATTTTTACAGCGCTGACGGAGTGACTCTTTTCCAACACGATGGAAGTGAGTATCGTAACATCATAGGAGCCATGAAACTTACTGCCTGGCCGGGTGTCACTACACGACAGACTCCTACGGAACTACATCCAATCGAAAATTGGAGCGGATACACCAGTTCTTATAACTTCGCAACCGGAGCTACTGACGGCAAAGGAGATTTCGCCACCGGCTTTATTTACCAGAAGATCAATGCAAAAATGAAAGGAAATCCGGATGCCTCTGAAGCTAAAGATGTAAACAAAGACATATACGGTGTACGAGCTTATAAAAGCTACTTCATGTTTGATGATATATTCCTTGCCCTGGGAGCCGGAATCACCAACCTCTCCCCAGAGAAAGAAGGGAATATCACGACTACGATTGAACAGACTTATAGTCCGGTTGCTCCTGAGATAGTAAAAAAGGGAAAAATCAATTGGATACGCCACGAAGGTTTCACCTACGGAGTAATTCCACAACATACATCGGGCGAAGTGAAATGGAACCGCGAAGAGCGTGTCACCAACTGGCAAAGACTTTGCAAAGCCAACACAGAACCGGAAACAACAGTACCGGTATTCCAGATGGAGATCGTACACGGACGGGAAATAGAAGATGCTACCTATGCTTATGTAGTAGATTGTAAAGGCGGGTTCCCTAAAAAGATACCTGCCATACTGACTAACAACACCCATCTACAAGCAGCCGAAAACCCGAAAGGTACAAAATTGGGAGCTGTTTATTTCGATACCTCAGTTACAGTAAAAGGTAAATTCGGAACATTCGGAGTATCTTCACCGGTAGCCTTGTTTGCAGAGAAAAAAGACGGAAAACTTATTCTTACAGTAGCAGACGCTTTAATGAAAAAGGATCCGAACAACCTGACAGTATATACCTCTGTACCCGTCAGAGGTGAAGAAGTCAGCAAACAGTCTAAAAATATCTATGAAATAAAGATTCCCCTACCGGCAGGAGCACATTGCGGACAACCTGTTACGGTAACATTAGAATTACTCTGACAACTCTATGAATCAACCTGTATGAAACAAACGCACTTTTAAGTGGATTCATTTTCCACCTTCTGCTCCGGTTTATACACTACTATAAATCAGAAGCAGAAATGCGGAAATTGATATAATGTGAAATCTAACTAAGTAGTATTTCAAATTTAGTTCATACTATGACAGCGTTTTATTGAAACGCAAATGATCGCAGATTTTCGCAGATTAAATAGCTGCGCTATACTTGAGCGATGATATTCTTTGCGTGAATCTGCAATAATCTGCGTTTCAATAATAATATCATATAATTTCGAACGATTACTTACCATTAATAAACTATCATTTTATGAAAAAGAAACTCTTAACTTTTTTAATGGCACTGGCTCTATTAACAGGCAGCAGTACATTGGTTCAAGCACAGACAAAAGGTACACATTCTTTTCGCCTGGGCGATAATCAATTCTGGCTGGATGATAAACCTTTCCAGATCGTCTCCGGTGAAATCCATCCGTCACGTATCCCCGCAGAATATTGGAAACAACGAATACAAATGATCAAGGCAATGGGATGTAATACCGTAGCCTGCTATATCATGTGGAACTATCACGAAAGTGAACCGGGGGTATTTGATTTTCAGACAGGTAATAAGGACCTGGAGAAATTTATCCGGACCGTTCAGGACGAAGATATGTTCCTTTTATTCCGTCCCGGACCTTATGTTTGTGGTGAATGGGACTTTGGCGGACTACCGGCTTATCTACTATCTACCCCGGATATAAAAATCCGTTGTATGGATCCACGGTATACCACTGCTGTGGAACGCTATGTTACCGCAATAGCTCCCATTATTAAAAAATATGAGATTACCAATGGTGGTCCTATCATCATGGTACAGGTAGAAAACGAATACGGAAGCTATGGCAATGACCGTACTTACATGAAGTGGATTCATGATCTTTGGAGAGACAAAGGCATCGAAGTCCCATTCTACACAGCAGACGGAGCTACTCCTTATATGCTCGAAGCAGGAACACTCCCCGGTGTAGCCATCGGACTTGATCCGGCTGCTTCAAAGGCAGAATTCGATGAGGCTTTGAAAGTACATCCCGACGCCAGTGTATTCTGTTCCGAACTTTATCCCGGATGGCTTACACATTGGCGTGAAAACTGGCAACATCCGTCAATAGAAAAGATCACAACGGATGTGAAATGGTTGCTTGATAATGGTAAATCGTTCAACTACTACGTGATACACGGTGGGACAAACTTTGGATTCTGGGCAGGAGCCAACTCGCCACAACCCGGTGTTTACCAACCGGATGTGACAAGCTATGACTACGATGCTCCTATCAATGAAATGGGGCAGGCTACTCCCAAATATATGGCATTGCGTGAACTGACTCAGAAGTACAGCAAAAAGAAACTTGCTCCGATTCCTGCTGCGATCCCTGTCATTACATTCCCTGTAACGGAGACACAGAGATATGCAAGTATCTGGGATAACCTTCCTGCTGCCAAACATATTGTTCAGCCACTTCCGATGGAAATGATGAATCAATATGAAGGAATGATATTGTATCGTACAAAACTGATTGGCCATAAGAGTGGTACACTCCGCGTAGATGAAGTACACGACTATGCTACTGTCTTCCTGAACGGACGCTACATCGGAAGTATTGACCGTACTCTGGGACAACACTCTATTAATCTTCCGGTATCCAATGTAGAAAATCCGGTTCTTGATATTCTGGTAGAGAGTATGGGACGTATTAACTTTGCCGCACAGATGATTGACCGTAAAGGTATCACCGACCGTGTCACTCTGAACGGAATGACATTAATGAACTGGGATGTATTTAATATCCCCATGTCTACAGAATACATCTCAGAACTGAAACAAAGCGACACTGCTCGTCCGGGTATGTTCTTCAAAACTACTGTGCAACTGGATAAAGCCGGAGACTGCTACATTGACATGAAAGACTTCACTAAAGGGCTTGTTTATGTCAACGGACACAATCTGGGACGCTTCTGGAATGTCGGTCCGCAGTACCGCCTGTACTGTCCGGGAGTCTGGTTGAAAGAAGGTGCCAACGAAATTATCATTTTTGACATGCACCAGACAGAGCCGGGAGTAATAAAAGGAGTAGAAACACTGGAATAAAACAACAAAATCAGGGTGCACACTGTATAAACCGGTATATTTTGTCTGTAATAGGGGGTAATTTTGTCCGAATACACTATTGTAGCATTTACCAATACACAGAGTGTAGCCTGGTTCAAATCAAATGCATTTTATTTGCATCACCGGAATGGGAGATAAACGCTATATCTCCATACCGCTAATTTATCAAGTAATTAATTTTTTAATCTTAAAAAGCTATGAACACAGAAACGTTACATTTTAAATTTCTAAAAGTGTTTTGCTGTGTATTGCTACTGCAACTGGGATGGAGCCATGTGCTCGGAGCTGTGACAGAAGCAAATCAGACCCGCCAGATACAGGGTGTGATCACTGACAGCCAGGGAGAAACCCTACCTGGCGTAAACGTATTAGTAAAGGGTACGTCCATTGGAGCTATTTCCGATATCAATGGTAAATTCACTTTACAGGTACCGTCACCCAAATCTGTATTGATCATCTCTTATATAGGATATGAAACATACGAAGTGATTGTGGGTAACAAAACATCGTTCAACATTGTACTGGAAGACCAGATGAATGCATTGGACGAAGTAGTAGTAGTGGCTTACGGGTCACAAAAGAAACAAACAGTTACCGGTGCTGTAAGCATGATGAAGAGTAGTGAATTGGTTGCCGCCCCAGTAGCCAACGTTACCAACGCACTGGTAGGTAAACTTCCGGGAGTAGTTACCCAACAACCGGGTGGACGTCCCGGTGAAGATGCTGCCACCATCCTGATCCGTGGTAAATCGACTTTCAACGATGCTTCTCCTCTTATTATCATTGACGGTGTAGAACAGGAATCATTCTCACAGCTTGATGCGAATGAAATTGAAAGCCTTTCCGTACTGAAAGATGCTTCGTCTACTGCCGTATATGGTATCCGTGGTGCAAACGGTGTTATCCTGATCACTACTAAAAGAGGTAAAGAAGGAAAGCCTAAAATTTCAGTTACCGCCAACTGGGGATTACAGCGTCCTACACAGATTCCCGAATTTCTGGGTTCATACGAACATCTGGTACTTCGTAAAAAAGCATGGGAGAATGACGGAAAAGATCCGTTGCAACAAGACAACGGACTGCTTACAGACGAATCATTGGAAGGTTTCCGATTGGGAGAAGATCCCTATCGTTATCCGGATGTAAACTGGTATGACGAAATGGTAAACAAAAAAGGTGCCCTCCAACAACAATATAATATCAACATTTCCGGAGGTACCAAAGCTGTGAAGTATTTTATCTCACTGGGATACTTAAATCAAGGTGGTATGTTCAAATATACCGACCTGCAGAAAGACTATAATCCTCAGGTATACTATCGTCGTTTCAATTTCCGCTCAAACATCGATTTAAATATCAATAAGTATCAGACCTTATCTGCCAACATCTCCGGCCGGTCAGGTGAAATGAACGGATTCAAAGGTGCATCAGGCAGTTATTTTCAAGGATTGATTGCTAAAGAACCCTGGAGACATCCTATCTATAATCCGGATGGCTCTATTGCCGCTGTACAAGGTTCGGGTAATCCGCTTACCAGCATTGCATACAGTGGATACGAAAACTCAAAGACTAATTATTACGACATTGTAGGAACTTTACACAATGACCTGAGCTTTATCACAAACGGTCTGTCGTTCGATATGAGTATATCATTCAATAACAATTTCGGCTCAACAAAAAAATATACGGATGGCATTGATACTTATTATTATGAGCCTAATACCGGACGTTATGACCAGTTGGGTGAAGATTCGCCCTTCCGCTTTAGTGAAGATAAAAAGACCGATCCAATGCGGCGTACTAACTTACAGCTAAAAGTAGGTTACGGACGCAGTTTTGGTAAGCACAATATCAATTCCATATTGGTTTACAACCAACAGAAAACAACAAGCGGAAGCAGCATACCAAGTGCATTGATGGGATATGCCGCCCGCGTAGAATATGGCTTTGCCGATAAATATCTGGGTGAAGTCAGCCTGGGATACAACGGTTCGGAAAACTTTGCCAAAGGCCATCGCTTCGGATTCTTCCCGTCAGGTTCATTGGGATATGTGATCTCCGAAGAAACATTTATGGAAAAAGTGAAAAAAGTGATCCCTTACTTAAAGGTAAGAGGTTCGGTGGGATTGGTTGGTAACGACAAATCAAAAGACCGCTTCCTCTATATGGGTGAGTTTACCGGACAAGGTATATATACGGGAGGGGGAACTCCAAGCTTCGGTTTTGGTACAACTAACCCTTCAACTAACGGAGGTATCTATGAAAAAAGAAACGAAAATCGACTATTGACTTGGGAAACCGCTCTGAAAGGTAATGTCGGTTTGGAAGCCCGTCTGTTCTCAAATGATCTGCTTAGCTTTACAATAGACGTTTTTAAAGAACACCGTAAAGACATCCTTCTTCAGGGACGTTCTACCCCACAAATCATTGGTTTGTCCAGCCCTTATCTCAACATAGGTGAAGTGAAGAACTGGGGATATGAGTTTGAACTCTCTCACCGTCACCATATCGGAAAGGTAGATTACTATATTCGTGGTAATTACAGTTTCGCACGCAACGAAGTTATCAACTATGACGACCCGGCAGGAACACCGGATTATCAAAAGATAGCCGGATTCAGAATTGACCAATTCAGAGGATATCAGGTACTCGGATTTTTCCAGAATGCAGAAGATATAAAAAGTTCACCAGATCAGACAACTCTGGGAGGTCCTATTATTCCGGGAGACCTGAAGTACTGGGATCGTAACGGAGATGGCTCTCTGACAGATGCAGATAAGGTAGCCATCGGCTATTCACGTATTCCCGAAATTATGTATTCAATCACTCCGGGTATTATCTGGAAAGGACTGGAAATATCCGTTCAATTCCAGGGAGCCGCCCACGCTTCCGTATTGTTCGCCGGAAATGCCGGTTATGAATTCGGAGGTGGTGCAGGAGGCGGACAGGTTTCAGAAACTCACAAGAACTACTGGACTCCCGATAATCCTAATGCAGCGTATCCGTCACTACACATGGCAGCAAAACACAGTAACAAAAACATCAACTCATTCCATTTGAAATCTGCTGATTACATTCGTTTGAAAAATGTGCAGGTTACCTACTCATTCCCCGCCAAAATCTATCGTAAACTGGGAATGACAGGGTTAAAAGCTTATTTGAACGGAAGTAACCTCTACACCTGGTCAAAGATCGATAACTTCGACCCGGAAACCGTAAATTCAAGTGGGGAGGTTTATCCGCAACAAAGTGTCTATAATTTTGGTGTAAACATTAACTTTTAATCAATTATGAAGAAATTATTTATCATATATATAATAGCGGCTTCTATGGGCTTCTCTTCTTGTACGGGATTATTTGGAGAAGGTCAGTTGGATATGGCTCCGGTAGAAGATATCAACGAGGATAAGATATTTTCGGACTATGCTATGTTCCGTCAATATGCCGATCAGACTTATTCTTATATGCCCGGCCATCTGGGACGTTTGTGGAACTCATTAGTTTCCTCTATGGGAGATGAATCACGCAATAAAGGAGGATGTACCGCTATTTTCAATAACGGAGCATGGGACGGTACCCGGATGGAATCAAGTAATAAAATGTTCGATGCCAATAACGAAATATCGGATATGTGGCAGAATATGTACATTGGTATCCGCAAAACCAATAAAATTATCGAAAACATAGATAGAATACCTAATTTCCCGTCACAGGAGATCAAAGATCGTTGTCTGGGAGAGGCTTACTTCCTGCGTGCTTTCTTCTACTTCGAGCTGATCAAACGCTGGGGAGGTGTACCCATTATTGACCACACATTGACTTTAAACAAAGACAATCTGGATTTACCTCGTGACACTTATGAGAAGTGTGTTGAATTTATCGAAAATGATTGTAATACGGCTGCCGGCCTACTGCCCTCAAAGTATGCCGATGCTGATAATGGGCGCGCTTCGGTAGGAGCGGCAAAAGCATTGAAATCAAGAGTGCTGCTATATGCTGCCCGCCAATTACACAACCCCTCCAACGATATAAGAAAATGGGAAAAAGCAGCCAAAGCAGCCAAAGATGTAATCGACCTGAAACTATATACGCTTTATCCTGACTATGTGAACATGTTTTTCCAGCCTGTTTGTAGTGAAATCATTATGAACCGCCCGCGTATCAAGATGAACTTTGAACAGGGACACACCAACGGAAGTACATTCTGGACACGTTTCATTGCCACACAAGGATACGATGGCTGGGCAGGAGAGTGGGTAACCCAAAATATGGTTGATATGTTTGAAGACTCTAAAGGGTATCCTATTACTAATTCCCAGATTTACAAGGAAGAAAATCCATATGCTAACAGAGACCCTCGTCTGGATATGTGTGTATTGCGCAATGATCGCTTCTGGTACAATCGTAACCTGGAATTTTGGGTATCAGCCAGTGGAAAAGAGACCGGACGTGATAAAGGTACGACTCATATTAATGTATTGGGCTATGCCATCGCTAAATTCTGGCCCGAAACACATCAACGATACAAAGGAACTTCTACCTATATGAACTACATCTTCTTCCGCTATGCTGAGATTCTGCTAAACTTTGCCGAAGCACAGAACGAAGTGGGAGGTCCGGAAAGTTCACTGGAAGGACTCTCTGTAAGAGAGGTACTGACAGAACTTAGAGCTCGCGTAGGACAAGTACCTGTCCCGACAGATATATCAGGTACAAAAGAAACAATGCGTGAACGCATCTACAATGAACGGGGGGTAGAACTTTGTTTTGAAGAACATCGCTGGTATGATGTATTGTCCTGGCATAAAGGAGTGGAATATTTCAATAAAGACATTTATGGTATCCGCGTTGTGAAGAATACGGACGGAACTTTCACTTATTCCCGCGAAAAGTATGAGACCCCTACGTTCAAAGAACACATGCACCTCTATCCGATACCTAACAATGAAGTATACAAAAGTGCCGTATTGGAACAGAACCCGGGATGGAAATGATGGTATAAACCCTAAAATATGATTCAAATGAAGAGATTTATATATTTGTACACGTTTCTGTGTACGCTACTTCTATCGGTAATGCCGGTAGAAGCACAAAAGACCTCAAAAAGCTCAACAGTAACTGTTGAAGGTATTGTGGTCGATGAAAACAATGTTCCTATGCCCGGTATCACGGTTAACGTACAAGAGAAACAAACAGATGCCGTGACAGACGAAGATGGTAGATTCTATATGTTACTTGATCCATCGGATGTATTGGTAGTTAATTTAAAAGGATATCGTCCGATTGTGACACGTCTCAACAATCAACCGGTTTATACATTGAAATTAGTGAAATACCTCACTCACGAAGATGAGATGATCGGTGTATCTTACGGAGAACAATCCAAAAGAAGCATGACTTCTGCTGTATCGAGTATTGGTACTGATGTAATTGAAAAAAACACAGTAACCAGTATTGAACAAGCTATGAACGGAACTTTGTCCGGACTTTATTCATTGAAAAACGGAGGTGAGAAATTCGGTAAGAGCAATTATACTTTTTATGTACGTGGTATGGCAACCAATGCCAATGCTAAACCTTTGATTCTGGTTGACGACATAGAAGCAAACATCGACCTGATGGATTTCAATGAAATAGAAAGTATTTCTGTACTGAAAGATGCATCGGCTCTGGCCATGTATGGCATGCGCGGAGCCAATGGCGTGATTCTGATAAAAACAAAACATGGTAGTGAAATAAAGCATTCTATCAATGTGGATATACGCGCAGGATTCCAGACCACAGAAAAGTTAAGTGATCGTTTGAACGCGTATCAGTATACGACTCTTTATAATGAAGCATTAAGAAATGACGGGGCAGCACCCATGTATAATCCTGATATGTATCTCCGGGCAGACAGAGACCAATACCTCTATCCGGACGAAAATTACAAAGATCGCTTTATCGGTAAGAACTCTCCTTTCCAACATTACAACTTCTCTGCTTCGGGAGGTAACGGACTGGCACGCTACTTTGTAACAGCCGGTTACATGAAGCAGGAGGGTATATTCAAAGATGCCGCTGCCAATAACGCTTACGAACGTTTCAACTACCGTTCAAACCTGGATATTAATCCTATCAAAGGAATGTTGTTCAACATTCTGGTTTCGGCTGCTATTGATAAAAGTACGGCAGCAAATACAGGTTCGGAAGTACCGGCTGCTACAAACTCCGTATTCAATACCCTTATGACTTTACCAGCCAACGCTTTCCCAATGTTCAACAAAGATGGTTCACTTGGAGGTACATCTGAATATCAGACAAATCCTTACGGACTCTTAAATCGCCGTGGTTATCGCAAAGATGAATCTCGCCTACTCAACGTACAGGTAAAAGGAAAATATGACCTGGATATGCTGTTGCCAGGACTTTCTGTTGATGCTTATTATGGATTCGAGAACTTTAATATGCAATACCTGAGCATTAATAATACATATGCTGTATTCCAGGAAAATGCAGATGGTACTTATACACAGTTTGGTAAAGATGAATATAAAAACAGCCGTAAATCAGAGATGATGGGTGGATTCTACCGTTACAACACACTGGGCGCAGGAGTCAACTATAACCATACCTTCGGAAATGTACACGATCTGGCAGTTCGCTTGTTCTATAATCACTCCAGCGAAACAGTTCCGGGCGATAATCCCGATTACAAATATCAGGGACTGGCAATGCGTGCACAATATGGTTTCAACAAACGCTACTATGCAGAAGTAACAGCTTCCTATCAAGGTTCCAGCAATTACAAAAGTGGAAAACGTACCGGACTTTTCCCCGCTATCGGTCTGGCATGGGTTGCCTCGGATGAGAAATGGCTCCAATCGGCAGAAGCCATCGATTTCCTTAAGTTCAGAGCTTCTTATGGTGTTAACGGTAACGACCAGACGGGTGGACGCCGTTTTCCTTATCGCCAGGAATTTACTTCTTCGGGAGGATATGCTTTCGGAGATCCCAACGGAAGTACCGACGGTTCACAGGAAGGAACATTGGCCAACCCTAATGAAACATGGGAGAAGTCGTACAAGCTCAATGTCGGATTCGACCTTGAACTCTGGAAGGGACTTTCGGTGACAATGAACTATTTCAATGAAAAACGTCGCGACGTATTGGTAGACTATTCCAATATCGTTCCTTCACTGATTGGTATCAGCCTTTCTAAATACAACGGCGGATCAATTGATAACCAGGGTATCGATCTGAATATTCTTTATAACAAGCAGTATAAGAATGGTGGATTCTTTATCGGAGGTAATATGCTGTGGGCAAAAAACAAAATTATCGACTTAAAAGAGATAGCTTACAAATATTCTCACCAATATCGCAAAGGACACTCTATCAGTACACAATTCGGTTTCCAGACCAATGGATTATATACGAATACTGAACAACTGGTTAATGCTCCTACAGGCTCTTTCGGAGCTCCTGTTTTGGGTGACATCATTTATAAAAATCAAAACCCGCAAGATGATAATGTAATTGATGAATCTGATAAGGTAGCATTAGGAAACACATTACCGGAAATCATTTTCGGTGCTACATTGGGTGGTAGCTATAAAGGATTTGACATTCAGTGCAATTTGGAAGGATCAGCCTTGTTCTCCACTTTTTATACACCGAATAAGTTTACTCCTTATGCTTATGAAAATCGCTGGAATCCGGCTTATCCTACCGTACAAACAGCATATCCGGGTCTAAGTATCTCCCGCGATTACAATACACAGACCTCTGACTTCTGGGAGAAAAGCACTTCTATGCTTCGCATCTCATCGGCAGAAGTAGGATATACATTCCCCAAACAACTGGTAAGAAAAGTATTCCTCTCTTCATTGCGTGTTTATGTGAATGCAAACAATTTGTTTACTTTCTCTAATGCAATTGACGGCCGTAACCCGGAAGCTATGAATGCCGGATATTCAGAATACCCATTGCTGAGAACATTCTCAGTTGGCATATCTATAAAACTTTAAAAACACTACGATTATGAAAATCAATAAATATATTATAGGTTTAGGTTTGAGTTTCTCTTTTCTCTTCGCCGGCTGTGATTCTTTTCTGGACCCGGCAAAAGATGGTAAACTGGGAGAAGATGACATATGGAATGAAACCCGCCGGGCTTTTGGCTTCATGAACGATGCATACAACAAACTGCCCAGTGGATATAACCGGATTGACAACGCTATGCTGGCTGCCGGATGTGATGAGGCAGTCCACTCGGATGTGACAAGTGATATCAAAGGTTTCAATAACGGTACATGGGATTCCTATTTCCTTGTAGAAAACGTATGGACCAAGAATTACGAAGGAATCCGGATTGTAAACCGGTTCCTTGAAAAGATTGATGAGCTTAAAATGCCGGTAAAACCCACTACTTCAGGTACGAATGAAGAGCTGCTCCGTACACGCGAACGGATGAAGGGGGAAGCCCACTTCCTGCGTGCCTACTTCTACTTTGAACTGATCAAACGTTATGGTGGTGTTCCATTGATTACAAAATCACTGTCGGTTGAAGAAGCTCAACAAGTAACGCGCGCATCCTATGATGAATGTATGAAGCAGATTATCGCCGATTGTGATACAGCTGCCAACCGTCTGCCAGAACAGTATAGAGGAAGTTCCGAAAGCGTCGGATTCGATGATAAAAAAGAACTGGGACGTCCTACTACCGGAGCTGCCTACGGATTGAAATCACGTGCATTGCTCTATTGGGCCAGCCCGTTGAATAATCCTAATAACGATAAAGAGCGTTACAAACAGTCAATTGATGCCGCCCAGAAGGTTGTTAAATCGGCATTCAGATATAAGTTGATGAATTTCACCGACGAAGACGAATCATTTACCGATCTATATGCCGTAAGTGAAAACTTCTTGCAATATCATAAAGAAATAGTGTTCTCAACCAGATATAACTCTACAACAAGTGTAGAAAGTCAGAATTCTCCACTTACTATGGGAGGAAAAGGACTCACAAATCCTACACAGAATCTGGCAGATGCTTTTGGCATGGCTAATGGAAAAGGTATCAATGAATTAGGTTCCGGATACGATAAAGATCATCCTTATGAAGGACGTGATCCGCGCTTTTACATGACTTTCGCTTATGATGGATCTACATTTACAGTAAATGACAAGACTCAGACTATTGAAACATTTGAGGGTGGAAAAGATGCTACTGCCACTAATAAAACTGCTACTAAAACAGGATATTACCTGAAGAAACTTCTCTCACCACAAGCTGTATGGGACGGACGAACCAATAATATTACCCGTACCTGGATATTGATGCGTTATGCCGAAGTATTGCTGAATTGCGCGGAAGCAATGAATGAGTACTATGATACACCAAGTGCCGCACCCAAAGATTCAATCTATAAAGTAGTGGAACTTATACGTAAACGTGCTCAATTGAATCCATACAAATTGCCTGCCGGACTAAGTAAAGAAGAGATGCGTGAAGTGATACGTAACGAACGCCGTGTAGAACTGGCATTCGAAGAACACCGCTTCTTCGATATTCGCCGCTGGCGCCTGCTGGATAATCCGACAGAGAAAGCCAACTATCTGAAAATAGAAGGTATACAAATTGTAAAGGATGCCAATGATGAACCCACTTATAAAAAATACACTGTAGAAAATCGGGTATTTGATGAACGAATGTATCTCTATCCGATTCCAAAATCAGAGATATTAAAAGCACCGGAAATCACCCAGAACCCGGGATGGTAACTTAAAAAATTAAATTAAGTTGCTACATATACAGAAAAGGCTATCTCGCAATGAGATAGCCTTTTCTGTATATGTAATCTTTATTTTGTAGCACTGAAACAAGTAGTTTCAATGTATGATGATTTTTCTTAAGTGCCGTGCGGTTAAATCTCTCCGTCTTGAAGAAATTTGGCTGTACCATTATACCGTCACAGTACGCTTAACTATAGAAAATTTCAACAGCTATAATCTTCTTCTGACTCTTCACTCTTGTTTTTACCTTTTCTACAATTCTGTGGAGATACACCATAGAATGATTTAAAACACTTACTGAAATAACGAGGAGATGAAAAACCCAGCTGATAGGATATTTCAGAAACATTCAGATTAGGCTGATTAGTAACCAAATACATCGCTTCCTCCAGTTTTATTTTAAGCGTCAGTTCATTGGGAGTAAGCCCGGTTATTTCCTTTATCCTGAGATACAATTTACTTCGCCCAATACCCAATTCGGCGGCTAATACATTCATATCAAACTCAATATCCTCAAAATTTTTACGAATAATGGCAGTCGCACGATCTATTAATTCCTGATCCTGTTCATTGATAGCATTAGATACAATCGGTGCTTTAGAAGCATGATTAAACCTTTCAAGCAACATTCTACGAGTCCGTATCAAATTATTACAACGTGATACAAGTACTTTGATATTAAACGGTTTTGTAACATAGTCATCTGCGCCAAACATATACCCTTCAACCGTATATTCCACTGAGGTTTGCGCCGTAAGTAAAACAACCGGGATATGTGATATATCCAGACTATTTTTGATTTTATGACACATCTCTTTACCAGACATTTCCGGCATCATCACATCACTCAGAACAATATCAGGGTGCAACTCACGTGTAGCTTCGAAACCTTCCTTTCCATTGGTGGCTTTATATACATGATAAATAGGAGTAAAGATATCTTCCAACATCTCCAATATCTCCAGATTATCTTCTACAATAAGAATACTGGGTTTGTTATCAGAATCCTTCGATTCCATATCTACTTCTCCGTTTTTTTCATCATCTGTAAGCTCTTGTTCTTTCATCGGTCCTTCCGGTAATAATTCCTCTAAAGCCAACTCATCCAATACTCCATCTTTTATGAGATGGAAATTGGACTCACTGTCACTCAAAACCTCCTTAGGAAAATGTTCGTTACCCGTCAGTAATGTAACAATGAAAACACTCCCCTGACCAACTTCACTCTCAACCCGGATGTTTCCTTTGTGCAACTCCACAATCCCTTTGGATACGGCCAATCCAATACCTGTGCCCAATGTAAACTCTGAACTTTGCCCGTCAACCTGATAAAAACGATCAAATATCTTGTGAATAGATTCTTTGGAGATACCTACGCCATCGTCTTCTACCCGTATTTCCACTTCATTCTTAATCTTCCGGATAGAAACCGTAATACTCCCTTTTGCCTTGGTATATTTAAAAGCATTAGATAAAAGATTGAATATTACTTTTTGTAACTGAACCGGATCAAACCATAGATTCAGTTTCTCCTCCATATGCTCAAACTTGTAGTTAACAGAATGTTTCAACGCATATTCATAGAAAGACATATAAATCTCTTTAGTGAAAGATACAATATCCATATATTCCACTTTCAGCTTCAAGAATCCCTGTTCCTGTTTCCGAAAATCGAGCAGCTCCGATACCAGATCACGCATATGTCTGGCATTCTTATAAATTTTAAGTACCCGGTTATAGACAGATGGATTGAGTTTATTAAGTTGTAATAACAGTTCTACCTGTACAATAATAAGGGTAAGCAGCGTACGGAACTCATGCGAAATATTAGTAAAGAAACGAAGTTTAGTCTGATTTAATTCTTCAATATATTCTTTTTCCTTTCTTTCATATTCTAATGAGGCTTTCAATTTTGCCTGTCTCACATTGAAACGGAAAATAGCGTATAAAATACCTATCACTGATAATGCATAAATCAGGTAAGCCCAGACCGTAGCATAAAATGGCGGATTAATTTTGATACCAAGCTCAATTTGTTTGGTTTCCGTTTTAGCATCTTCCCACACTTCCCGGACAAGCAAACGATATTTCCCAGGGCTCAAATTAGTATAACTGATAGTAGTAGAATGTGCCGGAAGCCACGCATCATCAAGTCCTACGAGTTTATATTCATACTGAAAATCATTGTTGGAAACGTAATTTGAAGTAGCAAACTCAATAAACAGATTATTTTTGTTATAATCAAGTTCAATCTCTTTACTATCAGATAAAGCTGAAGAAAGAATACCGGATCCATCTCCCGGTCTGACTTCCCTGTTAGATATCCAAAGTTTATCGAAATAAAGCTGGTATTCTTTTTTAGTAGTATAAAGCAACTGTTCATAAAGAGATGTCAATCCATCAATTCCACCAAAGAAAACCTCTCCATCTTTGGTAGAATATACACTTGAGCCCTGGTTAAAACTCATTTGAGGTATTCCGCAAACATGTTTCAATGTTCTGGTTTCAGGATCAAAAAAAGAGACTCCCTTGTTATGTAACACCATGAGATGTCCATAAGGTGATTCGGCTATGTAATAACAATAATTACTCTGTAAATCTCCTTTTTCGGCTGTAAAATTCCTGAATGTATCCGTTTCGGGAAGATAAAGGAACAATCCGGAACCTAAAGTTCCGAAAAAAAGCTTCCCTTTACTATCTTCCGAAATATGAGTAATTCTAAATTTACCGATAGAAGTAGAATCTTCCATTACAGAATTATATTCTCTCACTTGATGATTGTTTAAATCAATCCGCACAACTCCTCCGTCTGACTTGGCAATCCACATTCTGTCTTTACTATCAATCAAAAAAGTTTCATAATAGAATTTTTTTTCCACTGCCTGATTAACTTTCTCATTAGTAGAAAGAGAAGAAAATGTCTCACTTTTCAAATCCATACTACAAACTCCTGCCTGAGTCAGTACTATGAGTTTATCTTTATAAAATTGTATGTCATTCACAATATCATTGGGTAACGATGCAGGATCTCCCGGATTATTCTTCAAAACCCTGGCCGTTTGGGATTTTATATCAAAAATATTAAGTCCGCCGGTATGTGTACCAATATATAGCAAATCTTTATCTTTTAGATATTTAATACATTTCAGATTATTATGACTGATACTTCTGGAGTTATCTTCCTGCATGAAACTCTTGAATAATTTTGTCTGGCGATTAAAGAAATTAAGCCCTCCTCCTTCAGTACAAATCCAGAGATTACCATTTTTATCCTCTGCCATCTTACCTACAAAAGGAAAACTAAGATAATTGGGATTGTTTCGTCCTATCGCCCCATAGAAATGGTAAATATCAGCTCTCGGATTAAAATGATTAATGCCACCAAAATAGGTTCCTACCCAAATATTACCCTGCAAATCTCTATAAAGGCCAAAAACAGATGAATGACTTAAACTGTAGGGGACATTGTCTATCTGAGTATAGCACTTCCATCTATCAGTTATAGGATCATATTTATTCAATCCATAAAACGTGCCAATCCATATATTTCCGAATTCATCTTCAACAACACTTCTCACATGATCGTCCGAAATTCCATTCTTACCCGGTGAATAACGGAAGTTTGTTATTTGATTCTGAGATGAAATGCGATAAGCACCACTCGCATCCGTACTTACCCATAAATCATTTCTCTTACTCTTATACAAATATTTCACAAAAACACCAGATAACACCACTTTCGGAGAATCGGGTGCACTAAACGGTATAGACAACAAGTTGTTTTCTGTTCCTATCCATAAATATTCATTATCAGCCGTAAAGATACAACTTCCGTTCCCCAAATCCGGATCTATATCACAAAACTTATGTAACCCTTCTTTACCCTCCAGATAATAAAATACAGCATGATCGGATATCACCCAAACCGTATCATTTGAATAGCAAATACCATTAATTTCTTTTTGTGCCAAACAGGTAAATTCCTGAGTCGATACATTGTATTTCACCAAATCGTGCCCGGCTCGTAAATAGATAGAACCTTTCTTATTACCGCAAATTGAGTAGATTTCATTCTGGGTCAGTCCTTTATTATTTTGCGAAGGACGAAAGGCAGTAATCTCACGCCCGTTATATCTATTCAGTCCTTCAAATGAACCAAACCACATAGCCCCTATTTCATCCTGATAAAAAGAGAAAATACTTATTTGCGTTAATCCGTCTTTTATTCCCAAATGATGAAAATACACATCATTAGCTTTAGAAAATAAAGAGAAAAAGAAACAAAAAATAAACATCAACAGAGTTTTTATCGTTATTCTATTTAATTGATCATGCATTTTTTCTGTCATAACAAGCGGAGTATTTCTTCTTTTAGTATTAGTTATACATAAGAAGCAAAAATAAGCATTTGGAATGAACTATACAATATTATAGCAATAAGTCTTTTAATTTACTACAAACAAATCAAAGAACCAATACCCCATCAACTAAATTAAAAAAGCGGCCCACCCTGCCGGATGAGTCGCTTATCAAAAACGTATAATAATTCTCTATTAATAGTTTTCTTTCTTTACTTCAAAATAAGCTTGTGGATGGAGACATGCCGGACAAACTTCGGGAGCCTCTTTACCTATAGTGATATAACCACAATTACGGCATTGCCATACAACTTCACCTTCTTTGGCAAAAACAGAAGCAGTTTCAATATTACTTACAAAAGCACGATATCTTTCTTCATGTCCTTTTTCAGCAACAGAGATATTACGGTACATGGCAGCAATTTCATAAAAACCTTCTTGCTCGGCAACATCAGCAAAATGAGGATAATCCTGTGACCATTCTTCGTGTTCACCAGCAGCAGCTTCGAGTAAATTATTGAGAGTAGTACTGATAACACCTGCCGGATAACTGGCAGTAATTTCTACCATTCCACCTTCCAGATACTTAAACATACGTTTTGCATGTTCCTTTTCCTGATCAGCTGTTTCAGTAAAAATAGCAGCGATTTGTTCATAACCTTCTTTTTTTGCAACACTTGCATAATAAGTGTAACGCATTCTTGCCTGTGATTCGCCAGCAAATGAAGTCAATAGATTCTTCTCAGTCTGAGTACCTTTAATACTTTTAGCCATAATAGTCTTATATATTTAATTAATTAGTAGATTACGCTTGTATTTGTTTATTTATAACACAAATATACGGAATTAGTTCAAAGCAAGTCCGCTTTTCTTTATAAATAAAATCTATGAAGTCATTGATAAAATTTATCATTTACAAATAATATGCTCAAAAACATGTTATTAGATTTATTTTATGTAATTTTGCAATCCTTATTTAGCAAAATCAGTAAAATCACATCGTAAATCTATATATACACTAATTATATTGTATCGTTAAAATGAAAGTCTTAGAATTCAAACCCAAGCTGTTTTCTACACTCAAAAATTACTCAAAAGAAACGTTTACAGCCGATCTCATGGCTGGGATTATTGTTGGTATTGTAGCCCTCCCATTAGCCATTGCATTTGGTATTGCATCTGGTGTATCTCCCGAAAAAGGTATTATCACTGCTATCATTGCAGGATTTATTATTTCATTATTGGGCGGTAGTAAAGTACAGATAGGCGGACCGACAGGAGCATTCATCGTTATTATCTATGGTATTATCCAGCAATATGGAGAAGCTGGACTCATCGTAGCTACTCTAATGGCAGGTGTAATACTCATTCTATTAGGAGTATTTAAGTTGGGAGCAGTTATTAAATTTATTCCTTATCCCATCATTGTGGGTTTCACAAGTGGTATTGCCGTAACCATTTTCACCACCCAAATAGCTGACATTTTCGGACTGACTTTCGGAAGTGAAAAAGTTCCCGGAGATTTTGTAGGAAAGTGGATGATTTATTTCCGTCATTTTGACACAATTAACTGGTGGAATACTATTGTAAGTATCGTAAGTGTTATAATTATTGCTGTTACTCCGAAGTTTTCAAAAAAGATACCGGGATCTCTGATTGCTATTATTGTTGTGACAATTGCTGTATACCTCATGAAAATTTATGGAGGAATTGATTGTATCGATACGATTGGTGATCGTTTTACCATTAAATCCGAATTGCCTGATGCTGTTGTTCCTGCTCTGAACTGGGAAGCCATTAAAAACCTGTTCCCGGTAGCTATTACAATTGCTGTATTGGGTGCCATTGAATCGTTACTTTCGGCCACAGTAGCCGATGGTGTAATAGGAGACCGTCACGATTCAAATACCGAACTGATAGCTCAGGGTGCAGCCAATGTCATCGCTCCTTTATTTGGAGGTATACCTGCCACAGGTGCTATTGCACGTACTATGACGAATATCAATAATGGTGGAAAAACACCTGTAGCCGGAATTATTCATGCCGTTGTATTACTACTTATTTTACTATTCCTGATGCCATTGGCACAATATATTCCAATGGCATGTCTGGCAGGTGTACTGGTCATTGTTTCTTATAATATGAGTGGATGGCGCACATTCAAAGCGTTGTTGAAAAATCCGAAATCGGATGTTACTGTATTACTTATCACCTTCTTCCTAACCGTTATTTTTGATCTGACAATTGCTATCGAAGTCGGTTTGATTATTGCCTGTGTACTGTTTATGAAACGTGTTATGGAAACAACCAAAATATCTGTCATTACCGATGAAATAGACCCAAACTCAGAATTGGATATTGCCGTTCGTGAAGAACATCTGATTATTCCAAAAGGAGTAGAAGTATATGAAATCAACGGTCCATATTTCTTTGGTATTGCAACACAATTCGAGGAAGTAATGGCACAATTGGGAGACCGCCCCACCGTACGTATCATTCGTATGCGTAAAGTTCCGTTTATCGATTCAACCGGTATTCACAACTTATCCAACTTGTGCAGAATGTCTCAAAAAGAAAAAATTACAATTGTGCTTTCAGGAGTAAATGACAAAGTACATAAAGTATTGGAAAAATCAGGATTCTATGAATTGCTGGGAGAAGAAAATATCTGCCCGAATATCAATGTAGCATTGGAAAGAGCGAAAGATATTATAAGTGTACAAACTTTAAACACAGAAAAGTGAATTCTAAATAGTTTTTAATTTATTAAAACTATATACTTTACTATAACAACATCCCCATGTTTTATAATACAACATCCCCATGTTCTGGTATAAAACATGGGGATGTTTTCAATTCCTTCTTCTAATAAGAAGCAGATGCGGAAATACCTGCTTCAGTTAATAAAGATAGTATTCTATCTAATTCTTCATGGGTAGCTTTTTGTAAATCATGATCCGGAGTTTCACGATCAATCGTATAAATCATCACTTGCCGGGGAGCAACCTCTTTTACTATTTCTAACCAGGGTAATACATACTTATCAGAAGTATTATTCACATCCTGTCCCTGATAAGTACCTTTCATAAACATTGTCTGAATAATACAGTTTCCTTTAAAAGCTTTCAGATTATCAATTATCTCTGATACAGAATATTTACCAGCAGGACGGTCAATGAGATGAATATAATCACTATCCACTGTATCCAGTTTTAAAATATTATTATCTATCTTGTTCAATGCTTCGAATACAGCCGGACGATGAATAAACGTTGAATTACTCAATACGCTCACTTTTGCTTTCGGAAAATACTTATCACGAAGAGCCAGCGTATCTTCAATAATTTCCGGAAAATGAGGATGTGCCGTAGGTTCACCATTCCCGGCAAAAGTCAGCACATCAGGAAAAGGACCATTCATCAGCATATCTTTCAAGCGGGTTTCAAGTGCTTCACGTACTTCCTCACGAGTAGGCAACGGCTTAGAAGGGCGATGATCTGCATTAAAACCACATTCACAATAGATGCAATCAAATGAACATACCTTTCCATCGGAGGGTAAAAGATTTATTCCCAAGGATACCCCCAAACGGCGGGAATGAATAGGACCAAAAATGGGGGAAGGATAAATAACAGTCATGATGAGATTTTACAATTTGACGATTTACAATTTACGATTGATAATACTATCATGCAAATATATCAAAACTTCAAGCGTAATTGCATCTGTAAGTCTGCTTTTTTATTATTTCGTATCAAGTCATATCCGGAACCTATTTCATTACGATCATAGTATATCGTCTGTCCTATCCTAACTATCATCATCCAATGTGTATTCAGATCATAGCGCAGATTGATTGCCAGACGTATTCCTATACCTTGAAACGAAGGAGTGTAAAAAGTATAAAGCAAACCTTTTTCTGCAATGTATACACGGGTATCATAATTATCGGTATGAAAAAAACTTCCCTGTAATTCAGTCCTTAACGGAATATGAGATAATCGGTAAGCTATCATTTGCGTAATCTGATAACCCTGTCCGGCTACCTCCCCTGAAGAGTGGAAGTTATTATAATCAACCGTTGTTCGAAAGGAAAACAAATCATTCGGTGAATAGTTCAGCCGATAACGCAACCGATGATGATACGTTGGAAGAGTAATTTCTCCACCCGTTCCGGCCAAATCTCTTTCTTTTCGTTTATAACGATAATTCAAATACATAGTAAGTTCTCTTCGGGGAGTAAAGTTCATTTGTAATACTCCGTCAATACCTTGTGAAGGTTTACTTATCCTATACCTCCACCAGGGAAAAGAAAATAAGTCTATAGATGCAAAAAATTTCCAATAACGAAAAGGAGATATTTCACCGGCAAGATACCAGCCATTTTCATTCTGTACATTACTACCTTCACCAAACGAACGGGCAAACATTGCCCAATAATCATGTGTATAATAACGGTGTATCAATAATAGATTGGCTCCTTGTACAGGAGAATACTGCAATTTATTTAAAAGGGCAAATCCCTTTTTGCCAATAGCCGCTTCTCCCTGAAAAGAAAAACGATGCCAACGATACCCATAATCCAGTCCTACATTATAAAACTTATTACCATGAATATTATACTTGGAATATTGCCGCAGTTCGGGTTCAAAAGGATGATTAAAAAAGTAGTAAATACCGGTCAATCCCAATTTCAGATGATTATTTGTATAAGTTATATTTCCACCTGTTAATTGCATTGTGAAAACATTCTTTTTATCAGCTTCTTTCTGACTACGATGTAAACCAGTCTTATAAATAGAAGTTATTTCACCTTCCTCTACCACTCCATCCATACTGCGATGCGAATAAAAAGCAGATAATACCAGGTATTTACTTAGTTCTACAGCAGTAGCTACTCCCCGAAAATAATTATATTCATCCGTAGAAGAGTGTTTCCGTATACCTCCGTTACGGAAAGACAATGAAGAAAGATAAATACTCTTTCCCATAAGAAAATCAGTATTCACTATCAACCCTTGACCAAAGCTTAACCGGTAGTTGCCTAAAGCCAGAGTTTTCAACCGTCCTATTTTAGTTATTAACAAGTAATATGAATAGTAATCATAGCCCTGTTTATTATGTAATGCACCAAAAGGTTCACCCGCATCTTTTTCTCCGGTTATACCGGCATAAACATTCTCACTATACCGAAAACCATATCGTAGAGAGTGATACATAGAGGGTCCCAAATAAGTTTTTTCATATCCCTTACGTGTATAGAACGGAATATCCAAACGAGTTAACACTTCATGTTTACCATACCTAAGCACATCCTTTAAACGAGGTAAAGGCTCTTTCTTATCAACAGGTTGTACACAAACAAAAGGAAGTAAACAATGAATAGTCCGACGGTCCATCTCTTCTACCAACTGTAGTTCATAAATGGTTTGCATCTGTCCGTGAATATAAACATAAGCTAACAGGTTCTCAATCTGAATATCAGATAGAAAAGGAAGCTGCTCCAACTGTTCTTTGGTAGCGGTATTCAGATTGATAGGTTGCTGAATACGTTCAGAAAGTTCTTCAATCTTATCTTCCCAATTTATCTCTTCACCGTCATCGTTATTAACAGAAATATCCTCAATTACCTCCTCCATAATATCCACAGAAGGGTTCTGAGCTTTATTAACAGGCATTATCAACAAGAGGTTAATAACTAAAAACAGCCGAAAAAGGCATGTGTTTTTCATTCATTTTTACTTTTTTCAGATGCCGAAGATACTTTAAATAGGTTAACACTACAAGGAATTGAACAAATAATAAAATAATCTTGTAATTTTGCGACATGAATACAAGACCTAACATAGTAATACTTACACTGTTTGCTCTGTTTCTTTCTTTCCAGTCCGTTCTGGCACAAGATAAACAAAGCAGAGGAGGATACCTTGTTCCGGTTTGTATTTATGAAGGAGATACCATACCCTGTGTACAGCTACCTACCGTTTATATTTTTAAGCCACTAAAGTTTAAAAATGATAAAGAACGTATGGAGTATTATAAGTTAGTAAGAAATGTCAAGAAGATATATCCCATAGCCCGAGAAATTAACCGTACCATACTCGAAACTTATGAATATCTGCAAACTCTCCCAAATGAAAGAGCACGTCAGAAACATATTAAAAGAGTAGAAAAAGGTCTCAAAGACCAATATACCCCCCGAATGAAAAAACTCTCTTTTGCACAGGGTAAATTGTTGATAAAGCTGGTAGACAGACAAAGCAATCAAACCTCCTTTGAATTAGTAAAAGCCTTCATGGGCCCTTTCAAAGCAGGTTTTTATCAAACATTCGCCGCTCTCTTTGGTGCCAGTCTTAAAAAAGAATACGATCCGAATGGTGAAGATAAACTCACCGAACGGGTGGTGATATTAGTTGAGAATGGACAAATTTGAAATAGTGATGAGTAGTTTAGTGATAAGTGATTAGTTCCATGTAGTATATTCGCGCAGCTTACTAATCACTTATCACTACTCATTTATCACTAATTTTTAGCTTCTTAAAGAGGTCCCATATTACAATCCCCGTCGTCACAGATACGTTCAGTGAATGTTTAGTACCATATTGGGGAATCTCTATACAACCATCCGAATGGTTAATAACTTCCTGTTGTACCCCTTTCACTTCATTTCCCATAACGATGGCATATTTCTTTGTCTTATCCAGTTCCAGTTCATCCAGCATGATACTGCCTTCAGCCTGTTCCACCGAATAAACAATATATCCTTCATTTTTGAGGTTATCAACAGCTTCAACAGCGTTATTAACATACTTCCAGTTAACTGTAAATTCGGCACCTAAAGCTGTTTTATGCATTTCCGGATGTGGAGGAGTAGCCGTAATCCCACACAGATAAATACATTCAATACGAAATGCATCTGATGTACGGAACACAGAACCAATATTATGCAAGCTCCGGATATCATCCAGTACTACTACCAAAGGCAGTTTATCCGCTTCTTTAAATTCCTCTGCACTTATCCGGTTCAGCTCGGTTATTTTCAATTTTCGCATGTTCATATCCTTATTATTTCTTAGCTACTGCAAAAGTAATTCTTTTCTGTTAACACACCTGTTTATAACCGTTGAAAACCTGTCAAAACTTTAAGCAAAGATTTTGAAAACTAACTCTTGCATTATTCAGAAGAAGGTATAAGGAAGACTCATAATGAACAATACAAAAAAGTTAATATAAACTTTCAATACATTCTTGAACATATTTTTCAGCACTTATTACCCTGTTTATATCCATAAAGTTTTTAACTTTGCACTTTATCAACAAGGTGTTAATACAAATTGAGAGATAGCTTATTATCAGCCAATAGCCTCTTTTCAGTCCGTTCATAATATACTGATAACTGTGTATTGGAGACTAATAACTTATCTGACAAGAAAAATAGCTTTTATTTGCTAACACTATTAACAGCCTATTATCACTAACAAAGGATTTTTCTTTAAAAAGGAGAGAAAATAAAATTATTATGAATGAACTCATAAAAGCTATTAACGAGCTGAAAAAAGAAAAGAATGCAGTAATTCTGGGTCACTACTACCAGAAGGGTGAGATACAAGATATCGCCGACTATGTAGGCGACAGTCTGGCATTAGCTCAATGGGCCGCCAAAACAAAAGCGGATATCATTGTAATGTGCGGTGTTCATTTTATGGGTGAAACGGCAAAGGTGCTCTGTCCTGAAAAAAAGGTATTGGTGCCCGATATGAATGCGGGTTGTTCACTGGCCGATAGTTGTCCGGCAGATCAGTTTACACAGTTTGTCAAAGAGCATCCCGGATATACGGTGATATCCTATGTCAATACAACGGCCGCAGTGAAAGCTGTAACCGATGTAGTGGTAACTTCTACCAATGCAAAGCAAATAGTGGAAAGCTTTCCCAAAGATGAGAAAATAATTTTTGGTCCGGACCGCAATCTTGGAAATTATATCAACTCAGTTACGAACCGGCAGATGTTGTTGTGGGATGGTGCCTGCCATGTGCATGAGCAGTTTTCGGTAGAAAAGATTTTAGAGCTGAAAGCACAATATCCTGATGCCATCGTACTTGCGCATCCTGAATGTAAGAGTACAGTATTGAAACTGGCAGACGTTGTGGGTTCTACAGCTGCCTTGTTGAAATATGCTGTTAACAGCAGTGAACAACGATTCATTGTAGCTACCGAATCGGGTATTCTTCATGAGATGCAGAAGAAATGCCCGGAAAAGACGTTTATTCCCGCTCCACCGAATGATAGTACCTGTGCCTGTAACGAGTGTAGCTTTATGAGACTAAATACGCTGGAGAAGCTCTATGAGTGTCTGAAGCATGAGTCACCGGAAATACAGGTTGATCCGGAAATAGCAGAAAAGGCGGTAAAGCCGATAAAGAGGATGTTGGAGATATCGGAGAAGTTGGGATTATGAAACCCTCAAAAAAGAATGGCTTGCTGTTATTAAAGCAAGCCATTCTTTTTTGAGGGTTATTTGATAAATAGTATTTTAGTTGCTATTCCTTCTTTACCATCTGCATCAGCAGCCAATACAAAATAAACCCCTGAAGGAACACGTCTTCCTTGCTGATTCTTTCCATCCCATGTAAATTGTCCACCAACAGAAGTTCCGGCATAAATAAGTTTACCACTTACATTGGTTATTTTTACATCCGTATCCTGCACAAGTCCGGTTACGGTGACGACCCCTGTATAATCAGGTTTTACAGGATTAGGGAATGCATATACATCTTCTTTTTTAAAACTACTTTTGGGTTCTATCGCATCACTCTGATAAGATACCAAACCTTTGCTTGTTCCTATGAAAACTTCTCCTGTATTTGGATTAATAGCAATAGATTCTATGCTATTTGATAGTAACGGACTATTTTCTGTTGTAAAATGATGTATAGTCTCCAATCCATCGGGACTTAATAGATAGACTCCATTTGTTCCTGTTCCTATCCATTTACGGTTTCCTCCATCTATGGCGATGGCATTTATTTCATCATTTTCTAATAAGAAATCCGCCAGATTGGTTCCGTCATTACGGGGAACTTTTATTTGTGTACAATAAAAATCGTCATCAAAGAATTTTGAAGGATTATTAAGAATAATTGGTCCTTGTCCGGTTCCTATCCAAATAACTCCATTTTTGTCTTCCGCAATGCAATTAATACTTTTATGATTAAGAGCTGTACCATCCTGATTGGTAAAGTTACTGACGAATTTATGCTGGTGATCAGAAACATCTTCCAAAGTATTTTTAGTATTAACACAAAATACCCCATAATTAGCCATCCAGGCCGAAGTAACCCAAAACCATCCTCTTTTGTCAAAAAGAGTATTTTCCAAGTTATTAACACCGGTAATTTCCGGATAACGTAAACTTACCCATTTTCCGTCTGCTTTTAATATTTTAATTGGATTTTGGACTCCTGTTGCTTTATATCCCCCATAATTAGTCATCCAGAGATTATTATCATTATCATATTTTAGTCCATTAATACGTATATATACATTACTATTTTTATCTGCTGATTCGAGTGCACTGTTATGCATACTATATTGCTTAACAAATTTCTTATTTCTAAATTCATATAATCCTTCTCCCACTGAAGCGGCAAAATGGTGTTCCGGATCATTAGGGTCTTGTATAACACAACTAATATCTCTATATAATTGGTTAGTTACTTCTTTTATACCATCTTCCTGAAAATTATTCCAGGTATTATTTCTTAATTCCATTATAGTACCAGCACGCTCTAGCCGATTTCCTATTTGTCCTCCGCCTGCGATAAGGAGACTTTCGTCTTCAAAAGTCATATAGTAGGTATAATTTCTTTTAGGACTATCCGGAATAATAGATTGTACAGTCTCTTCCAGTTTATTTGATTGTTCATTATATTTGTAGCCTACTAATCCGTCATTATAGCGACTGGCCCAATATGTACCATTGTCGTAAGAGAAATGTGATACTCCTAACTGATGATTTAATTTATTATTTTTATCTAAACTCGAAAATATGGTAAGTGAATTACTATTTCCTACTATAAACTTGTCTCCGTAAGTATTCATAAAATTATAATATCCACTGATAAGTTGTGAATAACTATAATCTTCCTTGTTAATAAGATTAATTCCCCATACTATATTTCCTATTAATTCATTATTATAGATTGATAAACAGCTATATATGTTATTTGAAACTTTCTTCCAGTTATTAACATCCAATAAATTATCGGTTAATAGTCCTGTGAATAATCCTTCGGAAGACGCTGCATATATTTTTTTATCATCTACTGCACAGGCATTGATTTTTTTATTTAGAATATATGCATTACTGATTTCTCTTTTCTTTAAATTCAAAACCACAATTCCAAAAGGAGTCGATAAATAAGCATATTCTTTAATAAAATAAATATGATTAATATCTTTGTTCTGTGCCATATTTTTATTCATATAATCTGGTAGATTATATACATCTTCATCATTTACCAATAAGTCTATGTTTGCATTGGAGTATACAATGATCAGTGTCTTGTAAGTACTTTGATATGCTATATATGCTATATCAGTATCGCTCAATGGATTCCCTTTCTGATAACGATGAACAGAAGTATCTTCTTTATCATAAGAGAATAGACTACCGTTGCCTAAGGCATAAATCAGATTACCAGCAGGTTCAGAATGCGTCACATTGTGATAGGACAAATAAGTTTGCCAGCTTCCAATAGCATGTTGTGCATATAGTGGTATAGCAGCAAAAAGAGCAACAATGGTATATACTATCTTTTTTTTCATAAGTTAGTTATTATAAAGAGTGAAGAAATTCACAGAGCTTATTTATAGCTAACGCGCGATGACTGATTTTATTTTTTATATCACTCCCAAGTTCGGCAAATGTTTCATTATATCCTTCTGGGATGAAGATAGGATCGTATCCAAATCCTGAATCCCCTCTTTTGGTAATACCTATTTCTCCTTTTATAATTCCTTCAAACAAATATTTATTTCCATCGATAATAAGTGAAATAGCTGTACGAAATTGCGCTTTACGGTTGTTTTTTTCTTTTAAATTATCGAGCAATTTAATCATATTGGCTTCTGAATTATGTCCATAACCGGCATAACGGGCAGAATATACCCCGGGAGCTCCTTCTAATGCTTCAACCTCAAGCCCGGTATCGTCAGCAAAACAATTCATTCCATAATTCTCATAGATAAACTGAGATTTTAGCAGCGCATTTCCTTCCAGAGTATCAGCTGTTTCCGGAATATTTGTATGACAGTTTATATCATTTAGGCTGAGGAGTTCTATTTGATTGCCTAAAATAGCTGATACTTCTTCTAATTTATGAAGATTATTAGTAGCAAAGACAAGTTTTCTTTTCATTCTGCGTTATATTTGATATATTATATTTCACAAAAATACAGAATGAGACGGATTTTGAAAACAAATAACGTAAAACTTTGGATTTTAATCGCATTACTTACATTGTTTTATGGATTTGCATTTATTTTTTCAGAGTTTTATGGTTCACCTTTTGGGGGTGTTAAAGACTTTTGCATTCTTGCCATGCAATGGGGAGTAGTTGTAATGGGTACCATGGGACTTTTGTATGCTTTAGTTCTGAATAAATACGTGTTTGCTGTTTTCTTCCCTTTATTAACTGTTTTGTGTACCCTGCTGACTTATTTCAGATATACCCTGCAAGTTGCATTGACTCCGATGATCATTGATTTAGCCTTGGTAAACGATGCACGTACTTGTTTGGATGTTTTTAGTTTTCAACTTGTTATTTGGATTATATTATCTCTTTGCTTTTCTGCTTTTTGTGTTTATTACAGATGGAAATATATAAAAGTAGAAAAATGGTATTTTCATTTATTGGTTGCATTCGTGTTAATAATGCTGACTAACGCGTGGATACCCAGATTGATTCGTCCTGTAACAGAAAGAATACCTTATTCTATTTATTATAATATATGTCGTTATATAGACGAAAAAAAGATTATTTCAGAAAAAAGAGATACTTTCGACGAATCACAAGCTATATGTCATAGTGATTCTTTGACAGTAATATTTGTATTAGGAGAATCTTTACGCTACGACCATCTTCAGCTGAATGGATATGAACGCAATACAACTCCACTTTTGGCTAAAGATACATCTGTAGTATCTTTTCCTGATATATATACAGAAGCATATTACACACATACCAGTGTTCCCCATATCCTGACTCGTGCCGACAGTATTTATCCTGAAAGAGCCTATAATGAGCAATCTTTTATAACTCTGTTCAAGCAGGCGGGTTATCGTACTTCCTGGATTGCCAATCAGGAGTCTGTTGATACCTATGTATATTTTATGAATGAATGTGATACATTGATTTATGCTAATAGGGGACAGTCATTGTATAAGTTTGATAAATGGCTTGATGGTGATTTATTACCTTATTATAAGGATGAACTTCAGCACGGAAACACAAAGAAATTTATCCTTTTGCATACCATAGGTTCTCATTGGTGGTATAATGCCCGTTTTCCTGATTCTTTTGAACAGTTTAAGCCTGTCATTAAAAGTAGAGTTGTTTCCTCCTGCACGCGTGAAGAGATGATAAATTCTTATGATAACACAGTTTTATATACAGATTATATCATGAGTCGGTTAATTGATGAATTGAAGGAAAAGAAAGCTATTTTATTTTTCCTGTCCGATCATGGTGAAGCTTTGGGCGAAGATGGTTATTATCTTCATGCAGAAGATTATCCTATGTTACATCGTCCAGCATGTTTTGTTTGGTATTCTTCTTCTTATGCTTTAGCGTATCCTGATAAGATTCGCAACTTAAACAAAAATAAAATGAAACACTATAGAACTGATTTTATGTTTCATAGCATATTAGATGCTGCTGATATAGAGAGTGAATACATTAATAAAAAATTTAGTATATTGGAAAATTGATTATGAGGCGCATAGATTGGATAGATTATGGTAAAGTAATAGGAATATATTTGGTAGTATTAGGGCATACCAATTTATTTTTCTCTTTTAAAGATGGTATTTATATATTTCATATGCCTGTATTCTTTTTTATATCAGGATATCTTTTTTCATTCTCACGAAATCCTGTCTATAAAGATTTTGTAAAAAAAAGGTTTAGGCAATTAATTATCCCTTATGTATGGATAAACATAATTACCTATTTATTCTGGTTTGTTTTAGGAAGACATTTTGGGGATGATGCTAATGCAAATATTCCATGGTATGATCCGTTAATTGGCGCTTTATTAGGGAATGGAAGTAAATTGATACATGATGTTCCTATCTGGTTTCTTGTATGTTTATTTGTAGTGGAAAATTTGTTTTATTTGTTATTTAAAAGGATAAAACATTTTTGGATTGGATTAATAATTTTTATTATGGTAGCTTATCTTAATTATACGTTTAATCCATACCTCATGCCTTTTAGTTTTAATACAGCTATCGTTGCTATGATATTTTATGTATTTGGATATATGATGAAAGAAAAAGAATTCTTTAGAAAGTCCAATGTTTTATATTTGATTATAGCTTTAGGAATTTTAATATGGGCATCCATTTTGAATGGAAGAGTAGAAATGTATAAAAACTTTTATAATAATTATTTTTTGTTTTTATTGGGAGGGACAGCTGGTATAATTTTTATAGTTAATATATGCCTTTATTTATCTTCATGGTTTGGCGATGCTAACTGGATTAAATATCTTTCAAATAATACTATAATCATAAGTGGATTTCATTTAATGACATTTTCTTTTATAAAAGCTGTGATGGTTTATATCTTATCTATTCCTCTTACTGTTTTAGAAGGAAAAATAGGGGTGAATATTCTATTTAGCATTATTAGCATGATTCTCTGTTTGCCTTTGATTTTCTTTATAAATAAGTATTGTCCTTTTATTATAGGTAGAAAATTTAAATAACATCCTAAAAATAGACGTATTATTTTTGGGTTGTTATTAAGATATTGATTATTCTGTTATTAATAATGTAATTTTCGAATTTAGATATATATTTGATTCTCATATATTTCTATAATAAATTAAGTACTATTGATGAAAAAAAATTATTTAATTTCATTTCTTCAAATTTATGGTATTATATTGGTAGTTATTGGACATGCAAATACTACTTGGTCGGACGATAATCCTTTACAGCCATTTAGAGATTGGATCTATAGTTTTCATATGCCATTATTTGTATTTATTTCCGGATATTTATTGCAATATACTTTACAAAAAAAAGAAAATTCTATTGATAATTTAGTTTCAAATAATTATTTGAATTTTGTATATCAAAAAGTTAAGCGATTGTTATTGCCATATTTATTTATTAGTAGTCTTGTTTTTCTACCTAAAGTTTACCTTAGTCATTATGCATTACATCCAATAGATGGTAATTTTGAAGCATGGATACATATGCTTATTTATCCATGGGATAATGTTATAAGAATTTATTGGTTTTTGCCAACTTTATTTATAATTACAGTAATTAGTGTCTTGATAATATGGTTATTGGGTAAATGTAATAATTCTAAAAAGTTATATTTTGTCATAATAGGATTATTATTGTTGATGATTTACAATCCATTGCGCGGATTTCTTTTGTTTAACTTGGAAGGAGTTATTCATTATTTAGCTTATTTCGTATTAGGCATTTATTATTCTCAATTTCAAAAACAAATTGATAGGATGTTATACTTGAAATCTCATATTACACTTATCATTACTTTCTCAATTTCTATACTACTACTTTTATTTCATACTTCTAATCCACCCTATTCCATTCTTCCATCTCATATTTATTTATATTCTACTGTTTATATCATTAAGTCCATAAATGGAATCCTAATGAGTATTTCATTAGGATATTTATATATTGAAAAGAAATGGACATTCCTTAATATCTTATATGGTTCTTCTTCAGCTATTTATCTTTTTTCTTGGTTTCCTCAAGTAGCATTTCAGAATTTATTGACAGAATTTATTCCTATTTCATGGCAAATGGTAACCTTTTTGGCAATAGTATCAGGAATATACGTACCTTTTCTTATTTATAAAATACTTTTATATATAAAGAATAGAGGTAAATGTGGAAAATATTTGGCTTTACTATTTGGTCAATAATTAGAGAGTTCTATAGATATATAATGAATAGCGATTTTTTTTCATATTTCATCTATTATTTTCTATGATTAAATTTGTTACAGATAAATTGTGAGTATTGTTAAATAATATGAATTATTGATATGTAATATTGAATAAAATAGTTTTTGATTGCTTTTTAGTTTCATATTGTTTATTTTTATAAAATATAACTTTAAAAATATACAATTATGAAAACTAACAATGCAATTTTTATCTTAATTATTCTTTTCTTCTGTTGTTCAGCGAGTCATGCACAATTAAAAGTTCTTTCGAATGGTAAAGTTGGAATTGGAACTGCTACTCCTAAGTACGGTTTTTTGGATATTGGAAAAACAGGTACTGCCGGTGGATTGACCATTTATAACAGCGCATTGACCAATCCTCTTCTTTTTAAATTATATTCTAATGGAGATTATGGTTATTTGAATTTTGGTGGAGTAGCAAAACAAGGAATAACAATAAATAAGGATGGCGGTATTGGTCTTGGAGCCGATCCTTCCATAGGATTAAATACTCCAGATTATATTAATGTATATACTTACGGGGGAAAAGCCGCATTAATGGCTTATGCAAAGTATTCTCACGATTATGGCGATATAATACGGGTTTACTCATGGCGGGATACTGATATGGCTTATGTTGTAAGAGATGTTCGGAATGGCGGTGGCCCACTTACTTTTTATGTAGCTGGTGACGGAACTGTTTATTCAAAGGGTAGTTTATTGACAGCTTCCGATGAATTTTACAAAGAAAATATAACTTCGATAAACAATAGTTTGAACAAAATAAAGCAAATTCGTGGGGTTACTTATAAACTGAAAGAACAAGTTGAAGAAACAGCACCTACTGCAAATACTCTTCAAAGTGATGTTTCTTCCCGAGATACTTTATCTTCTCAATTTCCTGTACCGGTTGAAATCGTCAATAAGATAAAAGCTGAAAAGAAAAGAAAGAAGGCTGGTTTTATCGCACAGGAATTGGAAGAAATATTCCCGGAAGCTGTTTATACATTACCCAATGGAAAGAAAGCCATTGCTTATTCTGAAATTATTCCTTTATTAGTGGAAGCCATCAAAGAACAGCAGAATGAAATTGACGAATTGAAACAAGCTAAAAGCATTCAAGCCCGATCTACTATCAGTGATGTAGACAAGCAATCGGATGTAAACTCATTACTAGATGAAAAGCTGAAAGCCAAACTTTATTCAAACATACCCAATCCTTTTAAGGAACAGACTATCATTTCTTTTTTTATCCCCGAAACATCTTCCAGAGCCAGTATTCATATCTATAACCTTCAAGGAAAACAGATTAAACAACTCAATATTGAGTCACGAGGAAATGGTTCAGTAACTATCAATGGTTATGAATTGACTCCGGGAATGTATATGTATTCATTGATTGTAGATGGCAAAGAAGTTGATACGAAAAAGATGATATTAACCGAATAAATGTGAGGTAATTATGAATAGAATATTACAATTTACGATTTTCATATTTTGGAGCACTTTACTATATTCGTAAGACGTGATAGTTGATGTTATTACTTTTTTTGTTGATGAAAATCAATAAGCGTTTAAACGACCAAAATTAGAATATTATGAAAAGATATATATTAACTGTTTTGTTAGCATTATTCTTATGTGCTGTTCATGCACAAGTAATAAGTGGTATTATCAGGTGGGAAGAAAATGTAGATTTTTCTATCCAAACAGGATACGAATATGCTCATATTTTGTCAGAATCATATACAGAAGAAGTTGGAAATCCTGAAATTCCATGTTGTGTGAAATCTTTTGTTTTGCCTAATGATGTAGTAGTAACAGCAATTCGAATAACTTCTGTAAATCGGCGTTTAGTAGGTGAGAATTTATTAATAGTTCCAGTCCAATATCCTATTCCAGTGGGAGGAGGGTATTCCAATTGGGTAGAACCTAATGAGTGGGTTTATAATTCACCAAATCCTTTTCCGGGACGATATGCTGAAATTATTTCTGATAGAGTGGACTTTGGTGAACATATTGTTTCAGTTAGTTTCTATCCGCTCGAATACATTCCTTCTGAAAGGAAATTATATCTCTGTGATTTATCTTTTTCTTTGGAGTATTCTAAAAAAGTGGTGGTTGATGACATTACTTTTTCTGCAGATGGAAAAATACTAATTAAATATCCGAAAAATAAATTCGATGAAGAATACGTTGTTCCTGAAGGTGTAGAAATAATAGATTCAGAAGCTTTTTATGACAATTGGCATTTGAAAAGTATTATTTTACCATTGTCTCTAAAAGAAATAAGAAGTTTTGCCTTTAGGGATAATAGTTTATCTTCTATAACATGGGAACATTTTCCTGAATCTATAGGGGACTATATTTTTTATAGAAATGAATTGTTGACATTTCACGTTTCAGAAAACAGTGATAATTGTATATTAGTGGATGGTGTTCTTTTTTCTAAAGACCAAAAGACTCTTTTCCGTTTTCCTAATAAAAAAATGGATCTTGATGAGAAATATGAAATACCGGAAGGTACAGAAGTTATTTTTAAGAGGGCTTTTGAAGAGAGTGAAATATATGGTGGGGTCATTTTACCTTCTTCTCTAAAATTAATAGAAGATGCGGCTTTTTCTCTGAGAGATTTTATTCCAACTGCAGGTTATGGTCATCGCTGGATTTTTAATGTGGCTTGTAATGCGTTAACTCCTCCTATTATAGTGGGAGATCCTTTTATAGATTCATATTATGTTAATTTATTAGTTCCTGAAGAAAGCTTTGATATTTATCGTAATACCCGTTATTGGAAAGATTTTTATTCTATCAACGGAACTGGTATAAAATCTAATCAAGTAGGAAATTCAATTTCAAAAGTTTGGATAGAGAGTGGTATGTTGTATTTGAAAAGTGACAAAGAAATTGAAACGATAAATGTATATGATGCTAATGGGGTTTGTATTTGGAGTGAATGTATCAATAATAGGACATGGCAATTGGTTGCTTCAAAACTACCAAAAGAATTGCTTTTAGTGAAAGTTACTACTGTTGATGGTAATAAGGAAACTTTTAAACTGTCTTTTTAAGTTTTGTAGAAAAAGAACATATTTGTTGTTATATGTATGAATGACGAAGTTATATAAAATACATTTTTAATGAAACATATTGAATTATGAATAGAATATTACAGTTTACGTTTTTCATATTTTGGGGTACTCTATTGTATTCTCAGAATGTAATTATTGATGGTGTCATATTTTCCACTGATGGGAAAACATTAATTAAGTATCCAAGAGAAAGAATAGATGAAAAATATGTTATTCCGGAGGGTACGGAAATTATAGATAAAGAAGCTTTTTTAAGTACTGCCTATTTACATGAGATAACTTTACCAACCTCGTTGAAAGAAATAAGGGATGATGCCTTTGCTGGAAGTTCTGCTACTTGCATTGTTTGGTCGAATTTTCCTGCAATAGTAGGTAAAGGTATTTTTGAATATTCACATATAAAAGAATTTAGATTATCAAATAACAATTTAGATTGTTCATTAATAGAAGGAGTTTTATTTTCTAAAGACAAGAGAGTATTACTTAAATATCCTCCCCAAAAAGATGGAGATTATTATATCGGGGAATATTCAATTCCTGAAGGAACTGAATTTGTAGAAGAAAGAGCATTTGAAAGTGCGACCTTACAACATGTCATATTACCCTCTACATTAAAAGAAATAGGCGATCATGCTTTTTGGGTTATTTCTCCTATTCCAACAAGAACTGATGATCCTTATTATCGAAGATTATGGAGAGTTACTTGCCGTACTATTACTCCTCCTCTTATTATTGGAGATCCGTTTGCGTATCCTCGTGCAATAGAGCTCTATGTACCAGATATTAGTTTTGATGTATATTATAATACTGTAGGTTGGAAAGAGTTTAAGACTATAAATGATGTAGAAACTCCTTCATCTTTAAAACTGATACTATCTCCTACTACTTTGCAGATAAGTTTGACTGATGGTTATTTGAATTTGACAAGTGAAAAAGAACTGTCGAGAGTAATGATCTATAATTTAAATGGTTTAGAAATAGCTGATTGTATTTTGAACGGTAATCACTATAGTGAAGAGGTACCTGATCAGACTCCGGAACTTTTTATATTGAAAGTGATCTATGCAGATGGTATTGAAGAGGTATTTAAATTATGTAAATAAGAATACACAGGGTATGAAAAAGATAATAGGAACTGTAATTGTGTTGTTGGTAAGTTGGACATTAAATGCTCAAATTAATGGTACGATAAGATGGGAAAGAGGTAGTGATTTTACTCTTCAATTAAATAATAGTTATACAGAGATAGGAACAGAGACGGAGTACATAACTACTGTGGGGATGCCCCAAATTCCATTTTGTACTAAAACGTTTTTGATACCTGTGAATGCAGAAGTCTCTTTGCGAATAGAGTCGGTAAGGAAGAATCTAATAACAAAGGATATAATGTTATATCCGGTTCAACCTCGCGTACCCATTGGTTTTGATATGGTAAATGATTGGGTGGAACCTAATTCTACTGTGTATAATTCGTCTAATCCTTTTCCTGGTAAATATGCTGAAATAATCTCAGATCGGGAAGATTTTGGATATCATTTGGTCACAGTACGATTTTATCCATTAGAATATATTCCTAAAAAGAAAGAATTGTATTCGTGTGAAATCTCTTTTTCTTTGATTTATTCTGCTGCTAAATCTCTTTTCTCTGCGCATACTGTGAAAAATCAATCTGAAGTATTAAAACGTTTGGATAGAGATTATATCCGTTCTATTGTAGATAATAAAGAAATGTTAGATAATTTCTTTCCAAATATTAAGCAACCTGCATCATTCGCTTCGGATAGGAGTTCGATTTCTTCGTTAGAATATAAATTACCGGAATATTTGATTATAACTAATGAAAATTTGAAAAGTGCATTTCAATTATTAGCTGATTGGAAAACGAAGAAAGGAGTGCCTACTATAATAGAGACTGTGGAGAATATTGTAATTTCATATCCAGGAAGCGATTTACAAGAAAAAATCCGTAATTATTTAATTTACATGAGACGCAACTATGGATCGCTATTTGTACTATTGGGTGGAGATACGAATATAATTCCTGCGCGTGTGAAAAAATCGAGGGATGATAAGAGTAAAGATTGGGTTGCCGTAGATTTCTATTATGCTTGCGTTGAAAATGGAAATTTTGATGGTAATAGAAATAATATATTTTTTGAATCTGGAGATTATAGTGAAAGTGAAGATTTAGGTTGGTCATTCAGATTAGGAAGAGCACCTGTTGAGAATTTGTCAGAAGCAGAAATTTTTGTAAATAAGATTATTCACTATGAAAAGGTTGATATGAATATTGATTATTCTTATATGAAGAATTCTATGGCTGCTGATGCTTTTATATCAAAAGATGAAGACAATATAGGTTCGTTATCTGATAGTGGAAGAAAGAATATTGCAAATTATTACAACAATACTGGACTTAATCGTTGGCTAATTTATGATCACTATAATTGTAATAATAATACTTCTGTTTGTAGTGGCAGACATAATAATGATATATATATAGATACATCAAATAAGGGAGAAGAATTAAATAAGATTAATTTTATTGCTGCTTTACAAGATGGTGGAAATTCCGGTTTGAACCATTTTCATTTGATTTATCATATGGATCATTCATCAGCAGGAAGTATGGGTACTTCATCTAAAGATAAAAATGAGTCTGTGTCAAACTGGGATATTGATAATTTGCATAATGGATATTATTATAATATATTAATGTCGGGAGGTTGTTCGCCAGCAGATATTACAAAAGATTGCATTGTAGAGCATTTTTTGACTAATTCGAATGGAGGAGCGGTTGCAGTTTTTGGTAATACAGATTCTGGATATTCAAATGAGCATAAAACATTTGATATTTTTTTGAAGGAACTTTTTGCACAGAGTAGTGGATTTATTAATAGATATAGCCTGGCTGTCTTACACCAGAAAATAATGGATGATTATTTCAAAAAAGAATGGGATGGTTTTGCTAAGAATTGCGCATTTCATCTTTTTGGTGATCCCGAAATGCAAGTCTGGACCGATAATCCCAACACATTGAATGTTTCAATAACACCAGAATCTATACAAACCGGAAATAATACTATAACAGTAGTTATAAATGGTTTACCACAAAATGATGTTGCAAAAATCTGCATTCAGAAAAAGGACGAACTGTATATTGTGGATCAACTAACTAATGGAAGTCATACTATTAATGTACCTGTACAGACATTAGGAGTTGTGAATGTAACAGTCACTGCCCATAATTTCAGACCGGTTGAAAGAGACATTCAAGTATTGCAAAATGGTAGTGAGCCAGCTATAGCTGTTGAAGATCTAATTTACAATGACAAGGGGACCGGTGCGAGCATTGGAAATGGTGACGGACAGTTGGATGCCGGAGAAACGATTGAATTGACTGTAAAATTGAGAAATACGGGAAACAGCGCATTAAATGGAGTAACAGCATCTTTAGTAAGTACATCCGATGATATAGAGATCGTAAATGCTAATGCTACATTTGGGAATATTGCCGGTAATGCTGTAGTGGGATCTGTTACTCCGTTCGTTTTCAAAATAAATAAAGATAGCGGGGAACATCTGAGAAATAATTCCAGTGGAATAAACTTGAATCTACAAATATCAGTAAATGGTGAAACTAAAACTCAACCGCTTAAGATAGATAATATTTATGCTCCTGAAATTGAAATTGGTAATCAAAAGATTACCTGGACAAGCAATGGGAATACTACAGTGGAAGCAGGTGAAACGGTGAAGATGAATATTGATTTAATGAATATTGGAAGGGCCGAAGCTATTGGATTGAAAGCCGTACTTATTTCAAACAATATACAGGCATCGTGTCCGTCTACACAAGTAGCTTATCCATCTATTCCTTTTACTGAGACAAAGACAAATACGATTGCTTTTCAATTTCAGACATCAAGTAGCTATACAGGGACATTGAATTTTACATTGCAGGTTAGTAATAAATATGGAAAGACCTGGAATTTCTCGGTAAACCCACTGTTGAGGCCTGCTGCTATAGATGTGTCAACTATAAAAACTCAATCTGGTAATACTTCGATAAATGTGTATTGGCCATCTATGGGTGACAAGATAAGTTATAATATATACCGTAGTGATAATGGAGAAAATGGAACATACAGAAAGCTGAATAAATTTCCTTTGACTGCCGCTTATTATTTAGATGAAAATCTTACCGGACGAACCGTATTTCATTATAAAGTTGCGGCAGTTTCTGCTAATGGGAATGAAAGTAACTGGTGTACAGCTTACCGGGCGTGGACTTCGTATCCGGTGGTTAGTCCGTTCCCAAGACGAATTACTACCGGTACTTATTCATCTGAATCTTGTCCCAATATTGCAGATGTAGATAATGATGGTAAGCAAGAAATATTCTGGATTTATGATTCCCGGTGGAATGACCGTACCAGCTATTTGATGGGATTCCGTCCTACAGGTGAGGAATTGTTTGATATTGATGGAAATGTGACTACAGTAAGTGGGTTTGCGAAATCGCCAATAATGATGAAAGGACAAGTTGCTTTCGGAGATTTAGCTGGGAATGGAGAACAAAATATAGTCGTATCTACGTGGGAGAATAAGGATGGAAATAAAAACGCAGTTTATTGTTATTCTCCATTTGATAAGGATGGTGATCATAAACCGGATTTACTATGGGAGAAGAAAATTCCGTATTCAATGCATCAAAGTCCGGTAATAGCTAATCTGGATGGGAGTTCGGATGGTACAATGGAAGTTCTTATTAAATCGCACCAAACTTCTGATATTTTTATTCTGGATCATAATGGAAAGGAGTTAAGACGATTGAATCCGAATGTTACTGATGATAGAAATCGTAATTATTCCGCTTTGACAGTTGCTGATCTTGATGATGACGGGCAGATGGAAATTATAGCTTCGTATGATTCTTTGGGTATTTATATTTGGCGACAAGATGGAACACCTTTTACTACCAATCCATTTTGGGGAGCAGGAAATCTTCATTTGTCTTCTGCACCTGTGGTGTGTGATTTGAATGAAGATGGAAAAAAAGAACTGGTTTTTTCTCAATGCAATATAGCTGTTAGTCATGTTTATGCCATAAGTTTGGAAGGAGATAAGAAAGTTTCCGGTTGGGATGAGAGTCAGACAGTTCCTTATACAACTTCCTATACATTAGATCATAGTCTAGCGGTAGGCGATATAAATAATGATGGACATTTGGAAGTAGTTATATTGGGGCATGAAACGGTAAAGGCGTGGAAACATAATGGCGATACTATTTTCAGCAGGCATATCAATGGGTTATTACCGCAAATAGATTGGGCAGCTAATGTAAATACACCCATTTTAGCTGATGTAGATGGGGATGCTATACCGGATATTGTATTCTGTTGCAATAAATACATTTATGCTTTACACAATGACGGTACTGATATTGTAGGATTTCCAATTATGTCGGATGAAGAATTTCAAGATACTCCTTGTGTGGCAGATATAGATAATGATGGAAGAAATGAAATAGTCGCCGGTAATGAGAAAGATTTGTATGTGTGGAAGACCGAAGGTATTCCCACAGCTATAGAATGGGGTGTTAAGCGTGGCAATCCGCAGAATACGGGAGAGTATTTCCCGACAGTTTGTAAACCGATGCTGATAAATGCCAATGAAACATGGGACGGGGAATCTCCGTGTGGAAATGTGGTATTACAATCGGGACGGCTGGTGGTTCCGAGTGGTAAGACGATGACCCTGAATAATACTTCATCGGTGATAGTTCGTTCGGGGACTACGCTTGAAGTAGATGGAGGCAATATCTTGAATGCAAGGGTTGTAGTACAGAAGGGGGGAACGATTGTAGTAAAGAACAACGGTGTGATTAAGTTACGTGACAATGCCTGTCTTGAGATAGAAGAGGGAGCGGCAATGGATTTGCCTTACGGAGCTATCGATATACCTTAAATGAGCGTGTAATATCTATAAACAGAATGCGTTAAATGTAAAATTAGCTATTATAAAAACACAGATTAACGCGAATTTACGCAAAGATTGAATTAAATCTGCGATAATTGGCGTTAATCTGTGTTTTAATGGTTGAAGATATAAGTTGCTTTTATTTTACCTTCAGCCTGTCAAACCCCTCTCCGTATACTCCAATGACCGAGCTTTGAGAGATGAAAGCATTGGGGTCTATGTCCTTTACCAACCGGAATATCTCAACCGACTGACGCTTATAGGCGAGTACCACAAGCACTTTTACATTGTGTTTGCTATACCACCCTATACCATCGAGTACGGTCACTCCGCGGTGGGTCTCTTTGGTTATCCGGTCGGCAATCTTTTCGTAGTCTTTAGAGAAAATAAAGAACTGTACGGATTGACGGGCACTATTTACAATATAGTCCAGTACAAAACCGATAATAAGCAGCGTTACAAAGCCGAATATCACTCTTCGCCAGTCGTTGAAAACGAAATAACAAGAGCTGATGATGACAACGTCACAAATCATAATCATACGTCCCAGAGTGACGTCTTTGTATTTGTTGACAATAGCGGCAATAATATCCGTACCGCCGGTGCTTCCGTTACAGTTGAATACTACGCCTAAACCTATACCACACATTACTGCTCCGATCAGGCAGGCCATGAAGTCCTGTCCTTCGCCCAATACTTTGGGAGGAACACCATCTGCCCCGTTTACTACTAATTGTAGAAACCATAGCAGAAACGTAAGCATGAAAATGGCATACGTGGTTTTAATGCTGAACTTCGGACCGAGTATCTTGATGGCAAAAGTCATCAGTACGGCATTGATGATGAAATAGGACCATTGGATGGGAAATCCCGTGGCATAATAGATGATGGCACCAATACCTGTAGTACCCCCGGTGGTAATCTGATACGGGATCAGAAAAGCAGCCCATCCGAGGGCATAACTGAACAATCCGAGTGTGATGAAGATGTAATCTCTGGCTTCCCGCATCACTTCAGCTTTTGTAGGTTTATACATATAGATTTTATTTTAAATCACAACGTTTACAATCTTCTTCGGCACTACAATTACCTTTTTCGGAGTTTTACCTTCCGTCCATTTCTGCGAACGTTCGTCTGCCAATACTTCCGCCTGGATAGCATCACTGGCAGCATCTGCCGGAAACTCCATAGTAAAACGGGCTTTACCGTTGAAAGAGATGGTGTAGTTTACTACGTCTTCTTTCAGGTATTCTTCGTTGAAAGCCGGCCATTGGGCATCACAAACCGAGGTAGCATTTCCCAATGTATCCCATAGCTCTTCGCATACGTGCGGAGCGAAGGGAGCAAGGACGATTACCAATTTTTCCAATATCTCCTTCTTGCTGCATTTCAGTGTACTGAGTTCATTTACACAGATCATGAATGCACTTACTGAAGTATTGTAAGAGAATTGCTCGATGTCACTTGTCACTTTCTTAATCAGTTTGTGCAATGACTTCAACTCTTCTTTAGTAGCCGGTTCGTCTGTTACGATATACTCTTCGTTACGGTTATAGAACAGTGCCCAGAATTTACGGATAAAGCGGTGTACGCCGTCAATACCGTTTGTATCCCACGGTTTGGCTTGTTCTACCGGGCCGAGGAACATTTCGTACATGCGGAGTGTATCGGCACCGTATTTCTCTACAATCATATCCGGGTTGACAACGTTGAACATTGATTTACTCATCTTTTCAACTGCCCAGCCACAGATATATTTGCCGTCTTCAAGAATGAATTCTGCCGTTTCAAATTCAGGACGCCATGCTTTGAAAGCTTCCAGATCGAGAATATCATTGGATACGATGTTTACATCTACATGGATAGGAGTGACATCGTACTGATCTTTCAGGTTCAGAGAAACGAACGTATTGGTATTCTTGATGCGGTATACAAAGTTGCTGCGTCCTTGTATCATTCCCTGGTTTACGAGTTTCTGGAACGGTTCTTCCATTACAGATACATTGAGGTCGTACAGGAATTTATTCCAGAAACGAGAGTAAATCAGGTGTCCGGTTGCATGTTCCGTACCGCCCACATAGAGATCAACGTTCTTCCAGTACTGGCAGATAGCGGGATCAACAAGTGCCTGGGTATTACGTGGATCCATATAACGGAGGTAGTATGCAGAAGATCCTGCAAAGCCCGGCATTGTATTGAGCTCGAGTGGGAAGATCGATTTATTATCTATCTTGTCGTTTTCGGTTATGCACTTGTTCACAGTGTCCCATGCCCATTTGGTGGCATGTCCCAATGGAGGCTCACCGGTTTCGGTAGGCAGGAATTTGTCAACTTCCGGCAATTCGAGCGGCAGACAGGCTTCGTCAATCATATAGGGCATACCGTCTTTGTAGTAAACCGGGAAGGGTTCACCCCAATAACGTTGGCGTGAGAAGATGGCGTCGCGTAAGCGGAAGTTTACTTTTACCCGTCCCAGTCCGGAAGTTTGGATATATTCTTTTGTTTTGGCAATGGCTTCTTTTACAGTCAGACCATTCAATACCAGTCCACCTTCGGGGGCACCCGGACGTGGAGAGTTCATCATGATACCTTCTTTGGCATCGAAGCTTTCTTCACTGACATTGCAACCTTCGATCAGCGGACGGATTTCAAGGCCAAAGTGCTTGGCAAATGCATAGTCGCGGCTATCGTGTGCAGGTACGGCCATGATAGCTCCCGTACCATAGCCTGCCAATACATAATCACTGATCCATACGGGAATAGCTTCGTTTGTCAGTGGGTTGATGGCATAGCTTCCGGAGAATACACCACTTACACTGCGGTCGGCAATGCGTTCACGTTCCGTACGCTTTTTGGTGCGTTCAAGGTAAGCATCTACTTCTGCTTGTTGTCCGGGAGTAGTGAGTTGTGCTACAAGTTCACTTTCGGGGGCAAGTACCATGAAAGTCACGCCGAATACTGTATCCGCACGAGTAGTAAAAATGGTAAATTCGATATCGGAGTCTTTTACTTTAAACTGCATTTCGGCACCTTCCGACCGGCCAATCCAATTGCGTTGAGTCTCTTTCAGTGAATCTGTCCATTCTACAGTATCCAGACCGTCGAGCAGGCGTTGGGCATAAGCGGATACACGGAGACACCACTGGCGCATTACCTTTTGGATAACCGGAAAACCACCGCGTTCGGAAACACCGTCTACAACTTCATCGTTGGCAAGTACTGTTCCCAGATCCGGGCACCAGTTCACCATGGTGTTTCCCAGGTAAGCGATACGGTAATTCATCAGGATTTCCTGCTGTTCCTTTTCACTTTTTGCTTTCCACTCGTCGGCGGTAAAGCTGAGTTCCTCACTACAAGCAACGTTCATACCTTCTGTGCCGTAGATTCCGAAAGCCTGGATAAGCTCTTCGATGGGGCGTGCCTGCTGTTCGTCATTACAATAATAGCTATTGAACATTTTCACAAACGCCCACTGTGTCCAGTGATAATATTCCGGATCACACGTACGTATTTCGCGATTCCAGTCAAAAGAGAACCCGATTTTATCTAATTGCTCCCGATAGCGGTCGATATTCTTTATGGTTGTAATAGCAGGGTGCTGTCCTGTCTGGATAGCATACTGTTCGGCAGGCAGGCCATATGCGTCATATCCCATAGGATTCAGTACATTGAAACCTTGCAGGCGTTTGTAGCGGGCGTAAATGTCCGAAGCAATGTATCCCAGCGGATGTCCTACATGCAGTCCTGCTCCCGACGGATAAGGAAACATATTCAGTACATAGAATTTTTGTTTCGATTCATCTTCCTTCACCTGGTAGGTTTTACTTTCCACCCACCGTTTCTGCCACTTCTTTTCAATATCCCTGAAATTATATTCCATAGCGATAATCCTTTTGTTTATAGTGATTTATTATGTTATTTCATTTAATTGGGAACAAATTTACGGGATTATTTTCAGATAACCACAAAGTTGCGTAAAAATCGATAGGGAGTTGGTACAGTTGGAAGGAGCATTTGAGAGGTGTAGGCATAAAAAAAGGAGCAACGCCTTGCTCCAACCTTTGTTAACCTTAAATCT
>DXWV01000102.1:0-7068 GCA_019416685.1 Bacteroides sp.
TTTATTTTGTGTTTGTGTTGTGACGGTACTACGACGTGAGTCGTGGTACCGTTTTATGTTATATCCTATCTTATTTAATTTTGATATTTCTTTTTTTCTTACCTTTGCAAGCATTACTTTTATGAATAAGACATGTACCTGACACTTTTTCTCAATTTTGTAAAAATAGGAATGTTTACCATAGGAGGAGGATATGCAATGATTCCTCTAATCGAGCGCGAGATAGTGAAGCGCCAATGGATGACTAAGGAAGATTTTATGCAGATGTTTGCTATTACACAATCTTTGCCGGGAGTCTTTGCTGTTAATATATCAATCTTTGTAGGTTATAGATTGAGAGGCTTCTGGGGAAGTTTAGTTTGTGCTTTGGGTACTATTTTACCTTCATTTGTTATTATCCTGATTATTGCTTTGTTTTTTGATAAGTTTCAGGATAATCCATATGTTATCAGAATATTCAATGGCATTCGTCCGGCTGTTGTGGCGTTGATACTGGTACCTTGTCTTTCGGCTATAAAGGCTATTCGCATGGGACATATGGAGTTGATTGCTCCGGCAATAGGTACGGTATTGATATGGAAGGTTGGTGTATCGCCGGTATATATTGTGTTGGCAGGTATTATAGGAGGATTGGTATATACATTGTGGTTAAAAGACAAATTGAAAGGAAGAAGCGTATGATTTACTGGCAACTGATATGTGTTTATCTGAAAATTGGTGTATTTGGTTTTGGTGGTGGATATGCAATGCTCTCTCTTATTCAATTTGAGATAGTAGAGCGTTATCATTGGTTGACGTTGCAACAGTTTACAGATGTAGTGGCAATCTCACAAATGACTCCCGGTCCGATCGGTATAAACAGTGCAACCTATATAGGCTATACGGTAACGGGTAATATATGGGGGGCTGTTATTGCCACTACAGCGGTTTGTTTGCCTTCTTTTCTGATGGTATTGTTTATCTCTTATTTCTTTGTGAAATTCAAAAACAACAAATATGTCAATGCTGCCATGTCGGGATTGCTTCCTATGTCTGTGGCTTTGATTGGGGCGGCTGCTTTGTTATTGATGAATAAGGATAATTTTATTGATTACAAAAGTATCCTGATTTTTTTTGCTACCTTTTTTCTGACCTGGAAATATAAGGTTCATCCGATTATTATGATTTGTATGGCAGGAGTAATGGGATTTATTCTGTATTGAAGGATTCAGATTAAAAAAATAAGGAACGTAGACTGTGCGCCCGCGTTCCTTATTTACTTTATTCAAAGTTTATAGTTTTCCTTTAAATACAAAACTTCGTTCGTCAAAGTTAATATCCGGTATTGTGATATCCGGAGCAAACAATCCAAAGACTGATGACCCCGAACCACTCATAGCGGCATACATCGCTCCATTTTTATACAATTCTTCTTTTATTTCTCCAATAACAGGATATTGCGGGAATACGCTTACTTCAAAATCATTCACCATTTGTTCTTTCCATTCACTGACAGGGTGAGTTATAATTTCTTGTAATGAATATTCCGGTTCGTGGGGCTTGATCAGTGAGAAGGCTTCCCGGGTAGAAACAAAGATATCCGGTTTGACTAACAGAATCTGATAACCCTTTAAAGAGAGTGAAAGAGGGGAGAAGATATTTCCGATTCCTTCTGCATAAGTTGGGGTATTCTTTATAAAAAAAGCACAGTCGGCTCCTAATGTAGCTGCATATTCCTCTAATTTTTCATCTGTTAGCTTCAATTCAAATCGTTCATTCAAGAGTTTCAACATGAAAGCAGCATCCGAAGATCCTCCTCCTAAGCCGGCACCCGATGGAATATGTTTGTATAAATGAATATCTACCGGAGGGAGATTGAATTCTTTATCCAATAATAAATAGGCTTTTACCACAAGGTTATCTTCTGCATTTCCTGTTATTTCCATACCAGCTTGATGCAACGAAAATTTCTTATTTGTATTATTTAATACATGAATTTCCAATGCATCTTCTATAGGTACAGGATAGAAGACGGTTTCAAGATTATGATATCCGTCCGGACGTTTTGCTGTAATATTTAGTCCCAGGTTTATTTTGGCATTTGGAAATGTGATCATCTCTTTATTTATAATTAATTCCCTACAGTCATGACTATTATTGGGTTATGACATATAGGTGCGTTTACGATGTTTATGAATGATGACGCAAAGTTAGTAATTTCTTTATTTTTCATGACCTATTCTTCATTATTATATTCTATGTTTTAACCTGTTGAGGAATTAATTTCTTGCAAGTAAAAGGTAAGATAATCTTGTGTTGTACATCATAGATTCTTTTAATAGAAAGAGTACGTATTTAATATTGACTTAAATGCATATTGACAGCGTGTTAAATACGTGCTTTTTTGCCTCAAAAGTACGTTTTGAGATGCCTCTCTCAATTTGTCCCGGTAGTCTTCGTGAACAAGATTATGAAGATCTCTGAATTCAATAGTATCACTTTCAAGACTCAAAAGGTCTACTATAAATTCTGATAAAGTGTATTTTTGATTTTTAAAGTCTGCTTCCCACCATCCAATTTGTGCCATGGAGGTTAATCTGAGAAGCTTATCGGAATTCAGATTTGACATATCTTCCTGTTGTCTGTAGATTTAAACACAAATATAGATAATACTTTTGAATCTTATTAAGATTCATATGTGATAAAACACTATAAATCGTAAAGTTATCTTCATCAGAAGATGCTATTTGTAACTTTTTTAGAAGAATATTATGAATATCTTCGCGGATAGCGGAAAAGAATAGCCAGGAAGGCAAATGTCCCCATGGTAAATGGGTAATACAAATTCCCCACAATGCTGATCGGAGAGATTTTGGCCAGTCCTGCTGCCATGAGTAATTGTGCTCCGTAGGGGATGATACCTTGTATGAAACATGAAAATGTATCGAGGATACTGGCTGTTTTTCTACGATCTAAGTTGAACCTTCCGGCAATGTCTTTGGCAATAGGTCCGGTAGTGATAATAGCAATTGTATTGTTGGCTGTACAGAGGTTGGCTATGCTGACAAGGGCAGCGATACTGAGTTCTGCTCCACGCTTGCCGTTGACGTGGCGGGTTAACTTTCCGATGATAAAATCAATACCTCCGTTATAACGGATTGTTTCGAGCATGCCGCCTGCAAGCAGGGTGATGATGATAAGTTCGCCCATTCCGGTTATACCGTTTCCCATTGCTCCAAACCAGTCGAATAGACCGAAGCTTCCTGTGGCAAGTCCTATGATGGCTGTGGAGATGATGCCTAACAAGAGAACGATCATCACGTTGATACCTGCTATGGCTGTACCCAATACAACAAGATAAGGGATGACTTTGAGCCATTCGATTTCTTGTACTTGGGGAGGAGCGGTGATTGATAACCCTTGAACGATATAAATAATCAGCACAATAAGTGCAGCAGGTACAACGATCATTGAGTTTACGCGAAATTTGTCACGCATCACGCAACCTTGTGTTTTGGTAGAAGCAATGGTGGTGTCGGAAATAAAGGACAGGTTATCGCCAAAAAAGGAACCACCTACAACGATAGCTACCATAAACGGGAGATCTATACCGGTTTTCAGTGCCAGGCCAGTAGCAACAGGAGTAAGGGCTACAATCGTTCCTACACTGGTTCCGATAGAAAGGGAGATGAAACAGGAAGCTATAAAGATGCCAGCCAATAACAAATTGTCGGGAAGAATGTGTAAGGTGAGGTTTACTGTTGCATCAATGGCTCCCATCTCTTTGGCGCTTTGTGCAAAAGCCCCGGCCAGAATAAAGATCCAGATCATCAGCATGATATTCTTATTGGAGGCTCCTACAGAGAACTGATAGACCCGTTGATCCAGCTTTAAGCCGCGTGTGATGGCGATAGCGTAACAGGAAGATACCAGAAAAGCTACTGTAATGGGGACTTTATAGAAATCATTGACTATGATGGAGGTTATCAGATACAGACACAGGAAAACAAATAGCGGGCTGAGTGCCCACCAACCGGAGATGTGCTTACTATTCTTTTCTTCGTTCATTTATATAGGGTTGTACTTGTTTTGGGATCGCAAAGATAATAATTAGTAGTTAAGAATGGGAGTAATAGGGGTTAGAATATAGTAGTTGGTAGTTGGAATATAGTAGCCGGTAGTCAGAATCTATACAGCGTGTTTATGATTTACATACTAATATAGATTTAACTACCGGCTCTTTTATTCTAACTCCTAACTTCTATCTTCTAACTACTAACTACTATCTTCTAACTTCTGATTTAAAGCGTTACTCCTGTCTTGAATATAGCGATTTCGCGATATCCTTTCTTTTCGTTGTTTACAAATTCGCCGCTTGCAACTTTGATAATATAGTCAATGAAGCGTTCGCAAGTCTTTTCCATTGGTTCATTTTCAACGATAACGCCTGCATTGAAATCGATCCATCCTGGTTTATTCTTAGCCAGAGTCGAGTTGGTAGAGATTTTCATAGTAGGTACATAAGTACCAAACGGAGTGCCGCGTCCGGTAGTAAACAACACCATATGGCAACCGCAGGAAGCAAGGGCAGTGGCTGCCACCAGATCATTACCTGGTGCAGAAAGCAAGTTGAGACCTTTCACCTGTAAGCGTTCTCCGTAAGGTAATACACCTTCCACATAACTTTTACCGCATTTCTGTGTACATCCCAGTGCTTTATCTTCCAGTGTAGAAATACCTCCGGCTTTATTTCCCGGTGAGGGGTTTTCTCCTACAGGTTCACCATGTGAGAGGAAGTATTCTTTAAAATCATTAATTAGTTTAACGGTTTCCTGGAATAGCTCTTTATTGTGACAACGATTCATCAGAATTGTTTCGGCACCGAACATTTCAGGGACTTCAGTTAATACACTTGTACCACCCTGTGCTATAAGGAAGTCTGAGAACATGCCCAGCAATGGATTGGCTGTAATGCCGGAGAAACCATCAGAACCACCGCATTTTAAACCTACACGCAGTTCTGACAAAGGAACTTCGGTACGCTCGTCTTTAGAAGCCTTAGCGTAAAGTTCGCGTAGGATTGCCATACCTTCTTCGTATTCGTCCCCCACTTTCTGAGTAACCATAAACTTCACACGGTCCTGATCATAGTCACCCAGAAATTCGCGGAATACATCCGGTTGATTGTTTTCACATCCCAATCCTACAATAAGCACTGCACCTGCATTGGGATGAAGCACCATATCGCGAAGGATTTTCTTTGTATTTTCGTGGTCGTCACCCAATTGTGAACAACCGTAGTTGTGTGGAAAAGCTACGATGGCATCCACGTCTTTACCTTCCGTTTCACGACGTAAACCTTCGGCCAACTGATTGATAATACCATTGACACAGCCTACGGTAGGAATAATCCATATTTCATTACGTACACCTACATCGCCATTTTTACGACGATATCCCTTGAAGGTCAGATCTTTCTTTGGAATATCAAGTGATACCTCTACCGGATTATAAGTATATTCCAGAAGTCCGGCCAGGTTGGTCTTTATATTGTTTTCATTCATCCAATCACCCTGCTTCTTTGCCATTTTGGCATGCCCGATAGGATAACCGTACTTGATGACATCCTCTCCTTCAGCAAAGTTTTTCAAGGCAAACTTATGCCCGGCCGGAACATCTTCATTCAGGATTACCTCAATGCCGTCTACTGAAAGTTTCTCTCCTGCAGGTAGGTTGACGATGGCTACGGCTACGTTGTCAGCTGGGTTGATTTTTAGATACTTTGTTTCCATGATACTTATTTATATTTACTATTCTACGATTGAAGAACCTATTTTATTTATTGCTGTAATAGTCTATTGTTTCTACTGTTAACAGATCAATAGGCATATAGTTAATGCAATTTACCTCTTTTTTAAAGATGAGATGATCACATAAAGTTTTGATACCGTTGTATCCTTGTAGTTCCGGTTGCTGTGCTATAAGAAAATATACACTTCCCTGTTTCAGGCAGGCTACATTTCGCTCTAAAAGGTCATAACCGATCAAATTGAAATTATTCTTTTTCCGGGTTTGCAGATATTCTCCTACGATGTACACTTTCGAGTTAAATGTGATTCCGTTGCGCACAGCAGGATGCTCTCGGAAGAAGTTGTCTAACATGAGAGCATCTTCATCATTACGTTCGGCATGAAGATCCAGTTCTAATATATTGCATGCAGGGTGATGTTCCTTCATATATTGTCTGAATCCTTTTTCTCTGTTCTCCTGTTGATTGGATCCTACGATACCTTCATGTATTTTGCGGAAGATGACGATCTCTTTTTCGTTTCCTGCCAGTAACATCAGCATACGTGCAGCAAAGTATCCGCTTTGGCGTGAGTTTTGCCCGAAGAAAGCCAGTGGGGGGATATCCTTAATATTTGAGTCTATATATATATAAGGTATATCCAACTCTGTTAATTGTCCGGTGAAAATCCGGGTATATTCGCGTACGGTAGGTGCTACCATCACTCCGTCGGGATGCTGCGCTACAATAGCTTCACTTGCATTAACGAAAGACTGGTAATCATAAGGATCATAATAGGTAGTTTTTACCGTGGTATTGAAATCCGAATAAGTACTGAGTGCCTTACTGATACCTTTTTCTACATCTGTCCAGTATTCCCCCTCTAAATGTTGAGGGAGGAGACATGCAAAAGAATATTTTTTATTGGAGGCTAATGCACTTGCATACATATTGGGCTGATAGTCCAACTGTTTTAGGATCTCTTCAACGCGTTTCCGGCTTGACTCGGAAACTCCACTGCGTCCATGAATAACGCGGTCTACCGTTCCTACTGATACATCGGCCAGGCGGGCGATATCTTTGATTCTGATTCTATCAGGCAACTTATTCATATTTACGATTTGACTATTTACGATTTACGACTGAAAAGACATCAGACTTATGGTTGAATGAACGAAGTTTTATCAATCGTAAATCGTAAATGATCAAATCGTAAATCAATATTGTGCTCGTACACAATAATAATATTAATATTTTCGACACAAATATATAACAATTTTTGTAATTACGAAAATTGTTGT
>DXWV01000102.1:7078-170397 GCA_019416685.1 Bacteroides sp.
ATCAACTCCGGGTAATACTCGTTTTGTTCAATCTGATTCTTTTGATGTAGTATACGGTGGTGGAGAAGCCAACGTTGCAGTGAGCTGTGCAAACTATGGCCACGATGCATACTTCGTATCAAAATTGCCTAAACACGAAATCGGTCAGTCTGCTGTAAATGCATTGCGTAAATATGGTGTAAAGACAGACTTTATTGCCCGTGGTGGTGATCGCGTAGGTATCTATTATCTTGAAACAGGAGCTTCTATGCGTCCCAGTAAAGTAATTTATGACCGTGCTCATTCTTCTATCGCTGAAGCTGATGCCGCTGATTTTGATTTTGACGCTATTATGGAAGGTGCTGACTGGTTCCATTGGTCTGGTATCACTCCGGCTATCTCTGATAAAGCTGCTGAACTGACTCGTTTGGCTTGTGAGGCTGCAAAACGTCATGGCGTAACAGTGTCTGTAGACTTGAATTTCCGTAAGAAACTATGGACTAAAGAAAAAGCACAGTCTATCATGAAGCCGTTAATGAAATATGTAGATGTATGTATTGGTAATGAAGAAGATGCAGAACTCTGTCTGGGTTTCAAGCCGGATGCTGATGTTGAAGCAGGACATACGGATGCCGAAGGTTACAAAGGTATCTTCCAGCAGATGATGAAAGAGTTTGGATTCAAATATGTAATTTCTACATTGCGTGAATCTTTCTCTGCTACACACAATGGTTGGAAGGCTATGATTTACAATGGTCAGGAGTTCTATACTTCAAAGCGTTATGACATTGATCCTATCATTGACCGTGTAGGTGGTGGTGATTCATTCTCCGGAGGTATCATTCATGGCTTGATGACGAAACCGAACCAGGGTGAAGCTCTTGAATTTGCTGTTGCTGCTTCTGCACTGAAACATACTATCAATGGTGACTTCAACCTTGTATCAGTAGAAGAGGTGGAAGCGCTGGCAGGAGGTGATGCAAGCGGACGCGTGCAAAGATAAAGAGATTTACGATTAGACGATTTACTATTTACGATTGAAATTACTTTTGGATAATGGACTCTGATGAATTGAAAAAACGATTCAAAATGTTCTCACTGAGAATAATTAAAATGGTAGATAGTATGCCTAATACGATTTCTGGTAATGCTATTGCTAAACAGATTGTTCGTTCAGGAACTTCACCTGCTGCTAATTATAGAGCAGCTTGTTTAGGAAAGTCCAATAAAGATTTTCTGAATAAGTTGAAAATGGTGGAGGAGGAATTGGATGAAACGATACATTGGCTGGAAATTATAGGAGATAGTGGTATGATAAAGTCTGAAAAATTATTGGATTTATCACAAGAAGCGGATGAACTCTATCGGATAATAGTAAGTTCAATCGTTACATCGAAAGCCCATCAATTAAAGCAAGTCTAATCGTAAATATATAATAAAAGAAATTTCAATCGTAAATCGTAAATTGTCTAATCGTAAATATTATAGTCGTGGCAAAATTTGATAAAATAGCGGTTCTGAACAAGATTGGTTCAACCGGCATGGTTCCTGTATTCTACCATAAAGATGCAGAAATTGCAAAAAAAGTAGTAAAGGCTTGTTATGACGGTGGTGTTCGTGCTTTCGAATTCACGAATCGTGGTGACTTTGCTCATGAAGTATTTGCTGAAATAGTGAAATTTGCTGCAAAGGAATGTCCGGAAATGGCTATGGGTATTGGCTCTATCGTTGATCCGGCTACTGCTGCACTGTATATTCAGTTGGGTGCTAACTTCGTAGTAGGTCCGTTGTTTAACCTTGAAATCGCTAAGATCTGTAACCGTCGTTTGGTAGCTTATACTCCGGGATGTGGTTCTGTATCCGAAGTCGGTTTCGCACAGGAAGTAGGTTGTGATCTTTGCAAAGTATTCCCGGGTGATGTATATGGTCCTAATTTTGTAAAAGGTCTGATGGCTCCGATGTCATGGTCTAAATTAATGGTGACTGGTGGAGTTGAGCCAACTAAAGAAAATCTGACTGCCTGGATTAAGGCTGGCGTATTCTGCGTAGGTATGGGTTCCAAGCTCTTCCCGAGCGACAAAGTAGCTGCTGAAGACTGGGCTTATGTTACAGCTAAGTGTGCTGAAGCATTGAGTTACATTGCTGAAGCTCGTAAATAAAGAAAAAATTTACGATTAGACAATTTACAGTTTATAATTGGGGTTACTTCAATTATATAATCGTAAATCGTTCAATCGTAAATCTAAAATATGCCTCTAAGGGTTAGTTAGTTTAGTTAGTGAGGCATATTTTTTCATTTTGTTTAAAGGTGTTTAAAGGGGACAGCCATCGGAATGACATTGTTAGTGAATCATTCCGGTGGCTTGTTTTATTCTGTTTATTTCTTCACCAGCTTCTTCAGCAAACGGGTTGCTGTGAATGATTGGCGATGGAAGATAAATACCGGTATGGCTGCACCTACTACCAGGGCAAAAAGCACAAAGATAGTGGTAGCTCCGTTGTGGCAAAATTCCACCAAGTATTTTAATGAGGCGGTATCATCCTTTGTTTGCATGAATTGAGTTAATGCAAGAATGCTCTTATAAGCAAACATTCCCGGAATCATGGGGAGTAAAGATGGGAATGAAAAAACTTCTGCCGGGCAATGAATAGCTTTTGCAAACGGGATAGCCAGTAGACCGATAGAAAAGGCAGCAAAGAACGAAGCTGTTGCAATTTCCAGAGGCATAGCAGTGTGCATAAGAAAATAACGCAATCCATGACCTACGGCAGCCAGTAAAGCGGATATTAATATGGCCTTGCGGGGCGGATTTGAGATAATTGCAAATCCGATAGCAGCAATAGCGGCAAAGGCCCCATCTTGTATAATCTCTGTGATAAACTGTACTGTCATAAAGTGCTTATTCCGGTTAATAAAAGAGTCATTGACAGACCTATCGCTATACAGATGATAAGCAGACAGGCATTGATAAATCTCGAAGTACCGGCCAATACATGTCCGTCGATAATATCCATGATGGAATTAATCAAAGGTACCCCCGGAATAAGGTAGAGCACGCTTGTACCCAGTGCCATATCCGGAGTATTGCCCCAATGCATCAGATAACCTGTGCTACCAATCATTGAAGCCACGAAAGCGGAAATAATGAATACAGCCAGATGGTTCCAGTGATATTCCATCAGTAGGGTGCGAACAAAGAAACCTGTCAGAGTGGCTACGAATACGATTCCCATCGAAGTAAAGTCTCCCTGAAACAGACGGCAAAAGGATGCATTGGCAAATGCTACAAGGATTAGTACCAGCCATTTATTTTCGCGTGGCTTGCTGACAATGTCCAGATAACGGTGTTGCAGTTCCGTCAATGAAAGGCGCTCGTCATAAGCCTGCCAGCTAAGGGTACTAAGCTCTGAGTTGATGGCAAAGTTCAATCCCATCGGTTTTATTTTGTTCACAGTACTGTATGAGTGCGAGTTGTCGGCGTCACGCAAGGTCATAATGATCGTTTTCTGGAAGATCGTCATGTCGCAGAGGAACCCGAATGATTCGGCTATGCGCGCGGTGTTGCGTACAATACGTGATGTTTGTACTCCTACGGCCATAAGGCTGGTAGAGTATTCCGACAGGAATTTAGAAAGCTCTTTTAATTCTTGATGGATATCCATAGGATTGTTTTAACGTGCTAATTGATTCTTTACGATCCGGGTAATGATAAGTGTAATAATGTACAATACCGCGAAACCTACAATACCGAAGATGAATGGTTTTTGTTCTTCAAATGTTCGGCGGACAGGTGTTGTAGCTACTGTGCCGGTAGTATAGGTGGTAACAGTTTGTGCTGTCTCTTGAGATGTTACGATTGCCTGACAACTGTCTGTGTTGGAAGTTCCTTCCACTTGTTCTTCTGATAACATAAATCTTTTCTCCTTATTAAATCTTTAAATCTAAAATAACACACTTGTTTCTCTGCAAAGAGAGTCATGTTTCTGATGTGTATAACACAGTTTTTAGGTTTTAGTTTAATTCCGGCTAAATATCGATTGTTTCAAGATGAAAAAGCGTTATTTCAGCGGCAAAGGTAATTAAAAAAACAGTAGACAAAAGAGAGAAGAGAATTTCTTTCGGATAAGTTTTCAGTTCACTTCCGTATCAACCGGAGGCTTTATTTTTTTCTGTGTTTGAAAAAGTAAATCGGCAGGAATATCAGTAATATCCAAAGAAGGCTGATAAGAGATAAGTAGCGATTATAGAGATACTCACCATCTTCAGGGGTATGATTCATAAGGCATTGTAAACAGTGACAATGGACATTAGAGTCATTGTGTGAAATGAGGCATAGGCAAAATGTAACAATACCGATTATGAGAAATAACAAAAGAATTGTCATGTTTCTGCGATAATGTGTTCGTTTGGAAGTTGGTTTTGAGATAAGAACCATTGTTTTGTTATTATTTATCGTTGCAAAGTTACATGTGAAGCAGAGAAAGGACAATACCTAAATATGATGAATCCTTTTAGGATAATACTTATTTATGGGTATGAACTCACCAGGTATGTTTTTAATTTACTTGTTTGCCTGAACCAATTCAGGATATGAAATGTTTCCTGTTTGAATAAAGCTCTGTTTTTCATGACAGGCTAAAATAGAATATAATAATGATACACAATCACGAACATCATTCTCATGAGCACGTACATCAGTTATCGTCGCTCAATAAATCGTTCATTATAGGGATTACGCTCAATATACTTTTTGTCCTTGTTGAGTTCGGCATCGGTTTTTATTATGATTCTTTGAGTTTGCTTTCCGATGCCGGACACAACTTGGGAGATGTAGCGAGTCTTGTGCTCGCTATGCTTGCTTTTCGTTTGGCAAAAGTACATCCTAATAGCCGCTATACATATGGTTATAAAAAGAGTACGGTATTGGTTTCTCTGCTCAATGCAGTGATTCTATTGGTTGCTGTTGGTATCATCATTGCCGAAAGTATAGGCAAGTTGCTTCATCCTACTCCTGTAGAGGGTGCTGCTATTGCCTGGACAGCCGGGGTAGGGGTTGTAATAAACGCTGTCACTGCCTGGCTTTTTATGAAAGATAAAGAGAAAGACCTGAATGTAAAAGGTGCGTATCTGCATATGGCTGCTGATACGCTGGTCTCTGTAGGAGTAGTGATTTCGGGTATTATCATCATGTGTACCGGCTGGACCATTGTCGATCCGATTATTGGCCTGGTTATCGCAGTTATTATCGTTATATCTACCTGGGGGCTGTTGCATGACAGTCTTCGGCTTTCATTGGATGGAGTACCTGTAGGAATGGATACGGAGAAAATAGAACAACTTATACTTTCACAACCCGGCGTTGTGGGGTGCCATCATCTTCATATCTGGGCGTTGAGTACCACTGAAACTGCACTTACTGTACATATTGTACTGGATGAAATGAATCATATGGAGGAAGCTAAGCATCTCATCAGGCATGTATTAGAGGATGCGGGCATTCATCATGTAACGCTTGAGTTTGAGTGTGAAGGCGCCACCTGCGATGAAGAAACTTGCTGATTGAGGCTTTTTTACGTACCTTTGCCGCCCTAAACTAACAAACCCCTTTAAACCTATGCTTACTGATTTATTGAACTCCTCTTATTTTGCACTTTTTCTGATTGTTGCTTTAGGCTTCATGTTGGGAAGAATCAAGATCAAGGGGCTATCGCTCGATGTATCGGCGGTCATTTTTATTGCTTTACTTTTCGGACATTTTGGTGTAATTATCCCCAAAGAGTTGGGTAACTTCGGATTGGTACTTTTTATATTTACGATTGGTATTCAGGCCGGTCCCGGATTTTTTGATTCTTTCCGAAGCAAAGGAAAGACCTTGATTCTTATTACGATGCTCATTATCTGTTCGGCTTCGCTTACGGCCGTAGGGCTGAAGTATGCTTTTGATATTGATACTCCGAGTGTGGTAGGACTGATTGCCGGTGCACTGACCAGTACTCCCGGTCTTGCTGTAGCTATTGACAGCACGAATTCTCCGATGGCTTCCATTGCTTATGGTATTGCTTATCCGTTTGGTGTTATCGGTGTTATTTTGTTTGTGAAATTACTTCCTAAGATAATGCGGGTTAATCTTGACCAGGAGGCACGCCGTCTCGAAATAGAACGTCGTGGACAATTTCCCGAATTGGGAACTTGTATTTATCGTGTTACTAATCCAAGTGTTTTTGGTCGCAGTCTGATGCAGATTAATGCACGTGCAATGACCGGTGCTGTTATTTCCCGCTTGAAACATGAAGAAGAAATATCTATTCCTACCGCTCATACCGTGCTTCGTGAAGGAGATTATATTCAGGCAGTAGGCAGTGATGAGTCTTTAAACCAACTTGCTGTGCTGATAGGTAAGCGTGAAGAAGGTGAACTCCCCTTGGATAAGACTCAGGAGATTGAATCGTTATTGCTTACAAAGAAAGACATGATAAACAAGCAACTGGGTGATCTGAACCTGCAACGTAACTTTGGTTGTACAGTGACGCGTGTTCGCCGAAGTGGTATTGACCTTTCTCCGTCACCGGATCTTGCATTGAAGTTTGGTGACAAATTGATGATAGTAGGTGAGAAAGAAGGTATCCAGGGAATAGCACGATTGTTGGGTAATGATGCTAAGAAGCTATCGGACACAGATTTCTTCCCTATCGCAATGGGTATTGTACTTGGTGTATTATTTGGCAAACTTAATATATCTTTTCCCGGTGGATTGTCTTTTTCTCCGGGATTGACAGGTGGTGTACTGATCGTGGCTCTGGTGCTCAGTGCAGTGGGTAAAACCGGACCTATTCTTTGGTCTATGTCCGGACCTGCCAACCAGCTTCTGCGCCAGTTGGGTTTATTACTCTTTCTTGCAGAGGTCGGTACATCTGCCGGGAAGACTCTTGTTGCTACTTTCCAAGAGAGTGGATTGCTGATGTTTGGGGTAGGGGCAGCCATTACAATAGTGCCTATGTTGGTGGCCGTACTGGTAGGTAGGCTGGTCTTTAAAATTAATGTACTCGACTTATTGGGAACCATTACCGGAGGTATGACCAGTACACCGGGGCTTGCTGCTGCCGACTCAATGGTAGACAGTAATATCCCAAGTGTGGCTTATGCTACGGTTTATCCGATTGCCATGGTATTTCTTATTCTCTTTATACAGATTATATCAACTGTCGTTTATTAATGAAGACACTTTTTCTTATAAGTATTGTGTTTACGCTTTCTGCTTTGTCCGTATCCGGGCAAAGCATTGAAAGCCGCGTAACGCCTCCTGCGGGTTATGTTCGTGAAGCCTGTGATCTCCATTCGTTTACAGCATATTTGCGGACACTGTCTTTATTACCGGCAGGGAGTAAAGTGTTGCTTTACAACGGGCAGGTGAAGCGGAACCAGGCGGCGGCTTACGCTGTGATCGATATGGAGATCGGTAATCGTGACTTGCAGCAGTGTGCTGACGCTGTGATACGGTTGCGTGCTGAATATTTGTGGGCACAGAAACGATATGATGAGATAAAGTTCAACTTCACCAGTGGTTTCCCTGCCGAATATAAAAAGTGGGCAGAGGGTAATCGTATTAAAGTAAACGGAAACAAGGTACAGTGGTATGCCGCAACTACTCCCGATTATTCTTATAAGACTTTCCGCAAATATCTGGATATAGTATTTATGTACGCCGGTACGGCTTCCTTGTCAAAAGAGCTTGTTACTGTTCCTTATGCCTCTTTGTCTCCCGGCGATGTATTTATACAAGGCGGTTCTCCCGGGCATGCTGTTATTGTGATGGATGTGGCGGTGAATCCGCAAACCCGGAAAAAAGTATATCTGCTGGCACAAAGCTATATGCCTGCGCAGCAGATACATTTATTGGTTAATCCTCAAAATCGTTCACTCTCTCCGTGGTACGAACTTTCATCCGAAACTACCGGCAAACTCTATACCCCCGAATGGGTCTTCAACAAGAGTGATTTAAAACGCTTTATCTCCGGAAACGAATAAAAAGCTCCGGAGTTTAAAATATCTTATTCGTTCTAAAGTAATTAACTACCTGGTCCAGAGCTTTTGCATAACGATCCAGATTCTGATCGGACAAGGGATAGTCTTTTGCAGGAAGCACAGGGAATACTTTTACCGGGAAATCCGTAGCGTCATAAGCTTTACCGCAGATCATGGTAAATGCTTTACCGTCTACCGGCTGATAGAAAGGCGACAGGCTTTCTTTTCCGTTGCGTCTGGGTTCGGCAGCCCGTAAAAAAACGGCATCACCTTCGTAGAAACCAAGTTGCTGAAGCCAATAATTTGTTTGCAAAGACATTGCTAATATACATTTTATGGAAGGATTCTCCGACAAAATCCATTTGATATGTTCGATGCCTTTTTGTGCTTTTTCTTCGGGTATGAAAGTTCTTTTTCCTTTGGGAGCCGGTTCTACATCATCGTTACATAGGTTGGTGATATACACATCTTCGGGAGTTAACTGATGATCGGTGAGCCTCATCACATAGTTGAAGAGATTGCGTGACTCCACGTTTCTACTGCGCTCTCCGTGGTCCTCCGGGAAGCTGCGGAAATAGTAATCGGCAAACATGGCGTACTTTGCTACGGTTTCTGACCATTGCAAGTTTGAATCTTCTCCTATCACAAGTATCCTGGGGGTATGTATCGCTTTCCAGTCTTTCGTTCTCATTGTAGTTTTAATATTAAATAATATGATACGGCAAATGTACTGTTAATTATTGGCATAATGGTGTATATCTTTTTTCTTTTTTGGGTAACAAACACGAATTCCGCAACCTACACCCAGGGCATTCTCCCTGGGTGTAGGTTGCGGAATTCGTATGTTATGTATTGATAGCTATCCCTACCTTCTGTGGAAAGACAGAGATAGCAATCTTTTTAAGGTCGTTTCATATATCTTTCATTCAATTTTAAGGCACCGGTTCCGGTTGGGGCGTATCAGTGACCTTGATATCAATCACCATATCCTCACCACCTGCAATGACGTTCTTCAGCACGATCGAACCATAGTTGCCGGCAGGCAAGGTTTTGCCGTCACCACCGGCACTCTCTGCTGCTGCAGCCACGGCTGCTTTAAATGCTATATCGTCTATGTCTATTATGAAGTTCGATTTTTTTGTACCCCCCTCACCAAGATTGTCCGTTGTCCAGCGAATAGTGATCCATTCGTTGGTAAATGTGGCCGGATCTCCTGTGGCACCTGCGCGCAAGCCACGCGGAGATACAATGTTTATCAGCTGGAACTGGTCGGTCGCTTTCGGATTCAGGAGCACGATACGGGCGTTAGTACCCGGACCCGGAACTACCGTTTCGTCGAAGTATATTTCCTTACCGGCATTCATTCTCAACATCTCTTTTTCGAGGGTGCTCGGAGCTGCACTGATCAGGTTGAAAGTGACGACCGTTTCGCCACCGTCTTCATTTGTCAGTACAATAGACGGGGGAGTGGCGATAGGAAGTGTTTGCGCAGTCTTCAGCGTGATGGTGTGAGAATCTTTCAGGTCGGTGCCGAAAGACTCGAAACAGTCTACGGCATCTGTTGCCGGCAGCGTTACTTTCGTCGGGGAGTCAGTTCTCAGAGTCACCGTCTGAGTGGCAGCGTTGAACATGGTTACTTTCAGTGTATTATGGTCGAAGCTACTCATGTCTCCGGCCTGTTCGTCACGGGTTACTACCGGGCCTGCAGGCAGGCTGGTCTTTACATTGATCACCAATGTTTTCGTCGGATCGAGTAGGTTTTTCAGAGTGATTACACCGTCTGTCTTTGGAGTAGTACCCATGTCAGTTGCGTCTTTGATACTTGCTCTTAGGATGGTGCGCTTCTTCTCGCCGCGATAGGTGTTTTCGGAGATGCGTTCTACTTTAAGCCAGCTTGAGCCACCGGTCACGTAGTCGTCTGCGTTTATTTCGTCCACGAGACCTTCCGGAGAGATTACTGCGATATCCACGTAGTTGTTCAGCACACCCGTCAGGTTCACGTCCGTGGTAGCGGTGATGGCTACTGATCCGCCTTTGGTTCCGAAGCTGAAGTCTTTCACCTCTTGCGTTGTTATTTCAGGGCTTTTCAGTACCACCTTTACCGATGTGCTTGCCTTGGAGGCAGTCGATTTCACGTTGAATGCGTCTGCTGGGGTTGGGATAGCATCTTGGGCTGTCTTTAGGGTGAGGACGTAGTTTGTTCCTTGGTCGGCAGATTCGTTTTTGTCGGCAGTGATGTAGTTCGCTTTTGTTAGGTCGAGTGAAGAACCGGTCACCTCCGACTCGTCGTCATAGACGCGGAGCTCGGATTTTACGGCCAGCTTCAGTACCTGATTGTCGAGGTTGTAGAAGTAAGCTGTGTTGCTGGCTTCGTCAAACTTGGTATACACATCGGGCACAGGTGTCCAGCCCAGCGTAGGTCCTACGGCGCGGCTGATGATGATATCCTTGCTTTCGCCACTGGCACGGTTGGTCAGGCGGACGGTGACGGGTAGAAGTTTTGTTTCGTCATCGCCCAGCTGTGTAGCGTCTACGGCAAAGCTCATCAGCTTCTTCATGGATACGCCGGCGCGGGTAGCGGGCTCATCTTTAGTTACATCTTTGATCCAGTGCTTGGAGCCCTCTTTGAAGCGTAGTTCGCGATCAAGTACGCTATTGGAGCCCATGATAAAGTCGGCCTGACTCTTGTCGGCTGCCAGCAATACGATTTCTTTGGTCTCGGGGTTTACGTAGGCTTCTTCGCTTGAGGCTTCCAGTTTCAGGTCGGCATTCTTATCGAATTCATTGTCTGGTTGGTAGGGGTCTATCGCAGCGTCTTCGCCCCAGTCTTCCACCTTCAGCTCAAAGTCGAGGTGATACTCGTCGGCCTTGGTGATGGCAATGGTGTAACGGTGGTTGTGTTGTACTTCGATATAGGTACCTACACCATTTTTGCTTTGCATGAACGGTATTTGGTATGACACCTCTTTAGTTTCCGTTTTGTTCACCTGGTAACGTCCTTTCAGCATCAGGTATCCCATATCGTCTTTGGGGCTGGGCCAGGTGTAGAAAGCTCCTTTCGTGGTGTCGGTGGTACCGTTGTCTACATTGACTTCCTGTTGCGTTTCGGCTTCGATGCTACGTGCGGGGTAAGAGATGAGGTCCGTCTTTGCATCGGGCACTGCCAGCGGTTCGATGGGGAAGAACGAAGCTCCCAATCGTCCGTTGCCCATCGACACGTGTTCTACGGTGAATTTCGACTCGGCGGCATTGTTCACAATGTCAAAACGGGCCACCATACGTGTCAGGCGGAAACTGATTTGCTTACGGGCAGCACTACTGAAGTCCGTAAGGTCGACGGGAGTGGTGTAGGCACCACTCATAGGCAGGGGGATATTAAGCACATTGTCTTCGGCGCCGTCATTAGACTCCGGGTCGATGAGCTGGGTATGCAACTTACAGAAAGTCTCTTCGGTAGGAGAGCCTACAGTCACATGGTTGTTTTCCTGTCCGGGAGCGGTCTGTGCTAACGATATGAAGTCGGTCAACGGATACTCTTTTACTACAGGAGCAGCGGGGTCCGTCAGGTCATCGGTGTACAGTTTGGTGCGATTCACCACACAGTAGAGTTTCACGAACATACCCTTGTTGAGTTTCAGCAATCCTTTGGTTGTGTTGCCTTCCGTGGTGTTGAGCAAACTGAAGGGAACGGCTTCTACGCCGGGCACTTTTACTTCGGAGGCATCTGCACGGTAGTAGTGTAGTTCCTGGAAGGTATAGGTACCTATTTCGGTGGGTGAGCCGAATACGTAGACGTCGAGTGAGCGTATATAGTTCTCTTCGTCCGTAGCAATGGGGTCGTCTGCCCGTGTAGTGGCAGGCTGTAGTTTGAGGCTGTTTTTCAGTGTCAGCATCACTTCCTGTCGGTTGGCATCCTGGGTAACCGGATCGGTATCTTTTTTGCCTTCGTCGAGGAGACTTTCGCTCGTGCAGGCCATTACTAACAGGCCGGCGGCGAGGATTGATATTCGATGTTTCAGATTCATATTCTTTATATGTTATTGTTTATACGTTGAAATAATACGATTGAAACGCAGAAGTCTGCAGATGTCCGCTGATGAAGCAGCGGTGCCGGTACGTCCGGGGCGGTGATCTTTGCGGTAATCCGCGTGAATCTGCGTTTCAATAGTGTTATTATTAAATTGGAATACGGTATTTCGTATTTACTTTGTACCTTTCGTAATCGTAATAGTCTTGTCCGGACCGCCGGTGATAGCGTTTGTGATTACGATAGTCGCATTATCACTTCCTGTACCGGTTTCTTCTTCCAGTATCTTTATTTCTTCAGCTGTGCCGGTAGTGGTAATTTCTGAAGGAACTAGACCGCTGGTCTTCAGCCAGGAATTACTTGCCGGAAGGTTTACGGTGATGGTACTGCCTGCATAGCCTGTTACTTCAATCTTTATTGGAGTATAGTTCGGGTTGGCTGCATCAATCTTGAATTCTATCGCATCACCTGTTGCCGTAGCTGCACCACCGGCATTACCCGTCATCTTCCATGTGATGGCCGAATCTTTCATCTTCAGCTTGATTGTGGCCTGGCGGGTGGTTGCATTGCCTTCTGTCTTTTTGGCTTCCTTGTTGTATACCACCAGGTCGGCTTCTTTCTTGTTGAGCAAAGACGCAGTATCCGTCACTGCCACTGTGTATTCGTCCGTAACACCTATCCGGGTTACAGACATACCGGTCGGTGCGCTGAACTCGATCTCCTCGCCCGAACACTCTACTGATACTGTCACGACGCTGCCATTCACGCGATACATTTCAATTTCTGTAGCCGAACTTGCTAAGCCGGTGTTGAACGTACTCCATGAAGCGGTTGTAGTACCTACGCTGTATACCGGTTTCGTGAAGTCTTTCTTCATCTGTACGGCAAGTGCGGGGGCTACTACCAATGAGTCGGTCAGAGCCAACGGGTTCTTAAAGGTCAGCTTTGTCCAAGCCTCTTTCGATACCTCACCACCGGTGGGTTGAATGGTATAGTCGGTGTAGGGTTCATCGGCCGCCCACTCATGAGTGCCACTGTTGATAGTCAGGTCCGGACAAGACAATGTCGGTATGTCACCGGCCTGCGGAGCTATCGGAGAGTAAACCTTGAACTTGTAGTTCTTCCCTGCGAATGCTGCGAGGTCTATCTTCACTTCCGCGCCCGTCTGGTATCCGTCAGCATCTGCTACGCTCGGAGTTATTTTCACGGAAGGATCTACCGTACCGTCCGACTCAAACTTCATACCGGCATCTTTGATGGTTACGGTCATCTCTGTTGTCTTCGACGGGTCGCCACTATTCTCGAACGTGATTTTGCCGCTTACGGTAGTCGCTTTGGCATCCGATATGTAGATCTTATAGGTATGTATGCGTCCCTCGGTCTTCACCTTCTTGGCTGTTACACCGCTCAACGGAGTCTGTACGGCAATACCTTCGCCACCTTCCACGTTGATGTATACGTAGCTGTTCTCTATCCGGTAGAGTGTCACTTTCGGTGCTTTGGAGTTGTTGGTTCCGGCCATTTCATCCACGGTCACGTCTACCTCATTACCTGGAGAAGCCGGTACAGGTATATTCTTTGCTTCGAAGAACAACGGTACTTGTTTCGGTCCGTAGAAGTTGATAGTGGTCCACAGTGCAGGGTCAAACGAGGCTGCGTCGTTGATGAAGTTCACTTGTACGGGTGATGCGCCTACAGCTTGGCTGTAGTTCACGCTGAATTCGGTGTACCACACACCGTCTATCTCTTCGGATGTCACTGTTCCCCAATCCATCCAGCTGTCTTCACCGGCACGGGTCTGGACGAGCGGATGTTTCTCTGCACGTACCTTTCCGGTAGCTGCAAAACGGATTTTGAAATTACCGTTCTCCTCTTGTACCTCGTAGTCATAGGTGGTGGCGTCGGGATTGAGGGCGTTCAGGTTTTTGGGCAGATGAGCGTTGTCTACACCGTCTTTCGTGTTGGCAAAGGCTGTGGCGGGGTCGAAGACGGGAGCGTCGTTCTGCGGTTTCACGTCGATTCCGCCACCGCTGGTCCAGTCTACTACCTCGAAGGTGGCGAAGATGTGTGACTTGGTCACGTCCATGATCTTCAGCCGGTAGCGGCTGTTGGGCTTCAGGTTGATGAACTTTGCCACGTCCGTGCCTTCGGGGGTCTCGGCGAGGTCGATGTTATATATTACCGGTTCGTCATTGGACGTCACCGGGCTCTTGTATGTTCCCTCTACTGTCAGATAAGCCTGGTCGGAGTCGAGGTTGGGGTAGGCGTAGAACACACTTTCCACGATACCCCGGTTAGCGCCTGCCTTGGTAGTGAAGTCGATGGTGGTGTAGTCTGTCAGATGGGCGGACGTGTCAAAGTCTGCTTCCGGTACCACTGTGCGTTTGGACCCCCATAGGGCGCCGTTGCTGCGGCCGCGCTTCAGGGTGATCTTCTGGATGGTGAGGTTGGACTTTTGCTTGTCATTCTCCACGTCGAAACGGGCCATGATACGTTTAAGGTCGATGTTTACTTTAGACACCGAGCCGCTGATCTTTGTCACGCCTTCGCCTGTCATCATAAGGGGCACTTCGATGACTCCGGTAGCATAGTTGGCCGGGTCGAGGCGGCGGGTGAAGGAGTTTTTGAAGACGGCTTCGGTAGTGGCATCTACTTCGTTGGTGATGTTACCGTCAGCGTCCACCGCTACGGGCACCAGCGCAGCCTTTTCGGCTTGTACCGGGACGGTCTTGTCGGCTGTTCCTTCTTCATAGAATTTGCCGTCGGCGATGCCTGTGTGCTCATCTACTCCGTTGTTCACCACACAGAGCAGTTTGATCCAAGGCAGGCCTTTGAGTTCACCCGGGTAGAGAGATGCTTTCCACCCCGTACCCGAAGCTTGCTTGCGGAAGTTGAGGTCGGCAGGTGTTTTAGGGTCGTAGGCAGTACCTTCTTCCCACATCTCGAGGAAACGATAAACGCCGTCCTGTCGGTCGGAGGCAAAAAGATAGACCTCCAGTTTGTCTATCCGGTTTTCGCTTTCGGAAGCAATGGCCCTGGTGGGCGAGTACTCTTGGCTTTCGCCGCTTCCACTGAAGTTGACCTGTATTTCGGTGCGTCCTTCGGGCACGCGGGTGCCGGAGTCTTCCGCCAGGTCGGTGGTACAACTTGCTCCTAATGCCACTAAGGCGAGGAGCTTTCCTAAACTTTTTAAGTTCATACTGTTTTGTTTTTAGTTAAACATAATGTTTGATGATATATATGTATATTCTCGTCTTTCACCACAGAGTCTCACAGAGTGGGAATTTCTTTCCTTTTCCCTTCTTTTCATACGCTCGGGTCTTCGCCTTCCCCCTCATTTCCTCCGGGAGTGCTTTCTTCCTTGCCGCGCCATTCCACAAAGCCGATGTTGTCTGCCACGAGTGATCGGGTCATTTGCGAGTTTCCGCTTTGCTTGCGGGCTTCGGGGATGAAGCGTACGCGTACGCCGGTGATCTGCCTGGCAGATACTTCTGCTTCGGTGGCGACACCTTGCCCGGCGGCGATGCAGGTATAGTAGAAAGTTCCGAATCCCTCGAGGTGCACCGTACGGCCTTCGGCCATGAAGTCTCCCATGACTCCTGCGAGCGATTCGATAACGGCCCTTACGTCGGCCGGACTAACAGTGGATTCGCGTGCAATGCGCACGGCAACTTCTTTGGTAGTGGCGGGTTTCCCCACTGTCACGGCTTGCGGATACCACAACCCGTTGATTTTTTTCATGCTTTTCTTAAAGAATGCCATGGTTTTCAGTATAGCTCTTCTGACGTCTTCCGAGCAGGGTTCCATCCTCCTTGGGAGGAGATGCCGTCTCTCTTGGGAGGAGATGCTGTCTCCCTTGGGAGAAGATTGTGCCCCTCTTGAAGGGGGATGGACTGCGATCATTATTTGTCAGAAAGAATTAATAAATTCCCCACCGACTTGCTCCCCGGCGGGTAGGAGTTTTTTTTATTGCTTCATCACTGTGTTTACCAGCCTTCGTTCATGAAGTGGATGAGTACTACGCGTCCATACCGGTTCACATGGCTAGCTCCACCATCATTGTCACTCCAATAGTCGGTATAGACCTCGTTGCTTCCATTCACCCGGATGAAGTAGATGTAGTCTTTCTTGAATGCCGTAGGTCCCTCTTTACCATAGGTGTAAGCATCTTTGTTTCTCAATGCCTCCCAATGCTCGGAGTACCCTACTCTGTAGTCCCGGAACATATCGCGTGACAAGTTGCTTGCACTACTGTTGTTGCCGACACGTTGGCGCGGGGTCTTCCAGTTGCCGTAATTTCCGGAATTACCGGCCGAGCCGGGGCCTGCCTTGTATTCCTTCCGCGATATGCCGAACCAGCAGTCTGTTCCGTTGAATCTTCCTTTCTGCGCCGTTATCCCATCGATGGTGGGTATTCTGAAGTAGAAGTCCATCTTGTGGTCTCCGAAAGCAGAGAGGTTGGTGGAGTTGAGTTGCAGGTACCACATATTCGCGTTCGGGGCGAGCCATACGTCATCGTTTATATAGATATCGATGGTCGCTTGCTTGGTAGTTGAGTTCCAGGGGATGGCAATGCCGCAGCTGAGGTTTCCGCCCATATTTCCGCCCGAGTTGGTGTTTTGCAAGGTGAAATTCTCCGGTGAAGTGACTACGATATAGAGATGCCGCTTGCCATAGTTCCACTCGTGGTCGTTGATGTAGATGTCCGTCTGGTTGTGGTCCCGGGTACTACTGCCGAAGCCGCCGGGTACGCTGATGTTGGTCCGTGATTGGGGATTGCCATCATTGTAAGAGGAAAAGGTGGGGACACAGGGATCGAGGTTGACGGAGACATCGATGTATTGCGACTTGTCGGCATTCCAAACCCGCACGATACTGGTGGTGCGCGTCAGGTGGCGGTTGTTCGTTTCACCATATTTATACACCTCGAAGTAGTACTCGCGCTGTTTGGTGGCAGCCTGATACTCCTTCACGGCTACGCCTGCGTTGTTGGCACCTTGGAATTGGTAGGAGCAGCCTCCCAGTGCACCTATCTTCATACGGTTGTATGCAGTGTAGCCGTTCACCGTGCGGTAGATTACCATCGAACCTCCATTGCCGTTGTAGTTGGTGGTGTTCACACTCGGCGCCCGTGTGCCGGGGTCGCTGATGGTCGGTTTTTGATACACCGGCTTGATGGTGAGCGTTACTGCCGGACCGCCTCCGGGGTTGGAGATGGTGAGGGTATTGTTGCCGAATGTGCCGTCGGGGTTCACATAGGCAGTGATGTTGTACGTGCCGCGAGAGGGCTGTGCACGGGTACTTCCACTCTGCTTCGTCAGCCAGGGGGGCAGGACGACGACGGGGGCGCCGGAGTAGCTCTGCATGCTCAACGTGAAGGTGTTGTTGGCTATCACAGGCACGGTAAGCGTACCGGTGGAGCCGTTGTAGTTTTCCAGTTTCACGCCATTGCCGGCATTGGTCAGCTTGAGGTCGAAAATGGTATTGGGCAGCAGCTTCAGGGTGACGTCTTTGTACTTTGCAGTGTTGCTCTTGTTGGACAGGCGCAGGGTTTTGGTTACGATACCGTCGTTGTTGTACTTCGTATTGCTACCATTCCAGCGTATCTGATAGGTGTCGCTATAGTTTGTGCTCGAAGTCTTGTTGAACGAGATGTTGCCGTCGGCAGCCGTCAGCCCCACCTGTGTACCGCCCAACGCATTTACCGTGTAGTTGAGCACAGAGTTGCTTCCTGCCGGGGCTTGTAGCAGGTAGATGGTATTCTGTCCGCTGTCCCAGTTGTTCAGTGCAGGGCTGGGACTGGCGGCAGCGTTGATGAAAGGCGGCTGGTAGTCGGGCTTCACGGTCACGGTGAGGTCCGGGCCTCCGAGGCGCGGACGGATGACAAAGGTCTTGGCGGCACAGTCTCCGTTGGTGGTCTGTACGGTGAAGTTGTAGGTTTGGTCTATCGCGCTGGTTGAGGTCGATGCACCGGGGGTAGCATTGTTTACCTTTGCCCAGTTCAGGTTGTTGTTGATCAGTGTGGTGCCTCCGTAGCTTCTTACCCTTATATAGAAAGTCTTGCCTACGGTCATGGGTACCGATACGCCGGCATTGATACGCTTTCCGTTGCTGATGGTCGGATTGGCGGGATCCCATGCTTTCAGGTCGTTCCAGATGTCGATGGCACCGTTGCTTGTCATGTTGACGGTATACTCAAGGTATTTCGACTTGTCGAAGTTATAGATGCGCAGCTTGGTGGATTGATCTGCCAGGGCGTTGTTGTTGGCTGCCCAGTTCACCACATAGTTACGGTTGGTAGCCTTGTCCAAATTGGTCTGCGCGGTGCTCAGCCCGGTTTTGGCTGTTACGATTTGTGCAGATCCTCCGCCCAGTGCGTATACCTGCAAGGTGCCTGTGGAGTTTCCGCTACGTGCCTGTATGAGTTTAAGGGTGTAGTTGGTGTAGCTGTTGCACGTAGTCATCGTGATGCAGTTTTTGTGCGTAGGCGCCATGTAGCGCGGCTTTACGGTAACGGTCAGGTTGGGTCCGCCCGAAGGGTTTTTCAGCACGATGTTGCCGGCGGTGAAGTCGGTCTTCGTATCGTCCACAGTGAAGCGGACAAAAGTGTTCTCTTTTGCAGGCACGCTACGGGTGGCAGAGGGGGTACCTGCTTTCAGCCAGTCGGGCTTACTGATGACGGTGATGCGGGTGGCATCGCCATAAGCTTTCATGCCCAGGTCGAAGTAGTTGGCGGCGGCAATATCCACGGTGATGGTCTTTTTGTCGGCGCTCAGTTCGGTCTTCTGCCCGTCAGCGTTCGCTTTTTGAGTGACGGCAACGTCGGAGATGATGTTGGGCAACAGCTTGATGTGTATGGTGCGGCTGGCGGTCAGGTCGTCAGTGTTCTTCAGTACCACGTCGATGGTCTGTTCCGTCAGGTCGGTGGCATCACTGCCTGCCCAGGTGAAGGTATACTCCTTTGTGGGGTCGGTAGTGGAGGTAGCGTCCACGGTCAGGCCTTTGGGCATGGTAGAGGGTAGGGTCAGTGTACTTCCGCCCAGCGAGTAGATGGTCAGTGTGGCCTTGGCGTTACTGCCTGCCACAGTTTGTACCAGGTAGAGCGTTTGCGTGGTATCGTCCCAACGCGTGGCGTTGGTGGGGGTATAGAGGCTGCCGCCTTTCACTGTGGGAGCGATGTGTTTGCCTACCAGCTTGAAAGTCACGTCCGGACCGCCACTGGGGTTGGTCAGCACGATGTCTCCCGTGGGGAATTGGTGGAAGGTGTGGTCAATAGTGAAAGTGATACTGGTGTTGTCCTTCGTGGGGGCAGTACGGGTGGCTGCGGGGGCAGATATCTTGACCCATTTCGGTGCAGTGGCGGTGACAAACGTACCGTCGTTGCCGTAAGCTTTCATGGCGAGTTTTACGAAGTTGTCCTTTGTGACATCGATGGTCATTTCGCCTTTTGCCACGTCGATGGCACCGGTACCGTCAGCCTTAGGGGTAGCCACAAAGTCGCTGATCACGTTGGGGATAAGATGTAGATTGACGCCGAACGTTTTCTTGGCGTCGCTTTTGTTGGCAAATGTGAGAGTTTTGTTCTGCTCGGTCAAGGTGAGATTGTTCGTTCCGGCCCAACTGATTTCGTAGTCTTGGCTCTTCTCGTCGGAGGAAAGGAGGCTTGCGGTGATGTCTGTGGGCAGTGTGAGCGTGCTTCCTCCCAATGAGTAGATGGTGAGAATGCCCTTTGAGGTCTGTCCCTCTTTCTGCTGTACGAGGTAGAGGGTGTTGTCGTTCTTGTCCCATTTATTGGCATTGGCGGGAGTCATGGTTTTACTTCCGCTTACGATGGGAGCTATGTAGACGGGAGTCACTTTGAGGGTCATCTTCGGACCGCCGCTGGGGTTGGCGAGTACAAGGTCTTCGACACCCTTACCCAGTATATCGGTGTTGACGATGAAGTGAAGTGTCGTCTCGCTTTTTTGTGGCATGGCGCGGGTGCCTGCTGTCTCTGTCAGGAAGCTGGGGCACTTGTCTACCGTTACTTTGCCGCCGTAGCATTTCATGGTGAGCGAGAAGGTGTTACCTTCGGCGATGTTCATGTCGATGGTCTTGGCTCCGAAGTCGAGCAATGCACAGGCGTCGGGTTTGGCGTTGAGGTACATGTCGGTGATATCCGAAGCCAAGCGCCGGATGTTGATTTTGAACTGCTTGTTGTTGCGGTCACTTTTGTTCTTGATGGTGAGTTCGATGCCGTCATCGGAGATCTTGGTATCGTTGCCTTCCCACAAAAGTGTGTATAGCTGGGTCTGTTCGTCACTATCGCCCGAGTTGGGGGAGAAAGTGAAACCTTTGGTACCGGCGGGTACGGACAGGATGCTGCCTCCCGGGGAGTAGACACTAAGCGAGGCTTTTGAAGTCTTTCCTTGGGCTTGCTGCATCATGTAGAGCACGGCAGAGCTTTCTTCGTAGTTGTTGATCTCCGGAACCATGGGCTTGGCAGCACTGACAACGGGCACCTGGAATTCAGGTTCCATGATGTACTTCTCGTCGGGACCGTTACAGGCGTTCTTGATGGTGACGTGTGCATTACCGAAGTGTTTCAGTTTGGTGTCCGCCTTTATGGCAAAGTCGATATTGGTGCGGCGCTTCTTGGGTAGCGACACTCCGGCACGGGTGATGAGCGAGGAGGTGCCGTTGTATCCTGAAAAAGTGTTGTCACTGTAGTCCGGAAGTGTCTCTATCAGAGAGGAGGGAGACTGTACTTTGCCCGGTTTGCCCATCGAAGCGCGGGCAAGGATGGCTGCACGGGTGTCAGTTGTACTTGGAGTGCTGTTGGTAGTGATGTTGTTGGTGGCAGCCTTAGTATCGGCTCCGGTATAAGTCAACCAGTCGTCCGAGGGATTACCGTTAGAGTCCTTGTCGTAGGTTACTTCAATAACCTTGGCGCCGTTGTATCCGTCGATACCGAGCTTGAACTTGCTATCCTTTTTAATCTTCAGTACTACTTCGTTGGTGGCAGCGTCGAGTGTGGCGTTGCTTCCTCCCTCTTCCACAGCGGGTGAGGTGAGGTTGGCCTCAATCAGTACCAGGTTTACGTCGATTTTCAGTTCCTGGCTCTTGGCGTTTACAAAGGTCAGGGTATACTTATTGTCAGGGATCACTTTATCGCGGTCCGTTAGCTTGAAGGTGAATATAGGTGATGCAGGGCTTCCGCCGGTCTGTTCGATGGTGAACCAGTCGGTGTTTGCCGGGGGCAAGATACCGTCGTTGCAAGTCAAACGGATGGGCAGTGAGCTGTCCGTCACGCGGTGCAGGTAGAGGGTAGAGGTATTGGCATCGAAGCGGTTGAGCTTGTTGGTGACATCTTCCGAGTGGGGTGGTGTGGGCAGTACGATGGGGGTAGGCTGCGGGTTGATGATAATACGTCGTTCGGCCACGCCGCCCACGTCGCCTACGCGGAGGATGGCTTGCGGGTAGACGCCGTTGTTGTAATCCATGTCCAGTGTCACCTTATATTTACGGGCGTATTGTGCTTTGTATTCGTAGTCCGGATCGGGATCCATTTCAGTCAGCTTTAGCCAGTGGTAACGTGGGTCCGAATTGGTGGGATATTCCAGTTCGGCCTTCAGGCGCATACTGGAGTTGGTGTGGGCGGTAAAGCTACATTCGGGCTTCTTATTGTCCACGCACATGGTGAGGATGTGTGTGTCCGGATCGTAGCTGGCATCCTGCACAGGGAGGATATCGCGTACCAGAAAGTCGGCTATCTTGTTCTCGGCGTCTTGCTCGTCAAGCGATCCGTCAGTCCAGTCCTCCACCTGAAAGTTCACTTCGAGTTTGTACTCGTCAGCGTCACTGATGCCTACCGTGTAGCGGTGGTTGGCGGTAATGTCGAGCTTGAGCATGTTGCCGTCTGCCTGTTTCTGTACGAAAGGTATCTGGTAGGTGACCTGTTTCTGTTCGGTGGCATTCACGCGATAGAGGCCTGTGATGATGAGGTAAGCCTCGTCGCTTGCCGGTGAGGGATAGGTATAGAATGCACTCTCCACGCGGCCGAGGTTAGCATTGGGCTGTTCTTCGAAGGGGCGTGGGGTGTAGGTGATCAGTTCGTCGTCCTTTGCTGCGGGTAGGCTGCCGTAGACGCTGGTGGGGTAGAAGTAGCTTCCGCGTCGTCCCTTGGCCAGGCTGATGCTTTGGATAGTGAGACGCGAGGTGGCTTCGGAGTTCACTACGTCAAAGCGGGCGGTGAGTCGGTGTAACTTCATCGGGGCTTGCAGGCGAGTGTATACCTCGCGGTCTGTTAAGTCGAGAGGTACGCCGTAAGTGCCGCTCATGGCAAGAGGCGTGGTGAGGATACCTGCTTTCGGGTCAGCCTCGTTCAGCAGAGCCGAGTGGAATTCGATGAAGTCATCGAGCGTAGGTACTCCTTCTTTATATACGGGGTTTTCTTCGTCCTTTTCGTTGATGAGCAGGGGTTCAAAGTCCGTGTCGGGGAAGGCAGCGCCGGTGGCGGGGTCGATTAGGGTGGTCACGTTGGCCAAGGTGTAGAGCTTGATGTATAGCCCTTTTTTCACCTTGAGGATGCTGTTGGTGATTTCTTCGTCGGCTCCTTTGAGTACTTGCATGGTTTCGGCGCCGGCAGGGATACTTCCGAAGCCGGGCGCGCGGTAGGCAAAGCGTTGGAGGAAGGTGTAAGTACCATTCTCTTTGGCAGAACCAAAGACGTAGACATCGAGTGTAGAAAGTGAATTCTCAGCCTCAGTGGCAATGCTTTGAGTGGTGGCAGGGATATTTGTGAGATCATCGGCGGTGGTTGCCACATCGGGGACTTGTGCCTCGTCTGTAGCGGCACGTGTGCCGGAAGTTCCGACAATCAGCCTGTTCTTCAACTGTAGCTGTATGTCTCTGGTTTCATGACTTTCTTCCACAGGAGGAAGCGTTGGGTCGGTGAAGTCTCGGTCGGTCTCTTGGGTGCAATTGGCCAGTAAGAGGCTCACGAGTATGGCGGACGCTGTGTTCCGCATACTCTTCAAGTTCATACTTCGTTTCATCATAATCACGTTACATTTCATATTTATATATTATCTGTTCTTATTATCTGTCACTATATCGCTCATTACTTTATAACCCTGTCATTCATCCGATTGTCCCGCCTTCATCCCAGTCGGTAGATCCCATCTGGGTGACTACGATCTTGTCTTCGTAGATCGTCACCAACAAGTCGAACTCCTGTTCGATGTTGGTACCCATATCCATGGGCAGTTTACCGAAAAAAAGGTAAAGATCGAGCTCTTTTACGATCTGTTTTCCGTCTTTCCAGAGGCTCCACATGGGGTGTGTCTGACTGGTGTATCGGAAAGTGATGAACTGTCCGCTTACTTCTTCCTCATAGTTCATTGCCGCCCGCGTCTCGTGGTAGGTGACGGGACTTTCGATGACAGGCAGTGAATAAGATCCGTCTCCTGACGGCACTATACCCTCAAACCCACTTTTGAACTCATAAACCGAGGGGGCACCCCTAAGTCTCATTCGGTAAGCCCCGTCCCGGGTGGGCGGGCCGGTCATCCATCGGACGGTGATGGAAAGTGCTGCATGGGCATGTGCCATATAGATGCGCTTCCGCCGGGTGATACCTCCTTCTACTTCGAGCTGCGCGGTGCCGTAATACAGGCGTGCAGTATTGCCCCGATAGTCGGGAGGGACACCATTCACCCTTGCCGAGAGTATCATGTCCTGCAGGTTCTGTTCTCCGGTTCGGGTCTGTACCTGTTGATTGTTGTCCAGGTTTCCCCAGGCTACGATGGTGTAGGTGCCGTCGGGTAGTGTTCCGCTCCATTGTTCTACATCCTTGCCTCCGGTAGTCTCCTGATTGATGAGTTTCCCTTGTCCGTCGAAGATGTACTGTCGCAGGTTATCTATATAAAGAGGGAGCACATTTTTGAGTCCGCTGCCTGCATACCAATACTCCAGTTTGACGTTGTAGGGGCATGGTTCGGGCTCTTCACTAAAAGTGCAGGCTCCCATTCCGGCCCCTAAGGTCATCAAAAGGGATATTTGAAGTATGAGCAGCAAGGGTTTTGTCATTCTACCTCCTGCAATAGCTCTTCGTCGGGGCCGGTGTCTCCGAGGCCAATGTCTCCGGGTTTTTCCTCTTCTTCATGGATCACTTTGACTTCGATGCGTCTCAACACGGGGAAGTAGCGTCGGAGCATGTCCCGGTAGGGCACTCCACCATCTAAATCCATCAGTCTTTTTTCGCGTCCGGAGAATACTCCGTAGGTGCGTATGATGTCCAGCACGCGAGCAGCGTACCAGGGTATATCATCGTGTATAAGGTCGCAAAGGCCCTCCCAGTCTTCGGCCACGGCGGAGGTGACGATACGTAGCCCCTGTAACTTGTAGGTGGCATGCAGATACTCGGCAAAGAAGCGGGCACGCGAAGCGGCGAGGCGTTCATTATTGGCATAAGTGCCGTCGGGCGAACAGTAGCCGCACACCTGTATCTCTTTCACCGTTGGCGTTACGAAGTTACCTGAGGCGTTGAAGATGCGGCTTAGTTTGAATAACTCGCGGTGGTTGTCACTGAAGTATGGTAGCACTTCGTCCTTGCCTATGGGATAGTCGATGTAGAGTATGACCGTTTCGGTATTAGGCTCTTCATCGGGGATGAGTGCGGGGGTGGATTTTAGCTCAGGGATGTATTGGGGTTCAGGAGTGTCTTGTACGGGGTTGAGGATGACACTTTGCACCATCCGGTCCACCGGATCTTCGGTAGGTACAGGGATTGCGATGGGGGTTGGAACAGGGGGCACTTCTATCGGTGTGCTGATCGCTGCCTGGGATTGGACGGAGGCAAAGGCATAGTCGTGAGCTTCGGGCAGTCCGGCAGCCATATCGGAAAGACTCTGGGCGAGTGTGTCGGTACAGAGCCATTCCAATTCGCAACAGTCCTTTACTTGCTGGTTGAGTAAGAGGGACGCTTGGCGCATCCACGAAGCGTATGGTATAGCAGTATGGTAATCCACTACGTTGGGGCGGTGACGGCGGGTTTGTATCAGCACTGCGTAAGGAATCATTGCCTTTGTTTCGGAGGGTGTTTGTAAGGCCCACTCGCGACGGTCGAAACGATAGCGTTTCTTTCCACTCAGCACCACCGGTGCCAGCGGCAACTGCACATAAGCACCGCTTAATGTAGGGGTGAAGTGTACGGCGGTGTGGCGGTTGATTGTAATCCCCGAGAGGTCTATCTTGAGGAACAGGTGCAAGCTGTCGTTTGCCAGTGAAGCTTCCTGTGTCAGAATACGGATACTTTGTGTCGCGGCAGGTGTTGCCGACAGTAGCCCAATCAGCAGGAGAATGGACAAAACGGATCGTTGGGCTCTTATATATAAAGGTGTATTCAGCATTTTTGAACTTGTTTATATGGATAGGGGTTATCGAATAAAGTAATGAATGGAGATACCGGCACGCGTCGGACCGATATAGGTGCGGGTGAACTTTCCTATCCGTTCACCACATTCGGCACAGCGGAACTTCTCGTAAGGCATATAGGCATAACCTACGCCTATACTCCACTCAATGCCCCAACGGTCGCCCAAGGCTTGGTGGTAACCGTAACTCAGTCCGCCTGCATAAAACTCACCGCGCAGCACCTTATCCGTCAACGATGCAATGAAGGGGATCTGTCCGATGTTATAGTGCCCGTATTGTCCGTACACACCTACGAAGTGACCTTCAAATTTACGGCAGAACCAATAACGTGTTTCCGGCTCTACGAGGTAGAGATTGAGTTTCATGTCTTGCGGTAGTTTCCAGGCATTGTAGGCCAGATTTATACCAAGCGTGAACTTGCGGGCAACTGAAAATTCCGCACCGGCATTAGGTGTAGTAGTGCCCCACAACAATACGTTAGTACGCAGTGAAACTGTCTGTGCGGAAACCTTGGGAAGATTGCATAACAGTTGTATAAGAATGATCAAGAGTGTATACCTCATTATTGATACAAGTTATTAGATCAGCCGTGCCTTTTTTTATCTGTTGTTTCAAATTCCGATACACAATCGGCAACGGATATCTCCGAAAGGTAATGCCGGATCATGTAATTCATGACACTCAGTTTCCGCGAGATTAAAGTGTTATAGGGTAAAGGGAATGCTTCGTCATCTGTCCGGATGTGTATGCCTTCACCTGTGGCGGATATAAGATCGTAAAGGGTGATCTCGAAATAGGGCTTTACTAGTTCATAGGTATCAAGGCTGTGTCCGGTAGTATTGGGGATGTGTCGGATTAAGTTCGCCTTTTCGAGTTGCATGAGGCTTTTGACAAACTCCTCTTCTGTGTAATCATAGGCATTACTCATTTTATTCTCTTTGTAATGAATATCATAAATAATAGATAAAATGAATTTAGTTCTCGGGTCAAGCATGTTTGTTTGTTTATTTTATTTATAAAACGTTCCGGTTATTAGTAGTAACCGGAATGGATAGCGACAAAGGTACGCTTCTCTGAGATTTGATGAGTAAGTAGTTAATTGTACGGGCGTACTCTTATAGCCCGTTCAATACTTTAATATAAAATTGCAATACTAACTCTTCGGTTAATCATAGTAAGAGTTTGCTTTCAAGAGATATTTTATTTCAATTTAACATTAAATATGCCTTTTCGGAAGAGGATTAAATGAGTGAATGGTATTTTTCTTAGCGAGTATATTTGCTTAAACTTCATTTTCTCTGTTATAATATACTTGTTAACAAGAATGATTATAACAAAAACTTTTAATGAAATTATCGTTTATATAAACACTCTGGCTCTGTTTTATTAAACTTTTCGAATACAGCCGTTTCACTTTTATTTATGTATCAATAAAATATTTTAGTAAAAATCCGTAAATATTTTTGTTATTAATATAAATTAGACGTACCTTTGTCGCTATCCATTCCGGTTACTACTAATAACCGGAACGTTTTTTTCGTCTCTGTCCGGTCTCTTTGTTTTTTCTCGAGAATACAGATTCTTCTTTGTAGTATTTGTTTTCTTTTGACATATTTGTGACAATGTCTATGATGAAATTATTTACATTCGTTAATGCATCTATAGTAAATGATTCGAGGTAATGATAGGTCACCTCCTCTGAATTGTGCCCTAACGATTCACTGATATAAGCCACACTTATCCCGTGGTCATAAGCTATCGTAGCCCAACTGTGCCGTACTACATACGAAGTGAGGTTTTCCTTTATTCCCAGCTCTTTTGCCAACAGTTTCAACCTTTTATTGTACAGTCTTAAGGCGCTTTCGTACTGTCGATGTTCGTCTTTATCTCCAGGGCGTTTAATGAGGGGTAACAGATAACATGATTTGTTTTTGTCTGTGACATGGCGACGGATGATTTCATCCGCCTTGAGGTCAAGTTGTACGAAAAGCGGCTGGCCGGTCTTGCTGCGATGATAGTAAAGTATCCCGTCACGAATATCGGTATGTCTTAGATGAGCGAGATCGACAAAGGGGATACCCCGTAGATAAAACGACAGCATATACATATCTCGGGTAAAGGCAAGATTAACATTTTTTTTTGTTGCCTTAAATTGAACAATCCGGTTAAGACTTTCTAAAGACAGAGCACGCTTAGTGGTTGGGTCTTGTCCGGTATAGAGATAATCAAACAAGTGGGGCGGCAGTTTGACTTCTTCTTCACGCTCTGCTTGGTGGCAGATGGCTCGTAAGGTACGTATGTATAAAGAGATAGTGTTTTGCCTGCATGCTTTGTTTTTCAGATGGGCTTCGTAACTTAATAGCAGTGCGGGAGTCAGGGACTCGAATTTAACCTCTTCCTGTCCGGTAAAGGCAAGAAAGCTATTCAGAACAGTCTGATAACGTTTTGCTGTTTCGTATCGCCCCGATTCACGGAGTCTCTCTGACAATACAGTTGTAAATTCTTTCAGTTGTTTCATAAATATAAATCCTTTTTATTTGGATGATAAAAGCACAAAAATACTTTGCCGAAGGGTAACACCCGGTAAAAAACTGCAAATAAATGAAAGGAAATGATGGGGATGCATAAGAGAATCCTCCTCCCTCATTGCAGTTTACACCTTCGTTGTATTAGCATCCTGCCAGATCCATGTATTGTTCTATCTCTTTCTTTTGATAACCGGGTCGGTGAACATACTAAGGTCAGCCTTTGTAGCAATCTCGCGCATGGAAGTATTTTTGTAGCCCTTACGGGTGAAGAGATATTCGGCTGCATCGAGTATTGTTTTCTGTATGTCGCTTTTCAACTTTTGCATCAGGCTGAGTGTTATTAACAATTTCACTGCAAAGATGAGTAGCTTCTGTGAGATATGAAATATCTAATAATAGTGAAAATCCAGGCTTTTCTGCCTGTTAGTCGGTATTTGTTGACAAATCATCATTAATGGGGATTGTCTCGGTGAATTATTCCCCTTATCTTTGCCGAAAACAAACTTAGATGAAACGATTGTACCTGTCTATCTTGAAGTGGTTCCTCCCTGTACTGTTTATTTCGTACATGGCAGGCATTACGCTGTTCACCCACTCGCACGTGGTGAACGGGGTGACAATCGTTCACTCACACCCTTTTAAGAAAGGAACAAAACATGAACACACGAGTGTTGAGTTCCAGCTAATTCACTTCTTAACCCACGTTCAAACCACAGATGCGGGTATTATCCCGGTCTTTGCAGCATTTACGGCATTGTTGTTGTGTACGCTTCTATGGTGTCCTCAACGTATAGGTCGTCATGCTTCTTGTGCAGGAGTGGTGTCATTGAGGGCGCCTCCTTCGTCTTACCTATCGTAAACTCTTTCCGTCTCAACGCGAAAGAACCTCTTTTTTAATCATCTATTAATAATAAGTGACTGCCGGATGGTGGTTGGGGGAAGGACTGTACGATTGTCCTGTCTCCATCCTTTGTCATTGCCGGGTGGTTACTGCTAACTACAAACGAAAATGAAAAAATATATCTTTATTCTCGTTGGCCTGTGCTATGTTTTTTTCTCAGCAATGGCCACACAACCCGAACATCCTGAATTCCCTGAGTTGAAGAAATCTGACGCCAATATCATCGGGCATGTACTTGATAAGAATAGCGGCGAGCACTTACCATATATTACGATTGCCCTTAAAGGGACTACCATAGGTACGGTAACAGATGCTACGGGACATTATTTTCTGAAGAATCTTCCCGAAGGCAATTTCAGGATGGAAGTCAGTTCTGTGGGATACAAAACCCTGACCCGCAACGTAACCTTGAAAAAAGGCAAGACGCTGGAAGAGAATTTCGAACTGGAAGAAGACGCTATTGCTCTTGACGGGGTGGTTGTCTCTGCCAATCGTAACGAAACAACCCGTCGTATGGCACCTACATTGGTCAATGTGGTCGATCTGAAACTGTTTGAATCTACCAACTCCAGTACTCTCTCGCAAGGATTAAACTTTCAGCCGGGCGTGCGGGTAGAAACCAATTGTCAGAACTGTGGCTTTCAGCAGGTACGTATCAATGGGCTGGACGGGCCATATACACAGATCCTAATAGACTCTCGTCCGGTGTTCAGTGCTCTTTCGGGGGTGTATGGGTTGGAGCAGATTCCTGCCAGTATGATTGAACGGGTAGAAGTAATGCGCGGAGGTGGTTCGGCTTTGTTCGGATCGTCTGCAATAGCCGGAACGATTAACATTATTACAAAAGAGCCACTGCGCAACTCCGGCCAGTTGTCTCATACCATTACCGGATTTGGGGGCGGTAACTCTTTCGATAATAATACCTCTTTAAATGTCTCTCTGGTGACGGACGATCATCGCGCAGGAGTTTATATCTTCGGTCAGAACCGCCATCGTTCAGGGTATGATTACGATGGAGACGGCTACACGGAGTTGCCCAAACTAAAGAACCAGACAGTAGGTTTCCGTTCTTATTTCAAAACGAGCACTTACTCTAAGCTGACTTTTGAGTATCATCATTTGCAGGAGTTCCGCCGGGGAGGGGATCTGTTGAATCGTCCGCCTCACGAAGCCAATATAGCCGAACAATTAGAACATGCCATTGATGGCGGTAGCCTGAAGTTCGATTACTTCTCGCCCGATGAAAAACATCGCCTGAGCCTTTTCGCTTCGGCTTTGAATACAGACCGTGACAGTTATTATGGCGGTGGGCAAGACCTGAATGCCTATGGCAAAACCACAGATCTTACGGCTATGGGGGGTGCACAGTATATGTATAGTTTCGGGTGTTGCCTCTTTATGCCTGCCGATCTCACCGCGGGACTGGAATACAACCGTGACCGTCTGAAAGACAATATGTGGGGATACAATCGCCAGACGGAACAGACGGTAAATATTTACAGTGGCTTTCTCCAGAACGAATGGAAGAATGATAAGTGGGGTATTCTTCTCGGAGGTCGTCTGGATAAGCATAATCTGGTGAATCATGTCATTTTCAGTCCGCGTGCCAATCTGCGTTTTAATCCGACGAAGGATATTAACTTCCGCCTGAGTTATGCTTCCGGTTTTCGTGCTCCGCAGGCCTTTGATGAGGATTTGCATATTGAGAATGTGGGTGGTACAGTGTCTATGATTGAACGCGCTAAAGGATTGAAAGAAGAGAAGTCGCAGAGCCTGAGTACCTCTGCCGATATGTATCACCGTTTTGGAGCCTGGCAAGTAAATTTTCTGATCGAAGGGTTTTATACGAGTTTGAAAGATGTTTTCGTGCTTGGACCGTATGAGGACCGTGGAGATGGAGTATTGATACGGACACGCGGTAACGGACCGGGTGCCAAAGTCATGGGACTGACTTTGGAAGGTAAACTGGCATACCTGACACAATTCCAGTTGCAGGCTGGTATTACTTTGCAACGGAGTCATTACGACGAACCGCATCAATGGGACGATGACGCTCCGGCTGAAAAGAAAATGTTTCGTACCCCAAATACTTACGGATACTTTACGGCTACCTATGCACCAATAAAGCCGTTAAGTATTGCTCTGTCGGGCACGTACACTGGCAGTATGCTTGTACAGCGTGCTGCTATCTCTGCTGAGAATGCAGCTATGGGGGAGATGCCCGAACGTCCTGCAGTAGCTCTCACTACACCCAAATTCTTTGATCTTGGTATGAAAGTGACTTACGACTTTAAATTGTATAAAGCAGCAGTATTGCAACTCAATGGTGGCGTGCAAAACATTTTCCAGGCATATCAGAAAGATTTCGACCGTGGGGCAAACCGCGACTCTAACTATATTTATGGTCCGGCAACGCCAAGAAGTTACTTTGCCGGAGTGAAAATAACCTATTAAGTAGAATTTTTCCGGTATTGCTTTCTGTGCAGAGAAGTGTATCGGATAATGGAGCGCATCTTTGTGCATCTTAGATTTATGTGGCATATTTTCTTTATGCTTTTAGAGGCGAAATTTCTTTTGTACAGTTGATACGTTCCCTGCATGTAGTAAAGGCATGCAGGGAACACCTTTACTACATGCAGCCTACGTCTTTACTGTTTACGCTGTCATAATTACCTTCAGCAAGCGGTTAACCTCATTTTAGATTGTCCTCTTTTTTCTCTCCTTTTTTCCATCTCTTATTTCCTTCCTTTTGTATAGTTCAGATAAAATATATATTTTTGTATACCATTATTAAGACATATTTATAACTAAAACATCTATGAAACACACACCATTGCTTCATGCTGTGTTGCTGTTGGGCGTATTCAGTCTGGCATCCTGCATACACGATCCTACCCATTATCATAAACAGAAAGAGTTACTTGGCAACCGGTTGTTCCATGATGCTACGCTCTCTGAACCTGCCGGACAGTCCTGTGCCACTTGCCATACATTGACTAAAGGTTTTGCAGACATTGATTCCCGTGCCGTATCCGAAGGTGCGGTGAAAGGGCTTTACTCTCAACGCAATGCGATGACCCTCTCTTATTCAAAATTCATTCCCGATCTGTATTACGATGAAAAGGAGGAAACTTATGCAGGCGGTCTGTTCTGGGACGGGCGTTCGCCATCATTACAGGCTCAGGCAAGTGAACCTTTCCTCAATCCCGTTGAAATGGGGAATCATGACAAGCGTATGGTGGTAGAAAAAGTGAAACGTACCTCTTATTATCCGCAGTTGATACGCATTTATGGTGAGACGGAAAACGTAGACTCCCTATATGCCTATATAACCGATGCATTGGCGGCATACCAGTCTTCAAAAGAGGTAAATCCTTTCTCTTCCAGGTTTGACGCATATAAGAAAGGTAACTATACGCTTACTGCACAGGAGAAACTGGGACTTGATCTTTTTGAAAACAAAGGGCTTTGTGCCGAGTGCCATATTCTGGATCGGGATGTTATTGCCCGCCGTACGCTGTTTACCGACCATACTTATGATAATCTGGGTATTCCTAAAAATCCCGAAAACCCGCATTACTGTGTTCCTCGGGAGTATTTTCTGCTGACTCCGGACTCTATAGACCTTGGGTTGGGAGCTATTGTCCGAAAGGCGGAGGAGAACGGAAAGTTTCGTGTACCTACGCTTCGTAATGTGGAACTGACAGCGCCATACGGACATAACGGGTATTTCAAAACACTTGAAGAGATTGTACATTTCTATAATGTACGTGACGTAAGTGATGAGTTTCCGCCAGCCGAATATCCTGCTACGGTGAACAAAGATGAATTGGGTAACCTGGGATTGACTCCTGAAGAGGAAGCCGCTCTTGTTGCTTTCATGAAAACGTTGACGGACGGATATGAGTGTATTTCACCACAGAGTAACACAGAGTTTTAAATCTTTATTGAAACACAGATGTACGTGGATTTTCGCAAAGGGAAACAGATATAAGATAAAGAACTGCAGTCTTTTAATCTGCGCTCATCTGTGTTAATCCGCGTTTCATCAGATAAATAGTACTCTGTGGTGAGTTCTGCTCATTTCTGTACGATAACGAATCTTTTCATCAGTAGTTTGCGAAGTTTTCGTTCCGGTCTGCCTTTGTAGCGATACATTCCATTTCAATAAGCCATCCCGGGCGGCAGACTGGTGCGAGCAAAATCACTTTGGGTATTTGAGGGAAACGTTCGTCAAACAATTGCTTCACTACCTGATAATCTGCGGTGTCGCGCAAATACACAATCATTTGTGCCAGATCGTCAAATGTACATTCGGCTTCTTGTAGCAGGACTTCTACATTCTCCCACATCCGGCGGGTTTGCAGGCGGATATCTCCGGGATGTACCACTTCTCCTTTGTTGTTGATACTTGCTGTGCCGGAGATGAACACCTGCCGGCGGTCACCGTACTTGACACAAGTACCCCGCTCAAAGCTAACTCCATATTCGTAAGTCGGGTTGAGATGTGTGGGAGCATAGAGATACTGTATCTGTGCGGCAGAGATACCATCCACTGCATAGGTATCCATCTGCACTGTTACTTTTGGGTCGGCATGCCGGCCTCCGATACCTGTACTGGCTATATAGTGCGTATGTTCCGTCAAGTTTTGTGTAACGAATACTTCATTGCGGGCTTTTACTACTCCGGCGTAATTGATATCTACATTCTGTACGAAGAACCAAGTACGTATGCAGTGGTCTGCCAACGTACATCCTTGCTCCATGAGTTGCATCACGTAATCATTGAGTAACAGCCGCGTCTGATACTCGGAGTTTGCTGCGCGGTTAAAGGCACTTCCTCCCCAGAAATGGCGGTAATTACCATGGACAGCTTCAAACAATCCGTTGGGCAGGACACGGCTTTGTACATCCGTTTGCAAATATACCCATAAAGCAATTTTAGTACCGTTCAGTGGAGGTTGTTCTACAATCGAGAGAGCACAATCCGAATATTCGGTAGTCATAGCCAGCAGCATCTCTTCCTGATTGGCAGCATCGCTGAGAAAATAACGTTTGAACAAGGCACTGGCACCTTTTAACTCTCCTGTCAGCAGTGAGTTGTAAACATCTGTCAGGTTATTCAGCTGCTCTTTATAAGTGAGGGCAGGCTGAGTACCTTGTAATATTATATGATATTCGGATACTTCGTTTCCGTTTGAGAACGAAGCTACTTGTACTTCTACCTCTTTATTATTAAAAGAGTGGTGTTGATATTTCATAATTTGTCTTTCTTCTGATTTATTCTTCTTTGGCGCCGTTGTTTATCCAGGCATTAAGGAGATTATTTACTTCGGTGGTTTCACTACCGTTGAAGATGTCCGTATGGTTGTGGCTCAATATATTCTCGGATAATATATCCATCAGAAAACTATTATCCGGTTCACCGGGAGTTACATATGGTTTCTGATTGGCTACGGGAGCCTCGGCTTTTACGTTTACCAGTGCTGAGTGGCTTTTCCCTTCGGTGAGAAACAGATTGCCTGCCGGTTTGCCTGAGCTTTTACCATGGCAAGCGATGCAGTGGGCATCGAATACCTGTTCTTGTATCCGGTTATAAGAAGCCAGGTTGACAGTCGTTTTCGGAAGAACGGTTGCCTTTACCGATGTATCAATCTCTACGGAGCAGTATTTGTAAATCAATGTTTGTCCTCTGCTGACGAGAGCAATACCGACAGCTTTAGTTCCTTCCGGAAGCCCCATCAATGTGTATTCTTCTACTCTGCCTTCAGTGGGGCGGGAGAGACGTTGTGTCAGAAGCGGTTCATGGGCATCCTCTCCAAAGGCTGCAAATGTCAGCATGTTATAGTCGGGATAGGCACGTACACCGGTAAAGGAAACCTGAATGGTGACTGTTCTTCCCGCATCAATAGAGTTGTCCGGGTAGATCTTTCCGTCATCGCAACCACAGAGCAGGAGGCAACAACAGGGAAGAACTATTCCATATTTGAATATTTTGTTCATAGTCGTTTAGAATGTGAATTGTAACATAGCTGTGGCACTGTGGCGTGCTATGCCCAGTCCGTCCTCTTCGCGGTCATTCTGTGTGTTGTGTTTGGTACGTCCCATATACTGGTACATTACTTGCAGTTTGAGGTGTGATCCCCAGAAATAATAGTTCATACCTACGGCAGGCATATTCAGTAAACCGTCTACATCCGTACCATTACGGTCAAAAAGATCGTAGCGTAAAGCTCCCTGTAATTTGTTGGTGATGAAGTATCCAGCCTGGACATAAGCTCCCCAGAAGTGATAGTCATTGGAGATATTCTGGCGTTTGGTGAAGTTCATATTCATATAATAGGCTTCTGCGGCCAGATACAATCTGTTTTTTATCCAGGCAAATTCTGCACCGACACGCCAGTCGTTACTACTTTGTGATTCGGCTTCGGCGTTGTATGAGGTAGAAAGGCCAATCATCATCTTGTCTGTATGTAGATTATCCGGATCACCCTGAGTGGCAGGCATCTCACCCTTAGGCATGTATGCTATTCGTCCTGCATACAAAAGTGAGGGTAGCCATTTACGGTCACGTCCCATTGTTTTGGTGGCTGTGTTTACATCGATCCCTGTTCCGTTGAAGATACCTATCTGGTAATTCCAACGGTTATTAATGAGTCCGTGAAGTTCGGCACCCAGATCAAAACCGGTAGCAAAAGTAGGGCCTACGCTGTTGAGGGAGTAGGGAAGGTTGACTATTGTACTGGCTGACGGGGGAAGAACGGGGAAGAGTGTCTCGCCCAGTGTAGAGAGATAAGCATGCGTGAACGGTGTTTTGAATTTACCGACACGGAAGCGGAGAGATTCTTTGAAAGCGATATCAAACCAGGCTTGCTGCAATAATGCACCTCCACTTTTGGCTGCATTGAGTGAAAGGTTGAAGGTAATCTTTCCAAAAGCTTTTCCAGTGAAACCTAAAATGGCATTGGGAACTTCAAAGCCGGTATTGGCGATGTTGTCAGCATACATATTTTCGAGCCCTTCGTCATCGTAGCGGTTGAAGCGCGCCGAAGTTTGCACCAGTACATAGGGTTTTAGTAAAAAGTCTCCGGCTCTGGTACTGAATGAAAATCCTTTTTTACCGGCAAGTGATACGACATCATTTTCTACATATTTATCGTCTACTTCTTTTTCTTGTGCCATAGCTGGCATTGCAGTAAGAACACTGAATGCGAGGATAGTGGTTGTTTTTGTTATTTTATGTATCATCTTTGTTGCTTTTTGTCTGATTGGTATTTTGTTTTAGAGAGATTCAATGAAAGTGAGTAGTGCACTTCGTTCTTCTTTACTCATTCTGGAGAAGAGGATACGTGATGCGGCACCTTCACCGTCATGCCACATGATTGCTTCTGTCAGGTTACGTGCACGTCCGTCGTGTAAGAAGTAGGTATGTCCGTTTACGACTTCTTGAAGGCCAATACCCCACAATGGAGTGGTGCGCCATTCGCATCCTGCGGCCAGTCCACTGGGATAACCGTCATCAAGTCCGGGACCCATGTCATGTAACAGATAGTCGGAGTAGGGGTGAATGGTCTGGCTGCCTAACCAGGGGAGCTGTGTACCATTGAGCAATACAGTACCTCGGGGGCGTGTATGCAGTGTTGGTGTGTGGCATAACTGGCATTTGGCTTTATAAAACATCTCTTCTCCCTTCTTTACGGTTTCATTTGTTACGTTTCGGCGGGCAGGTACACCAAGGGTTTGCATATAAAGGTCAACGTCTTCCATATCTTGTGTGGATACCTGAATACCATAATTGGCAAATCCCATCATCTGGCTTTGTCCCTGGCATACTTCTTCCGGATAGCGGTCGTTGGTTACACCGAGGTCAGAAGAAAAACCAAGTTCTACGGTCAGGTCGGCATGTTGTGCTTTATTTCCCGATACGCCAATCTGTTTTATACCTCTTTCGGTGATATAATTAAGGCGTCCGCTAATACCATATTCCGGATAGTTGCTTTTGGCTGCAAGACGCTTCAGTTCATCCAAATCCAATGCCATCATTTGTCCCATGCCTACGTGGCGTAGGGGGATACGTACACTGATACGCAGATCTTCGGGAGCTATATTCTCGGCATACCAATCGGTAATTTTATAATGAGGTGTCTGTAATTTGTACTCTTCTCCGTCAGGGAAGTTGAAGGTTTCTTCCGTGTAGGTAACCTTTAGTCTCCCCTCTGGCTTTACGCCATAGATGGCCTGGTCATGCAATACACGCCCATATTCGGGATAGTACCCTCCGTTTTTTCTCAGGATATAAACCAGCATGGATGAAAATCCGTTCTCGCTGCCTCCCACGGCTGTTGAAGGTTTTGAACGTCCGGCACCTTTGTGACAACTGGAACATGAGTATCCGGCATATACAGGGCCCAATCCTCCGCCTGAAGAATTATCTGTTCCTCTGGTTCGGTCGTATAGATTATTACCCCGGTTGAACCGGTGTTCCAACTCTCCGGTTACCCAGTTTGCATTGATGTCGTAAGCATCTGATGCGGTAGCAAAAATCGTAGAGTATCCGGCTGATAGTTCGGCAGGTAATGCTACACTTCCGTCTGGTTTGAGTATGAGCTTATCATCCATAGAGTTGTCACATCCGCTGAGGGACAGACTTCCGAATAACACATAAATACAAAGCCTTGTACAGGCTTTGTATTTATATTGCTCTTTTGCCAAATAGTGTTTATCGACAAACAATTTCATTTTAGAATGTTTTTAGTTATTGTTTTTATTCGGCTGCAGAAGCTATTTTACGACCGGCAAGTTCCAATCCGTCTACCAGGCTGGCACACTCTTTCTGAGCTTTTGTGATAGCTGCTTTCTGATCCAGGTTGCTACGGAATGGATAAGGGATATTTCTGATAGCCCGGCGGGTAGTAATGATTTGTGCTCTCAGAAGCTCATCCAGTTTTGGGTTGAGGCTTTTCACTACGCTGGAGAAACTATTGGCAGTAGCATCTGTGCTATAATCGTTGTTTCTTTTGCCAAGATAGGCGTTCTGTATACTGATGATGTTGTTTTCATAATCATCCAATGAATTCCAGCTATACCATGATTCTACTTTGAGTACAGCTTCATCTTTGTTACCGGCATTCCATTCATTAACCGGATCACCAATTTTGGCTTCACCTACTTCGTTAGCGATAGCCGGCATTCCGCCTTCTGTATTAAAAATATCGGCGATAGCTGCGGCAGCAGTTTTATAGAGATCTGTGCTGCTGTGTCTTTTCATCATTTCACCATAAGCAGTTGGCACATCAGCATCGGAACTACCTAAACCATCTTTCCATGCTGTATACAGTTCTTTAGTATCTTTCAGCATGTGTCTGGCTACTACTTTCAGGAACAATACTGCATTTTCTGTAAAGGCATCAGCTGCTTTGGCACTACCATCTGCAAACAACAGATATTCGGCAGTGTGAAAACCACGTACGTTTTGTGCTGCATTGGTAGGAGCATTGTCATCATCGTCTACTTCATCATCCACATGAGAGAAATCTCCTTTTTCAAGTACCTGCTGTATGCCGTCTTTATCCAATGGCCAGCTATCAAGGCTCGGATCGAGTTTTTTCAAGGCTGCGGGTCCATACAAGAAAGCTTCACTCTCTTCCCATGGAATACGTGCTGCTCTCCAGGCTTCACATATGTCGGCAATCTGGTTGTTGCTTAATGAACCATACTGCATGGCTTGTACCAATGTGTTGAACGTTGTGATTTTCTCCAGCATCATTGCATAAGTGGGGAGTACTACATCATCTACATAAGTGGCAATGGCAGGATCCAGTACATCATCATTCAACTTTATTTTTGTGTCAGCTGCTGCAATCTCTGCTTTGTATTTTTCGAATGGATTTTCATAGGTATCTGTTTCACCCGTCTTTTTTTCATCATCATCACTACATGCACTGAACGTTAATGTAAGTCCCATTAACAAGATTGGAAATAAATTTCTTGTCTTCATCTTTTTACTTTCTATTTGTTTATTATTAAAGTTATCTCTTTACAAACCAACCCACATAGGCAATACCTATTGAGGTTATATTTTCGTTGTTGTATTTACCATCGCCAATTCTGCGTTTGCTGTAGTCTGCTTTTACTACGAGGTTGGGCAGTGCATAGTAGTTTAGTCCTACTGTCCACATAGAGGTTTTGAGGCGGGCATCCGGTGTTTTCAGATAACCGGCTTTTTCCATCGGGTTATAATATTCGTAGCGAACAAACGGATAAATGCGCGGTGCTTTTTCACCGAAGAAAGAACCTATATTGTAACCTGCTTCTCCTGCATAGCTTACTGCATTTTTAGCTACGTCTGTGGTAGGATATCCGGTCGCTTTGGGTGATTTACGATTGATTTCCGAAAGGCTGGCAGCTTCTCCGAGATTACCATAAACCATATTGGCACGAGCTATGAAAGTGTTTTTCGGACTTTTATACTGTGCATCTGCTGTGAAAATTGTTACAGGGAACTTATGTCCTATATTTCTGCTTGGTTTACTACTGTTTTTTGCTGTTTGGTTATAATAGAAAGAGCCGCCAATACGAAGTCCGCGTATTCCGGAGTAATTGAGTCGTGCCACAAATGCCGGGCTTGTGAAATTGTCAATTTCGAATGCTCCCTGGCGTCCTTTACCTACCCAGTTTGTATTACGGAAGTTTTGGGGGTCCAGTCCGGCTACTAATTGCAACTCATAATCAAATTTATATACTTTACCGAAGAATGCGATACCCGTTTCGTGCCAGGTAGAAGGAAGTATGGTAGTTTCTCCTTCGGGACGATAGACTCCAAAGAAATTAACCGGTTCGTGATGTGAGTTAGTTAGACCAACGGGAACAATCATGTGTCCGGCGCGGATGTTGAAAGCAGGATGAATCAATTTGGTAATATGGAATTGTTCGAGTGCTACTTCACCTCCTTTTTCAATTTCAACTTCATACTCCCCGTTTTCTTCGTACCATTCTATCTCGCGTGCACTTCCTGTTCCTCCATATTCAAATTCGATTTCGGCACCTAATATCCAGGTAGGAGAGAATTTATAGTCAAAGGCGAGTACAAAGCGCGGGATTGCAACTGTACCCCGGTTCTCTTTCACACTACCATTTTCGGTCATTCGGTTGAGTCCGTAATCCATGTAGCTTGCTACCATTTCACCATATCCGCCAAAACGGAACTTATTATATTCTTCTGTGTAAGAAGAACTCTTGTCTTCTTTCTTAGTAGAGTCCTTTCCCTGTGCAACTGTTTGGCCGAAAGACATCAGGAAACAGAGGATAAATAAACTTGTTAATTTTCTCATGTTTTATATAAATTTTTCTGGCAGCAAAGGTAGATGAGATTAAAAAGGGCGACAATACCCATAAATGATGAATGTTATAGTCGGTTATCAGTATAAATAGGTAATTAAGATTTAAAAGATCAGAATAATTATGAAAAGGAAGTTGCTTATGACTTTTTTATAAAAAAAAGCTATAAAAAGAGGTGGACATGTATAAATAATTTTGCCGATTTACATCTGTATCTCGGTTTTTTTGTTATCTTTGTTAATGGTAAAGCATATTCTTTAACAATTGAATGATAAGGAGTACTTTATCTTGTAACTTAAATACTGTTGCTATGGGAAAATCATTACTATTACTATTATCATTCTCTTTTTTTTCTACTTTTTGGGCTTTTAGTCAAATAACCTATAAGAATAATTGTATTCGTAGTGGAGATGAAATCATAAAAGAACAAGTTGAATTTAAGGATCCAGGAAGATCTGGTGAAAATGTTATCTGGAATTTCAGTGAACTTAAAGCGATTAATTCTAAATATAAATTGAGTTTTCATTCTCCTTGTCTTATTAATGATAGTATCTATATTATGGGATGTGATACTCTTTTAAAGGAGAATTCAGATATCAACAATTTAATTATTGGCAAAGAACATTCTACGATGTATTATTATCAAGTAAAGAATGATACATTATTCTGTTTGGGACATGAAAATCCTATAACCCTTATGCACAATACAATTCCATTTCCATTAATGATTTTACCTTGTATTGACTCTGTTTTACAAGTGAAGTGTGGAACAAAAGAGTCTATTAAGCTTGTAAATGTAAGAGATTATATGGAACTCGTTAAGCGGAATGAAAAGATAAAAGAATGGCTCTCTGGGATGAATGAAGATGAACTTTCTGTTTATACTATAAGTAATAATGTGGTCAAATATCTTCTACTATCTTCTACTATGATTGATGCAACAGGGCTTGCTACGAATTTCTATCATTGGTTATTTATCGATGTTACAAATGAAAAGGTGTTGGAAGAAACTTTAAGTTTGTCGAAAGATAGAAGAAGTTGTTTTGTTGAAGATAATATAATTCACTTTATTGTTTTTAAATATGGAGACGAGTTCTATCATGGTAACCGTGATTATCTGAATTTACCAATAACTACTGTTGAATACATTTGGGATGGTAATAAATTAGAGAAAATATCTTCAATGAATTTGATATGTTCAGAAGAAAGGTAATCTGTAGATAAGAAAGAAGCCGCTTTCCCTAACGAAGCGGCTTCTTTCCCCAAAAAGACATGCAAATAAGCTAACACATACAAAAAAACTATACTAAACGGCAATCTTAATACCTCCTTTTCTACCACAATATCGCTTGCATTGTTGGCAGATATCATACCCCAACATAGCTCCTAAGATGAAATCTTCTTCAGGAGTCAGTTTATTGAGCGGACGGATGATGATATGGCGGATAGCCTCCATACACTCCGGTTTACCAAAGAACAGGTTGATTTTGTTTGGCCCTACTTTCTGAATCATATAACTGATGTTTTGATTCTCCAGTCGGCGTACTGCAAATTCTTCATATTCACGATTCATGGTATAGAGTACCATGTTGCGTACTCCTTTCTTAAATTCATAAATGTGATTCAGGAAAATTCTTACCTCTCCGGGGATTGTTCTTTCAGTGGCCATAATGCAAGTATATATAATAAAAAGTATTAGTTAATTTCTTTTTTGAGTATTTCCACCCATTGAGTGATACGTTCGTCTGTCTGACCATCTTCGTTCACTTCATCAATAGGGAGCCCCATAAATTTGCCGTTCACTACTGCTACGGATGAATCGAAAGTATACCCTGCAGTGTCTACTGCACCAACAAATGTACAACCACTGGCTTTCAGATCTTCATATAAGATACCGATTCCATCGCAGAAGGTGTCGGCGTATGAATCAGAGTCACCACAGCCAAATAGTGCCACAAACTTATGTGCCAGATCTGCTTTCTTCAGAACTTTAACGCCATCATACCAGTCGTCCTGCAATTCGCCTGCGCCCCAGGTTGAAGTACCCAATACCAATACATCATATTCTTTTACCAGAGCATCAGTCAATACTGAAACATCATGAATATCTCCCTGCGGGACATTCAGCTTCTCTGCAATGCGACGGGCCACGTCTTCTGTAGTTCCTGTAGTAGAACCGTAAAATACACCAATTTTATTCATTTTCAATTTCTGTTTTATTATGATGGTGCAAAGATAGGGTAGCCGGATGAAATAGAAAATCCCCATTTATAATGGAATAACACATTGGTTCTCATTATAAATGGGGATATACTTTAGTCTTGGATACCTCAAGGCTCTCATTTAATTATGGAATGAAACTTAGATGTTAAACAAGTCCTTTTTAATCATTCTGATACTTTTCATTCTTTTCTCATTTTAATGATTACGAATAAATTAAAGTAGAATAAATAGCTGTACAATCATAATGCTTAAAATTGCATAATTGTAAAACATAATGTTTCTATCTCTGTTTGGGAAAAGATAAAATAATGCTTTATTGTGAGGGGAATGTAGAATTTATGTTTAATAAAATTATATTTGATATGGAAGGAGATTTTTCTAATTATGTATCATCACTTGTTGACAGGTTACGAGGCATACATGATTATCGTACGGCTGATGCATATTTAAGCACTTCACGTAGTGTAGCCCGTTTTATGGGAGGTTCTGTTGCTATGTCTATACTGTTTTGTGAGTCCCGAATCAAGGACTATGAACAGTACTTGTGGTATTCTGGTTGTTGTCGTAATACGATCTCTTTTTATATGCGTATGCTTCAATCTATTTATAATCAGGCAGTAAAGTCGGGGCAGGTTGATAAAGTGGAATCATTATTTGCTAATGTGTTTACAGGACGGGATGATACTCGTAAACGTGCTGTTGACTTTGATGTGTTGGCATATTTACGTGATGCTGATTTAGAAGGACGTCGTTCATTAGAAGTTTGTCGGGATTATTTTTTACTGAGTTTCTTCCTGTGTGGTATCCCCTTTGTTGATCTTGCTTTTCTTCGTAAAGTTGATTATAGCCATGGCATTATCACTTATCGTAGACATAAAACAGAATCTTTGATTGTAACTTCAGTAATACCTCAGGCTGCCAGAATTATTGAGCGATATGTTTCTCCTGATGAGATTTCGCCCTATTTACTTCCTATAATAAATAGGTCTGCTAAAAACGGGTGGAAGACCTATCAAAGTGCTCTACGGCTCTATAATAAAAATTTGAAGACTCTGTCTGATTATCTTGGATTAAAAGTAAATCTCAGTTCTTATGTTCCCCGCCATACTTGGGCTACGCTTGCGCATCAGGTGGGAGTTCCGGTGAGTTATATTAGTTCTATTATGGGACATCATTCGGAAGGGATGACTCAGATATACCTCGATTCTATTGATCGTAGCGTACTTGACAAAGCAAATCAAAAGGTAATAGATGTCTTCGATAAATATGGGAAAAAAGGATAAATTAAAAAAGTTCCATCACTGTAATAGTGATGGAACTTTTTCGCAAAGATATGTATTTTTTTTTATAAGTTCCAAAATAAATGTGATAATTATTTTGTAAACCATTGATTTGGGATAATATTTATTGATTTTTGTGATTGTGTTTTGTGTAAACTAATAGAAAATGGTAATAATGATATTTATTATTTATATTAGAATAGTAATATACTAATAGGATAGAGGATAAAATTGCTGTTTTTTGAAGCGTAAAGTTCCATCACTATTACAGTGACGGAACCAGGGACTAATGATATGTTAACAATTCAGGTATATTGTGTAATTGCTAATGTATTTGCAGGAAAAAACATCAGACAGACAGTAATTATGAACAAACACTGTAGGCAGCTGTATAAAGCTGGTATTACTTTTTTATGGGGAGCTTTATGTTTCTCCGGCTCTTTGTTAGCACAGCAAGTCACTGGGTTAGAAGGATCCTTAAATTATCCTCTTGATAGATCATTCGTCTTATATGACTTTGGCAATAATATAGCCGAAATAGAGAATCTACATACTTATATTACTAAAACACTGGGTGATCCTTCGCTTAGTGTTCGAAGTATTGGGATTGTGGGATATAGTTCTCCGGAGGGGGATTACCATCATAATGAAATTTTAGCTCGTGAACGTGCTGAGAATTTAAAGAATTACCTGCATCCTTTTTTCCCGGATATTAACATTCAAGTGGATTGTGTTCCTGAAGATTGGCATGGATTGATAAACATATTAACCCGTGCGAGCTATCCGGAAATGGAAATTGTGCGTACAATAGCCCTATCCGACCAATCGCCGGTACAGAAGGAAGCTCAGCTTAAAAAATTACCGCAGCGGATATACAAAGAATTGAGTCGGAATTATTTTCCATTGCTTCGTAGAGCAAGTCTTATGATTTATTGTGATAAAACAATGGAGACTGAACCGGATGAAGATTTATCAAAGGTAGTAACTATGTCTCAGAAACAAGATGAGCAGCAGGTTTATCTACATGCACAGCACAATAATCAGCAGTATCGCAATGTCCGGTTTTACCAGCAGAACATACAGAAAACTACATTGAATGACCGTTATGGATACACCTATTATAATAAGGCCAAAAAGAAAAAAACGATGCATATTTATTGGGGGGAAGATTTTACCCCAGTGGTTGCGATAGGTACCAATCTACTACAATGGGCCGGCTTTCGTCCGGATTTTACACATACTACTTTTATACCTAATATCAGTCTGGAATATTATTTTTTGAAACAGTGGTCGATCAAAGGAGTTTTTGCTTATTGCAATTGGTCTTATAATGATGATGAATGTTTTCAGGGTATTTCTTCTTATAGTCTTGAACCTCGCTTCTGGTTGAGTAATAATACTTTTCACGGTTTCTTTTTAGGTATATATGGTCAGTTTGGTGATTATAACAACCGAAAGTCCGGTAATTGTCATACAGGTAGATATCATAGTGAGGGTATTTCTGTTGGTTATTTGTTGCCACTTTATAGAGGATTGGCAGTGGAACTAAGTGTTCGTGGCGGTCATCGTTATTCTACAGTGAAAAGATATAATGCAGGAGAAGAATGCAATAATCTTTGCGGACGGTATACTAAACGTGAATACACGGTGACCGGAAGTAATATCAGTTTGATTTACCGTTTTTGAGACTTCGTATAAATAACAAAAAGCAAAATAAATGAGAAAGCTATTTTTTTGTATGGTTGCTCTGTTGTTGCAGACCATTTGTACAGTTGTATTTTCGCAAACTTCTTCGACAAATTCTGTTTCGGATAAGTCCCTGTTTCGTTTTATCATCAATCGTGGAGAGGTTTTCTCTGCCAATGCTCCGGGTGAGTTGACTGAACTGACTCTTTCGGGATATTTCTGCACAGAGGATATCTGGGAAGGACAACTCACTCCGTCTAAGAGTGCTAATTCGGTTTCTTTAACCGGTAAAGCTCCGATCAATGATTATAACATGCATCTTCAAACGAAGGTGATTGCTTCGCTTTCTATGCCATCGATTGTATCGCCAACGGGATTGTTCCTGACACTGATTGTAGATGGCTGTCCGATGACTGTACAGTTGCCCTATATCAATGAGAACGATAACTGGCCGATAGGTTATGCATATACTTATAATGTAACAGTAGAAGGGCGTGGATTGACCATTTCGGGAGTAACTTATGCTTTGATAGAGAAGGAGTAATGACCAAACAAATAATAATGTAGATATGAAAAAGTATTTTGGATTAATGATTGTGACCCTATTAGGGTTGGCAAGTTGTACGATGACTACGGAAGAGAATGAAGAGGTTGTCAATGCGGATTATGTTCAAGACGTATTCGTAAAGTTTGAGAATGTAGAACAAACCCGGCCTGGTACGCGTGCAGATGAAGCAGGTAAAACCAACAGTGACAAGGTTGCATTTGCAAGTGGCTATTTATTCCTGGTGACCAATCAGGATAATATAAAGCTGTGTTATCGCATAACCCCTACTGGAGGGGCGGCAACCAATCTGGCACAACGTGTTATTAATGTGGATGATTTCTGGAAAGATGCTTCAAAACCGGCTGGTTATGCTTTTCAGAATATATCGGGAGAAGTGAAAAAGGTTTATATCATTGGCAATATGCCCGATGCGGTAGCTGAGGCAACGGTACGTTCGAAGACAACACTGACTGAATTGAAAGATATTGCCGTACCTCTGACAGGACAAAGTGATATTGAACACGTGACAATGGATGGTATCGGAGCTCTGAGTGCTGTGGGAGGGGATGAAACCAAACAAGAGGTTAGTGTACAGCTTTCTCCCTTATGCTCTCGCATTGAGATTGCTAAGATTACGGCCACCGGTGCTGTAAGCGATTATAAGTTAAGGGCTATTTATGTTTCTCATTTCTATAGTGAGATGGCTTTGGATGAAGACAATAATCCGGCAACCCAACAATTATTTGTTCTTGGCAATAGTGGTGGTGCCGATTATGCTGCTACTTACCAATTGATGTGTGACGAAGCAGATGTTAACGCAAATCCGGATGCTGTTTTAACAACAACTGTATCCAAAGTGGCTACTCCTGCCCATGGTGTATGGGGATATCAGTTCTTTCCGGGTATAGATGCAGACCGGATTTCTCCACGCGTGGTTGTAAAGCTGACTGATATAGCTTCAACTATCGGCTCGTATGCCAGTCCTCAATATCTTAATATACGCGGTTTTAAAACCAGTTCCGCCCCCAATGCCCAGCCAATGGGACTGGCGAGAGGACAGGTTTATAAAATAGAAGATCTTCAGTTTAAAGAAAGTGATTTGTCTGATGTTCCTAACCCTGCTGATATCAGCCTGACAGTAAAAGTCAGTGTTAATCCATGGACGATCACGGTTGTTAAACCTGTTATGTAATAATCAGAATGATGAGAAGAGTCTTAAATCTCCTGAGTCTATGTTTCCTTCTTCTCTGTGGTGGATGTACCACTGCAGAGATGGGAGGTTGCAAAAACGCAGTTGTAAACTTTGAATATAGGGGTGACGGAACTTCTGATTTGTTTCGGGATCATATAGCCAATGTTTCGTATTACGTTTATAATGCAGCCGGATCGCAAGTTGCTTCGGGACGTCTGGAGTCTGCAGACCTCTCTTTCTTTCGTGGTTTTCGGCTAAGGCTGGAAGCCGGAACTTATGATGTTGTGTGCTGGGGCAATCTGGAGCATTATTGCCAGGTGGCTGGCGGGAACCGTAAGGAAGAGGCTCATATCGTCAATATCGCTCATACTACAGGAGGTACGCCTCGAAGTTATGATCCTTTATATTATGGTAAGGCTTCGTTGAATATCTCTGATATTGAAGGACAAGAGACTGCTATTGTCACTTTTCGTTCGGCTCATATTACATTATGGGCTTATACCAAAGGAGTAACTGATTATGATGAGAAGGGAGAAAATCGTCCTCCGGTGTTTCATGTGGGCGGTTTCAACTCTGAATACAACTTTGAGTGTGAGGGGAGTGGCATACCGCTGAGTTTCTCTCCCGAAGCTGTTTATAAGCAGGAGTATCAGGTTAGTATGGCTCGTTGTGAAGTTCCGCGTTTTATGGAAAATACCTCTTCCCAGCTTAAAGTATACAGGCAAAGTGATTATAAACTGTTGGAAGTGGTAGAGTTAGAGCAATTCATAGCCGACAATAATATTGAGATCACAGGGAGAGAGGAGGTCACTATTCCTATATTGTTTGATTTTCAGGGAATAGGGGTAGAGGTAAGAATGCCTTCGTGGGACGAAGTGGGTATAACCCCTGAATGGTAGTGTATAGAAAGGTTGGGCATAAATGATGAAGATAAGAGAAATACTAATATGCAAATTATCAGCTTGCATTACTCTGCTTTGTTTTATACTGGGAGTATTATTATGTGGGAGCTGTACAGAGCAATCCCTTATGGATAATATTCCGGCGGGGGAGGCAACTGTATTTATTGGGATTAGTACAAAAAATACTTCCGGTACGAAAGAAATGCCTGTGAATGATACCCGGGCGGCAATAAACGAATATGAAGTAAAGAGTGCGGTTGTATTGGTTTACAATGCCAACAAAGTCTTTGAAAAAAGTGGTGTGTTGAGCAATGATAATACATTGCAACTCATTTTACGGGAAGGTAAGAAATATATTTATGTAATCGCTAATCCGGGTACTGCATTGAAGGCTCAACTGGATGCTATGCCTACATATACTCAGCTTGGAGATATGATTTCCACTTCCGACGATTATAGCAATGGTAGTTATCCTTCGCAGGGACTGCTAATGACGGGTGTTATAGAGAAAACAATCTCAACGGGGCAAAACAATGAGGTTACTATTCCTTTAAACATTCGGACTGCCCGTGTGGATCTCTATATTAATAAAGGTAGTACCGATGTAGAAAATATGACGATTTCTTCAGTGAATTTTCAAAATGCCCATACTACAGGATATCTGTTTAAAGCAAATGCTGCTACGTCTGCAGTCTCAACCAATTCGTTTACTTTGATAGCATCGGACATAACGAGTGTTGTTGCTGATGGAACACTGATTGGTACACAATATACTTATCCGGCAATCGGCGCAAGCAATATTTCTTTTCTGATAACATTGAAGCATGCCAATGCTTCTGCAGCAGATACATACACTGTCTATTTGAATGAAACAAATAACAGTACTGCCATCACTTTGCAGCAGGGGTATCACTATAAAGTTTTAATCACTTTTTCTAAAGATGAAACGGGTACACTCAATATATCCGGATATACATCTAAAAATAATAGTTTTAATATAGGATAGATGAGAAAAAATCACTTTAGGAAATCCATTCGATTGGTAGCTTATATTCTTATGGCAGTATTATTTTTTGCCTGTACCGAGAATAAATTCACAGAGACTATTGTAGGGGATAATCCGGAAGAAGAGCTTGAAGAAGTTGCTTTAGAATTGAAAAGCCTGCCGGTGGAAGTTGTAGGAGAAGCATGGAAATCTGCTTCCGATACTCGTGCAGCTGATATATCAAATGTAGACGAGAATGCAATTAATAATATATGGGTGTTTCAATACAATGGCGCAGGAACATTGATTTCTGCACCACGCTACTATGCTACCACTTCCACTTCCGGTACGGCAGCATTGAAAGTGATGTTGCGTCCGGCTTCTAATTGCCAGATTTATATTGTAGCCAATACAAATGATGTTACTTGGGCGAGCGGGATAACTGTTAATAGTAATTTGAGTATATTAACATCCAAAACCTTTACCCGTTTTACGGAGAACGCCATGTATGGAGGGGCTAACAAGAATTTATTGATGTCTGCTCATGTAACCGGAAAGACGATCACTGCTGGTATAAGTAATTCGTTGAGTACGATTTCTCTGAAACGGATGGTAGCAAAGATTTCTTTTTTTTATAAGATAGCGGCTGGCGTGACTGGCCTGTTGAAAGTAAATAAGATAGCCATCGGCAATGTTCCCAATGTGCTGAAGATAGGCGAAACAACCACTGCTTCATATCCGGTTTCACTTACACCTTGCGTCATTTCCGATGTTATTTCACCTACAGAAAGCACGGTCTACTCCTGTTTTATTCCCGAAAACTGGCAGGGAACTACATCTAATACAGATCCGAAAACTAAAAATGACGCAGCTCCGGCCAATGCTGTCTATATTCGTTTGTATATTGACTCGGATGTGGATGGTAGTAGTTATGTATATACAGTATATCCGGGTGAAAATACCACAAATGATTTTAATATAAAACGGAACTGTCAGTATAATATAACGTTGAATCTCAACTCTTCGGCTACAGACAATCGGGTGATGGCTGCTCCTGCAAATTGTTTTGTGATGACACCCCAGTCCAGTATAATCTTTGATCCATACGACCGGACGGAGACCGGAGGCGGATGGAAATACTCGGACTATGTGAATAAGAATGTAGCTGCTAAGAAAATCTCCTCAGTGAAAATATTGTGGCAAACGGGAGACGGAGCAAATTTTGCTATAGGTAATAATTCGGGGGGAAATCTGGTATCTCTAAAAGATGATAAGATATATGTAACGGCAGGAGCATTGAATGGAAATGCCGTGATAGCCGGATATAATAGTAGTGGTGCTATAGTATGGTCATGGCATATCTGGGTCAATAACAGTTCGCCGGCAAAAGTGGAGAATGCAGTGTTGTATAATACGTACAATTGGGATAGTGGTGCAATTTACAATACTCAGCGTGTAGCCGGACGCAGTTTTATGTCATGCAATTTAGGAGCAGTCAGTACTGTTCAAGGAGACATTGGCGCAGTAGGTAATTATTATCAATGGGGACGAAAAGATCCTTTTCCTACTATTAAAGTATATGATGGTACTTTTCATCCCTATAATTCCACCTACGTAGTTAATGTGTATGGAAATAATGCTAATTTACTTCCCATGAGTTCGACGGTGGGTGCGGCTGCGGAAACGTTTAGTACAGTTAAAACAGACGTTGCTACCGGTACGTTGGAATATGCCATCCAGCATCCTACTACTTTCATGGCTTCTACAGATCCTGGTATATGGGATGTCAATCCCCAAGGAGAAACTCCTACACATACTCCGGCCAATTATGTAAATAATGGAAATTGGTATTGGGGAGTGAACCCTGATAGATTGTGGGGAGGAAGATCATTTGATGATCCGGTAAATACGGTTCTTGTCGTCAGTGGTGAGAAAATAGTTGCCAATAACGGTGCCGAAACTAAATCAATATTCGATCCTTGTCCTTCCGGCTGGATGTTGCCTCCAAGTGATGTCTGGATGGGATTTACAATTGACGGCATGAATCATAGCGGAGATTATACAAGTAATACGCAGAATTATAGCAATTATGGAACGGAAGGAACAGACCGCGGGCTCGTACTCTATATGCAGCAGTTTAAGAGTGGAATAACTTCGTTTTTTCCATTTTGCGGATGGAGAAATGCAGATGGCAGTTGCTATGTTATGGGAGGATGTGGAGGATATTACACTTCGGCAGCTTCGCGAGAAAATGCGAGTTCCATTTTTCACATTCATCCTAACTTAGTTCATCCATATGACTATGGTTATGGATATAGCCGTCGTGCTTGTGCATACCCCATTCGTTGTGTACGTGAAGTAAAAGGATAATGCCTCTTAATATAAAACGGATTTTATTTGTGATGGATAAAGCCGGTATTGTTTGTTTATGCGGAATGCCTCCCGTCAAGTGTGACGGAGAGGCATTCTTTTTTATTAGTGATGGAACAAGCGGATGCCTGTAAATGCCATTGCAATAGCATACTTATCACAAGTCTCAATCACATGATCGTCGCGTACTGAACCTCCCGGTTGCGCAATGTAACTTACACCACTTTTGTGTGCACGTTCAATATTGTCACCAAAGGGGAAGAATGCATCCGATCCCAGTGCTACTCCGGTTAGTGTATCCAGCCACTCGCGCTTTTCTTCGCGGGTCAGTACTTCCGGCTTTTCGGTGAAGAATTGTTCCCAACTGCCGTCTGCCAATACATCCATATAATCTTCAGAGATGTAAATGTCTATTGTATTGTCGCGGTCGGCACGGCGTATTTTATCTTTCCAGGGGAGATTCATCACCTTCGGATGTTGACGCAGATACCAGATGTCAGCTTTATTTCCGGCAAGGCGGGTGCAATGGATACGTGATTGCTGCCCGGCGCCGATACCGATAGCCTGTCCGTCTTTGGCATAACATACGGAGTTGGACTGTGTATACTTTAATGTAATAAGGGCAATAAGCAGATCGCGTTTGGCATCGGCAGGAATCTCCTGATTCCGGGTAGGCATCTCTTTAAGCAGAGATTCGTCTATCTTCAATTCATTGCGTCCTTGTTCAAAAGTGATACCGAAAACATCTTTATGTTCGATAGGAGCAGGGCGGTATGCCGGGTCTATTTTTATAACATTGTAAGTACCTTTGCGTTTGTTACGAAGAATTTCCAATGCTTCGGGTGTGTAATCAGGCGCTATAACACCATCGGATACTTCGCGATTGATGAGGCGTGCTGTCTCTTCATCACACGTATCAGAAAGAGCGATGAAATCACCATAAGATGACATACGGTCTGCACCACGGGCACGGGCATAGGCAGTGGCAAGCGGAGAAAGTGGTAGATCATCCATAAAGTAAATCTTCTTTAGTGTCTCGCTCATTTCCACTGCTACGGCAGCACCTGCCGGGCTGACATGCTTGAAGGAAGCGGCAGCCGGAAGTCCGGTAGCTTCTTTCAGCTCTTTTACTAATTGCCAACTGTTGAATGCATCCAGTAAGTTGATAAATCCGGGACGCCCGTTTAATACTTCGATGGGTAGTTCTCCCTCTTTCATAAAGATACGGGCAGGCTTCTGGTTAGGATTGCAGCCGTATTTCAGTTCTAATTCTTTTGCCATGATTTATAATTTAAAAAATTAAAGATTAAAAGACCGGTATGTAGCTTGATAAATTCTTGTTTGATAAAGAAGTCTTTTATAGGCTTGTATGGGCCTTATCGTCAAGGTTTATTCCCGGACCAGCGTTGCAAAGATAAGCATTTTAATTTTTAATTATTAATTTTTAAATTCCCAAAATACCTATAAATAGGGATTGCATGCGCGAAAAAATATCCGTTCCTTTGTACGCGTAATATAAAATAGGTATAGATGGATAGATTACAAAAATATAAATCTTCTGATAAGATGATTGATCTTATCAGTGATAATTACTCTCTGTTACAGGTTATGAGCCGTTTCGGACTGTCTTTGGGTTTTGGCGACAAAACGGTAAAAGAAGTTTGCGAGATGAATGGCGTGGATTGTCCTACGTTTCTTGTAGTGGTTAATTTTATGGCCGAAGGCTTTTCACGTATGGATGGTGAAACAGATGGTATATCTATTCCGGCTTTGGTTGACTACTTGCGACAAGCCCATATTTATTTTCTGGAATTTTGTTTACCTGCTATACGCCGCAAACTACTCGAAGCCATTGATTGCTCAGAAAACGATGTATCTTTTCTTATTCTTAAATTCTTCGACGAGTATATGCGGGAAGTACGCAAACACATGGAGTATGAGGAAAGAACGGTGTTCAAGTATGTAGATGCGCTGCTTGAGAATAATGCACCGAAAAATTATCAAATCAGTACATTTTCAAAACATCATGATCAGGTAGGAGAGAAGCTAACGGAACTGAAAAATATTATTATTAAATATTGTCCTGACAAGGCTAATACCAATCTGCTCAATGCAGCATTGTTTGATATATATGCCTGTGAGGAAGGGCTTGAGTCTCATTGTAAAGTCGAAGATTATATTTTTGTTCCTGCTATTCTGAAGTTGGAAAGGAGGATGAACGACAATGAAAAATAATGAAACGATCCGCATAGCTGTTGCAGAAAATTCTGTAATTATTCGTAGTGGATTGACACTGGCATTAAAACGCTTGCCTAATCTGAAAGTTCAGCCGGTAGAACTTCTTTCTGTTGAAGCACTACACGACTGTCTGCGTACGCAATATCCCGATATATTGGTAGTAAACCCAACATTTGGTGATTATTTTGATGTAACAAGATTCCGTGAAGAGACTGCCGGAAAAGGAATTCGGGTGGTGGCACTGGTCAGTTCGTTTATTGATGCAAGCCTGCTAAGCAAATACGACGATTCTATCTCTATTTTTGATGATTTGGAGGCACTTGCTAACAAGATAACCCGTTTGGAGAATATTGAACCCGATATAGAGGAAGATGGACAAGAGACTCTTAGCCAGCGAGAGAAAGAAATTGTGGTTTGTGTTGTGAAGGGGATGACAAATAAAGAGATAGCCGAAAAGTTGTTCCTTTCTATCCATACGGTAATCACTCACAGAAGAAATATTAGTAAAAAGTTACAGATACATAGTGCTGCCGGTTTGACTATCTATGCCATTGTAAATAAGCTGGTTGAATTGAGTGATGTGAAAGATTTATAGCTTTAAAAAGTGTTATAAAACGTAAAACCGTTTGCGCACACGGAGAAAAGCTGTATCTTTGCAGTGCAATTGGGAAATTGTTATTAGTTTAAAAGGTAAAAATAAGAAATTAAGGTATTAGAATTTAAGGTTAAGGTATTAGATAAAGCTTCAATGGGTATAAAATAAAGGTAAAAGATTAACAAGGATAACACTAATAATAGGTAATTGAAGTTTTTTAGGTAAGAAAGAAGATTGTAATTCAGGAAAAAGAGGAAAACAAAAGAAAAGCCTTATGGCTTTTCTTATCAGAGGCGAGAAGTTCTTTTAAAAGAATTTACTCGTTTTTTTATTTTTATTATTTTACTGTAAGGTGTTGACTTAGTACAGATTTACTTTACACCGTTTTAACATTATAAAAATTCATATGACAAGTAAAGTATCTCCTCGTTGTAGGTATAGTTTAGATTTTAAACTAAAAGTATTAAGTGATTATTATCGTTCTGGTTTGACCAAATATTTCATCGAGCAGCGAGATGGTTTGGTTCATGGGAGTATTTACAGATGGGAAAAAGCCTTGATATTGTCTGCAAAAGACTTATCTTTGTCCCAGGATTTATTATCTCAAATAGAAACGATGCGCAAAGCGAAAGAAAAAAAGTCCCAAGTAACCTCTTCCTTATCTAAGGAAGAAGAGTTGCAGGCGGAGTTACTTCGTCTTCGTAAAGCTTTGGAATACTCCGAACTTCGCAATGAGGCTCTGTCTGAAGTCTTAAAAATCGGTCGTGAAGAATACGGCATCGATTTATTAAAAAAAGCTGGCGCCAAGCAGTAAATACCCTTCGGCACAGGCATCCAAAGATTTCCATCGGAAGCCTGTGCTCACTGTTTGGTAAGAGTAGAGAAGGGTATTATTCAGTAAGTACGCAAGTACTTTCAGACCGTATTCTCACGGAGGTCAAAGTCGCCCAACTTGTACGCGAAATCAGGTCATCAGCACCCGGTATTGGTGCCTATAAGTTATTTCTGATCCTAAAGGAAGTATATGAGGGGAAGTTGATGGGGCGGGACAGTTTTTATAACCTGCTCCGTCGCAAAGGTCTCATGCTTTCTCCTTTGAAAAGGCGTCATACTACCAACTCCAACCATAACTATCGGAAGTATAAAAACCTGATAAAAGACTATAAGCCAAAGACTTTAAATCGTTTATGGGTGGCAGATATTACTTATATTGAAACAGATGCCGGTGTTTGCTATCTCCACTTGCTTACAGATGCCTTTACTCATGAAATAGTGGGTTGGATCCTATCCGGTAGTCTCGTTGCAGATAACACTTTAGAAGCACTTAATCAAGCTATTGCTATGTTTCCTGATACCGATTTCAGTAAATTGATTCATCATTCTGACAGAGGATCACAGTATTGTTGTAACAGATATGTTGAGAGATTGAAAGAAATGCAAATCTCTATCAGCATGACGGAAGATAGTAACCCTACTGACAATGCGATAGCCGAGCGGGTTAATGGTATTATTAAACAGGAGTGGCTATACCGTCAGAAACGTCCAAAAGACATTGTTGAAGCTAGAAGTAAGATAACGGAAATCATTGACTTCTACAATAATGTGCGACCACATATGAGCAATAACATGAAAACGCCCAAAGCTATGAGAGCAAGTGTAGCCGCTTAACGCTCTTTGGAGGCTTCGCGCCTCCAGCCGCTAAGGCGAACCGCCGCGGTGTTTTTCATAATATGATTTGCAGGATAGTCAATAAATAGCTAATTTAGAAGCTGGAAAAATACACTGTTTATGGGATGTATTGATTTATGATCGGAAAGACGAGCAGGTAAGATAATCAATAAGGTATTCCTGAAGGTGTAAAGTGAAACAGTAAAACAATCAAGAAACTGTGAAGGAAAACAGTAGATATTAACCAAAATGTGTAAAGTGAATACAGGCATAGTCAGTGTGATAATCAATTGAAATAAGAATGTACACTTTTGTCATACAAGAGTGTACATGTTTATGTAACAAAAGTGTACACTCTTACATGGTAAAAATGTACACTCTTATAGCTCTTAATTAATTTTCTTGATTCCTATTTGTATATCAACTTGTTTTCTACCCCGTCACCAAATAGGTTATCACCTAAAGTTGTAATTTTATTTCCCGTAGCTACTACATGGCGTAGATTATCACATCCCATAAATGCACCGAATTCAATAGCGGTTACGCTGGCCGGTAACTCTACCGTACCACATAATCTGCCGCAATTACTAAATACACGTTGTCCGATCACCTTTAATCCATGAGGTAATTTTATGCGGAGCAAATATTTTTTTTGCGAAAATGTAAAATCCGGGATGGAAGTTGCATTCGTTTTTGCAATATCTACAGCAACGAGGTTGGGCATATAATCTCTGATTAATTTGAAGTCGTTGTTGTCCAGTTTGCCTTCAATTGTGAGAAAGTTGATATCTTTAGGCTGTAAGCCTGCCTTTTGTATTTCACTTTCCAGAGTACTCATTGCACCTACTTGCAAAGTAGCTTCCTGTGGTTCTCCTTCAATAAAGGCAAATGATTTCCAGTTATTCTTTATTCTGTATTCGTCGCTACTACCCAGCGGGACAAAAATTGCAGTTATACTGTCTGCCAATCCTTCCGGAAGAAGATTGGGCGGCGTTTTCTTTCTGATCTGGCAGATAGCAAGATTACTACAACCTTTAAAAGCAGCATCTTCAATGTTTTTGATCTTCTCAGAAAGAACCACTTTTTTCAATGACATCTTTCCTTGAGGTTGTCCGTTTATTACCTGGCAGAATGCATATGCAGGAATAAAGTTGGGCATATATACATAGAATTTGTCGGGATGTGTTCCGGCTTTTCCTGTATACATTTTGATCTCTGCATTTGAGATATCGAGTACTTCTAAGTTTTTAAATTCATCCCGCAGGTGTCTGAAGTCTTCTGCATTGATTTTTCCTGTCAGTGTAAGATGAGTAACACTGTTTGCTTCGTCTTCGGTCATCATTGAGATCAATGTTCCTGCTTTGGATACAAAATATTGCTTTTTAATAGGTTGCGCCATAATTCCCGGGGTCGTTGCAGCCAGGAACAGACCTATAAATAAATGTTTTATTTTCATGAGTGAGTTTTTATTTAGACAAATATACAGAAAAAAGAGAGAACAAGCCTCTCTTTTTGTTTTTTATAGTTATTTTTGCTTCCGGCTTAACAATTAATAATGTGGCAGTGGGCATAGTTTCACTATAAGGCTATATGATTGTGGCATACTCTAAGTAAATTATTATATATGGAACAAGAAAATGCTATCCTCCAGGAAAATCCTAAGACAGGGGTTCATGTACTTATCAGTCTGTCTGTTTACATAGGATTATATTTTTTTCTTTCTATGGTGTTTTCCGTGGCTGCTTATCTTGGTTTGAGGCTTTCGGGGGTACATGGGTCGTATACACTCTCCCAATACGCAGTTATTCAGACAGCCAGTTTGCTGGCCAGTGTCCTTCCTGCCTTGCTTGTTCTCAAGTATTGCGACTATCGTCCGTTTTCTGATTTAGGACTCAGTATCCGTGGGCGTTGGAAAGATTTCTTGTACGGATTGTTGGTGGCTGTTCTCTTGTATGGTATTGGATTCGGACTTTCATTAGCATTGGGAGAGGTCAGGATTATGGGAGTTCATTTGAACTTTACCAATCTGGTGGGTAGTTTTGGTGTTTGTATTCTTGTTGCCCTTACAGAAGAAATAATGATTCGTGGCTATGTTTTGGGACGGTTGCTGCGGACACGGCTTAACAAATTCCTTTCATTGCTGATTTCCTCGGTGCTATTTTCTCTGATGCATCTTTTTAATCCGAATGTGGCTTTTCTTCCGATGTTGAATCTTGTGCTGGCTGGATGTCTGCTCGGAGCTGCTTTCCTCTATACCCGTAATCTCTGGTTCCCGATCTCGTTACATCTGTTCTGGAATTGGTTGCAAGGTCCTGTGTTGGGATATAAAGTAAGCGGGATTGAGCTTTGCCCATCACTGCTACAGTTACAATTGCCTGAGAATACTATTTTGAATGGCGGTACTTTTGGCTTTGAGGGATCTATCATCTGTACGATATTGATGATTGTGCTGATAGGAGGTATCATCTGGTATTTTGAGAAAAGAAAATGCGGATAAGTAGATTCTTTGGTTTGTAAGAGTACCTATTTAACTGTGTGTTAAATAGGTAGTTAACGCATGGTTAAAATGCATAGTTTATATGGATAAAGTACGTACTTTAATAGTGTAAATATACAAATGTTAAATACATAATATTAAGTTATAAATAGACACTTCTTATCAGTCTTACTATCTTATTCTGTTATCAGTCTCATTTTTATTTTCTATCTTTGTCACCCCCTTTGCATACTGATCGTATGTTTAAGATCGGGATTGTAAATGAATAGAATTTAAATTGTAAATACAAAGATGGCTGAACAACCCAAAAGAACTCCCCGTAACACCAAATCCAGAACTCCGCAACCTATAACTGATTACGGACGTATTCAGCCTCAGGCACCGGAACTGGAAGAGGCTGTACTGGGTGCTTTGATGATCGAGAAAGATGCTTATTCTCTGGTGAGTGAAATACTTCGTCCGGAATCATTCTACGAACATCGTCATCAGTTAATCTATGCTGCTATTACCGATCTGGCAGTCAATCAGCAGCCGGTGGATATTCTCACGGTAAAAGAACAACTTGCCAAGCGCGGTGATTTGAAAGAAGTAGGTGGTCCGTTTTATATCACGCAGCTAAGTAGTAAAGTAGCCTCTTCGGCGCATATTGAATATCATGCCCGTATCATTGCGCAAAAGTATCTGGCACGCGAACTTATTACTTTTACCAGTGGTATTCAAAGTAAGGCGTTTGACGAAACGCTCGATGTGGACGATTTGATGCAGGAAGCCGAAGGAAAGCTTTTTGAAATCTCGCAACGAAATATGAAAAAGGACTATACGCAGATCAATCCGGTGATTAGTGAAGCGTATCAGTTGATTCAGAAAGCTGCTGCCCGTGCCGATGGATTAAGTGGTTTGGAAAGTGGTTTTACTAAGTTGGATAAGATGACTTCCGGTTGGCAGAATTCCGACCTTATTATTATTGCTGCCCGTCCGGCTATGGGTAAAACGGCTTTTGTGCTTTCCATGGCTAAAAATATAGCAGTCAATTTTCGTAATCCTGTTGCATTGTTTTCGCTTGAAATGAGTAACGTACAGTTGGTGAATCGTCTTATCTCCAATGTGTGCGAAATACCAAGTGAGAAAATCAAGAGCGGACAGCTTGCTGCATATGAGTGGCAACAATTGGACTATAAACTGAAAGACCTGATCGATGCACCGCTCTATGTGGATGATACACCTTCTTTGTCTGTGTTTGAGCTTCGTACAAAGGCACGTCGCCTGGTACGTGAACACGGTGCCAGAATCATTATTATTGACTACCTTCAGTTGATGAATGCCAGTGGTATGGCTTTTGGTAGCCGCCAGGAAGAGGTTAGCACCATCTCTCGTTCGCTCAAGGGACTTGCCAAAGAGTTGAATATTCCTATTATCGCCCTGTCACAGTTGAATCGTGGTGTAGAGAACCGAGAGGGTATTGAAGGAAAACGTCCTCAGTTGAGTGACCTTCGTGAATCCGGAGCCATTGAGCAGGATGCCGATATGGTATGTTTTATTCACCGTCCGGAGTATTACAAAATATTTCAGGATGATCATGGAAATGATCTTCGTGGTATGGCCGAAATTATTATTGCAAAACACCGTAATGGTGCCGTGGGTGATGTTCTGTTGCGGTTTAAAGGTGAATATACCCGTTTCCAGAATCCGGATGACGATATGGTAATACCTGTACCCGATGCAGGGGCGATGCCTGTACTTGGCTCGCGTATGAATAGTAGCTCCGGTAATGTTCCGCCACCTGCACCCGATTTTGCTCCGCAAAATGCCAATCCATTTGGTGGGGGAGATGAAGGACCTTTGCCTTTCTGATTAGTAAGTTTTTAAGAATGCAATAAACGCATTGGAATCATTGGATTTCAATGCGTTTATTGCATTCTTTTATTATTTACTGGCTTCTATTGATCTGTAGGCAAATACAAAAGATTTTTTATTATTTTGTTAAATAAAGCGGTGATTGATAAAAATAATGTATCTTTGCAACGCCTAAAACAAAAAACTGTAAAAAGAATGAAACCAAGATTTTTTCATCGGTACCTTTCTTCAAAGGTATTGCCTATTTGGACTATTCTGTTGATTGATGTCTTTATTATTATATCTTCGTGTATGTTGGCATATGCGCTTCGTTATGATTTTCGTAGTATTTTTTTAGACTCTTCTACTATTGACAAGACCATTCTCTGGACTGTAATTGTTAATTTGGTATTTTTCCGGGTATTTCGTACATATTCTAATGTGCTTCGTTTCTCCTCGTTTGTAGATATTATGCGTATTTTCGTATCTCTCACTGTATCATACGGGGTATTGATGGTCACGAGTGTCCTTTTGGATACATATTTCAATGTAAAGATAGCTCCGGTAAGTGTATTGTTTATGGCGTATGTCATAAATTTTGCTCTGATGGCTTGTTCGCGTATTGTGGTTAAAATGTTTTTTGAAATCATTAATTTTGACCGCAGCCAGACTGTTAATGTATTTATTTATGGTGCAAAAGAAGTAGGTGTAAATATAGCCAAGTCATTGCGTGTAAATTTGCGTAATCATTATCGTTTGCGTGGTTTTATTGCTGACGAACCCGAATTGATTGATAAGATTATGATGGGGGTGAAGGTATATCCCAATGATGATACACTGATTGAAAGGTTGGATGATCGTGATGTGAATACCATTATCATTTCTCCGGCTAAAATGGATCAGTTGAAGAAAACAGATATAGCAGATCGTTTGTTGGCTCATAATATAAAACTACTTACTGCACCTCCTTTGAGTGAGTGGGGCGGACAGCCTTTGAATCGCACTCAGTTGAAAGAAATTCAGATTGAAGACCTTTTACAACGCGAACCGATTGAAGTAGATATTCATAAGATTGCCTCTCATCTTGAAGGGAAAAGGGTGATGATTACTGGTGCTGCCGGTTCTATCGGCAGTGAAATAATGCGTCAGGTGGCTTCTTTTAATCCCTATAAGCTGATTTTGGTAGATCAGGCAGAGACTCCTCTTCATGACATTCGTCTTGAATTACAGGATCGGTGGAGAGATATTGATGCTGAGACTATTGTTGCTGATATTTCTAATCCGACTCGTATTGAGGCTATTTTCCGTGAATATAAACCTCAATACATATTCCATGCAGCAGCCTATAAGCATGTACCAATGATGGAAGATAATGTGTCTGAATCTATTCAAGTAAACGTAGCCGGTACACGTATTTTAGCTGATTTTGCTGTAAAATACGGTGCAGAGAAGTTTGTGATGATCTCTACTGATAAGGCTGTAAACCCAACGAATGTGATGGGATGTTCCAAACGTATTTGTGAAATTTATGTGCAGTCTTTGGCTAAAAAACTACAGGAAAAAGGAGAGGGAACCGTACAATTTATCACTACCCGCTTTGGCAATGTATTGGGCTCTAATGGCTCTGTAATTCCTCGTTTTCGCGATCAGATTCAGCGCGGAGGTCCTGTTACTGTGACTCACCCTGAAATTATTCGTTATTTTATGACTATTCCGGAAGCTTGTAGGTTGGTACTTGAAGCCGGAAGTATGGGAAATGGTGGAGAGATTTATATTTTCGATATGGGCAAACCTGTTAAGATTGTTGATTTGGCTAAGCGTATGATTAGTCTTTCGGGCCGTACAGATGTAAAAATAGAGTTTACCGGATTGCGACATGGAGAAAAGCTATATGAGGAACTTTTGAATGTGAAAGAGTTGACAAAGCCTACCTATCACGATAAGATTATGATTGCCACTGTCCGCGAGTATGATTATGATGAAGTGAAAGAACGTATCCAGAATTTAATTGAAATGAGTTATACGTACGATCAAATGAAGATTGTAGCGGCTATGAAGGATATTGTTCCCGAATTTGTAAGTAAAAACTCTTGTTTTGAAGCATTGGATAAGAAGAATTAATAGAGATATAAAAGATAAAAAAATGGCTGCGTTATGAAATACAACGCAGCCATTTTTTTATCTTTTATTTGTTGGAGAAGTATTTTAGGAATTGAGTACGTTCCCACATATTGATGCCTTGCACATCTTTTGCATTCAATTTCCCCTTAAACTGTGCGATATTTTTAAACCCTTTCTGTGCCATCCATGTGGTCAGGAAACGAGTCATTTCTCCAATATACATGTTGGTATTTTGGTAGATCGTACTACATACTTCTACAGCCGATGCTCCTGCCAGGATAGCCTTTACTACAGCTGCCGGTTTGTGTACCCCTCCGGATGCTGCATAGTCAATCTTATCAACCATTGCAGAAGCAATTCCTATCCAACGAAGTGTTTTGGATAAGTCGGAAGCACTACTGAATACATTTCCGGAAATATGCTCCATCTTTTCAATATCAATATCCGGCTGGTAGAAACGATTGAACAATACAACTGCTGCTGCACCGTTGGCGTAAAGTTGGTCAATGAGTGCGACAGGATTGGTCAGATTATCACCCAGCTTCATGATTACAGGAATCTTAACGACTTTTTTAATATGACTCAGAATATCAATATGGCGTTGTTCAAACGAACCATATTTATATTGAATGTCCGATTGCACTGCGAGGATATTGATTTCCAGTGCATCTGCACCGGCTTCTTCCATCTGCTTTGCAAAATCGATCCATTCAGTATCCGTATAACAGTTGATACTTGCGATGATTGGAATATCACATACTTTTTTACTTTCTTTGATCAGTTCCAGATATTCGGCCAGTTTATGTTCTCTGATATAATCAGCCAGATAATCATTACCTTCAGAATAAGTGGGGTCTTTAAGTTGATCAGCTTCAATGAGTATCTGCTCCTCAAAAAGCGATTTCAATACGATGGCTCCGGCTCCTGCTTCGGCCAACTTTTTGTTTTTCCCGGCACTATTGGTTAGTCCCGAACTGCTAATGATAATGGGATTCTTTAGTTGAAGCCCGGCAAAAGTAGTTTTTAAATCGGTCATAGTAGATAATTTTAAATGTTATAGTCTCTTTCTCCAAAAATCTTGCTTCCTATCCGTACAAGCGTACTCCCTTCGGCAATAGCCTGAGGATAATCATGTGACATACCCATAGATAGTTCACAAAAAGTGTCTGAATGAGAGAAATAAGTAGCTTTCAATTCTTTGAAAAGGCTATTTAAAGAACAGAATTCCCGGTCTATTTGTTCAACATCATCTGTGTTGCTGGCCATGCCCATAAGTCCGCATATCTGTACGTTTTTCAGTCCTTTCCATGTTCCGGCAGACAACATCTCCCTGCATTCTTCAGCGCTGAAACCAAACTTTGTCTCTTCTTGTGCTATATGCAATTGCAACAGACACTTAATGGTACGTTCTGCTTTGGTGGCTTGTTTATTGACTTCTACAAGCAGCTTATATGAATCGATACCATGAATCATGGCTACATAAGGAGCCATATATTTAATTTTGTTTGTTTGCAAATGTCCGATGAAATGCCATTCGATATCCTTGGGTAAGCTCTCGTGTTTGGCAGTCATCTCCTGTACTTTGCTTTCTCCGAAAATACGCTGTCCCGCATTGTAAGCTTCTTCTATAGCTTCACAGGGATGGAATTTCGACACAGCAACCAACCGGACTTCTGAAGGAAGTTCGGTTAGTACTTGTTTTAGATTTTCCGCAACACCCATATTGTTGATTTATAAAAATATGATTTATGAATTATGATTTATGAAAAATTCCAGTGGATGAATTCATAAATCATAAATCATAATTCAAAAATCATATATTAATTAAACTTCCGGTTTGTCATTAGGTCCTGCACTGTATGGATATACGTCCATAATGGCAGTTTCGGCTACAGAACCAATTTGATAATCAGCCATTGTACCTTTCATGCCTTCATCCAGTTTTTTCACAGCATCACGCAAATCAGATGCCTGCACTAATACCTGTGTGGATGTTTTTTTCTCTGCACCACTTTTTTCGTCCAGAGTGATAAAGATGAGTTTGCATTTAAACCAGCGGTCTGCCGATTCCTCTTCACTGGGAAATAGTTCGCTGTAATTAGCGCGTTTTATATCTGAAACAGTGAATTCTCCTGTGATGAATGGGGTCATCTCCTCGATAATGCGTGCTTCTGCTTCTGTAAAGCTGAGTGCATCTACCAAATAAGGTTCGGTTACTTTTTTATTCATTCCGTTTTCCATTAGTTTTTCGTAACGGATTTTGCACTCAAACCAGGTATGCATTGCCATATTTTTCTGCTTTTTATTTAGTTAATATATTATTTTTCTGCCATTTATCTTTCCAATAGGGCTAAATGGTCTACAAAGATAATTCAAAAAACATCTTTCTGCATCTATAAACAAAAGAATTTATCACAAATAAAGTAGGTTTTAGAGTCTTTTTTCAGGATGAACTTGTTTACTCAATTACACATCTCACAGAATATCCGCAATAATCTGAATAGGCTGCTCCTTTAATTTCATGCGTGTCATATCTTAGAAGAACACCGTTTTCTGCTACTGTTTTCTGAGTGGTTCCCATATTCCAATAAGCAACATATTTTCCGGCAAATTGATAGATACTGGAATCATCCTCTTTTACTTTAGTAAAGATGCCTGTGGCAATAGCATTGAATCCTGTTGCATTAGAAGGTACGAACTCGGACTTTTCCCATAAATCATTTCCTTTCAGAACAGCCCCATCTCCTTCAATATATGTTTTTAAAAGTTGCCAGGCTCGATCATCGGCTATTTTCCATCCCTTGGGAGCTAACTTTCCGGTGATAACAGCTGCTTTATTATAAAAAATAAATGTGGACTCTTTGAAATATCCGGCAGAGTTTTTAGAATAATTGGCAGCTGTTTTTAAGGTGATTTTCTTTCCATCATTATATAATGCTGTCCGGAGATTTTCCCTAGTCCAATATTGAGTTCCGATTTTTACAATGGGATACGCAATAGCTTCACTTCCTCTGACGTCGGACAATATCTTTTTTCTAATAGATAGTAACAATGGATTGGTGGGAGGTACAAATACGATTGACAGATCGGAAGTGATGTAGAAAGAAGGTATAGGGCTCTGTTTACCGGGAATGTAACTTAATGAGTTATCATTGTGCCACGTCACTTTTCCACCATGTATTGCATTGTCATCACTGATTATCTGAAGTACGGTTCCTTCTGTCCAGTCACTTTTTCCATTTTTTATGGGATAGATAACGATAGCTTGTGTATGTATTTCAGTAGTAGATAAATATTCCTTGCAAACCTCTGCTACTGTTTTCCCATCGCAAGTGATGCTGTATACAGAACTTTGTTCAAAATCAAGATCACTAACTGGGATACATATTTTTTCTTCCTTTTCAACGGGGGTAATTTCACTTTTATTTCCCTCTTTCCAGTCATTGATATCCGGTATGATTTCACTTATTCCTTGCTGCGGATTGTACAGTATTGTCAGTTCACAGGAAGTGCTGCTCTTTAATTCATAATTCTCAGCAAGCTGACATTCATAACGCTTGGAGTCTGCAGATAATGTGAGTATCTCTGTTCCTGCTGCTATTATTTGTGGAATTAATATACTTCTCTTTCCAATTAATGCACCATTGTCGATACTCCATTCTCCATTAGGAAGAATATTCTGAATCTCATTAAGTAAAGAAAATTCTTTTGTTTCAAAATCATACCTGGCTTGTGTGTAAACGTTGTTTATGCGAATGGAAGGATTACTCTTTTTTAGTGCATTTATATCATATCCTTCTGTTGGCTTGATTCTGATGGTCAGTTGGCATAGTTGGTGTGTATGAGGCAACTCTACATTTTTTTTGCCCGAAGTAATATTGCTAACTTGTGCGGTCATAAAATCAGAATTGTTATAGCCGGCAGTTGAACTCTGATCTGTACCTACAATTAGATCTATAGTATTTCCTCCCTCTGTAATACCTGATTTCTGATAAGGATAATAACTGATAAAATTACATTTTACCTCATCTGCCGGATAATATATTTCTTCATCAGGAGTAAATCCTGAGGTTGTGCAGCTGAAACGTTTGTTTGATACATAACGTTCTTTATTTAATGTGGTAGGTGCTACCAGGACATATATTCCAATAGCCTCATTACACTCTTTTTGGTAGATTTGAGTATGGAGTGTTTTTGCTGATATTTTGATAGGAATATCGCCGGGGATGACAGAGTTATTTTCTTTCTCTTCTTCTCCGATGCTGTTGACACACGAACAGGCTATCAAAATACTCAATGCAATGATGCCTGTACGAATTATTGTCTGGATATAGATATTCATATGTGTTACTCTTTTAGGCAACGTATGGAGTAGGCACAGTAATCGGAATTTTTGAGTCCTCCTGTTTCACTTTGCTTATAACTGAGAGAGAGGGTTGTTTCATTAGGTGTTGTCTGATTCTCCTGTAAGGTCCAATAACCTACATACTTTCCTGAATAATTATAAGCACTCTCATCCTTTAAAGTATTTTTTGAGTAAATTCCAATCGGTTTTCCATTAAATCCGGTTTTGTTATTGGCCTGAGATATTCCTTGTTCTATTGTCCATATACCCGCTTTTAATACTGCTGCTGTATTTCTGATATAGTTTTTTAATTTCTCCCACTCTGTATTATCCGGTAACTTCCATCCTTGTGGGGCTATTTTATCTGTGATGACAGCTGTCTGATTATAAAAGTAATTAGAATTATTCAGATAATAGCCGGCTGTTGTTTTTGTAAGATTTGTTGTGTTGTTGGCAATGGTAGTCGCATCATTATATTTAGTTGTCTTCAGATTTTCCTGCATCCAGTATTGGGTACCTATTTTTACAATTGGGTAAATATTTGTGTCTGCACCTCTGGTATCTGTCAACATCTTTGCTTTTGCTTGGATTGGTTGTATATTCTCACTTTTCTCAAGGGTTATATTGCCATCTTTGTCTACATAAATTTGCTCAATTGGAGCGTTATTTCCGGCTATGTAGGTAAATGAATTGTTCGTTTTATCCCAGTTGATATTTCCTCCGTGTATATTTTGAGTTTCACCCAGTATTTGTAGTACTGTTCCTTTGTTTTGATTATTCGTAGGATATAAAACAATAGCTTGTGCGTCGATATTATCACCTAACAGGTATTCTTTACAGATCTCTCCGATAACTATATCCGATGAAGTTGTCAGGTTGTATATACCGGTTTTCTCAAAGTTTAAATCAGAGATAGTTATCGAGCTGTTATCTACTTTTTCTTCAAGGTCTGTACTGCTACTGCTTCCTGGTTTCCAATCGCTTATGGATGTCGTGATACCTCCTATTCCTACCCTTGAATCATATCTGAGTAAGAGTTCGCAGCCAACTTCACTTTCTAAAATAAGATCCGTTGGCATGGATGCGCAATAAACTTTGTTGTTAACCCGCAATGTTAATTCGCAATCGGGCGTTATAGGTTGCGGTATTAAAATGACTTTTTTTCCGGTAAGTTGATGACTTTCCTCGTCTATTTCCCATTTTCCGTTTGGGGTAATGCTTTGTGGGGTATTGAATGCGCTGAATAATTCTGTATCCATGTTATATGTAGCTTTTGTATTCAGATTACTGATACTGATAGATGCATTCTGTTGTAGCTCATTGATATTTTCTTCTTCGTAAACTTGTAGAATGATGTTTAACTGACACAACTTGTGATTGTACTTCAGGTTTACTGCTTTCATACTTGGGGTTATTTCCATTGCTTTGGCTACCATAAAATCTGAATTGCTATATTCTGTAGTTGAACCTTGATCGGTGCTGATATTGATTTTTATGTTGTTACTTCCTTGTATGATTCCCTCTTCTTGGTAAGGATAATAACTGATAAAATCGCATTTGCCTTCTCCTTTAGGATAGTATATTTCTTCTTCGGATATAAATATGTCTGACGAATATATAAGGCGTATATTTTCTATATGTCTTAATCCACTTAAGTTTTCCGGTTGGGCTAATACATAAAGTCCGATGGCATCATTATCGTCAAATTTGTTATCAGTAATACGTGTGTGAGTTTGTACTTGTAATATTCGTCCGGAAATTGTGATAGGTATATTGCCCGAAGCAGGTGGAGGAGTAGACTCTTCTAATGGTTGAATATTGTTAACACAGGAAAAATAGAAAAGAGAGGCTGCTGCTAACAGGCTATGTTTAGCAGCTTTTTTAAGAGTGTTTTTCATATTGTTTTATTGTTGTTATCCGGTAAATGTAATACAATATATTTTATAAATAAAATTTTATCTGATTGATTTTTAATATAATTTGTAATGGTTTGGTTTGTAGTGTTTTAAAAATAATGTTATTCGTATTTGTTTTTGATTTTAGAAACTGTTTTGAATTTATTGTCTAATGATTTGAGATGAGTTTTCGTGGTTGTTTCGTTTGTTTTATGAGGAAGATAGCGAGCTATCTGACGACTAAAAGAATCGAAACAGACCGAAAAATCACTCAAAGCATAGATGAAAATCACTCAAAAAAGATATTTGTAGAAATTCAAAACTGTTTCTATTATTTAATGTGATTCTGCTTTTTATTTAAAGAACGATTTGAGTGGAGGATGATTTTGTGACTGCTTACACGTGAAATTTTTATTTAGGCGATATTTACTGGGCGTGTACTTTGCTGAAAGAAGGGCGCTATACTGTTGCAGAAATTAGTGTAATGGTGGGTTTTAGCAGTTCTTCTTATTTCACAACCAGTTTTAAGAAATATGTAGGTTGTTCGCCGGGAGAATATAGTAAAGGAAAGTGGTGAAAGTTAATTTTCTACATATTAATTCCCTGCCAACCAAAAAAACTTATTAACTTTGCGAATCTTTTTGGAAACAATAAAAACTTAATGATATGAATATCTCTTATAACTGGCTGAAAGAGTATGTTAACTTCGATCTTACACCTGATGAAGTAGCTGCTGCGCTTACTTCCATCGGACTGGAAACAGGAGGCGTGGAAGAAGTTCAAACCATTAAAGGAGGTTTGGAAGGACTCGTGATTGGCGAAGTGCTGACATGTGTGGAGCATCCTAATTCAGACCACTTACACATCACCACAGTAGATCTGGGAAATGGAGAACCTACTCAGATTGTGTGCGGAGCTCCTAATGTGGCTGCCGGACAGAAAGTAGTAGTTGCCACATTAGGAACGAAACTTTATGACGGTGATGAATGCTTTACAATCAAGAAATCAAAAATTCGTGGTGTAGAGTCTATCGGAATGATTTGTGCTGAAGATGAAATTGGCATTGGAACTTCTCATGACGGTATTATTGTACTGCCGGAAGATGCTGTTCCGGGTACATTGGCCAAAGATTATTATAATGTGAAGAGTGATTACGTACTTGAAGTAGATATCACTCCCAATCGTGCAGATGCTTGTTCTCATTACGGTGTAGCCCGTGACCTGTATGCTTATCTTATTCAGAATGGTAAACAGGCTACGCTACAGCGTCCGTCGATAGATGCTTTTACTGTAGAAAATCATGATCTTGATATCAAAGTAACAGTAGAGAATAGTGAAGCATGTCCTCGCTATGCAGGTGTGACTGTAAAAGGTGTGACCGTGAAGGAAAGTCCGGAATGGTTGCAGAATAAACTCCGCCTTATCGGTGTACGTCCTATTAATAATGTAGTAGATATCACAAATTATATTGTTCATGCTTTCGGACAACCGTTACATTGCTTTGATGCGGATAAAATCAAAGGTGGAGAAGTAATTGTGAAAACGATGCCGGAAGGTACTCCTTTTGTGACATTGGATGGTGTAGAACGTAAGTTGAACGAACGTGACTTGATGATTTGCAATGAGGAAGAGGCTATGTGTATTGCCGGTGTATTCGGTGGATTGGATTCCGGTTCTACAGAAACTACAACAGATGTATTTATCGAGAGTGCTTATTTCCATCCTACATGGGTGCGTAAGACAGCCCGGCGCCATGGTTTAAACACAGATGCTTCATTCCGTTTCGAAAGAGGTATCGATCCTAATATTACTATCTACTGTCTGAAACTGGCTGCCTTGTTGGTGAAAGAACTGGCGGGAGGTACAATTTCGAGTGAGATTAAAGATGTTTGTATTGCACCTGCACAGGATTTTGTAGTAGAACTGGCCTATGAGAAAATACATTCGTTGGTCGGTAAAGTAATTCCGGTGGAAACAATCAAAAGTATTGTATCCAGCCTGGAGATGAAGATTACAAATGAAACAGTTGAAGGTCTGACATTGGCTGTTCCTCCTTATCGTGTAGATGTACAGCGTGATTGTGATGTGATTGAGGATATTCTTCGTATCTATGGATATAATAATGTGGAAATTCCTTCTACATTGAAGTCCAGCCTGACAACTAAAGGTGATGCGGATAAATCAAACAAATTACAAAATTTAGTTGCAGAACAATTGGTTGGTTGCGGGTTTAATGAAATATTGAATAACTCTTTGACTCGTGCTGCCTACTATGATGGATTGGAGTCTTATCCCTCTAATCATCTGGTAATGTTGATGAATCCGTTGAGTGCCGACTTGAACAGTATGCGTCAGACATTGTTATTTGGTGGTCTTGAGAGTATTGCTCATAACGCCAATCGTAAGAATGCCGATTTGAAATTCTTTGAATTCGGTAATTGTTATTACTTTGATGCTGATAAGAAGAATCCGGAGAAGACATTGGCTGCATATTCGGAAGATTATCACCTTGGGTTATGGGTGACAGGTAAAAGAGTTTCAAATTCATGGGCGCATGCAGATGAAAATAGTTCGGTGTATGAGTTAAAGGCTTATGTAGAGAACATACTGAAACGACTGGGGCTTGATTTGCACAATCTTGTGGTAGGTAATCTGACTGATGATATATTTGCAGCTGCTCTTTCTGTTAATACAAAGGGTGGTAAACGCCTGGCTACATTTGGAGTAGTAACGAAGAAGCTGCTGAAGGCATTTGATATTGATAATGAAGTGTATTATGCTGATTTAGATTGGAAAGAACTGATGAAAGCTATTCGTTCAGTGAAGATCAGTTACAAGGAAATATCCAAATTCCCGGCTGTGAAACGTGACCTTGCATTGTTGCTTGATAAGGATATTCAGTTTGCTGAGATTGAAAAGATAGCGTATGAAACAGAGAAGAAACTTTTGAAAGAGGTAGAACTCTTCGATGTGTACGAAGGTAAGAATCTGGAAGCCGGTAAGAAATCGTATGCAGTGAGTTTCTTGTTGCAGGATGAGTCACAGACGCTTAACGATAAGATGATTGACAAGATTATGTCTAAGCTGGTGAAAAATCTGGAAGAGAAGCTAAATGCGAAACTGAGATAAAAGATAAACTAATAATATAATTAATATAAACCAATGGGAAGAGCGTTCGAATATAGAAAAGCTACCAAGCTGAAAAGATGGGGCAATATGGCCCGTACATTTACGAGAATAGGTAAACAGATTGCTATTGCTGTAAAGGCCGGTGGACCGGATCCTGAAAACAATCCGCACCTGCGTGCAGTTGTTGCTACTGCAAAACGTGAGAATATGCCGAAGGATAACGTGGAACGCGCTATCAAAAATGCAATGGGTAAAGACCAGAAGGACTATAAAGAAATGAATTATGAAGGATATGGTCCATTTGGTATTGCTGTATTTGTGGAAACTGCAACTGATAATACTACCCGTACTGTAGCTAATGTACGTAGTGTTTTCAATAAATTTGGCGGAACATTGGGTACTTCCGGCAGTCTCGATTTTATGTTCAGCTGGAAATCTATGTTCACTATTGCCAAGAAAGAAGGATTGGAAATGGATGAACTGATTCTTGAACTGATTGATTACGGAGTAGAAGATGAATATGATGAAGATGAGGAAGAAATCACAATTTATGGTGATCCTAAATCATTTGCTCAGATTCAGAAATACCTCGAAGATAATGGGTTTGAGGTAAAGGGTGCTGAATTTACGCGTATTCCAAATGACGAAAAAGAACTGAATGATGAACAACGTGCTACTATTGATAAGATGGTAGAGCGCCTTGAAGATGATGAGGATGTTCAGAATGTATATACTAATATGAAGCCGGCGCCTGAGGACGGAGAATAATGAAGTATGTCTATAGAACCCAAGGTACTTGTAGTACGAATATTGAACTTGATGTAGAGAATGGTATTCTGAAAGAAGTAGCTTATTGGGGTGGGTGTAATGGTAACTTGCAGGGAGTCTCCCGCTTAGTGAAGGGGATGAAAGTGGAAGATGTAATTACTAAGCTGGAGGGTATCCGGTGTGGCGGACGTCCTACTTCTTGTCCCGATCAGTTATGCAAAGCATTGCACGAAATGGGATATTGAAATTAATACAGCATGAAATAAAAACGGAGACACTTTTTTTTAAGTGCCTCCGTTTTTATTATTTGATAGAAATTCTTTTTTATTTGTACAGATCTGGTGTTATCTTAACACGAAACAGCTCCTTATGAGTCTTGTCTGATAGATAGACATACAGCATAGTTACATCCATTTCTCTGTATATTTTAAGATCATCAGTATTTTTGATAATTTCCGGAAGACTTTCTGCCAATTGCTTTTGAGTAGTCTCTGCAATAGCAGGATCATCAGCAGTGCCCGTGAGGGTATAATAGTAGGTAAATGTGTTATCACCACCTGTGTAGCTGGTACTATCCATTCTTGTCATTTCGTCTATGGTCATAGGACACTGTTTGTTTACTTCTTGAGAAGCTATTTCAAATACTTTTTGTTTTGCCTGCTGGCAAGAGGTTAATGTAAGTACAGTAAGGCAAACTGCTGAGAGGAGTTTTTTCATATAATGTCTTATTTTTAATTAAATAACGTTCAAAGATAGTCGTTTTTAATGAACTGAACAAGTAGTCTGATTGTTTTGTTTATTGTCCATTAAGGTAGATAGCTACCATTCAACAAAACCAGATTAAACATTGTTTTTGATAGCATTTAATCGTAATTTTGTGCAAACATTAAAGAAAAAAGAGCAGAACTTTATTATGCGGAATATATTTAAGGATTTAAAGCGTAAAGACCATAAACGCTATTTAGGGGGGCTGGATGTGTTTAGATATATCGGTCCCGGATTACTTGTCACTGTAGGATTTATCGACCCGGGTAACTGGGCTTCTAACTTTGCCGCTGGTTCTGAGTTTGGTTATTCCTTATTATGGGTGGTTACGTTGTCTACCATCATGTTAATCGTACTTCAACATAATGTAGCGCATTTGGGTATTGTAACCGGGCTTTGTTTGTCAGAGGCTGCTACTCAATATGCTCCCAAATGGGTATCACGCCCTATTTTGGGGACAGCTGTATTAGCCTCTATATCTACTTCGTTGGCTGAAATTCTTGGAGGAGCCATAGCATTGGAAATGCTGCTTGATATCCCTATAATCTGGGGAGCTGTATTGACAACGGCTTTCGTTTCTGTTATGTTGTTTACCAATTCCTATAAAAAAATAGAACGTTCTATTATTGCTTTTGTGTCTGTTATCGGACTTTCGTTTATTTATGAGTTGTTTCTTGTAGATATTGACTGGCCGTTAGCTGCACAAGGTTGGGTGACACCTGCCATTCCGAAAGGGAGTATGCTTATCATTATGAGTGTGCTTGGAGCGGTAGTAATGCCCCACAATCTGTTTCTTCATTCGGAGGTGATACAAAGTCATGAATATAATAAACAAGATGATGCTTCTATTCGCAAGGTTCTTAAATATGAATTATTTGATACGCTTTTTTCAATGATTGTCGGATGGGCTATCAATAGTGCGATGATTCTGCTTGCTGCTGCCACTTTCTTTAAAAGTGGAATACAGGTAGAGGAGCTGCAACAGGCAAAATCGTTATTAGAGCCTTTGTTAGGCAGTAATGCTGCTATTGTGTTTGCTTTGGCTTTGTTGATGGCAGGAATTTCTTCTACAATAACAAGTGGAATGGCTGCCGGATCTATTTTTGCAGGGATCTTTGGTGAATCGTATCATATAAAGGATAGTCATTCACAGGTAGGTGTTATTCTCTCTTTAGGTATCGCTTTGCTGCTGATATTTTTTATTGGTGATCCTTTTAAAGGGTTGATTATATCACAGATGGTGTTGAGCATCCAATTGCCGTTTACTGTATTTTTGCAAGTCGGGCTGACCTCTTCGCGCAAAGTAATGGGCAATTATGTGAATAGTCGTTGGAGTACATTTGTGCTTTATGCTATTGCAATAGTAGTATCTGTATTGAATATCATGTTGCTGTTTTCCTGAAAAGGTAACGTAAACCGAGAAGTAGCATAAAATGAACAAGTTCATTTTTTATACAAGGCGTGGTTCATCTTTGAATTTGGCAAATATAGCAAGAAACAGGTTGTCATTACTGAGTGGTAGTACTAATTTTACCCTGTAAAACTTAATAATTATGAGTAATAAACAAGACGAGATTAATTTTGCCCGCGTGGCAGACGCCATTGAGTATATTACCCGAAACTACCAAGAGCAGCCTTCGTTATTTGATATAGCGGAGGAAGCGAATGTGAGTATTTATCATTTTCAGCGGCTATTTACAGAATGGGCAGGAGTGAGTCCGAAGAAATTTCTGCAATATATCAGTGTAAATCGTGCTAAGAGAATCCTGAAAGAAGGGCAGGGAAGTCTTTTTGATGCTGCTTTTGAAACCGGGCTTTCGGGTACGGGGCGTTTGCACGAACTTTTTATTCATATCGAAGGAATGACTCCCGGAGAATATAAAGTTGGTGGTAGAGGATTGGTTATAAATTATCGTTTTTCCAAAACTCTTTTTGGGGAAATATTAGTAGCATCTACTTCTAAAGGAGTATGTTATATGACTTTTTGTGACGACCGGGAGCAGGCATTGGCAGAACTGGGGCATCACTTTCCGTTCGCTACGTTTGAGAAACATCCCGATGAGTTTCAGGAACGTGCCCTTGCCGTTTTTTCTATGGATTGGACAAATCTTAATGAGGTAAAGCTACATTTGCGTGGTACGGAATTCCAGCTGAAGGTTTGGGAGACATTGTTAAAGATACCAATGGGAACATTGACCACTTACGGAGACATTGCTAATTATCTGGATAGTCCCAGTTCATCCCGTGCTGTAGGAACAGCAGTAGGAGACAATCCGGTAGCATTCTTAATTCCTTGTCATCGTGTCATTCGCTCTACCGGTGCTTTAGGAGGTTATCATTGGGGATTGACCCGCAAAACTGCTATAATAGGATGGGAAGCTGCTAAGATAGAAGAACAAAGAAATCGCCTAATGACTGATAACTAATATTCGTAGAAATCTTGTGAACTCAGGATTCTCGATTGTAAATATAAACATCTTATGAAGATAATAACTTATAATGTGAACGGCCTGCGTGCCGCAGTTTCAAAAGGTTTGCCTGAGTGGCTGGCACAAGAACAGCCGGATGTACTTTGTTTACAGGAAACTAAATTGCAACCAGAACAATATCCCGGAGAAGCTTTTGAGGCATTGGGGTATAAGGGCTATTTATATTCTGCACAAAAGAAAGGTTACAGTGGCGTGGCTATCCTTACCCGTCGTGAACCCGATCATGTGGAATATGGTATGGGTATTGAAGAATATGATAATGAGGGACGTTTCATTCGTGCCGATTTTGGTGATTTATCAGTTGTGAGTGTATACCATCCTTCAGGGACGAGTGGTGATGAACGGCAGGCATTCAAAATGGTGTGGCTGGAATCTTTCCGGAAATATGTAATAGAATTGCAAAAGTTCCGCCCTAATTTGATTCTATGTGGAGATTACAATATCTGTCATGAGGCGATAGATATCCACGATCCTGTCCGTAATGCTACGAATAGCGGTTTTTTACCGGAAGAACGGGAGTGGATGACTCGGTTTCTTTCTGCCGGTTTTGTGGATTCTTTCCGTACATTGTATCCCGAAAAGCAGGAGTATACTTGGTGGAGTTATCGTTTCAATTCACGTGCAAAGAATAAAGGGTGGCGTATAGATTACTGTATGTTAAGTGAACCTGTACGCCCAATGCTGAAAACTGCTCGTATATTAAATGAGGTAGTACATTCAGATCATTGTCCGATGGTGTTGGAGGTAGAAGGCTGAGCGTTTTATAGTACACTGATACTTAGTTTACGACTGTCTCCTCCGTCACGAAACTCACATAGATAAATTCCCTGCCAGGTACCCAGATTTAGCCTGTGGTTCCTGATGGGGATTGTGATTGAACTGCCAATTAGTGATGCTTTAATATGTGCGCTCATATCGTCTGGCCCTTCCAGAGTATGGATAAAGTAAGGTGCCCCATCCGGTATCAATTTATTAAAGAAGGTTTGGAAATCTTGTCGGACGTCCGGATCTGCGTTTTCATTGATTGTAATCCCTGCCGAAGTATGCTTGATAAATACTACAAGCAATCCGTTTTCGGGGAGTTCGGGCAGATGAGATACAATATCACGGGTTATCAAATGAAAGCCACGTGAATAATGTGGGAGCTGTATGTCAAAAGTTGTAGCCATTATATAAGGTGGTTGTTCATATTAAAAAAACAGTTTCTTAATTATTCGTGCAAAGATACTTTTTTATACTTTTGCACATATAAATAATGGAGACAAAAATGGAAAATAGAATACAACGTGCCGTTGAACTTTTTAAAAGCGGTTATAATTGTTCTCAGTCCGTAGTGGCTGCCTTTGCTGATATGTATGGATTTACTGAGGAACAAGCTTTTCGTATGTCGGCCTCCTTTGGTGGAGGTATTGGCCGTATGAGAGAAACTTGTGGTGCTGCTTGTGGTATGTTTCTGTTGGCTGGACTGGAAACAGGGGCAACTGACGGAGCCGATAAAGAAGGGAAAGCTGCCAATTATGCTTTGGTACAGGAACTTGCTGCTGAGTTTAAAAAGAGGAACGGTTCACTGAATTGTGGTGAGTTATTAGGTTTGAAGAAAAAAACTCTCGTGTCATCAGTTCCTGAAGAAAGAACTGAGCAATATTATGCTAAACGTCCGTGTTCCAGGATGGTAGAAGAAGCTGCCCGAATTTGGATGGAATATCTCGAAAAACATCCCAAATAGTTCAGAAAAAGCCGTTTTTATTACAGATCATGCAAAAAAACGCCCAATAAAGTGTTATATAACATAAATATAACTATATTTGCAGCTGAAATAAAATCTGAAAGCTGAGAGGCTGTAAGTTTTTACATCATGTTTAACTAAAATTTCTAAAGCAAATGTTGAAAGAAAAAGCAGGTGAAATTGCAGGTAAAATCTGGAATGCACTGGACGGCACAGAAGGTCTGACCGCTAAGCAAATCAAGAAAGTAACTAAGTTGGTAGACAAAGACTTGTTCTTGGGTCTTGGTTGGTTGCTAAGAGAAGACAAAATTTCTACTCAGGAAATTGAAGGTGAACTTTTCATTAAATTGAACTAAGAGAGTAAATCACTTACCAATAAAAAAATGCGTTGATACATTTCTGAATGTTATCAGCGCATTTTTTTATTGATTCATTCTGGTAAAGTTGATGGTAAAAGAAGAATAAGAATTGCAGGTGTAGGAGATTTGTATTGTGAAACCTGCAATTATAGTACAGTTAAGTAAAGGAGCTTTGCTTTAGATAATCAATAACTTGTTTTACATTCCCATTTTTTTCTCTAAATTTGCAAACGAATTGACATGAAGGAAAAGAGAAACATAAAAGTTGTTTCGTAAAATAAGTCTTTATTAATGTGTAAGTGTCTGAAAATAAGAAATATAAAAGAATAGAATGAAGAATATACGTAATTTTTGCATCATTGCTCATATTGACCATGGTAAATCAACATTGGCAGATCGCCTGCTGGAATTCACTAACACCATACAGGTGACCACGGGCCAGATGCTGGATGATATGGATCTGGAAAAGGAGAGAGGTATCACCATTAAGAGCCATGCCATACAGATGGAGTATACATATAAGGGCGAAAAGTATATTCTGAATTTAATTGATACTCCGGGACACGTGGACTTCTCATATGAAGTTTCCCGTTCTATTGCTGCTTGTGAAGGTGCATTGCTCATTGTAGATGCCTCACAGGGAGTACAGGCACAGACTATCTCGAATCTTTATATGGCCATTGAACATGATCTGGAAATTATTCCTGTCATTAATAAATGTGATATGGCAAGTGCCATGCCCGAAGAAGTGGAAGATGAAATTGTTGAGTTGCTTGGCTGTAAACGTGATGAGATCATACGTGCATCTGGGAAGACAGGTATGGGAGTAGAGGAAATACTTGCTGCTGTTATTGAGCGTATACCTCATCCGCAAGGAGATGATGAGGCACCGCTGCAGGCATTGATTTTTGACTCTGTATTTAATTCTTTCCGCGGAATCATTGCTTACTTCAAAATAGTGAACGGAGTGATCCGTTCCGGTGATAAGGTGAAATTCTTTAATACCGGAAAAGAATATGCGGCTGATGAAATCGGAGTACTTAAGATGGATATGGTTCCTCGTAAAGAGTTGCGTACGGGAGATGTTGGGTATATCATTTCAGGTATCAAGACTTCTAAAGAAGTAAAAGTAGGTGATACTATTACACACATAGCCCGTCCTTGCGACAAAGCAATTGATGGTTTTGAAGAAGTAAAACCAATGGTTTTTGCCGGAGTATATCCTATTGAAGCCGAAGAATTTGAAGACTTGCGTGCTTCTTTGGAGAAATTGCAGTTGAATGATGCTTCGCTTACTTTCCAGCCGGAATCTTCATTAGCTTTAGGTTTTGGGTTCCGTTGCGGATTCCTTGGACTACTTCATATGGAGATTGTGCAAGAGCGTCTTGATCGTGAGTTCGACATGAATGTGATTACTACCGTGCCAAACGTTTCTTATAATATCTACGACAAGCAAGGAAACATGACTGAGGTACACAACCCTGGTGGTATGCCCGATCCTACAATGATAGATCATATAGAGGAGCCCTACATTAAGTCTTCCATTATTACTACTACTGATTATATCGGTCCTATTATGACCCTTTGCCTGGGCAAACGTGGTGAACTGATTAAGCAGGAATATATTTCCGGTAATCGTGTAGAACTATACTATAATATGCCTTTGGGTGAGATTGTGATCGATTTCTATGATCGGTTGAAAAGTATCTCCAAAGGGTATGCTTCTTTTGATTATCATCCGGATGGTTTCCGTCCGTCCAAGCTCGTAAAACTGGATATTTTGCTGAATGGCGAATCTGTTGATGCACTTTCTACACTGACCCATTTTGATAATGCTTATGATATGGGACGTCGTATGTGCGAGAAGTTGAAGGAACTGATTCCCAGACAGCAGTTTGAAATTGCTATTCAGGCAGCTATCGGTGCTAAGATTATAGCCCGCGAAACGATAAAAGCAGTTCGTAAGGATGTGACTGCAAAATGCTATGGTGGTGATATCAGTCGTAAACGTAAGTTGCTCGAAAAACAGAAAAAAGGAAAGAAGCGTATGAAACAAATCGGTAATGTAGAAGTACCTCAAAAAGCGTTCCTTGCTGTGTTGAAGCTTGATTAAGTCTTTTTTTATGATAGCTAAAAAAGGGGGTGTATCTTGAACAAATACCATTGTAAATAGTTTTAGATACACCAGGTAATTGCCATCTGTCCACAGAGCTTTCCCTGGCAATTACTTTAATATACGATACAAAATGAGAAAAGTTCTGTCTTTTTCAGTTTTCCTTATAATAGGTCTTCTCTTGTCTCAGTTTCTGCCTGTGCTCACAGGAGAAGGATATGGGATAGTGAAGTCTGTTGCTAACATACTGCTTTACATCTGCCTGGGTTTCATTATGATTAATGTAGGCAGAGAGTTTGAAGTCGATAAATCCCGTTGGAAAAGTTACACAGAAGATTATTTTATAGCAATGGCTACGGCTGCTATGCCTTGGTTGTTGATTGCTCTGTATTATGTATTTATACTGCTTCCACCCGAATTTTGGAATAGTTGGGAAGCATGGAAGGAAAACTTATTGCTAAGTCGTTTTGCTGCTCCTACTTCTGCCGGTATCCTTTTTACTATGTTGGCTGCCATAGGACTCAAGGCAAGTTGGATGTATAAAAAAATCCAGGTACTTGCCATTTTTGATGATCTTGATACTATTCTTTTAATGATTCCCCTTCAGATTATGATGATTGGTTTGCGTTGGCAGTTGATTATTGTCGTTCTGATTGTATTTTTGTTATTATCTTTGGGCTGGAGACAATTGAGCAAGTATGATTGGAGGCAGGATTGGAAAGCAATTTTATTTTATTCTACCCTTGTCTTTATTGCTACTCAATCTTTATATCTGATCAGTAAAAGTCTGTATGGCGAAGAAGGAAGCATTCACATTGAAGTGTTGCTACCTGCATTTATAGTAGGTATGATAATGAGGCACAAAGAGATAGATACTCCAATGGAACACAAAGTTTCTACCGGTATTTCTTTTTTGTTTATGTTTCTGGTAGGAATGAGCATGCCTCATTTTATAGGTGTCAATTTTGCAGAGACACAGATGGGGGAATATTCTGTTACCGGTTCACAGGAGATGATGCCGTGGGGAGTGATTGCTTTTCATGTACTTATTGTTTCTTTATTATCAAATGTCGGAAAGTTATTTCCTGTCTTTTTCTATCGTGACCGTAAGTTCAGTGAGCGATTGGCATTGTCCATTGGTATGTTCACCCGTGGTGAGGTAGGGGCAGGAGTCATTTTCATTGCCCTTGGCTACAATCTGGGTGGACCCGCTTTGGTCATTTCGGTTCTCACAATTGTGCTGAATTTAATACTGACTGGTATTTTTGTGCTTTGGGTGAAAAAACTTGCTTTAAGAAGCTATATGGAATAATAATAGGAATAACATTTAAATCATATACTAACTAAAACACATATATTATGACTATCTTACGTTCAATGAAGAATTTCTCGGCCATGAATATCGTAGCGAGTATTTTGTTGTTTGTAACTGCCATAGCTGCTGCTGTTATTGCTAATTCTCCGCTGGCTCCTGCCTATCAGGAGTTTCTCTCACACGAACTCCATTTCCGGATTGGCAGTTTTAATCTGCTTTCTCATGGAGGGCAGAATCTCACTATGATTGAGTTCATCAATGATGGATTGATGACTGTATTTTTTCTATTAGTTGGTTTAGAGATAAAACGTGAACTATTAGTAGGAGAGCTGTCTTCTTTCCGAAAAGCAGTATTGCCATTTATTGCAGCCTGTGGTGGTATGTTGGTTCCTGTTCTAATTTATTCATTTATTTGTGCTCCGTATACTCCAGAAGGACAAGGGCTTGCCATTCCGATGGCTACGGACATTGCTTTCTCGTTAGGAGTACTTAGTTTACTGGGTAAACGTGTACCATTATGTCTGAGAATTTTCTTGACAGCCTTTGCTGTGGTTGATGATATTGGAGGTATTCTTGTTATTGCAGTCTTTTATAGTTCGCATGTGGCTTATGGATATTTGCTGATAGCTGCTATGCTTTTTGTGCTACTTTATTTTATCGGTAAATATGGAGCAACCAATAAATTGTTTTTTTTGGTCATTGGGGTTATTATCTGGTATCTTTTTTTGCAATCTGGCATTCATAGTACGATTGCCGGGGTGCTGTTTGCCTTTGTTATTCCTGCCAAACCTCAATTACATGTCGGGAAATACATTGAGCGTATCCGTCGTATCATCAACACATTTCCTACTATGGAAGGAAACAGTATTGTACTTACTAATGAGCAGATTGCCAGGCTGAAACAGGTAGAATCTGCTTCCGATCGTGTAATTAGTCCTTTGCAATCATTAGAGGATAATCTTCACGGAGCTGTCAATTATATAATTCTGCCTCTGTTCGCCTTTGTAAATGCAGGAGTCGTGTTTAGTGGGGGAGGAGAAGTTGTGGGTGAAGTTAGTATAGCAGTAGCTTTAGGATTATTATGCGGTAAGTTTCTGGGTATCTATTTCTTTACTTGGCTTGCTATCAAGAGTGGCTTGGTTCCTATGCCGCAAGGTATGAACTGGAAGAATATAGCAGGTGTTTCTTTATTGGGCGGTATTGGTTTCACTGTGTCATTGTTTATTGCTAATCTTTCATTTGGTTCCACTTATCCCATATTATTGAATCAGGCCAAATTCGGTGTACTTTCGGGTACGATCCTGGCAGGTGCTCTGGGATATATTGTACTCTATCTGGTATTACCAAAGAAAAACTGATTAGTGAATCTTTTTTGGAGGGGAAAGTGTAAAATAAACAGTTCAGTTGAATTATACTTTCTTTTTTTATCTTGTATAGTAAAGAGATTTATTATTATTTTGTCTTAATCATTGTAAATACCAACATTATTTTCGTAGAAATGAAGTTTTCTTCTGTTTGTTAAAAAATACAAGAAGATAACACGTAATTGTATTCTTTTATATCATTTAACGTCAGAGGATTAACCTGTTTTCTATTTTTGGGGTCTTAATTCTATAATTCATATTTAATTATTAACTAAAATATATTTTATATGACTATGCGAACTAATTCTTTCCTGTTTTTAGTAATTTTGTTAGGAATACTTCCCGTAAGTAACACACAAGCATCTGATTCTGTTTTGAAAAATGTAGTACTTTATTCTCCTTACACTAAAATAGTGGTATCGCCTGGAGAAAGTATTGATTACAGTATTGACTTAATTAACAATGGTGATGAAATTACTAATGATAATATTTCATTAAGCGGATTACCATCCAACTGGAAGTATGATATTAAATCCGGTGGGTGGAATATCCGGCAATTGGCTGTACTGCCCAATGAAAAAAAGACTTTCAGTTTAACGGTGAATGTTCCGTTGAAAATAAACCGGGGTAGTTATAACTTTTTTGTATTGGCTGGTGAAACAAAACTACCACTGAGTGTTATTGTATCACAACAAGGTACTTATCAAAGCGAATTCACGACAGATCAACCTAATATGCAAGGTAATTCCAAGTCGAATTTTAATTTCAGTGTTACACTAAAAAATCAAACTGCAGACCAACAACTTTATGCCTTGATGGCCGATGCACCCAGAGGTTGGAATGTGGTGTTTAAACCTAATTACAAGCAGGCTACTTCTGCACAAATTGAAGCTAATGCAAGTCAGAATATTGCCGTCGAAATCACTCCTGCCGCCAATGTGGAAGCTGGAAGTTATAAAATCCCGATACGTGCAGTAACCAAAAGTACTTCTGCTGAACTTACATTGGAAGTTGCTATTACAGGTACATTTCAAATGGAATTAACCACTCCGCAGGGACTTTTGAGTTCGGACATCACAGCCGGAGATACTAAACGTATTGAGTTGGAAATTGTAAATACGGGTTCGTCTATGTTGAAGGATATTCAATTCACTTCACGTAAACCTTCTGATTGGGAAGTTTCTTTTGAACCATCTAAGATAGAGTCGTTAAAAGCAGGTGCTACAGCCAATGTAACGGCTATTCTAAAAGCATCCTCAAAAGCCTTGCCAGGCGATTATGTGGTAACAATAGATGCCAAGACTCCCGAAATAAATGCCAATGCACAATTTAGAATAGCAGTTAAAACTCCTTTGGTCTGGGGGTGGATGGGAGCGCTTATTATTGTGATTACCATTGGTGGCGTTTATTACCTGTTCCGTAAATATGGAAGGAGGTAAACTATGGGTGAGGAAGTTATCATACTTACTGATCTGACGAAGAAATATGGAAAATTTACAGCAGTAGATCATATTTGTTTGTCAGTCAGGAAGGGAGAAATCTTTGGACTGCTCGGCCCCAATGGAGCAGGAAAATCGACTACAATCCTTATGATGCTCGGATTAACGGAACCTACTTCGGGGAGTGTTTCTATTTGTGGTATCAACGCTACAAAATATCCCATAGAGGTGAAGAAGAAAATTGGCTATTTACCGGAAGACGTCGGCTTTTATGATGATATGACAGGTATCGAAAACCTGATTTATACTGCTACCCTGAACGGGATTATACCTAAAGAAGCACGTGTGAGAGCAGAACAGCTGATGACCCGCGTTGGCTTAGGTGAACAAATACAGAAGAAAGCCGGTAAATATTCTCGTGGTATGCGGCAGAGATTAGGATTGGCTGATGTATTAATAAAAAATCCGGAGATAATAATACTTGATGAACCGACTTCGGGCATAGACCCTACGGGAGTTCAGGAATTCATTACTCTCATAAAGCAACTCAGTCATGAAGAAAAACTGACCGTATTGTTTTCGTCTCATAACTTAGATCAGGTGCAGAAAGTCTGTGACAATGTCGGTCTGTTCAACCAGGGTAAACTTGTTGCGCAGATTAGTCTTTCGGGATTAGAGAAAGATAGTCGTGAACTTACTGATATTTATAACCAATACTTTATGGAAGGAGGGCAATCAAATGAGTAAAATAAAACATCCGTTTTGGATTATTGTCCATAAAGAAATAGCCGATCATGTACATAGCTGGCGCTTTATTATTTTAATAGGTATTATTGTGCTTACTTGCATGGGGGCTTTATATACAGCCCTCACCAATATTGGTGCAGTTATAAAGCCCAATGATCCGGATGATTCATTTCTCTTTTTAAAACTTTTCACAGCATCGGACGGGACATTGCCTTCATTTGTTCTTTTTATCAATTTTCTGGGGCCATTGTTGGGGATGGCATTGGGTTTTGATGCTATAAATTCCGAACAAAACAAGGGAACGCTCAGTCGTATACTTTCACAACCTATCCATCGTGATTGTATTATTAATGCCAAATTCGTAGCAGCATTGATTATTATAGGAGTTTTGTTTTTTGCACTTGGATTCTTGGTGATGGGGTGTGGATTGATAGCCATCGGTATTCCTCCTACACCAGAAGAATTCTGGAGAATTATTCTGTTTATCATCGTTAGTATATTTTATGTAGCATTTTGGTTGAACATCTCTATTCTGTTCTCTCTTTGTTTTCGGCAGGCAGCAACTTCAGCCTTGGCTTCAGTTGCAGTCTGGTTGTTTTTCAGCATATTTTATACGATGATAGTCAACGTGGTAGCCAAAGCACTCAGTCCGTCCGAAATGGCGTCTGTATATCATCAGATTAGTTTCCAGAAATTTGTTCTTGGTTTGATGCGGCTGGCTCCGAATGAGCTTTTTAATGAAGCGACTACGATATTGCTTATGCCTTCTATCAGAAGTTTGGGACCGTTGACAATGGAACAATTGGAAGGTGCAATTCCCAGTCCATTGCCATTAGGAGAGAGCGTAATGATCGTCTGGTCACAACTGACAGGCCTCATAGCTGCTACTGTTTTTTGTTTTGCTATCTCTTATGCTGTATTTATGAGAAGGGAAGTTCGTTCCAGATGATATCTCATTGAGTTGAAAAGAAAAGTTAGAGGCTATATCAAAAGTCTGATAAAGTTATATATGAATAGTTTTATCAGACTTTTGATATAGCCTTCTTTTTAGAGTCCGTTTAAATTGATTTATTCATCATCTCCGTCATCAATAGGCAGAATTTTCTGACTTTCTTCATGAGGCAATTGTTCCACTTGCCGGAGTTTTCTTTCAATGGCACGAGTACGTTTTCCCATAACCTCTTCCAGTTGATCACCGGCATTTTGCAGATTCTTCTGTACTTTTTCAAGCAATCCGCCAAATTTGCTGAATTCTGTTTTTACCGCTCCTAACACAGTCCATACTTCTCCCGTTCTTTTTTGAATGGCAAGTGTGCGGAAGCCCATTTGCAGGCTGTTTAGGATGGCACCCAGAGTGGTTGGTCCTGTAATTACGATTTTGTATTCCTTTTGCAGCATCTCTACTAAGGCTGTGCGGCGAATAACTTCTGCGTAAATACTCTCGAAGGGCAGAAACAGGATGGCAAAGTCTGTTGTGTAAGGTGGGTCAACGTATTTATCATGAATGTCTTTTGCCATTTTTCTGATTGTATTCTCCAGTTGTTTCCCGGATGATTCTATCAGTGCGGTATCTCCTGCTTCAAAGGCATCATAGTATTGCTCGTAGACATCTTTTGGAAATTTCGCATCAATAGGGAGATATACCGTACTGTTAGCATCATCTTTACCCGGTAGCTTGATGGCAAACTCCACGAATTCAGTTCCGCTTTTCTTCGTTTTGACATTGGCATCATATTGTTCGGGACTCATCATTTGTTCCAGTAATGCTCCCAATTGTACTTCACCAAAAGTACCCCGCATTTTTACGTTGCTCAGCACCTTTTTCAGTCCTCCTACGTCTTGTGCCAGAGATTTCATTTCTCCCAATCCTTTCTGCACATTTTCAAGTTGTGACCGGACTATCTCAAAAGACTGTCCGATACGTTCGTTCAGCGTTTTCTGTAACTTTTCTTCTACCATGAGTCGCATGTCATCGAGACGCTTTTCTGTAGATTTTAGTAACATTTCCTGCTGACGTGCCATTGTATCAAACTTCTGCCTTTGCAGTTCTCCGGTGGTCATCATATTTTTGTGTAGTACATCCTGCACTTGTTGCATGCTTTGATTGAGGGCTTGTGTCATTTCCATGCGGAGTTCGCGTATGCTACGATTCAGCTCTTCACGGTTCTCCTGCATTTGTTGTCGCAAAGCGGTTTGCAGTTGCTCACTTTGTGCCTGCCCGTTATTTTGGGTCAGTATTAAAATGATGAGTCCAATCAATAGTATGATAGTGACAATGAGTAAAATCAGTTCCATGAGTTAATACGTCAGTATTTCATTACCGGTTTCAGTTATCAGAATCATGTTTTCCCATTGTGCCGACGGCATTCCATCGTCCGTACAGACAGTCCATCCGTCCGCATCATCTATGAATACTTCGTATGTACCCATATTTATCATAGGTTCTATGGTAAATGTCATTCCCGGGACAATCATCATACCTGTACCCCGGCGACCAAAGTGTTCTACATCCGGTTCCTCATGAAACTGCATACCGACTCCATGTCCACAAAGATCACGTACTACACTATATCCGTTTTTCTCGGCATGTTCCTGGATAGCGGCACCTACATCTCCCAGTCGTGCCCAGGGTTGTGCAGCAGCAATACCTATTTCCATACATTCTTTGGTGACTTGTACCAACCGACGCATCTCCGGGTTTACATCTCCAATCATAAACATACGTGAGGCATCCGAGAAATATCCCTTATAGATGGTTGAAACATCTACATTAACAATATCTCCACTGCTCAGAATTTCATTTTTACTTGGTATGCCGTGACATACTACTTCGTTGATACTCGTACATACACTTTTAGGGAATCCTTCGTAATTAAGTGGTGCAGGGATAGCACCGTGGCTCGTAGTAAAATCATATACCATACGGTCAATTTCTTCTGTAGACATACCTTCACGAATATTCTCGGAAATATAATCCAGCAGTGCGGTATTGATTTTAGCACTTTCACGTATACCTTCCAATTGTTCCGGTGTACGGAGAACCTTTCTTGGAGGGAGCTTAATGCCTTGCTTTCTGTATTTTTGAATTTTATCTTCTATCTCGTCCGGGTAATTAGAAGGGGTGAACCGGAAGCCCTTGATGAACTTTTTCATTGTTTCTGTATATTTTATCTTTCAGTCAATGGTACAAAGGTAGAGAATTAATATTAGTAATTAATCCCTTTCGGTTGGATAAATAACTATCTTTATCGATTGAAAGTGCTGTGGTTAGGTATTGTATAAAAGCGGAGATTGAATTTTTGATATTTTCAGTTTAGAATAGGAGTCTAAGGGCATGTGGCTATTGGATTTATTAACAGTATTATATGAAAAATCTTATGAATAATCTTTTTCAATTATTTAATGATTTGTATATTGCGGAAGTTTAATATTATACAACACAAATAGTAAAGAAAGAAGAACATGAATTTACAGGAGTGCATTATGAGAACACGATTACTGGTTTTCTTTTATTGTGTATTATTTCTACCTGTTAGAGCAGCTGCATCAATAGTACCGACAAAGAAGGAGGTACTTGAACAAATGGCTTTGGTGAACAACTATTATATGGCCAACAATGCGGTTTCTGCAGGAACTAACGATTGGGTAAAATCTGCTTATTTCACGGGGTGTATGGAGTTTTATAAGGTTTATCAGGATCAGAAGTTACTTGATTATATGACCTTATGGGCCGAAAAAAACAAGTGGGCGTTGGGAGTAAATGCCGACAAGCATGGTGCTGACGGGCAAGTGTGTGGACAAACTTACATTGATTTGTACCGGTTGGATAAAAATAAACAGAAGTATAAGATACAGGCCATTAAAGAGTGTGTGGATAATTTGATTGCTAATCCACAGGAATCTATTGATGATTGGTGGTGGGTAGATTCTTATTTTATGGCAATGCCTCTTTTCTCGAAACTGGGAGATTTGTATAAAGATAACGTTTACTTTGAACGAATGCATGCTATGCATACCTATTCAAAAGCGCGTTGGAGGCTTTATGATGAAACAGACCACATCTGGTTTCGTGATAGTACACAGGTACCTGCCAAGAGCCTGAGTCCTAATGAGAAGAAAGTCTGCTGGTCTCGTGGAAATGGTTGGGCGGTTGCTGCTTGTGTTCGTGTCTTGAATGATCTGCCTGCCGATCATTCTTATAGAATGGAATATATTCAGTTGCTCACGGAAATGGCCGCAACTTTAAAAGCATGTCAGCGTGAAGATGGTTTCTGGAATAGAAATCTGGCCGATCCGGAACATCTTGCTGGTCCGGAGACAAGCGGTACAGCCCTTTTTGTATATGGCTTATCCTGGGGAATAAATCACGGAATACTTGATAGAGAGCTTTATCTGCCTGTGGTTCTCAAAGCGTGGAATGGAATGACTACGATTGCGGTTCATAAAAACGGACTTTTAGGATATGTTCAAGGACCCGGTTTCAAGCCGGAGTCAAACTATCCCTTAAATGCTGAATCGACCTGGGACTATGGAGTCGGAGCTTTCCTGTTGGCCGGAAGTGAAGTTGTAAAACTGGCCGAAGGTGAAATGCCGGAAGTAGGTGATTTACCGGAACCGCCTGTCGAGGCAGCGAACATAAATGTGACGGCAAGTACTTATGAAACCGGTACGACAAATACCCCGGAAAAGACTTTGGATCGGGATTTTAATACACGTTGGTCGGCCGAAGGTGAACAATGGATTAAGTACGATTTACTATCAGAAGAAATAATAGCAACGGTTGATATTGCATTTTGGGATGGGCATAAGCGCAAGTTTAACTTTTCAATAGAGCTTTCGACGGATGATGAAAACTGGACAGAAGTTTTTAATGGCCAATCCGGAGGAAATACGGATCGTTGGGAGACGTTTTACATAGGTCCTTGTAAAGCCCGCTATGTCAGAATAAGCGGAAAGGGAAATACTAAAAATAAATGGAACAGCATTTTAGAGACTCGTATTAATATCATGGACGTGCCAACGGATATCAATAGGATAGAAAATCAAATAGCTGTGACGATATACCCGAATCCGGTTTCAGATGTCTTGAATATTGAAGGTACTGATGATGGTGAGACTATTTGTATATACAATACTTTTGGAGCCAAGGTTATAGAAACATGGAACCGGACAATTGATATGTCCTCTTTTTCAACCGGGATTTATTTTGTGAAAGTTCAGAATGCGGTTTTTAAGGTTATCAAACAATGATTTTGATACTTGCCACGTTGCGTTTCATGTTGTGAATGCCTTAAAAACCGGTTCGGTTTTTTGTATTTCCGATTCAAATCCAAACCAATAACCGGCTTGTCCCTCCTGATTGGTGGGTAAGAAGCACAAACGCAGTGTTTCTTTGTATTTTCCATAGAGGATTGTCCATGTTTCAGGAGGAACCTGCCGCTTGGTTTTGACTTTTTCAGCCGGAAGTTTCTTTAACGACATACCCGCCTCTATCCAAGCGATGCTTACTTCCGTCTGATAGTCGGCATAGTGCTTTTTACAGAATTCATACAGAATCAATCCTCTTTTCTCCAGGCTCAGTGGTTGATCTATCAATCCTATTTCTATCAGATGATTTAAAAAAACGTGTAGGAACGTTTCATTTTCCAGAATCAGTTTTCGTGTGATAGACTGCCAGGCAGGAGTGTTATAGAAACCATCTAATAACCGCGAGAGGTATCGGGCTGTTTGTAATTCGTCTACACTGATTTCTCTGGTTTGCAACACTTCGTAAGGTGGGAGTGGAGCATATTGAATCCCTAATTCTTCCGCTCTTCTCCGCATTTCTGTACCGGGAAGCAACTTTAACGATTCCAATTGTATTTCTCTTGCTCCATATTCGGCAAGGGTTCGTATGTCTTCAAATATTTCGGAGAGATGATACAGCGGTAGTCCGGCAATAAGATCGGCATGAGTCTCCATATTGGGCAGTGCACATAGATATTTCAGTCCGTTCAGTGCATCGGATAAGCGTCCCATCCGTCGGCTTTGTTCCAGTACAGGCTCACGCAAACTCTGAATGCCGGCTTCCAGGTGGAGCAAATCTTTGGGAAGCTTGGCAAGTTCTTGTTTCAGTTCTTCGGAGAGCAAGGCCGGGTGTATCTCAAGATGAAAGCAGATATCAGGAGAAAATTCGAGAAACAGATTGAGTAGTTCTTTGGCCCGTTTGTTATTGTAATTGAAGGTTCGGTCAAGTACACGAATGTTTTTGATACCATGTCGGTGGATCTCTTTTAAGCGTTCACGGATGACCTCTATAGAGAGTGTCCGTACCGGTTTTTCTCCACCGCTTACACAGAAGGCACACGTGTTGAAGCAGCCTCGTGTTGTTTCAAGTTGTACAAATGGTTTACTCCAGTTGAAGAAGCGACTTTGTTCAGGCGAAATGAGATTGGCAAACTCCATAACGCGGGCAATTCCATTGTCGCGATACCCTCCTTCTTTATCAAGGTAGCACAATCCGGCAATGGCATTCCAGTTTTCCGGTTGGTCCCAACACTCAAGCCACTGTGGGAATACCTCTTCACCTTCTCCACGAAACACACAACTGACAAATGGATTCTTGCGCAGAAACGCTTCATTGTCTCCCAAAAACTCAGGTCCTCCCATAACTACACAACATTGCGGAAGCAACGCTTTAGCTCTTGAAACAATATGTAGCAACTGCTCGTGATTGAACAGCCAATTGGTAGCGGCAATGATATCCGGTTGGTGATAATAGATACTGTTTGCCACCATGCCTGCATTTTCATTGATAGTAGCTGATACGATTTCCCATTCGATGGAATTATCTGTTACAATCTGAGCATGCAGTGCCGGTAATGCCAAAGAGGAGTGGGCATAAGAGCTATTTAAGTCGAGCCAAAGAATTTTCATGCAAGAATTTTAACGTTTATGACCGCAAAGGTATAAAAAAGCAGGCTTTATTCACACATCGTTGATTAAAAACGCTATATTTGTCGCCATATATTAACTATAAGTCATAAGAATATGAGAAAATTAAACTATGCACGATTTATATTGTTATTAGTATTGACACTTGGTTTAAATGCTTGTGGTGGTGACGATGTTTACTACACAGATGATTATTTACGTAATAGTGATGAAAAGTTGTGTGGAAAAACGTGGTCGGAAAATTATACAGAAGATAATATGAAGTGTGTCCATCAGCTGAAATTTACGAAAGATAGGAGCGGACAAGAGATATTCAACTATTATCGTGTCGGCGAGTCGCGTCCTGCACGTACTGAAAGTTATAATTTTGATTGGGAATGGATAGATCAGGAAATGGAAGGGTTGAAACTGGATCGTGGTGCCGGAGAGATTCACTATTTTGATAATGTCTGGGTACGTCAGAACTATCTTTCCGGTAAATTGGATGGTATAGAAGTGACATTTGTAAAAGAATAAATAACGAATATGAAAATATTGAATCCTATAAAGTTGCTGTTGGTATTGACCATGCTAGCTGTTGGCTTTTCTTCTTGTGAAGAAGATGATGAAACCATTTATGATTATCTCATTGGGCGTACGTGGGTCGGTAGTTTAGGCTTTGCCGTAGGACCTTATGATGTAGAAAGTGGTGTCACTTTCAAAGGGAATGATTACGCCATAGATGAGCAATACTATTATGGAGATGGCGGAAGGGCTGCTACCCTGAATCTGCGTTGGTGGATAGATATGGGAACGTTATATCTGGATTATGGTCCGGATTATCCTCTGTTGGAAATCAGAGGAGTGTATATCACCGGACGTTTCCTTTATGGTGAGCTTTATGCAGATGGAGATTATGAATTCAGCGTCACGTTGGAAGCAAACTAAGTTAAGCCTTATTGCAACCCTTTGATTTTTTGTTTGTAAACTTAGTATTTTAATGGTGATTTAAAATGCATATTAACAGTGTGTTAAGTACGTACTTTTATATCCCCAAAGTACGTACTTTTTTGTTGTCTGATTTTCAGGTATTTCTGAGTAAAAGAATATACGATTATTGCTTCAGAAACAACTTCTTGAAAGCAGGCGGATACGGTGTCTCAAACTCCATTAACTCGTTTGTCACCGGATGATAGAAACAAAGTTTGAAAGCATGCAGAGCCAATCGGCCGATAGGGTTGGGAATACCTTCGCCACCATATCTTCCGTCACCGATAATGGGATGTCCCAGATCTTGCATGTGTACACGAATCTGGTTCTTACGTCCTGTTTCCAGATCGAGTTCCATCAATGAGTATCCATTGGCACGTTTGATGGTGTGGTAATGGGTGATTGATTTGGAACCACCATCATCGTGCTGACTAGAACTTACATACAATGTACGGTCTGTTAACCAGGAGGTTACTGTACCATGATCTTTCTCCATTTCGCCTTCCACTACCGCTACATAACGACGGTCTGTAACAATATCATGCCAGTATTCACGCAACGTATGCTGAGTTCTTTCGTCTTTAGCAAACATCATTATGCCTGATGTATCGCGGTCCAGGCGATGTACTACATACACACGGTGGTGTTTACCCGAACGTTGTACGTATTCATTTAGGATGGTATAAGCCGTACGTTCTTTCTGGCGTTCGGTATTCACTGAAAGTAACCCTTCTTTTTTTTCTATTACAATGATAAAGGCGTCTTCATATACAATCTTCAACAGACGGTTACTGAATTCTTTCCGGCCTTTATCTTTGCTGATTTGTACTTTCATACCCGACTTTAAAGCAAAGTCAAACTGAGTGGTTATTACATTGTCTACATAAACCACACGTTTGCTTAATAATGATTTTAGCTTTGTACGGCTGGCATCCGGCATTTTAGCAGCGAGGAATTCCATGAGCTCCATTGGTTCTTTCACCAAGTAACCGGTATATTGTGCCCGGGCTTTTTCAGCCGGGGTTCTTTTGGGTCTTTTTTCTTTAGCCATTTTTTCTCTTTTATCTGAGTTCAAGCAATACTACATTTTCTACATGGTGCGTATGTGGGAACATATCGACTGGTTGCACGGCTGTCACCTTATATTTCACATCAAGCAACTGTAAATCGCGTGCCTGAGTAGCTGGATTACAACTAACGTATACAATCCGTTTTGGTTCGGCAAATAAGATAACATCCACTACATCCTGATGCATCCCGGCACGGGGAGGATCGGTTATAATCACATCCGGACGTCCGTATTCGTTGATGAAATCCTGCGTCAGCATATCTTTCATATCTCCTGCAAAGAATAGTGCATTGTGGATATCATTGATTTCTGCATTTACTTTTGCATCTTCAATGGCTTCGGGCACGTACTCGATACCAATTACCTGGCGAGCCTGACGTGATACGAAGTTAGCGATGGTTCCCGTACCTGTATAAAGGTCATAAACCAGTTCGTTTCCGGTTAGTCCGGCAAAGTTACGGGCTATTTTATATAGATTGTATGCTTGCTCTGAGTTTGTCTGGTAGAATGATTTCGGACCTACTTTGAAGCGCAGGCCTTCCATCTCTTCAAACATATGATCATTGCCTTTGAATACGTGTACGTCCAGATCATTGATGGTGTCGTTGCACTTATTATTAACAATGTATAGAAGAGAAGTTATTTCGGGGAACGTATCTGCTACATATTGCAGCAATTGTTTGAAGAGTTTCATCTCACTCTCTTCTACAATTTTGCAGATGATAATTACCATCAATTCTCCTGTAGAGGATGTGCGGATAATCATATTGCGAAGCATACCTTCCTGAGAACGCAGGTTGATGAATGAGTAATTGTGTTCGTAGGCATAATCGCGTACTGCATTGCGGATACGATTGGATATATCATCCTGCAACCAGCATTTTTCTATTGCCAATACTTTATCAAATGCTCCGGGAATGTGGAAACCTACAGCATTCATCTGATCGTATTTCACATCCTGTTTTACTTCTTCGTTGGTGAGCCAGCGCTTGTTGGAGAAAGTGAACTCCAGTTTGTTCCGGTAGAATTCGGTTTTGGCAGAACCCAGGATAGGAGATACCTCCGGCAGTTCAATTTTACCAATACGTCTCAGATTATCTTCTACTTGTTTCTGCTTGAATTTTATTTGCTCTGCATAAGGCAACACTTGCCACTTGCAGCCACCGCATACACCATAGTGCTGGCAGAAAGGAACGGCACGTATCGGAGAGAGTTCGTGAAACTTCACTGCTTCTGCTTCGGCATATTTATTCTTTTTACGTTTGATTTGCAGGTTTACTACATCACCCGGTACTACGTAAGGAACAAAAATCACCAGGTCGTCTACTTTTGCTATGGCTTTTCCTTCGGCAGCCACATCCGTAATTGTTATCTTCTCCAGTAGGGGAAGCTCTTTTCTCTTTCTTGCCACTTTTACACCAGTCTAATAAATTATTTCGCAAAAATAGGCATTTTTTCGGGATTTATCTCTATCCTTTGAAATAATAAAGATTGCAATGTCGAAATTGCATTTTAGCAGAAACTTTTTTCGCTAAAAGTTTTTTGGTTTACGAAATATACTTAGATTTGCGAACAGAAAAACCCAATAGACAACTTTAAATACATATTATGGACAAAAAAAGAGTTTATACTTTTGGTAATGGCCAGGCAGAAGGCAAGGCCGACATGAAGAATTTATTAGGTGGCAAAGGTGCCAATCTTGCAGAAATGAACCTTATCGGGGTTCCTGTTCCTCCCGGATTTACTATCACAACAGACGTTTGTACCGAATATTATGAACTGGGACAAGATAAAGTCGTAGCTCTCCTGAAAAATGAAGTAGAAAAAGCAATTGAGAATATTGAAGTCTTGATGAAGTCGAAGTTCGGCGATATTGAGAACCCTTTGCTGGTTTCCGTTCGTTCCGGAGCACGTGCTTCTATGCCGGGTATGATGGATACGATTCTTAATCTGGGGTTGAATGACGAGGTAGTGGAAGGATTGACCCGTAAGACCGGGAATGCCCGTTTTGCATGGGATTCTTATCGCCGTTTTGTACAGATGTACGGTGATGTGGTGTTGGGTATGAAACCTGTGAACAAGGAAGACGTGGATCCGTTTGAAGCTATCATCGAAGACGTGAAACATGCAAAAGGAGTGAAGCTGGACAATGAACTTGAAGTGGCGGATCTTAAAGAACTTGTAAAACGTTTCAAAGCTGCTGTAAAAGAACAGACCGGAAAAGATTTCCCGACTTGTGCCTACGAACAACTTTGGGGTGCCGTATGTGCAGTATTTAATTCATGGATGAACGAACGTGCGATCCTTTACCGTAAGATGGAGGGAATTCCTGATGAATGGGGTACAGCTGTCAGTGTACAGGCTATGGTGTTCGGTAATATGGGTGAAACTTCTGCTACGGGTGTTTGCTTCTCACGTGATGCCGCTACCGGTGAAGATCTCTTCAATGGTGAGTATTTGATTAATGCACAGGGTGAAGACGTTGTAGCAGGTATTCGTACTCCGCAACAGATTACTAAGATTGGTTCTCAACGCTGGGCCGTACTGGCTGGTGTGACCGAAGATATTCGTGCTGCTAAATTCCCTTCAATGGAAGAGGCAATGCCCGAAATTTATAAGCAATTGGATGAATTGCAGACTAAACTGGAAAATCATTATCGCGATATGCAGGACATGGAGTTCACTGTACAGGAAGGTAAATTGTGGTTCCTGCAGACTCGTAACGGAAAACGTACCGGTGCGGCTATGGTGAAAATTGCTATGGACTTGCTCCATCAGGGAATGATTGACGAGAAAACAGCTTTGATGCGTGTTGAACCCAATAAACTGGATGAACTTCTTCACCCGGTATTCGATAAAAATGCTTTGAAACAAGCGAAAGTATTGACTCGTGGTTTGCCGGCTTCTCCGGGAGCTGCAACCGGACAGATCGTTTTCTTTGCTGATGATGCTGCCGAATGGGCTGCAGGGGGTAAGAAAGTGGTTATGGTACGTGTTGAGACTTCTCCTGAAGACCTTGCAGGTATGGCTGTGGCACAGGGTATTCTTACTGCACGTGGTGGAATGACTTCACATGCTGCTGTTGTGGCTCGTGGTATGGGTAAATGTTGCGTCTCAGGTGCAGGTGCATTAAATATTGACTATAAAGCACGCACGGTTGAAGTAGATGGTGTTTTGCTGAAAGAAGGTGATTATATTTCATTGAATGGTAGTACGGGTGAAGTTTATCAGGGTAAGGTAGAAACCAAAGCTGCTGAACTTTCCGGTGACTTTGCCGAATTGATGGCATTGGCCGATAAATATACAAAACTTCAGGTACGTACTAATGCCGATACTCCGCATGATGCGAGAGTAGCCCGTGATTTTGGTGCCGTTGGTATTGGGCTTTGCCGTACGGAGCATATGTTCTTTGAAGGAGAAAAGATTAAGGCAATGCGTGAAATGATTCTGGCAGAAGATGCCGAGGGACGTCGTAAGGCATTGGCTAAAATCCTTCCGTACCAGCAGGCTGACTTTAAGGGAATATTCAAGGCAATGGAAGGTTGTCCGGTGACTGTACGTCTGCTTGATCCTCCTTTGCATGAGTTTGTACCGCATGATTTGAAAGGACAGCAGGAAATGGCAAATACCATGGGGGTAAGCCTGCAATATATTCAACAGCGTGTAGAGTCACTTTGTGAGCACAATCCGATGTTGGGCCACCGTGGTTGCCGTTTAGGAAATACATATCCTGAAATTACTCAGATGCAGACACGTGCTATTTTAGGTGCTGCACTTGAATTGAAGAAAGAGGGGGTTGAGACTCATCCTGAAATCATGGTGCCTCTGACCGGTATCCTGTATGAGTTTAAACAACAGGAAGACGTGATTCGTGCGGAAGCTGAAAAACTGTTTGCTGAAGTAGGTGATCGTATCGACTTCAAGGTAGGTACAATGATTGAAATTCCACGTGCTGCCCTGACTGCCGACCGTATCGCTTCTTCTGCCGAGTTCTTCTCATTCGGTACAAATGACCTGACTCAGATGACCTTTGGTTATTCTCGTGATGATATCGCTTCCTTCCTTCCAGTCTATCTGGAAAAGAAGATCCTGAAAGTAGACCCATTCCAGGTACTCGATCAGAAGGGTGTAGGCCAATTGGTACGTATGGCAACAGAAAAAGGCCGTGCTGTTCGTCCGGACTTGAAATGTGGTATTTGTGGTGAACATGGTGGTGAACCATCTTCTGTGAAGTTCTGCCATAGAGTGGGATTGAACTATGTGAGCTGTTCTCCGTTCAGAGTACCTATTGCAAGACTTGCAGCCGCACAAGCAGCGATAGAAGATTGATACATAGATATATTATATTTAATAATCAATAAGTTAAAGGGATTTGCTCTAAGAGTAAGTCCCTTTTTCTATGCTGTAAAGTCTGTTTTAGAGAGCTTTTCTACTCTTGTGTTTACTGTATGTTTACAGTAAATCAAGAGAATGTTTACACTAAAAAGTGAATGTTTAACTATTGATTATTAAATAATTATGGCGACTTTTAAAACTTGCATTAGAGTGCAAAGAAATGATGAATTATTCCCTGTTTACATAAGAATTACTCATAATAGGAAGATTGGGTATATTAAAACTGATAAAGCAGTGGATAAGTCAAAGTTGAGGAAGAATGAAATTAAAGACCTTGAAATTCTCTCTTATTGCTCAAATTTGATTAAGGGTTACAATGATAGGTTAAATGCGGTAGAAGCTTCAAATTGGGATATACATGAGGTTATCTCCTATTTGCAGAATATTGATGAGGATATATCTTTCTCACAGTATGCAAGGAGGTATGCTTTTGAAATGGCTACAGTTAGAAAGATGGTAAGAAATGCCAAGAACTATAAATGGGCATATCAGTCCTTAGAGAAGTTTGCAAAATCAAGTAATGTGATGTTCTCAAAGCTGACTACCAAGTTTATTCAGGATTGGATTAATTCTTTATCTGCTAGTAGTAGGGCAAAAGAGATGTACCCAACCTGTATCAGGATGATTTATAATGCAGCACTTGAAGAGTATAATGACTATGATAAGAATATCATTAGAATAAAGCTCCAACCATTCAGGAAGATTGAAATACCCAAAGCTGATGTACCTGAAAAAAGAGCATTAGAGATTTCTGTTCTTCAAAGTTTCTTTCATGGTGTAGTACCAGAAACCAAATTAAAAGCCTCTCTACCAGAACTTAGTAAAGATGTAGCAGAGATGGTTTTTTGTTTAGCAGGTATGAATACAGCAGATTTATATGAGTTGAGAAAGGAGAACTTGAAGGGAGATAGGTTATGTTATTGTAGGCAGAAAACAAAGAAATTCAGAAGAGATGGTGCATATTTAGAGATAAAGATTCCTGTAAGACTATTGCCTTTGTTTGAAAAATATAAATCTGAGAATGAGTATCTTTTGAACTTTAATGAAAGATATCAGGATAGTAATTGCTTTAATATCAATGTAAATTGTGGCTTGAAACCTTATTGCAAGCATAATGGGCTTCCTGATATTTGTATCTACAATTTCAGGCATTCATGGGCTACCATAGCTCAAAATAACTGTGGCGCAAGTACAGCAGAGGTAGGCTTTGCTTTAAATCATTCATCAGCTCATAGAGTGACTGAGGGATATATTAAAAAGGATTACTCTCCAATTAGTGTACTCAATGAAAAGGTGATTACTTGTGTGTTTGGAAGTGAAGAGTTGAAGTAGTGTTAAAAGAATCTCTGTAGTTTGTTGGATTATGGAGATTCTTTACTATTTTTGCTATATCAATAATTTCCTAACATAATGGATAAATATATGATATATGGATTAGATTATATACCTAATATAGAGTGGTTGAAATATAAGAAATTGATTAAGGAGTATTATGCTTCTTTGGAATATAAGCATATCCTTATTAGTTCTTTGGGTATAAAATTAAAACACTCAGGTTACTTTGCCATGATTCCAAGTAATTTTGATATAGAAGTTCATTTAAATCGGTATCCTGTAACTAATTATATGTTTGTGATAGATAATACAGGTCATATAAGAACAGTTACAAGAGATGGAAATCTCAGTTCATCTGCACTTTTTGACCCTGATAGACTTATTTATATTATAGGACTTATTAGTTCTATACCTGCAAAGAATAAGGATTCAATAACAGAAGATGGCTATGTCTCTATCAATTCTACCCTTATCAGGAATGCCTTTAAAGACTATTTATCTTATCTTGATTATCTTATCTTAACTGGAGTATTATGCACTGATGGACAATATATTCAAGGAAAGAAATCAAAAGGATATAAGTTTACTGAAATGTATGAAAATGTACCATTAATAAGGTATGATTATCCTGCCTTTCAACATGAAAGATCAGTTGAAGCTATTTCATCAGAAGTGTATAGTGAAGAAGATGGTAGTTTCATTTCTAATACTGTAGTAGATTATCCTTATTTAGCATATTGGTATAACAGCAAAGAACTACATATAGATGAACAAGCTGCTATAAGTTATGCCCGTGCTATCATGCAAAGTAAGTTCAATAGAGGTAGAGAGTATTGGGATATAAACAGAGATAAAACTCATGGAAACTTTATTAAAAGGAAATATCCTCTCACTCAGTATCATGCAGCATTGTATAACATCAATAGTATTGCCATTGGAGATTACAAAGTTTCCATTGATACTAATGTCCATAGATTACATTCAGTTATAACTAATCTGCAAAAAGAATATCGTAGGTTCTTGAAATACAACAGTAACCTATTGGTGAATGTTGACATTTCCAATAGTCAACCATATTTACTATGCTTGTTATTGAATCCTCTGTTTTGGGACAAAAATTCTAATATACCACTTAATATAAGTATGCTTCCTCAGAATGTACAGGAGAAATTTGCAGAAGAGCACTTAGAGGAGATAAGGACTTATGTTGCTTCTTTAGATTGGAGAGATGAATCTTTGAGTAATTATGTACAGAAAGCCTCAGAAGGACAAGTATATGAATTTATGTTGCAGGTTATTAATAGTAACTTGAACACCACTTTGGTTAGAGATGATATTAAAGTTATGATATTAACCACTCTATTTTCAAAAAACAGATATATGCCAAAATGCAAGCAATATTTTCGTAGATATTTTCCATTAATATATGACTTAATCTCATTAACAAAAAAAAACAATCATAAAGCATTATCTTGTCTATTGCAGAGTATAGAAAGTGAGATAATTTTACATAGATGTTGTAGAAAAATTTGGGAAGAAGGTAATCAACAGATTCCAGTTTTTACTATTCATGATTCAATCTGTACAACCATAGATAACACTAATTTTGTTTTAAATATAATACAGCAGACACTTACTGATAGCATTGGAATACTTCCAAATGTTGAAGCGAAGGCTTTGACCTCTAATGAATAGCATTTATAAGAATAGACCTATCTAAAATCCCCAGTTCTCACCCATAGAAACTGGGGAGTCCCATATACCAACATTAACAATACATAACTATTTTTACTCCACACTTCAAGTATTCTCCAATTTTTTATTTTGTTTTTTATAAGTCTATATGCTACTTAATTAGCATCAACAGCCCCCTAATCTTGTAATATTGGGCTACTCCCCCTATCATGTTTGTGGGGATGAAGCTAAAGTAGATTGGATAATGAACTAGAACAGGGTGCTCATTACACTAATACAAACAGCAATGCTCATTACTTCCCCCTATGCACTTGAAGGTAGTCAATGATGGAATTACCTCATTAAGTACAACAATTAAATTACAGAATTATGGGAAAGTTAAAGTTTTTAGAGACAATGACTATCAATGAGTTCAAGTCTCAGAAGGAAGTTAAAGCTATTGAAGTGAAGCAGAATCCACACACTGGTAAATGCTTCTTTGTATATGGCTGTGAAACTGGTGCAGTGAGTGACAAATTTATTAATGGAGAAATCACCAATCCAGTTATTTCACAAGTATGCTCACCTGACACTGGTGATATGTTCTATATGCTTCATCAGAAGGGTGAAGGTGATTGTATGACCTTGGCAACTTTATAAAGGTTATGCTTATCACTTGAAGAGTAGTACAGTTGAAAGGCTGGCTACTCTTTTTTCTTTATACACTAACCATCAACAATTAATAGATTACAATATGTTGAATTTAAGAGTATCATCAAAGAAGCAGGCTAAGATAAAGCTTGCTCTACAAGGCTGTGCAGGTTCAGGAAAGACCTATTCTGCACTATTATTAGCCTATGGTCTGACTAATGACTGGACTAAAATAGCCATCATAGACAGTGAAAATGGAAGTGCTGATTTATATGCCAGTTTAGGCAACTACAATGTATTACCCCTTCAAGACAACTTCACACCTGAAACCTATATTGAAGCTGTAAAAGTGTGTGAGGATGCTAAGATGGAGGTGATAATCATTGATAGTATTTCCCAATGTTGGGATAACCTTCTGGAGTATCATGCTAACCTACAAGGTAATTCATTCACTAACTGGCAGAAGATTACACCAAGAATGAATGCCTTCATGCAGACGATTCTACAATCTCCAAGCCATGTTATTTGTACCATGAGGTGCAAGCAGGATTATGTACTCAGTGAAAAGAATGGCAAGATGATTCCAGAGAAAGTGGGGTTAAAAGCTGTCATGAGGGATGGAATAGACTATGAATTTACCATAGTTCTTGATATTAACATGAAGCATCAAGCCATTGCATCAAAGGATAGAACAAGTCTATTCATGGGTAAGCCAGATTTTACTATTACACCCACTACTGGGCAAATAATACTGGATTGGTGTAATAATGGAGTAAACTTGGATATGATAAGGCAGAAGATAAATCAGGCTAAAACCATTGAAGAACTTACTTCCATTTATCACCAATACCCTGAGTGGTATCAGCAACTTACATCAGATTTCATGCAGAAGAAAATGCAGTTGCAGGAAGAGAAGAATAAACCTATTATTAACTATAATCCTAATTTTATACATTATGGAAGCAATGCAGTTAATGCCAGTACACAGAACTAATATGTCTGTATTGACTAATCAAAGAACTAATATTGAAACAATAACACCTATTGAGGTATTGGAGAGTGAACCTACTAATACTAGAAGGGTAAACAAATTACCATTCATAGAGGCTAATACTAAAGAAGTCACTATTGAGCATCTTAGAAATGATTGTGTAGTACCAGTGTTCAGCAAGGATAATGAGATAACTATCAGTCACCCTTCATTTATTGAAATGGTTTGGGAAGCTGCCAATCAGATATTTCCCAATGAGAGGATTGAAGAACCAGCTATCAGGGTAAGCCATGTCATTAAAGGCAGAACACCCGAAGCTATTCATAAACCAGTGAAGGATTTACTTGAATCAGACAAGACTATTTACTATGAAAGAATGATGTTCTGTTTTGAAATTCCCACTATCCATGAAGACTTTGAAGGTAATAGATTGAATCTTACCATTGGTGGAGTAAGGGCATATAATCATGAAAACTTGTATAGTAAGAAAGGTGTAGAAAAATTCAAGGTATTTATAGGCTTTAAGAACTTAGTTTGCTGTAATATGTGTGTCTCAACTGATGGTTACAAGTCTGAATTGAAGGTGATGAGTACTGCTGATTTATTTAGTTCAGTGATGAGGCTATTTCAGGAGTACAACATATCCAAACACCTATACTACATGAGTGCTTACAAAGATAGTTATATGACTGAAAGCCAGTTTGCACAGTTCTTAGGTAAAAGTAGATTATATCAATATCTTCCAGTTGAACAGAAGAAAAGGCTACCTCAAATGCTGATGACTGATACACAGATAGGTATTGTTGCTAAATCATACTATAGTGATGAAAACTTTGCTCTTCCTGACAATCAGAGTGCTATGTCCATGTGGAATGTATATAATTTACTCACTGGGGCTAATAAAAGCAGCTACATAGATAACTTCTTGGATAGGTCACTGAATGCCACACAGCTGACAGATGGACTAAATAAGGCTCTGTATAGCACTAATGAATATAGCTGGTTTATCCAGTAACCAGTTATAATTAGCACTACTTCTTCAACCCCCACCTTATCTCACTTCTTATATCCATTATGTTAGGAAATTCTTGTTAGCCTCATTTACATCCTTATTTATGATATAGAGGTAAGTGAGAAAGGAGGCACTTGTATTCACTTCTCTTATAAAAAGAATATAGAAGTGAATACATTCAATAACCTAACACCTTCAAGTGCCTCAGGCTAACCTGAGGAAAGTGTACATCTATCTTTTTAAATTTCTATTATATACTATAAGTTAGATGTACACAATAGCCTCTTAGTTCTGAAAATGAATTATAAGGGTGAGATTTGTAGGTAGATTGATAATCCTCTCATTAAACTAATCCACTTCAAGTGGTTAAAATGAAAAGTGATTAGATAAAGGAGTATTCATAGATTTACATTGTGGTTAAAGCCTTATTGTATTGTAGTTTATTGTTGTTCAAGCCTCAGCCTATAATAGGTTGGGGCTTTTTAAATTGATTGAGTTATGACAGAATTTTATTTAATGATGAAATGGGTTGTTTTTAGTATAGTAGGCTTGGCAATATACCTATGGTTAGACAGAGATACTAAGAAATAAAGATTAACTTTGTAACACAAGAACATAGCCCATACCTATGGTACTAATATGGATTGAGACCTATTAAAAGTAGCTTTCAAATGATTGTTTATTTGTAGAAAGTCCTAACTTTGCAACATGAACAATTTAATGATTGCTAATGAAATAGAAGTTTAATCAAGACATATTAGAAAAAGAAGTGTTTGCTTCTTGTTTGATGTTATCAGAGAAATCGCCAATTTCAATCTAATATAACCATCTAGAACAAGTAAGTGAATGCTCATACCATAAGGTGTGGGCTTTCCTTGTTTGTATGGTTATAGGTGTTTGGCGATACCTTCTGATAAACATTCAAGGTTAAGTTCACACCTTCTTTTTGTGGTATGGCTACAAAAAGAATAATATTATGAGAATATTTGATTTATTTAAAAAGAAAGAGAAGCAAGAGAACATATATAATCCTTTTAATATACAAAATGACCCTAACCTAAAGAAATTTCATCAAATACCAGATATTTCATCTGTTATCAGAAAAGAATTATCTAATCTCTATATGCAAGCATTGATAGATGAACAAGACGCCACTATCTATACTATTACTGAAAATTATACAATTTCTTTATTAAAATCTTACTATGAAAATGCAAAAATAGTACCAATGTGTATTGTCAATGAAATTGTCAAGCAAGTTTACAATGCTTCTCATATAGTATTGGAAAAACAGATATATAAATCTATAGAGCAGTTTAAACAAAGAGTACTTGAAACAATATATAGGCCTAATAATTTAGCTGCTTCTTCTATTATAACTCTTGCAAAACAAGCATTAACCAATGCTCAAAATAATAATGAAAGAGCAGAGATAGAAGCATTAGTTCAGTTATATAATGAAGTACAAAAGGCTCCAAGTCAGTTATTAACTATAACTGATTATGATTTAATTGGTAGTGCATTTTGTTTAATGGGGTCTTATCCCATATTCATGAATAATGAAGATACCCGTAGAGTTATAGCTGATAATGCTTTTTATTGCTTATCTAATGCTATAAAGCAAAACTCAAGTAAAGAAATTCATTTAAAAAGGCTGGCTGTATTAGCTAATTTCCACAAAGACTTTTACTATACAATTGCCAATGCCATGAATATCTCGGATGATGACTTTTTGTTTCCAATGACTCCTTTAATTATAAAAACCAATCAGTACTATTATGATATAGCATACTATGATTTTCAAAAGGTTGGGCTAACTTCATATCCTGAGCAAATAGGGGAATTATACAATTTAGTTAGCCAATATGCGACAGATTGTGACACTCAAAGAGGTAAAGAATACATTGATGAAATAGTAGATTATTTAACCTCTGTATATCAAAAATACTAACTTCTAAGATTATGAAAGATTGTAGTTTAAATAGTACTTTCCCTAATAGTGGGAACTGGAAATATAAGGGTGAGACTATAGAAGAGGTGCTAAGAAAAGATTCAGGCTATATTAAAGACTTGATTAAGCTACATCCTTATTTCTGTCTATCAAAAGAGTGTATGTTTGAAGCACAACAGATTACTAAAGGTTTTTATGATAAATGGGTTAAGCCTAAACATATGCCACAAAATATTTTTGAAGGTTTACGAGTATATAGCAAACCTTATGACTTTGATTTTAATGATGAAGAAGTAGTAAGGTTAAATAACTTAAAACTATCCAATACTTAGATGTTTGAAACTTACCCTCTATCTTATGGATTGAATAAAGCTAAACTTCCTATTATAATGGTAAAGGTAGAAGATAAATATCTTTGCTTCATCTTAGATACTGGGAGTACATGTTGTTTGATTGATAGTAATGTAGTAGAATATTTCAAGGATATAGTAGAGCCTATTGGGGATTACTCCATCAGTGGAATAGATGGAACTAAGCATAAGGTAGATGTGGTTATTCTACCTTTCAACTTTGAAGGTTATACCTATAAGCCAAAGTTCTGTGTACAGCCACTATCAGATGCTTTTAAAGGCATTGAAGAAGATAGTGGAATACAAATACATGGATTACTGGGTACAGACTTTTTAATAGAGAATAAATTGATTATAGATTTTAATAAAGTAGAATTAAGAAATGAGTGACCTATTATCCCAAACTTACTTTTGGATATTTTTATTATTAGCAATGTTTGGTAGTGCAAATACTACTACTAAACAATGGGCTAAAGCCCAGTTAGATGATACCCCCATTTTTCAGACAATGTTTTATCAGTTTATGGGCATATTGAGTTTTGTAATATTTATCATTGGTTTGATTGTTATTGCATGTATTCATGAGTGGTGGTATTCCATAATAATGCTGGTATTGTCTCAAGTTCTGAATAGAATGGCATTGACTATTTTCAATGTACTAGGAATTAGGCATAGTATAAACCTATTGAGTATTATTGTAATACCTGTTCTAAGTATTGTTGTTGCATGTGTAATATGATAGACTATGAAATATGAACCACATGGAGAAGTTGATTTAGAGAACCAATGGATTAACCCTTGGTTTAACTTGATAGGTTGGATAGTTATTATTCTATGTGTATGGTATAACCAAAGCTATACAGTTAAAAAGATGACTTATAAGGAATTTGAATTTCCATGGGAGAAGCCAATGAAGATAGAAATGTCATGGGGTAGAAGATGTGTGGTTATTCTCAAATGTCTAATTATTGATGTTAAGAATAACCCTCGCTATACTCTTGGTTGCTGTGCCTTTCTATTATATCTGATTATTAGGTGTTTCATTTAACAGGAAGAGAAGATAAATCAATATCACTTAAAGTTTACCTCTTCTAGTGGTATATGATAACTGCATTATAAACTTTGATAAAGAATTGAATTATGAAAAAGAAGAAAGAAACTTAGCATCTTCAAGTGTTATTATGCTAAATAATGTGCTACCTTTGTAGCAGAGTAATACATAACAGACTATGCAGTAAATAATGAACTCTCTTATATGTAATAAGGTGTAAGTTTACTGTATGTTTACAGCAAAAGGTTAATATATTGATTATTAAAGCACGTTTGGCAGCCGCACAAGCAGCGATAGAAGATTGATAATTAGTACTGTATATTAATTTTGAGAGAGGGAAGCCATTCAAACAGGTTTCCCTTTTTATTTTCCTTGTTTGGGTATTTTATAAAAAACTAACTAAAAAATTGTATAATCAGAACTCTTGTTATACCTTTGCGCCCCGAAAATAAATAGACACCGGATGCTTGCCTATTTTATGTTTAATTTAAAATAAAAAGAAAAATGAAAAAACTATTAGTATTTTTGTTTGTTGTGGTTGCAACTTTGTCTGTGAATGCGCAGGATATTTACATGGGTGGTACATTCAATTTATGGCGTAATACTGATGCCAATAGAACAAATTTTACAATAGCTCCGGAAGTTGGTTATAACCTCAGTGAGAAATGGGCGGTAGGTGTAACTTTCTCGTATGCTCATGACTATTTGAAGGGATTGAAGACAAACAGTGTTGCTATTGCACCTTATGCTCGTTTTTCATATTATGAGAATAAGATTGTAAGACTGTTTGTTGACGGTGGTTTGGGATTTTCTACAAGCCGTGTGAAAGATGCTGATGATGCAATGAACGGTTTTGAAATCGGATTACAACCGGGTATCGCTCTTAAACTGAACAAGAGTTTTAGTCTTATTGCTAAATGTGGATTTGTTGGTTTCAGAGATGATTATACAGTAAAAGAAGATGGTTTCGGTATCAGCTTACGTAGTGAAGATCTGAGCTTTGGTTTCCACTATGAATTTTAATAAACCAATTTTGAAAATTTAGAGCGAAGATTCTTTATTTTCTAATAAAAATAGGGAAGGGAGTTCCGGTAAATAGGGAATTCCCTTTTTTTGTATGTAATATCTATTTGTTTTGTAATTGTTGACTTAATATTTGTTTTGTGTGTAATTAGATTATACATTTGTATATTGTTGTTAGATACAGAGACTAAATGACTTTTTATTAATTAAAACACTAAAATCATGAAGAAAAGTATTTTGTTAGTGATGTTTGCTTTATTATCGGTAGCAGGTTTCTCACAGGTTTCATGGAATGCTAAAGTCGGTATGAATATTAGCAACTTTACAGGTGATCTGGATGTAAGTGCAAAAGTTGGTGTTAAATTAGGGGTAGGAATGGAATATGCCTTTAATGATACATGGTTATTACAACCTTCCTTATTCTTATCCCAGAAGGGGGCTAAGTTTAGTGCAACTGTTTCTGGCGATGAAGCTGATGTGAAATTCAACGCTATGTATTTTGAATTACCAATTATGATGGCAGCACGTTTTAATGTGGCTAATAATACAAATATTGTGGTAAGTGCCGGTCCGTATATGGCTTATGGAGTAGGAGGGAAAACCAGAACAAAAATGAGGATTGGAGGAGCGAAGACAGATATAAAAGAAAGCACTTTTGGCAGTGATGCTTTTGATCGTTTTGACGCAGGCTTAGGAGTTGGTGTTGCGGCTGAGTTTGGTCGGATTATAGTAGGACTCGACGGGCAGTTTGGTTTGGTGAAGTTGATGGATATGAACATTGACTCCAATCCAAAAAATATAAACTGTGCTATTACTTTAGGATATAAATTTTAAGATAACCCCTGACTGTTTTTATTAATAAACGAAGCTCCCACCTTATTCTTCAAGAATGAAGTGGGAGTTTTTTTATAGAATGACTATGCTCTCTTAATCAGCCAGTCTTTTCAGTTTCTTGAAATGCTCTATTACCGCCAGATAATCACGGTCACAACAGGCATCAAATTTATTCCATACGTCTCCCAATACTACAGCACCACCGAAGCCGAAATCTTTTATTTCCGGTAAATTATCTTCGTTGATGCCTCCAAGGGCCATGACTTTACAGTCTATAATTTTATCTTTTTGTGCCTGGCGAAGTTCTTCGGCAGTGTATGTAGAGTAATAATTGACTTTTGAAATACTGTCGTAGATAGGGCTCATGAACACATAGTCGTAAAAATGCTTTTTATTTTTTACTTCTTCTACTGAATGGCATGAACAACTTACATGTCCGGCGTAATCATGCGGTTCTTTAGGGTTACGACTATTCAAATGAATTCCCATCAGATTGAATTCTTCTTTCAGATAGAAATGTTCATGTGTTACGATACGATTGTGATATCTTTCCGGTATGAGTGTCAAAAGACGTTCTGAGTACATAGCGGGCGTTTCCGGTTTTCTAAGATGTAGGATATCCAGACCCTCTTCAAAAAGAGCAGTAATTATTTTATCCTCTTCAATGAAGAAGGTGGGGGTGGTAACTACAATAAGCTTCATTTTTTATGTTAAACAGTTTGTTTAGCAAAGTTAGTAATTAACTATTTGCGAGACCAACGTTTATAGTGAAAATATGTTAGATTGCCATGTCCGCAAGTCAATTGTCCATAGTTTACCGGCTAAAACCTCTCCAAAACCGCAGATTATCTTTAAAACTTCGGTAGCCTCTACACTTCCGGTAATGGCAGGTGTGACACCTATTACTCCTTTAGGTGGAGGAGGCATACGGAGCATCTCTTCTTCGTTGGGGTATAAATCCCGGTATGTCTTTTTGGTCTTGCCATAGTTGAATACAGATACCTGACCTTCAAAGCCACAGATGGCTCCGTAGACATAGGGCTTGCCTTGTTCTGCACAGACATCATTGATCAGATATCGTGTAGCAAAGTTGTCACAACCATCCACAACAATATCATAGTCACTGATAAGGTCTTTGGCATTTTCTTTGCTCAACCGGCCCGGGCAGGAGTTTACTGTAATTTCACTATTGAGTGCTGTAAGGCGCATAGCGGCGCATACTGCTTTAAAATCGCCTAATTCATCTTCTGTGTATAATACTTGCCGTTGCAGATTGCTGATACTTACTTCATCGTCATCTACGAGTCCCAGTGTACCGACTCCTGCTCCTGCTAAATAAAGGGCGATAGGAGAACCGAGTCCTCCCACACCGACTATCAGAACTTTAGCGGCTTTTAGCTTGGCTTGTCCTTCTTCTCCAATTTCCGGAAGAATTATTTGTCTGTTGTAACGCATGGATATATTTACTATTGGACAATTTACGATTTACGATTGAAATTACTTGGGTTTACATGAATATATTTACGATTAGACAATTTACGATTTACAATTGAAAAATGATTTTCTATATTGGATATATATAAGTGGGAGGACTAATTTCAATCGTAAATTGTAAATTGTCTAATCGTAAATATATTAAATCCTCATTGTTGTTTATAATCAAAAGTCTGATCCCAGTCTTTCCATATCGGTTCGCGCCCCAGCTTTTTCAGAGCCTTTTCTACCTCTGTGGCTTTGCGCTCATCACTGACATGAAATTGCTCGAGCGTTTGTGGATAGCTGTAATATCCGCCCGGCTCTGTTTTGCTTTCGGCACTCATAGTAGTTACACCTAATGTTGCCATATTATTACGGATTTCCGCACTCTCACGGGTGGAGTAGGAGATATCTACATCATGATCGAAGATGCGCATGGCAAAGGTGAGTTGTGCCAGTTCACGGTCGTTCATAACAACGTTTGGCTGAAAACCGCCATTTTCGGAAGGGCGCATACGTGGGAAGTTCACACTATACTTGGTTTTCCAGTAATGCTTTTGCAGATAGCGCAGGTGGTATGCCATCATTGTCACGTCGGTACGCCATTCTTCCAGCCCTATAAGTACGCCCATGCCTATTTTGTGAACACCTGCCTGTCCCATGCGGTCGAAACCATTAACGCGCCATTCAAATTTAGACTTCATGCCACGGGGATGGTAGGTTTTATAGTTTGCTTTGTTGTAGGTTTCCTGAAAGCAAATAACGCCATTCAGACCGTGATGGGTCAGTTCTTCATATTCCTCTGCCTTCAGTGGCATAACTTCTATTTGCAAATTACTGAAATAGGGTTTTGCCAGATCGAGTGCCCGTGCTATATACGGTACTCCTGCGGCAGCCGGGTTTTCTCCTGTCACCAACAGCAGGTTCTCGAAAGGAGCCAGTTTTTTGATGGCTTTGTACTCATTTACCATCTCTTCTTCTGTTAATATAGTACGCTTCATCGGGTTGCTGATGTGGAAACCGCAATAGACGCATGAGTTGGTACATGAGTTGGTAAGATAGAGAGGCACGAACATGGAAATCGTCTTTCCGAAACGCTCCATTGTATATTTTTGGCTAAGCCGTGCCATGACCTCAAGATAAGGGGCTGCGGCTGGTGAGATTAATGCCATAAAGTCATTAACGTCACAATGTTCTTTTCCTAATGCCCGACGTACATCGGCATCTGTCTTGGAATAGATGGCTTTCGTCGTCTCCTCCCAGGATATTTTATCTAATTCATCTGAAAACATTTTATTTTTTTCTTTTAGTAGTCTGATTTATTTTCTTCAGTGTATTCCGGATTGTTGTTGTTACTCCTTTTGAAAAGAATTCTGTTTCAACACTTTCGAGAATGATACGTAATTCACCCAACAGTTCCGGCTCTTTCTGGCAGAGCCGGTAAGCGGTCTTGATGCACAAAGCTTGTACTCCGATACTTTCAGCGGGCGAGAACATACGGTCGAAACAGAAATTCAGCAGAGGAACAGATATAGGTTCCTGTACCGGAAGATTGAAGAGAATGGAAAGAAGCAGGCGTTTTGAACCGTCGTGTGTACAACTCAACAAGCGTCCTGTCAGTTCTTCCCGTAACGGGACAAACCAACCGGGATGAACCTCGCTTAGCTTTTCGCAAACCCATAATGCACGCCATGAAACGAGGCGTTTGCTGTCGAAAGTGAGTTTGTACATATCCGGTAATTCCTCCGGATGAAGGCTGAGAGATTTTACCATTGGTTCAATGTTCAATTCAGAGATATGCACCAACAGGGCATTACGAAACTCGTCGATTCTTTCCATATTTGTTTATTCTTCTTTCTTTGTGTTTTTGAGTTCACGACTCAGACGCATGGCACAGAAGTTAGGACCGCACATCGTACAATATTCTCCGTCTGTATGCCGCCCGGCATGGAAATAGGAGAAAGCACGTTCGGGGTCAAGTGAAAGGTCGAACTGGTCTTTCCAACGGAATTCATAACGGGCTTTGCTTAGTGCATTATCACGTACTTGTGCACCGGGATGTCCTTTTGCAAGATCGGCTGCATGAGCAGCAATTTTGTAAGTGATCACTCCCACACGTACGTCTTCTTTGTCGGGCAGAGCAAGATGTTCTTTCGGAGTGACATAGCAGAGCATTGCTGTGCCCAACCAACCAATCTGTGCAGCACCAATAGCCGATGTGATATGGTCATATCCGGGAGCGATGTCTGTAACCAACGGACCGAGGGTATAGAAAGGAGCATTGTGACATTTTTCTATCTGACGTTCCATGTTTTCTTTGATTTTGTGCATAGGTACATGTCCGGGCCCTTCAATGAATGCCTGCACATTCTTTTCCCAGGCACGCACTACAAGCTCTCCCATGGTGTCGAGCTCGGCAAATTGTGCTTCATCATTAGCATCGTGGATAGACCCGGGGCGAAGGCCGTCTCCCAATGAAACGGCTACATCATATTGTGCTAAAATATCACAGATGTCATCAAAATGCTCGTAGAGGAAACTTTCACGGTCATGTACAAGGCACCATTTACTCATAATACTTCCCCCACGGCTTACAATTCCACAAAGACGTTTTTCTGCCAGATGTACATTGTGACGGCGAATTCCTGCATGGATGGTGAAATAGTCTACACCCTGTTCGCATTGTTCAATCAAAGTATCGCGGTAAAGTTCCCAGGTAAGGTCTTCTACTTTCCCATTAACTTTCTCCAGAGCCTGATAGATGGGTACAGTACCTACCGGTACCGGGCAATTACGAATGATCCACTCGCGTGTTTCATGGATATTTTCTCCTGTTGAGAGATCCATAAGTGTGTCGCCGCCCCATTTGCAGCTCCATACGGCTTTTTCCACTTCTTCGTCAATACCGGAGGTTGTGGCAGAGTTTCCGATATTCGTATTGATTTTCACCAGGAAGTTACGTCCGATAATCATAGGTTCTGCTTCCGGGTGATTAATATTAGCAGGTAATACAGCACGTCCTTCGGCTATTTCCTGACGGACAAATTCAGGAGTGATGTATGTTTCTATACCCAATTCTTCGCAGTTCATATTTTCACGGATAGCTACGTATTCCATCTCCGGAGTGATGATACCACGTTTGGCATATGCCATTTGAGTGATGTGTTCACCTTTCTTTGCCCGGTAGGGTAGAGCGATATGCTCAAAGCGCAGATGATCTAATCCTTTGTCATTCCGGCGTATACGGCCATATTCAGAAGTAATTTCGGGTAATTGTTCTACGTCGTTCCGTTTCAGAATCCATGCTTCACGCAAGCGTGGTAAGCCTTTTTTCAGGTCGATAGATACATTGGTATCACTGAAAGGGCCACTGGTGTCATATACATAAACTTTTGGATTGGGTGTTATAATCTTCTCGTTACCATCGAAAGTTGTGCTTGGCACTTGTTCTACTCTACGCATAGCTACCCGTATTTCGGGGAATAATTTGCCGGGCATATACACTTTCTCAGAGCGTGGGAATTTTATTTTTTGTTCCATATGATTAGTTGTTAAATTACAGTGCGTCTATGTCGCAGCTATTTATTGTATGTTTAGAAATGCTGTAAGAGGAGAGCTTGCTTCTGCTATGAGGTTATCCGCTTGCATGCCTAAACCAGCTTCATAAGCCATACGTCCGGCTTCTACTGCCATCTTGAATGCTTTGGCCATTTCTAACGGATCACTTGCTACCGCAATGGCTGTATTGACCAGACAGGCAGATGCACCTAACTCCATGGCTTCTGCCGCATGACTTGGAGCACCGATACCGGCATCTACTACTACAGGGATATTGGCTTGTTCGATGATAATTTTCAGGAATTCTTTCGTTTGCAACCCCTTGTTTGTTCCGATAGGAGCACCCAGTGGCATTACTGTTGCAGCACCGGCTTCTTCCAGTTGTTTACAAAGCACAGGGTCGGCTTGGCAATAGGGGAGTACAACAAAGCCTAATTTCACTAATTCTTCAGTTGCCTTCAGGGTTTCTACAGAATCGGGAAGGAGATAACGTGGGTCGGGATGAATTTCGAGTTTCAGCCAGTTTGTACCGAATGCTTCACGTGCCATTTGTGCGGCAAATATAGCCTCTTCGGCATTTCTTACTCCCGACGTATTGGGCAATAACTGAATATGCGGATGGATGATATGTTTCAGCATGTCATCTTCTTTGTTATCCATATCAATACGCTTCATAGCTACTGTCACCATTTCAGTGCCCGATGCCAGAAGAGATTGTTCCATCAGTTCATTAGAGTTGAATTTGCCTGTTCCTAAGAAAAGACGGGAGTTGAACTCACGTCCCGCAATAATAAGTTTTTCCATATCTGTGATTTGTGAATTATAATTTATGAATTATCGAGAGGAATCTTTTTTAGAAGTTAATTGATAGAATACGGTTGGTTTCCTCTATCGGATTTTCTGCCCGCAAGATGGTACCGGAAAGGGCGATAGCATTTACTCCGGTTTTCATAATGTCGGGGATATCTTCGAAAGTAATTCCTCCGATGGCAACTACCGGCAGCGTGATATCTTCTTTTTCCATCAGTGAAAGAATGGATGTGTATCCTTCCAGCCCTAACACGGGACTCAGATTTTTTTTAGTTGTAGTAAAGCGGAAGGGGCCTATCCCTACATAATCAACTCCTGCCTCATATAGCATTTTCACATCTTCAAAGGTATTAGCTGTTCCTCCGATGATGAATTGCTCTCCCATTCGTTGACGGGCTTCTGCTGCCGGCATATCCATTTTACCCAGATGTACTCCGTCTACTTCTAACTTAATTGCCAGTTCTACATGGTCATCCAATATTAGGATGGACTCGTATTCCCGGCACATTTGTTGCAATTGCAGGGCAACGGCTTCTACCTCTTCAAGCGGGGCCTCTTTCATTCGTAGTTGTATCCATTTGCATCCGCCTTCGAGTGCCATACGTGCCGAGTCCAGATACGAATACTTTTCTGTCTGGTGGGTAATAAATTGTAGATTGATCATTTTTTATCCTCCGCAAGCTGCTTTAATAATAACCAGATTGTCACTCTCATGCAGTACAAATTTATCCCACTCTGTGCGTGGAATCATTTTATTGTTTACCGCGATGGCAATGCCTTGCGAAGAAAGTTCCAACTGTTCGGTCAGTTGGGTGATGGTAGAAGCATCTGTGATTTTTACTTCTTTGTTGTTAACTTGTACTTTCATTGTTACAGAATTAAAATTATAATGAAAGTAAATACAAAGAGAGTGCTAATGGTGGAGGCGATAAAAGTAACACAATCCCTACGTCAGTACTAACTGCATCAGGTTCCAGGGTATAATCTCAGCCCCTATAGGGCACCCCTTTGTTTTTACAGGGGCAAAGTAAATGAAAAAGATGCAGAAAAACGGCAAAACGGAGGATTATTTTTAAAAAGGTTCATTCGGCAAATGCGTGGTTTGTTAATATTGTTAATGCTGTTTTTAACGCTTTGGATATACCATCCTATATTGTACACTTTGGTATATCAAAAGTGTACAATATAGGATGGCAAAAGTGTACAATTAACATTCGGATAAGTGTACACTCTTGTTTGTCTTTATATAATAGGATTATATTTGTTGAAAATCAGTGGGTTATATAAGGACGATTATTCATATCCCATCTCACATCTCTTCTTTCAAAAAACTTGTAGTTACTTTTTTGATAACTTCGCGTTTGTAGACTGAACCTAAAAAAAAGACTGTCACTCAGCAAAGAGTAACAGTCTTTTTTACAATGTTGAGAGGTTTATTACATTCGTTTGTCAACTACTTCCCAATCGATAATGTCCCAAAGTGCATTTATATGATCTGCACGACGGTTCTGATAATCCAGATAGTAGGAATGTTCCCACACGTCAAAGCCTAAAATCGGTTTCAGTCCGGCACGTACCGGGTTGCTTCCGTTGGCCTCTTTAGTGATGTGCAGTTTGCCATTTTTGTCTACTGACAACCAGGCCCAACCTGAACCGAACAATCCAACTGCAGCTGCATTGAATTCTTTCTTAAAGTTTTCAAAGCTACCAAAGTCACGTTTGATGGCTTCTGCCAATTTACCGGAAGGTTCTTTCTTTGAAGGCTTTCCTGCAAATTGTAAAAAGTAGAGTGTATGATTCAGTACCTGTCCGGCATTATTGAAAATGGCACCATCCGGCGCTTTTGCTACGATCTCTTCTACGGTCTTGCCTTCGAACTCGGTTCCCGGAACAAGGCTATTGAGATTATTTACGTAGGTTTGCAGATGTTTACCATAATGAAAATCTATAGTTTGCTGACTGATTACAGGTTCCAGCGCATTATTAGCGTACGGAAGTTTAGGCATCTCGTAAGTCATGGTTATAAATATTAAAGACATTAATAATGTATTCATAATGTTTGGTTATTAACTATACACTATTAACATACGAAAACCCATAAATGTTTATAGAGACAATCAAAAATCTATCTATTTGTTCTATTTAATTATTATTTGTTCCGTTATCTCCGGATTTCCCTTTGCTGTTTTCCGTATCCATCGTCCGGCCTGATCGTATTCATAATACATGTTGCTATCTATCTGGTTCCCAAATTCATCATACGCGAAATACTGTGAGCAGACTCTTTTTTCGTTGTTTACCAGTATTTGTGTAGAAATGATTTTTGCCAGATAACCGTATTTATCATATTCATATACATCTGTCTGTGAACTGATTTGTGTCGGTAGCGGATTTTTAGGGAGCGGCAATACATATTGTGACCTTATTTCATTTCCTTTGCTGTCATATTGATGCATTGTGGACGAAAGCATGACATCTTTATTGTACTCCTTTTCTTCTATTAGTTTTCCCTGACGATTGTAGCTGCTCAATACCAGTCTGCCATCGGTATATTTCAGTGAATCACTCTGAATTGTTCCATCGGCATCAAATGTTCTTGTCCTCTTATATATTTCTTTTTTTGTTTTGGTATTTATCTGTATTTCCTGTGTACATCTATCCTGTGCATCGTAAAAGAAAGAGGTATGGAATTGCAGGTTACCGGTAGTAATGTCTATACCCGCCGGCTTTCCGTTTTCCAGATAAGTATATACCTCTGTGGTATTTTTATTATTTTGCTTCTCTTCTGTTTTCGTCAGTATTCCTTTTTTATAATATTTGACCGTAGCAGGAGTAATCCATATCACCGAATCTTCGAACTGCTTGCACAAGTCCTGTGCTTTGTCGCGAAACTCCCTGTATTTATGTGTAGTCAGAAAATCTCGAACTAATCTCAGTTTACTGTTGCTATTCACTTCCGGTTTCATTAGTTCATAGTCCACACTGTCTTTTATGTATTCCAGTGCAGAGATATATTTGCGCTGGCCTTCTTCCAGATAAGATGCGTTCTCATAATCACTGATGCATTGTTTCTTAGATACCGGTGCTCCCGCTTGTTGTATCATGGAAAAGAGATAATCATCATATAAATCACGTACCTCCGGAGTGTATTTACGGCCGGACATTCCGTTGAAATAACGGTTCAAAGTTATATTATCGAAAAAGTTCTTGAAATTGGTATGAGTGGGTGTCCGTTTCACATTGTCATATAAGAGTTGGTTATATTCGTTCATGAGTTTTACCAGATATTTGCCTTCCGGAAATTCATTAAAGTAATTCTCATATTTGCCGGCGTTATTTTTCTCTTCACAATCTTTCATTAATGCATCTTCTCTCGTTAGGTAGAAGAGATTCATCTGTGCCTGTGAAATGGGGTATTTACTGCTTTTAGCTCCTTCTATTAATTGTTTACTTAATGTCAGTTTGTCTTGTGTTGTATTCAAGACTTCGGTTATCACTTTGTTGGTACGTTCCCGCAAAGGAGCAAAATTTATTTCGTTCTCGTTGCAGATAGCGGGCAGACTCCCTTTGACGGCTTTAGCGTAGGTAGGGTAGTAGTCGGCAGCACTTTTATTGTCCGGTTGGGTCCACAGGCGGCTCATGATGTCCATTAGTTCTATTTCGGCTGCAAATGCCTGGATTGTTTTCTCATCCAACTTCTCGCGGCCTTTTTGAAATTTCTCGGTTTCATTTTCACTTAGGAGTTTTAGGAGTTTCCCCACACGGTCTTGTTTCTGTGCCATGACTTGTAAGGCCCCTGTTGTCATACTTATGAGAAGAATGGCAACTAAAGAGATACTCTTTTTTATCATACCTGTTTTATTTGATGTTAAGTCACAAAAGTATATAAAATTACATATATTGTCAAATGAATGTTATAATTTTGCCGCTATGGAAAGAAACTATATCGAAGAATTGAACGAAAGCCAGCGTGCTGCGGTACTTTATAATGACGGACCATCACTTGTTATAGCCGGTGCTGGTTCCGGAAAAACCCGTGTGCTAACTTATAAAATAGCTTATTTACTTGAAAACGATTATAATCCCTGGAATATCCTTGCACTCACTTTTACTAACAAAGCGGCCCGGGAAATGAAAGAACGCATTGCTCGTCAGGTAGGTGAACAGCGCGCCCGTTATCTTTGGATGGGTACATTTCATTCTGTCTTTTCACGTATTCTCCGTGCTGAAGCACAGTCCATAGGGTTTACTTCGCAATTTACCATTTATGACTCGGCCGATAGCAAGAGTCTTTTGCGTTCTATCATTAAAGAAATGGGATTGGATGATAAGACCTATAAGCCCGGTGTGGTACAGGGACGCATTTCCAAAGCTAAAAACCATCTCGTGTTGCCTTCCGATTATGCTACAAACAAAGAGGCATACACTGAAGATCAGGCAGCTAAGATGCCTGCCATTCGTGATATATATCGTCGCTATTGGGAGCGTTGCCGCCAGGCGGGAGCTATGGATTTTGATGATTTACTGGTATATACTTATATTCTCTTTCGTGATTTTCCTGAGGTGCGTGCGCGTTATAGTGGGCAGTTTCGCTATGTGCTGGTAGATGAGTATCAGGATACTAACTATGCACAACACAGTATTGTACTCCAATTGACAAAGGAGAATCAGCGGGTTTGTGTGGTTGGAGATGATGCTCAAAGTATATACTCTTTCCGGGGAGCGGATATTGATAACATTCTCTATTTCACCAAGATTTATCCTAATACGAAAGTTTTTAAGCTGGAGCAAAATTATCGTTCTACGCAAACCATTGTTTGTGCGGCCAACAGTCTGATTGCAAAGAATGAGCGGCAGATACCCAAAGAGGTCTTTTCCGAAAAGGAGAAAGGAGAGGCCATTGGGGTATTTCAGGCTTATAGCGATGTAGAGGAAGGAGATATTGTAGCCAATAAAATAGCGGAATTACGGCGTGAACACGCTTATGGATATTCTGAATTTGCTATTCTGTATCGTACAAATGCGCAGAGCCGTGTTTTTGAAGAAGCACTACGGAAACGCAGTATGCCTTATAAAATCTATGGCGGACTTTCATTCTACCAACGTAAAGAAATTAAGGATGTAACTGCTTACTTCCGGTTGGTGGTGAATCCGAGTGATGAAGAAGCATTCAAACGTATTATTAATTATCCTGCCCGTGGTATTGGTGATACTACGGTGGGGAAGATAATAACCGCAGCTACTGATAATGGGGTCAGCCTTTGGGCAGTTCTCTGTGAACCGTTGAGTTACGGACTGACAATTAATAAAGGCACGCATACAAAACTGCAAGGTTTTCGGGAACTGATAGAGGGCTTTATAACCAATCTGCCCGAAAAGAATGCATACGAGATAGGAACGGATATCATTCGTCAGTCCGGTATCATCAATGACGTTTGCCAGGATACTTCACCGGAAAATTTGAGCCGTAAGGAAAATATAGAAGAGTTGGTAAATGGTATGAATGATTTCTGCGCTTTGCGGCAGGAAGAGGGAAACCCCAACATTTCTCTGACTGATTTTCTTTCGGAAATAGCCTTGCTTACTGATCAGGATTCTGATAAAGCCGATGACGGAGAAAAAGTAACTTTAATGACGGTTCATTCGGCAAAGGGATTAGAGTTCAAAAATGTATTTGTTGTGGGATTGGAGGAGAATCTGTTTCCAAGTGGTATGGTAGGAGATTCTCCACGGGCATTGGAAGAAGAACGCCGCTTATTCTATGTAGCTATTACCCGTGCCGAGGAACATTGTTTCATCTCTTTCGCTAAAACCCGTTTTCGTTATGGAAAGATGGAGTTTGGAAGTCCCAGTCGCTTCTTACGTGATATTGATGTTCATTATTTGCAGTTACCACATGAGGATGGAGTTGGCCGTTCGGTAGATGAAGGTGCCGGACGTTTTCGTAGGGAGATTGAAGGAGGCTTTGCCCGTTCTGCTTCTCCTTCACGCACTCCTTTCGGTACAAATACTTCAGACCGTGAGCGGCCGAAAGCACAGGTTATAGCTCCCACTGTGCCGAGAAATCTGAAAAAGGTTAGTGCGGTAAGCGGTAATAGCACTCCGTCGTCTGCTTCTTCCGCCTCGGTTTCTATAGCGGGAATACAGGCAGGACAGATGATAGAACACGAGCGTTTTGGCTTGGGAGAGGTAGTAAAGGTAGAAGGAGCAGGAGACAATGCAAAAGCAACGATTCACTTTAAAAATGCAGGTGAAAAGCAACTATTACTGCGCTTTGCGCGTTTTAAAATAATAGGATGATTACAATAACCGCTTGTCGTATGTTCTGTGCGGGAAGCACCACAAAAAAAGTGAACTATGAAACGATTAATTGCTTGGATGATTTTACCCGCTTTCCTGTTAAGCGGTTGTGCTACCGGACGAATGTCCGGTAATCCTGGAGCCGTTATGGCAGGAGCCTCTATTGGCGGTTCGGTAGGTAGTGCGATAGGTGGTCTTATCGGTGAAAATAATCATGGATGGAGAGGCGGGTATCGTGGCTCTGCCATTGGTACGATTGTAGGAACGGTTGCCGGTGCGGCTATTGGAAATGCGGTATCTACGCCTCGTCAGAAGGAAGATGAGTATGTAGAGGTGATTGAAAGAAAGAAGTTTGTACCTCAACAACGTCCGATAGCGGTAACTAATTTGAAGATACGGAACATACGTTTTATTGATGACAATCGTAATCATGTGATTGATGCCGGTGAAAATAGTAAGGTTATTTTTGAGATAGTCAATGAAGGGCGTACTCCTGTTTATGATGTCGTACCTGCGGTGGAAGAGGTTACCGGAATGAAGCATATATTTATTTCTCCCTCTGTTTTGGTAGAACAGATTGCTCCGGGTGAAGGCATACGTTATACTGCTACGGTATCGGCCGGAGAGAAACTGAAAGATGGAGAAGTGGTACTGCGTGTAACCGTGGCTGCCGGAGATAATGCGGAGTGTGACTGGCAAGAGTTTTCTTTGCCAACACAGAAGAGAATAAGATGATATCGGGAAGTAGATTCTTTTACTTATAAAAGTACGTATTTAAGTATGACTTAATATGCATTTTAAGTCACACTTAAAATGCATAGTTTATACTAATAAAGTACGTACTTTTAATTAATAATGTGCCAATGTGTTAATTTGCCAATATGCCAATGCCTTTCGGCAACACGGCGCAGCCAATTAGCACATTGGCATATTAACACATTGGCACATTATTCATCACCAGCTATTGCCGGCATTTCCTGTTCCTATCAGAGCTTCTACTGTTTGCCTGTATAGATTTGCTCCTTCCGCTATGTTTTTGGCAGCATCATTTGTACCCATGCCATATGCAATAATAGGGGTTTTCCATACCATTCCGGCGTGAATAGCTCCCACCTGATAAGGTCTTAATAACTCGTCTACTGTAAAACGATTTCTTCCTCCACTGCGATATGCGTTGAATTCTGAGCCTGTGGTAGTTACTACCACGAGTGGTTTACCCGCCACAGCCGGTGTTTTGGCCAAATAGGTGAATACTTCATCTTGCCACTTCTTTAGTAGTGAGGGGGCAGACATCCAGTAGAACGGGAACTGATAGATAATAGCGGCTGCATGTGAAATAATCTTGCTCCATTCATCTACATTAAAAGTTTGTAACTCATACAGATTGTAAACTGCTACTTCTTCAATATCCTTTACGGCATCCACTAATGCCTTGTTTGCCTGTGACTCTTTCATGTTGGGATGCGCCAGGAGAATCACTACTTTCTTTAAATCTCTGTCCATAACGTTTTCTTAATTTTTATTGAAGAATCAAATCATTTCGTAAAGGTAGAAAATATTAGAAAACATTCCGTATTTTTGCATCATTATTCTATACTTACTATCTACTAACTACTAAATTCTATATTCTGAAATGATAGACTTTACCCAATTTCCTTCTCCTTGCTACATCATGGAAGAAGAATTGTTGAGAAAGAATTTGAGTCTGATAAAACAGGTTGCAGACAAGGCAGGGGTGGAAATTATCCTTGCTTTTAAGTCATTTGCCATGTGGCGTTCATTTCCCATATTCCGTGAGTATATCGCACACTCTACGGCAAGTTCCGTTTACGAAGCCCGTTTGGCGCTCGAAGAGTTTGGCAGCAAAGCACATACGTATTCGCCTGCTTACACCGAACAGGACTTTCCGGAAATTATGCGTTGCAGCAGTCATATCACATTTAATTCACTGGCGCAGTTTCAACGGTTCTATCCAATGGTTTTGGCAGAAGGGAGTGGGATCTCCTGCGGTATTCGTATTAATCCCGAATATTCCGAAGTGGAAACAGAACTTTATAATCCTTGTGCTCCCGGTACCCGTTTTGGCATTACAGCCGATTTGTTGCCCGAAGTTCTTCCGCAGGGTATTGAGGGTTTTCATTGCCATTGTCATTGCGAGTCGTCGTCTTTTGAACTGGAGCATACTTTACAGCACATTGAAGAGAAATTCTCCCATTGGTTTTCACAGATAAAGTGGTTGAATCTGGGAGGCGGACATTTGATGACTCGTAAAGGGTACGATACAGAGCACCTCATTCGTTTGCTTCAGGGATTAAAATCCCGTTATCCTCATCTTCAGATTATTCTTGAACCTGGTTCGGCATTTACTTGGCAAACCGGGGTATTGACTTCTGAGATTGTTGATATAGTGGAGAGCCGTGGCATTAAAACCGCCATTCTCAATGTCAGCTTTACCTGCCATATGCCCGATTGTCTTGAAATGCCCTACCAGCCTGCTGTGCGTGGAGCCGAAATGGGAGCCAATGGTACATTTGTTTATCGTCTTGGGGGGAATTCCTGTCTGAGTGGTGATTATATGGGATTTTGGAGTTTTGATCATGAACTTCGGATGGGTGAACGGATTGTGTTTGAAGACATGATACATTATACAATGGTGAAAACAAATATGTTTAATGGGATTCATCATCCTTCTATTGCTTTGTGGACTGAAGGAGGGACAGCTGAAATATATAAACAGTTCTCTTATGAAGATTATCGTGACCGAATGAGTTGATAATCAAACTAATCTTTTTGCGGGTGTAGCAAAGTGACTATTTTTTTACTAAAAAAACAAGCCGAATGTTTGCATGTTTAGAGAAAATGTCTACCTTTGCAACCGCAAACGAAAATTGCGGAAATAGCTCAGTTGGTAGAGCATAACCTTGCCAAGGTTAGGGTCGCGAGTTCGAGTCTCGTTTTCCGCTCAGAGTTAAAGAGAGTATTTCGGGTAAAACCGGGATACTCTTTTTTTTGTTTATTTTTCTTTGCCTCGAATCAGCATGTACTTTCTTTGCCTATTGAGTGATTATTCTGTTTATAGAAAGCGAAACTTTAATAAAACTTAAAAATAACACTTCTGTTTTAACCTTCTCATCTTTACGAACTCTAATCTTTAAACGGCGGAACTATTCAACAATAACATCTAATACAAGTCCATTGAATATAAGTAGGTATATAGGTTGCTTTCAGGTTCTTTCAATTTTTTGTGTATTACAACTAACATGCACAACAATGAAGATTAAGGCACAGTCCGGTAAAGTGGTGTTTACCGGACGTGTTCTTGACGAAGAGACCCGCGAACCGGTACCTTATGCTGCTGTTCAGATCTATGTATTGCCCGATAGTACGTTTATTACCGGAGGAGCTACTGGAGCTGACGGTCGTTTCTCTCTTTCTGCCACTGCCCGGAAAGCAGTAAAAATATCCATTCATGTATCTTATGTCGGTTATACGGCAATAGACCGTACCTTGAATTATAGTGACAGGAAGATCGGTGACATATGTCTGGCTCCCGATGGGTTTATGCTCGAAGAAACTGTTATTACGGGCAAGGCTCCGATGGCAGTTACAGAGAATGATACGACAGTATATAACTCTTCAGCTTTTCGTACACCTGAAGGTTCCATGCTCGAGGAACTTGTGAAGCAGTTACCGGGAGGAGAGATTACTGCGGATGGTAAGCTGATGATCCAGGGAAAGGAAGTGAAAAAGATACTGGTGGATGGTAAGGAATTCTTTTCGGATGATCCACAGGCAGCATTGAAGAATCTTCCGGTGGAAATGGTGGAGAAGTTGAAAGCATACGAGCGGAAGTCTGATCTGGCACGTCTTACAGGAATTGATGATGGTGAGGAAGAGATGATTCTCGATCTCTCTGTGAAGAAGGATATGAAGAAGGGCTGGATGGATAATTTTCTTGGTGGCATGGGAAGTAAAAAACGTTATGAAGTGGCGAACACAATGAACCGTATTCGTGAGAACTCCCAGCTCACAGTGATTGCTAATTGGAACAATACAAATAATCAGGGCTTTTCGGAACTTCAGCAACAGTCATCCAATGCCACAGGAAATACCCGTGGCAGGGCAGGAATGGGGACTTCCCGTTCATTGGGATTTAACTTCAGTAAAGATTGGGGGAATATTAAATTCAGATCAAATGTACAGTATTCCGGAACGGATCGTGAGGAGGAGAGTAAGACGCTGACCGATAATTTTATGAAAGCGGAAAAGTCTATAACCAACAGTACGAGCAGTAGTCGAAACAGAAATGACGGAGTAACGGGAAATGCCTATCTGGAATGGAAGATAGATACGGTAACCAATCTTATATTCCGTCCTACGTTTCGCTATTCAACGGCCGACCGTAGAGGAGCCAGTTATCAGAAGAGTTGGTCGGGAGAGGAAGAACTGAACGAAAAAGAGTCCTCCAACTGGTCGGAGAGTTCGCAATACAGTCTGGCATTGATGTTGCAGGTGAACCGTAAACTGAATACCAGAGGGCGTAATGTTGCTTTGAAACTGGATTATGGTACAAATGCTTCTACATCAGATCGTTTGAATTATGCCACCACCCGTTATTTTAAAACCGGTACGGAGAAAATATTGAATCAGAAGATTGATAATAAGACGGATGGGGATAATTATCGTATTCAATTGGTATATGTAGAACCGTTACCTTGGGCACACTTTCTGCAACTTCGTTATAGTTATCAGCATCGTACATCGAACTCTGATCGTAAAGCTTATAACTGGAATAAGGAGTTGGAAGATTTTACAGAAGATCCGGATACGCTGAATAGTAACTGTTTTGAGAATCAATATTCCAATCACCTCGTTAATCTTTCGGTCCGCACTACACAGAAAATGTATAACTATAACGTAGGGGTTGATCTTGAACCACAAAAGTCCGTTAGTGATAGTTATGTATTGGATGTATTGAAATACAGCCTTCCCCGAAGTGTACTCAATTTCTCACCGACCGTTAGTTTCCGGTATAAGTTTTCCAAACGTACGCGTTTACAAATAACGTATCGTGGAAAGAGCCGTCAACCCTCTGTCCGCGATTTGCAACCTATTTCTGACCAAACCAATCCGTTGAATATCCGTATGGGTAATCCTTCGCTGAAACCTTCGTATACCAATACCTTCAATCTTAATTATAATTCTTATAATGTGAAGTATCAACGCAATATGGTATTGCAACTTACCGCTGAGAATACGCTGAACAGCGTCACCAATCAGGTTACTTATGATAGTGAAACCGGTGGACGTACTACTATGCCAGTCAACATGAACGGTAATTGGGAAGCACAGGGCTCTTTTTCACTGAGTACTCCTTTCAAGAACAAGAATTGGTTGGTACGTACGTATTCCCAACTTCGGTTTAGTAATAAAAACGGATATACTACACTTAATAAGGAAGAGCCGCAAAAGAGTTCTGTCCGCCATCTGACAGCGCGGGAGAGACTCAATCTCACTTATCGTACCAAGCAGATTGAGATTGGTGCACGGGGTTCTGTTGTCTACAATAACTCATACAATAATGTGAAAAGTATTCGTACAGAAACCTTCGACTATCAGGCGGGAATGAATGTACAATGCTATCTTCCCTGGGGTTTTGAAGTGTATAGTGATGCTGTGTGGAATCTGCGTTCGGGATACGGGCAAAACGAGGGCAATGATTATCTGATGTGGAATGCACAACTCTCCAAATCTTTTTTCAAACGGAAACAACTGTTGTTGCGATTCAAGATTTATGATATTCTGCAACAAGAGAACGCACTGACCCGTACTATCACAGCAACTTCCATACGGGACACTGAGTCCAACGTATTGGGGAGTTATTTCATATTCCATGTTATCGTGAGGATAAATAAGATGGGCGGTAAAGTGAAGCGTAAGTAACTCAGTCCTTTATTTTTCCGTTTCAGTCTCCAATATTCCGTTTCGGTATATCTCTTCCTTTTTTTCAGAAAACTAACTCGTACGTTTGCTCCCAAAATGTGTAATCAATGAATATGAAGGAGTTAATGTATCTTTTCCTCACTGTCACCTTTCTGGCTTCGTGTAGCACAGAGCAGAAAAGTAAAAAAGAGGAAGCTATGCCAGTGAGAGTGTTTTGTGCCGAACGGGCAGTTAGTGAACCGGACAGAGAATTTACTTTCCTGTCTCAACCGTTTAAGTCTACCGGGCTTTCTTTTCGTGTAGGCGGTCCTGTATTGAATTTTGATGTCAGGTCTGGTCAGTTTTTCCGTAAAGGACAGGTGATCGCTTCTATTGACGACCGCGATTTTAAAGTACGTAAAGAGAAAGCGGAAGCTGTGTATCAACAGGCAGAAGCAGAATATAAGCGAATCGCTGCATTGTATGAGAAAGAAAATATCTCAGCCAGTACTTATGAGAAAGCAAAAGCAGATTGTGCCATAGCCCGTGCCGCATACCAAACGGCAGCCAATGAATGGGAGGACACCCGTCTATATGCCCCTTTTGACGGATATATCCAGACGGTGAATATAGAACGATATCAGGAGGTACGTGCTTCGCAACCTGTGGTTAGTTTCATAGATCTTTCACGTCTGAAAATAGAGGCTTATATCCCTGAAAATATGGCTGTTATTTTGCAAAAACAACTTGCTGTCTCCTCGGGTAGCGGGTTAAAGTTCCGCTTTGATGCATTGAAAGATAAAGTTTATACTACTACAGATGTAGAAGTATCTAAAAGTACAACCTCCAATAATCTTTCTTTTCTGTTAACAGCTGTTCTCAATAATCAGAATAATGAATTATTGGGTGGTATGAGTGGTACACTAACAATCACACTTCCTGGTGATTCAACAGTAGAAAAGGAATCCGTTTTTATTCCTCAATTGGCAGTGTGTCATCGCCCTACGACAGGAACTTTTGTGTGGAAACTGACAGAAGATAACCGGGTAAAGACTGTTCCTGTGAATATAGGGGATTTAAAGAATGATAACAAAATAGAGGTTGTATCAGGACTTTCTGTGGGTGATATAGTAGTATTGAGCGGACATGGGTTTCTTTCGGAGGACCGAGAGGTAAGCGTTATCAAATAAACAAAGAGGTATGAAAAAAATTGTAGCATTCTTTTTAAAGAATCGTGCTTTTGCAATGTTGATTTTGTTTTTGGTATTAGCGGGAGGGCTTTATTCGTATTTTAAAATGGGTAAACTGGAAGATGCGCCATTTACCATTAAGCAGGCACTTGTGACTACTGCTTATCCGGGTGCATCACCTCATGAGGTACAGATACAGGTAACCGACGTACTTGAAGAGGCTATTCAGTCGTTGGGCGAACTATATTATCTGAAAACGGATAACCGTGCCGGATTATCAAAAATTACCGTATATGTCAAGAAAGATATTCGTGCAGACGAGATGCAACAGTTGTGGGATAAGCTTCGTCGTAAAGTGAATGATGCACAGTCCAAGCTTCCTGCGGGTGCTGCTACTTCGGTCGTGAACGATGACTTTGGAGATGTTCTTGGAGTATTTTATGGCTTATATGGCGAAGAGCATTCGTATCGCGAACTGGAAAATCAGGCTAAAAACATAAAAAACGAATTGCTTAAAATTAAAAATGTAGCTAAAGTAGAAGTTTTTGGTATTCAAAATCCTGTAATCGAGGTGTTGGTACAGCCTTCATTAATGGCTCAGACGGGCATAACAACAGCGGATATAATCCGTGCGTTCGATAAACAAAACAAGGTTGTGGATGCAGGGGCTGTTGAGAATGGGAATAATCGCCTTCGTATTGAAGCACGTGGTAGTTTCACTAATTTAGCAGAGATTGAAAATATGACAATAATTTCCGGAACCGGAGAATACTTTCGGTTGAAGGAGGTGGCAAATGTCAGTGAAGAATATATGCGTCCGGCACGTAATCTGATGAAGATTAATAATACGCCTGCCTTGGGTATTGCTATTTCTACCGTAGCGGATGGCAATGTGGTCGACATGGCTGCTCTTGTAAAGAAGACAGTGGAACGTATCAATACAGAGATGCCTGATGGATATAAACTGACACCAATCTATGATCAAGGCTATGAATCTGCCGTCGCTAATGATGGTTTCATTCTGAATCTGATTATTTCTGTTATTACAGTGGTGGCAGTGTTGCTTTTCTTTATTGGTTTCAAGAATGGGGTACTGATAGGGAGCGGACTGGTGTTTTCCATTTTTGCAACCCTCATTTATATGCATGCTAATGGTATCGCCCTGCAACGTATGTCTCTTGCAGCTATTATCATTGCTATGGGAATGCTTGTAGATAATGCCATTGTGGTATTTGATTCGGCGTTGATGAATATGGAACGGGGAATGCGGAAACGAAATGCCATAATGAAAGCGATATCCGATACGGCCATACCTTTGCTTGCTGCTACGGTGATTGCCATTCTGACATTTATGCCGGTTTATCTTTCTCCTGATATTACGGGAGAACTGCTTTCGTCTCTTTTCATTGTAATAGCAGTATCATTACTGTTTAGTTGGGTATTTGCTATTACGCAAAACGCGCTTTTTATCGAACAGTTTGTGAGACGCCCTCGTCCCGAAGAACTGAAAAGCGAACTTTATCAGGGGAAAGTGTACAATTGGTTCCGGAAGATGTTGGAATGTACCCTTCGGCGAAAGTATCTTCTGTTGGGAGTAATGGTCGGTTTGTTATTCCTTTCAGGGTGGGGATTTCATTTTATCCCAAAACGATTTACGCCTCAACTTAATAAGCAATATTTTACGATTGATATGTGGATGCCCGAAGGGACGAAAATAGAGCAGATGGAAGCTGCTACTAAAGATATATCCGACTTCTTGGAAAGCTTTGAAACAACCCGGCAGGTATCTACATTTATCGGTCAAACCCCTCCGCGTTTTTATTTGGCTAATACGTCTTTTGGTCCTCAGCCCAATTATGCACAGTGTATTGTTGAAGCACGTTCTCCGGAAGAGGCACGTGAGTTGCAGGCAGTACTTCGTGATACGGTAGGCAGGCAATTCCCGGAGGTCTTTATGAGAGTAAACCGTTTTGAACTGAGCACAGTGCCACAGGCATTGATAGAAGCCCGTTTCTGTGGCCCGGACGAAGCAATACTGGATTCATTGACAGAGTTGGCGCTTGGTGTGATGCGTCGTAATCCGAAAGTTGCGAATGCCCGTAATGAATGGGGAAATATGGCCATGATGGTGCAGACAGATTATGAACCGGTACAAGCGGGTCAGTTGAATATTGGTAAAGATAACATGATGGAGGCAACAAAAGCGATTGGGGATGGAGTGTCGGTTGGTATTTATCGTGACAATGAGAAAAAAGTACCGGTTTTGCTGAAGTCGGACATGTCCCGTGAAATGAACCTTGATCAATTGGGAGATCTTGCTGTGTGGAACGGAATCCACTCAGCTCCATTGGCACAGGTAACCAAAGATATCCGTATCGGCTGGGAATATCCTTTGATACGTACCTACAACCGGCAATTGTCTATGGCGGCCATGTGTGACGTGCAACCGGGACATACCATGGCGGAAGTGCATGCCGAAATAAAAGACGAAATAGAGAAGATACAGCTTCCGGAAGGGTACACTTTCTTTTGGGATGCACAATACAAAACGCAGAAAGAAGGAATGGCTGCATTAACGAAGTTCTTTCCACTGGCATTATTGTTATTGATTCTTATTTTGGTAGCCCTGTTCCGCAACTATCGTCAGCCATTGATCACTTTCTTGATTTTGCCGCTTTCAGTAATAGGAGTCGTATTTGGTCAGCTGGTGACAGGGACGGAATTTGGCTTTTTCAGTATAGCAGGATGGTTGGGATTGTTGGGTATGATTATTAAAAATGTGATTGTATTGCTGGATGAGGTAAATATTCAGCTTCGTACCGGAGTAAAACCATATACAGCTATTATTGAATCTACCGTGTCACGTGTACGCCCGGTATTGATGGCAGCGGTAACGACCATACTGGGTATGGTGCCACTTCTTTTTGATGTAGTATTTGCAGGTATGGCTGCAGCTATTGTGTTCGGACTGACATTTGCTACATTACTTACTTTGTTTATTACTCCAGCGTTGTATGCTGTATTTTATAATGTAAAAAAGGAATTATGAATATAGAAAAGAAAGTGTTTCAGTTAATAATATCGGCAATGTTTTTTGTTGTTCCCGTTTATGGGCAGCATAGCGAGTTACTGAGTCAATATCGTAACCGTGCTTTGCAATATAATCAGGACATGAAAGCTGCCGAAAAGAATATTGCTTTAAGTAAAGAGTTGGAGAAATCTGCCAAAACAGAATATAAGCCAAAACTTTCTGCCGGAGCAAATTTCAATTATACAGGTAATCCGATGGAGCTTTCATTAGATTTACCTTCTCTGGATAATCCACTCCAATTTGAAGGGCGACACATGAAATATGGAGCTTCCGTTTCACTGGCTCAGCCGTTGTACACCGGAGGACGTATCCGCGAAGGAGTGAAAAAAGCAGAGGCAGAAAGTCGTCTGGCTCTTAATCAATCGGAGATGATAAAGTCTGATATTAGTTATGAAGCAGATTTGCGCTATTGGAGTACGGTGGCGCGTAATGAGATGGTAAAGGTTACCCGCCGGTTTACCGGCGCGGTAGAAGAATTAACCAAGGTGATACGTGAGCGGGTAGAAGTACAACTGGTAGATCGTAATGACTTGCTGATGGCAGAAGTTAAATTGAACGATGCCCGTTATCAGTTAATGCAGGCAGAGAATAACTACGAGGTGGCACGTATGTCACTCAACTCTTTTATAGGAGTTGATTATGATTCAGTGATACCGATTGATACATTGGTATCTCCGATCCATGAGGTTGGTAGTTTGCCTGCCTATATGGACCAGGCAGGTAATAATCGGCCGGAATTACGTATGGCACAAGATAAGATTTCGATACAGGAATCAGCACATAAGCTCAATCAGTCGCAGTTCCTGCCACAGTTCTATGTGGGGGTAGATGGTAGTTATAGTTCTCCGGGATATAATTTTAAAGCAGATCTTGATCCTAATTACGCTGTATATGCTAAAGTCAGTGTTCCTTTATTTGAATGGGGAAAACGTCGTAATGAGAAACGTGCAGGAGAGTATCGGGTAACTATTGCAAGAGAGAATTTTAGTAAGGTCAAAGATGTGGTGAGCCTTGAAGTGCAATCGGCTTATTATAATTATGTACAGGCTGTGGAGCGGGTGACACTCACAGAGAACTCTCTGATAAAAGCCCGGGAGAACGAAGCTATGGCCCTGGAACGTTATCGTGAAGGCAAGATGTCCGTTGATGGTGTATTGGATGCACAAATGTTTCATCAGACGGCACAAATGAATTTTGTACAGTCGCGCCTGACGGCTCAGATCAGTTATTCGGCATTTGTACGGGCATTGGGATTGTTATCAATATAAATGTTTATCTTTGTACTTATATAATTATTCCTGTGTTTTATGAGAACTTTTCATCCCCGATATGTCCGGTTATTGAATGTCCTGCTTTTCTCCGGGTTAGGATGTTTCTCGTATTTGCTGCTGGCACTTTATTCGGATTTACCTAAACGTGACGATCTGGATTTTACTTCATTGGGCTTTATCATTGGCGTAATGCTGGCTTTCAATGCAATGGGCTTCTGTATTATTCTGGTAGACTCATGGTTAAAGCGCGGATTTCTTTTCTTTGTTGAAAAGCGTAGAAGAGTATTACTGTATTATGTCGGATTGGGGATATTATTATTTCTTTTGAACTATCTGTTGTTCGTAGGTCTGAAGTGGATGGCGGATGTCGATCGCCTGTTTTATATTCGCTGGTCCGGTATACGGTTACTTTTACTTGTTTGGTTGGTAGAGATGGTGATTATCGGATTGACGGCAACTAATAATTTCTATCGGCATACCATTGTACTTTATAAGCGGAACAGAAGTTTGGAAGAAAGTTCTATCGAAGCACAGTATCAGGCTTTGCAAAGCCAGCTCAATCCACATTTTCTATTTAATAGCCTCAACACATTGATTTCTGAAATAGAGTATAATCCTCAAAATGCCGTACAGTTTACACAACACCTGTCCGATGTGTATCGTTATATTCTTCAATGCCAGCAGCAGCGCCTCACAACGTTGAGTGATGAGTTGGAGTTTCTTAATTCGTATATTTTTCTGCATCGTGTCCGTTTGGGCGATTGTATCTGTGTAGATTGTCGGTTGGATGAATCATTGTTGGAAAGTAAATTGCCTTCACTGACACTTCAACTACTTGCCGAGAATGTAATAAAGCATAATATGATTTCTATTCGTAATCCTATGGTTATTTCTATTACTTATTCAGAGGCAGAAGACCGGTTGGTGGTGTGCAATAGCCTTCGTCCTAAAAAGTCTGTACAGTCCTCAGGCATAGGATTGAGAAATTTATCTTCTCGTTATCGTCTTATATGTGGAAGAGAGATAACTATTGAACATACATCCGATTTATTTTTTGTTAAAATACCATTGTTGCATGAATAACCCTATTGTCCGGGCAGCTATAATTGAAGATGAAATACCTGCTGCCAGTTTACTGAACAGAATGCTGGCAGAACTTCGTCCGGAATGGGAGATACTCTTGTTGCCTGGCAATATTGAAGAGGCTGTGGAGTGGTTTGGTGAGAATCCACATCCCGATATTCTTTTTTTGGACATTCAGTTGATGGATGGTAACTCTTTTCTTTTTATAGAGAGAGCTTCTCCCCAAAGTATGATTGTGTTTACAACGGCTTTTGATACTTATGCCGTTCGTGCTTTCACTGTCAATAGCATCGATTATTTATTAAAGCCGATTCACCGGGAACGTTTAGCTGATACTTTGGATAAATTTGATACTTTACACAGTCGGTATCCTGAGAATGAATTTAGTCATCAGAATGAAATGCTGGAAGTGTTACGTACTCTTTCAAGTCCGGTGAAACGCTATCGTACCCGTTTTCTTATTTCAGTGGGCGAAAGACTGATAACACTTCCGGTGAGTGATGTGGCCTATTTCTATTCGGAGAACCGGGTGACATTTGCCGTTACCCGGCAAGGGAGGGAATATATCGTAGATTTCTCATTGGATAAATTGGGAGAACAATTGGATCCGGATAACTTTTTTCGTACTAACCGGCAGACGCTTGTAGAAATTACAATCGTCAAAACAAAAAGTACAATTTAGAAAAACAAAAAGTACAATATTAACATTTATATATAAAAAACAGAATGCGATTTTAAAAGCATATTAAAGGCTATTGAATAATATGTTCAATAGCCTTTAATTCTATCCTTTTTTGATAATCTCAACCAGATTTAATCCCGGTTTATTAGAAATTCCTGCTGTGTTAAATATCTCCAAATCAAGAATACCATCATCAGTTACTTCTACATTTTCAATCTCAACGAACTGATCCACATTTGTTGCAGGATCAAAAGGTAAATTGACTGATACTCCATTAGCGACATAGAAGCAATTAGCTAATTTATTAGATGCAACCTCATAACTGCCATAGCTTGCAACGAATATACGAAGTGTATAAGTACAAGCGGCAATGCTCTTGAATCGGACTAAGAATCTATGCGCCTCACTACCATTCACACGAGGGCACAAGTAAGACTTGATATAGTCTAACGGATAAGGACTTGAATCACCTACAGCAGCCGTAATAGTCTGCGTAATATAATTCTTTATATATGTATTCTCATTAGACGGGATATCGCTCTGTCGAACGGAATACACTCCGGCGTCATTACCTATGGTGTCCTTCAATGGTGTATCTGTCCAGCTCGCAGTAGATGTTGATCCAGAGATTTGATTAATAACCTCACCCTGATAGGTCGGATAATTATCATCAGTAGGATAAGGATTACCTCTTTCAGCAGAGAATGACACAACAATCTTTGGGAGTGCAGCTTCAATCAATGTTATCGTATCTGATACTACGGAACTTTCTGTCTTTGTAGATTTAACCTGTACATATACAGTTTTCTCTCCTAACGTTGTATCAGTGAGTGTATAAGATATGCTATTTCCAGTCCACGCAATCCATTCTACCGTTGAAAGGTCGGAAGTCTCAGACACTCGGTAATGAGTTGGAGTTCCATCGTAATCAAGCGTAATAGTTAGCTCTGGATTACTTATTGACGCTGCGCCATCATTGATCGTAATTGAATTTAGTGTCAACACCCCATATACAATTGTATCGGACTTAATATCTGACATTATCCCCTTGGCATCCTTTAGTTGTACATACACTATCTTTTGCCCATTGCCTTCTGAGAGAGTATATGGTATAGTCGTAGCTCCATCGGGGAAGTTAATCCATTCTATTCCGGAAAGATCGGAAGTCTCACCAACACGGTAATGAGTCGGAGTTCCCAACTTTTCGATAAACACCTGTACTGCACGTGAATCTGTCTGATCCGCATTGTCATTGATATATATATTCTTCAACGTAACAGGAATATACGAGTCTTTGTAGGTTATAGTGACCTGTCTTATATTCGATTCATACTTTGAATTTTTAACTTGTACATTTAACGTCTTTTCTCCATACCCGTCACTAAGCGTATAAGGGACTATCATCGTATCCGCATTCGGTATTTCTACCCAACTCGCATAACCTATGTTACTACCCTCTGAGATTCTGTAATGAGTAGCTGTACCTACACAATTAAGATACATCGTTATATCCCTATCCGTGACACTATTGTCCTCATCTGCTTCATTGATAGTTACTCCCCTCAGTACAACATTGCTCGTTGTCGGATCAGAGCTACCTGTATATTCCTCTATGTACATAAAGGAGTAGTTAACAGCACGTCCAACAACCTCACGCATCGGAATAAAGTCTATGAGTACCTCACCTGTTGCATCCGGCGATACATTTTCAATCACAGCAAAATTATCCTCATTGTTATACTGATTAACAATGTTGGAATACACACCATTAATCTTCATTTTGCTGCGTACATCGTCTTCAAATTCATATCCATACCTGACGGAAGAAAAAGCACGGAAAGTATACCTGCGCTCTGGATTCAGCCCGGTAACTTTCAATCTTGCGGTGATATTCTCAGTAACCAATGAAGATCGGAAAGTCTCCCATACAGACTCTGCAACACAACTTTCAACATCTGCCAAAGTACAGGCTACATCTACTCTTCCGACACCACTCCAACGGTGAGTACCGCCATCTTGTATAATCTCCATAGTAACCCCTGATTCTACCATGTAAGTGTCGTGCAATCTCATTGATGCAGCAGTTATATAACCTGATTCATTGTTGACAGCAATAAAGTTATTCCATGTCTCACTGGCTGGATTAGCCACATTTTCATTCGCAAAGTTAATCTTATAAGTTGCCGACAAATTGGTAAAGTTACCGACATAGACTCTAACACGATAGTTACTAAAGGACTCTAATTTAACACCGTAACTTGAAGTTATTCCATTCTCAATAGAAGTATATCCTACGCGCACATTCCTGTTAGCATCGTAGTTGCTAAGACTTCCTTCATTGATAGTCAGTATAATCTTTGTTGCGTCGGATGGATCGACATACGCGCCCGTAATCAAGCAGGCATTTCCTTCCTCAGTTAAGGTGAATTGTGACTTCAATGTAGATGCAAAATCACTCATCGGCAAATTGAACGCCAGTGTAACCTGAGTTCCTAACTTATCAGTTTCAGCAGACTGCAATAGCGGTGCATCCTGTTCAGCCGTTAACGTCGATACGATATACTCTTCTGTATATTCGCTGTATCCTGTTTGCCCATACACCCTCAATCTATAAGAATAAGATGTACCGGGTTTCAGCCCTGTATCCGTGAAAGACTTTTTATTCTTATCTTCCAGCTTGCCTACAAGTTCAAATTGCCCTCCTGAAGAACGATACAAAGCATACATTACAAAGTCGCTGTCCGGTGTGTAATCCCATGCAAGAGAGATAGACAGTGAAGTGCGCGAAGTCATCCTGAAATTAGTCGGTATGGGCATGAATGAGATTGTATGCGCAGATGCAAAGTCACTCAATTCACCAGCTACACTTCCTCTTACCGGACGGACTTTAAAATAGTATGTTGTAGCGGCAGATAATCCGGCTATCTCAGCACTATTGTTTATTCCTGCCGGTACATTCTTGAATAATGAATATCCCGTCTCAGGAAGAGTAGACATAAATATATCATAGCTCGTATCCTCTGCATTATGATTGTTCCAAAAAAGCTTTATCACAGATGAGTTGACAGCAACAGCCGCCACATCGGTTACTTTACCTTTGAAATCCGGATCAGGTATTGCGTCAAAGAAATAATATGCCGGATACTCTGTAATATTCTCTACGAACCCTGCACCATCTGTAGGTATAATTGTTTCATCGCCATGCGTGCCGTGTTGTCCCTCTTCGGTATACTCAATATAATCGCATACGGCTTCTTCCTGTCTGTAACTCAGATAAGGATTATACTTCATTGCCCATTTGTCCTCTCCATTCGGCAATGTGGAGTCTGCCGGATCAATCCATTCGTACTCTTTTGAACTGGGTTTCTGAAGATGGCGTGATACTTGGCAGCCTACCGGGCCAACTATCGGGAAGTATGGATTTTCTTCCGCAGTTGGGAGTACGTATACCTCATCTCCTTCTTGCGGATTAGCCGGATAAGTGGCGGCTCCCTGAGCAAACGACTCATAAGTTCCTGCCAACTTCTTATTCTGAATAACCCATTTGCCATTAATATACTTTTCTTTTCGGGTAGTCGGTAATCCGGTTCTTTGCTGGTCGAACTCAAAAGTAGAAGGCATAGATTCAGGATTCGGAATAGTCGGAACATAGGTAGTAACCTTCACAACTTGCGACAATCCTTCCGGCAAAGGTACACGAATGTTAGGTACTCCAGTATTAACACTATCATTCAGATAGATGACATATGCTCCTTTCTCTTCATTCAACTTGCGAAAACACATCACGATAATACGACTATCCGCATCTAAGTATTTTTGCCCAATATATACGTAACCTTTTAACCTGTTACGAAAGGTAGCAACCCACCAAAAGGTGTTAGCGATGGGATAACATCCATTATTAAGGAAACTTCCGAAAAGTCCGAATGCCGTGAATCCCGTTGCATCAATATTCTTCATGTGCTTCTTTATCGATTCACATTTAGCACCCGGTTCCGTGCTTTGTTCATCGTTCCAATGCCACATCTCATAACCGCATGAACTCCAATAGTCCATTTGATCGATAGCATAATAGTTAACGCTGTCGATACCTAATCGCATTAACGTTAGAGCTGCCCGAATAGACCATGCAGCTCTCACTTCGCTTCTGTGACGGTCGGGGATTAGCCACGATCCAATACGTCTACCCGGTTGTGAATAGCACTGGTACTGACTGTCTGTATTTTCGCCACCAGCTTCACCATAGCCAAATTCCGTTATCCAAAGCTCCTTGTCAGGCATATACCTGTTACGGATGTCCAGTACGCGAGGAAGTCCATCCGCAATGTCATTTTTATTACTCGCGAGAATACTTTCAAGAGTAACAGCCTTACAAGCACCACCCGGCCAGTCATACTCCCATTTGTTGGAAAAATAGGTGTGGAAGTTCAATATATCAAAAGGTAATTTCCCGTCCGGTCTATTCTGCTTGCACCAAAGGTACAACTCCTTGATGTACCCGGATACAATTCCTGCGAATCCCGGTACAATTACAAGAGAATCAGGAGACGCCTGTTTGATTCCGTAATATTTCGTATTGCCGTCCTCGTCAGTAAGTGTACCACAATGTCCATCATATACGGCACTAAGAAGCGCTCCCATCTCTTCGGGTTGCGTGAATGCCATCCAACCAGACCATGTGCGGTCATCTTCATTACCTATTTCGGCACCGCACATCAAATCCATATTCGTACTTACCTCTGTATCATCAGCAGGGTATATCTTTATATCATCTTGACCGAATGCAGACTTTCCATACACGGCCATGAGTTGACTGTACATCTTTGAGATAGTCTTATAGCTGTTCGGGTTCATTGATACCTCAAAGTACTTCTCATAGCCTAATCTGCCCTTAGATGGTAACGGCTCCCACGTACCCGGTAACCAATATCCGTCAAGCGGTTTATTGACATTAGAAGAATTTGCCTGATATCGCAATATAGTAGCCCAGCTTGAACTTGCAGTAAACGGTTTCAGTCCGTACTTATTATACGTTTCCTTTAACAATTGAATAAGATTATACTCCATGCCGTTATTCTGATTCACCCATCCAATTTGATTTGGTCGTATAGCTACATCAGCAATACGACTAACCGGATTTTCGAACATATTAGGTAGGAACTGGCCGGAAGAACCGAAAAGGCGTACATGCGGACCACTACACAAAGAGATCATTCTCCCCGGTTGATAGAACCAACCAACAACGTTGAAAAACTCATCGACTGGTTTACGAGGAAGTACGCTACGAACAGGAGGAAGAATATTCAAAGGGATATCGCTGTTTCTTCTTCCATACACCATTAGCCGGTATATCTGCCCTATCAAGTTTCCCTGATTGTACAATGGCCATATCTCTTCTCCATCTGCTCCGGTCTGCGTTGCTGCGAATGGATCGAGGTCGTATCTCAGGTAAAGCAATCTTGCCGATTTCTTTTGAAGGTCAACGATAGCACATCCGTTATGCAGATTCGTAGAAGTAGCAACATGCTCCGGTGTATCGTTAATATCATTGCTGATTAGTACCCTAAATTCTCCGGTGGAAGCTCCAACAGCGTACAGATATAACTTGTCGAGTACACAGGAGGTATTCAAATCAATAACAAGGCAATAAGGGTTGTCAACACCCTTGCTTTCTGTCTTGAAGTAAGTGGAATAGCTCTTATTGTCTCGATCCGGATAGCCATCTTCCAAAAATAGATCCTTTTCTGTTTCGTCCAGCGCGTTGGCCGGAGCACATGGTTTTCCTCCTGCCATCGACACGGCATCGCGACGCGGCCATAACATTTCAGGAGTGAGTTCAAGGCGGTAGTATTTATCCCCAGCGTCCGTTGTATCGTTTGCCGTCTTGAAATATACCGGACTACTTGAAGGTGATATATACCGGACACCTTGATTCACACGCACAGCCTTTAGATAGATGTAATACTCGTTACCCGGTTGCAACCCAGCGATTGAATACTTCTGTTCAGTCTGATAGGTAGCAGGTACAGGTAAATTCTTCAACTGGCTTAATCCTGCCCAAATAGCCGGATCATCGGCATTGACCGGACTGTTAGAATAACGCATGTCGTATTCTGTAGCCGGATCATAAATATTGTTCGCGTAGGGGGCAGACCATTGTACTATACAGACGGTATTGTCATAGTAGATAGCTTGAAAATCTTTTATCATTTGTGGAGCCGGATACGGTGTATCTCCTAACACGACATCAGTGTAGATGTAGATGTTATTACCTGACCGATTGTAAGATAGTAATGCTATCGTGCCGTTGTTTAATGGCATATCTACTGTTCCTTTTATATTATCAGTCACAGCTACCTGTTTAAGTCCCGTCTGAAAAACAAGTATCTTACCAGTACTACCTTCTTTCGTATTTGTAATCGAAAGATTAAATATCCGGCTATCACCTGTCAAAGTCACTTTTGCAAAAGGGGCAGTCCTGCTATCTACAACAATATTACCTTCTGAAGAAGGAATTACCTCTACGAAGTTTTCTAAATTATCAGCAAGGCTTCCACCTCCATCTGACTGACTTTTTTCAACGAGTTCGGAATCAGTAATACCATTCTTCCACCAATATTCAACCACGCCGGAAGATGTCAGTATTCCTACTGTTCGTCCCGTTGCTCGGATACTTTGAGGGACTTTAGAGCAGGCAATCTCTATTGATTCAAAAGGGCCATATAAATAGTCGACGTTGGCACTCGCCCCGTTTACTATAAATTGTTTTAATACACCAATATAATCCATAATATTTTTATTTAATTGAATATGACATTTGCTTTTACGCCCATCGGCAATGGACGTATCATACACCATACATTATACGTTATTCCGCCAATGGTCATTGTTTGTTTGTTATCATAGAAATCATCACCGGTCTGAGCATTATACCACCAATCACCTGAAAAAGAGGCATTCTCAATGCTCTTTAAACTCATAGTAGAAGGAAATGCAATATAGTTACCGACTTTATTCTCTGCGCTGATCTGGAATTGCTTAGTCGAAGAAAGAATCTTATTTCCACTTTTTACTATAGTATCAGATGAAGGAGATGAATCTACTTCGCTATAATAAATATAAGTATCAACAACCGGATGTTTCCACGTTACTGTATAAATCGGACTTTCTATCGTATTACCAGTCGCATTTTCTATAATAGTTGCTTTCCATTGCCTTTTTTGCCCTGACGAAGCAGTAACCATACCTATATTTACATTCAAAGGTGATGTTACAGGAAGTCCCGAAGCAAGAATTTTATCAGAAGTGATATCTATAATACTCAGAGAATTTACACGTACCAATGAAGTATCATTCAAGAAAAAACGTATTTCTTTTTCACCTGAAAGGACTGTATCTGCAGGCTGTTCCGGAGAAATATCCATCAAGAAACTATTGAATTTCAATCCCTCATTTTCTTCAACAGACATCCTAATTACATCCATTACCGTTTTCCCCTTACAGGGTATGATATCACCGTTCAGATATTTTCCAAAGCTCTTCCCTGAGTTCAATTTTACTGTTAGGTTTTCGGTAAAAACCTCTCTGTTAACGCTTGTATTATCCCATTCAGCCCACCCGTCTTCTTCGGTATAACGTCTGTAAAAAATATTACCGTCTATCTTTGTTTGAGTTATCTGACCTCCCGTACTAAGCCCTATTATCAAATGAAAATAGCCAATGCCATTGCCTGATTCAGTTTTGACCTTATACATATCAGGAACCAATGCAGTATTATTGATATCACTTTCTTCGATAACCTTTTTATCTGAACCGATTTCTTCCCATTTATCCCATACTCTTTTGTCAATATCGAAAGCACGAATGTATGTCTTACCTAATTCTTGTTTTACTTGTGTCCTTGCAATTGCACCGGGATAGGAAACGTTAGACACAATCAAGATACCATTGACAACTTCGCCCTCATACCCCTTTTGATATGTATAATATCCTGCTGTAACGTCTGAAAATCCATCAGAGAAAGTTTCGTCTACTATGCCAAGGTTGGTAAATATTTTGTTTTTTATCTGTTCAGTAAAAAACTTCTGGCTGATAGCTTCTACCTCACTTTCACCAAAAGAGCTTACAACATTAATAGCTGTCGTTGTTGCTAATTTCCATCCCGGATTTTGAAAAGCATATACTCCTCCGTTTTCCTCTGATTCCGGATTATTTATATCATATACACTTACTAACTGTCCAAAACGGATTGGCTTACCATCATTTCCGACCGGGCTAATACGATCCACTTGCATGGCAGCTATAGAAGAATATGTTTTTCGTATACCTAATCCGACAACATTCTTATTATATTCATCAATGATATTTAATGTATCTTCAATAAGATTCCCGACTTCAACAGGAGATACAGAATTAACTTCATTTTTTTCAGATAATTCTTTTGCACGTTTTTTAAGATCGTATATAGTCGACATAATATAAAGGTATTAGATTAATACATTGACACTAAAGCTTCCAGTTTTCAATGTTTTCACAGGATTCCCGTTCATGTCATAAATATAAGCTGCCCCATTGGCCAGTCTGAGTGCGTAAAGTGCACCACCGTAAACAATTGGCGTTGACAAACCGAACATCGGATTGGCGGTATAGGAGAAGAGAACATTTCCGGATTGAGTAACTTCTTCCGGCACGGAAAATGTGATCTTGCATATATTAATGCCCTGATTGTTTTTGAGCCGTTCCACAGTGGCCATGTTCTTTGGAGTCGTGACCTGGTACAGCAGGTTCTCCTTTTCATAACTCATGAAGTAATCGTTTGCCGTTTTCACACCATTTGCTGGTACATAAGTATCCGAACTGTCGACGGAAGACACTATTGATGCTTTACTCCTCCTGTATATTTTATTTTGAGAGCCATCCTCAAATACGACACTCTGCGAATCCGTAGTAATCACTTTCCAATACAGGTTATCCGTAGATGGAGCAATGATACTTCCAGCTTCTACATGATATACTTGCTGATCAATAACGATATATCCGGCTGTCCATGTAACCTTATCTCCTGCAACTGACAGTTTACAGCCACTTAAGATAAAGTTACCGTAAGTACTTGCAAGCCCTGATATTACTTCTGTTAATGCATCCTGCAAAAAGTCAATATCTTCCAATGCAAAAGGCTGTCCGCCCTCAAATGTTAATAGTCTATTCATAATCGTATATTTCTATTTTAAAGCTGCGACCAGCCGGTTTATAATAATTCACCTGATTCCGAATGTCCGTTTCATACTCTTTCAAGAAAGAGGGTATATGCACGATAAAATTGCCTTCATAGCTGCCTTCGTCACGGTATTTTAAAACGGCTTTATCCCTTTCTGAACGCCCGTAAATGTATAAGGGTATTTGCTCTTCTGTGCGCTTGTGCAGATATGTCACCGTATCTTCCAGGTCGGAAATAAATATTTCCCGTTTATTTAAAAAGAAGCTATCATTCAATGCTTTTTCAATGTATATTACCTGACCGTTGATGTTTTGCTTGCTGGCCGACTGTCTCCTGTACTTCTTGAATGAGTTATATATATAGATCAGAGGAAGCAGGCAAACCGATATGACTGCAAATATCTTCTTCTTGCGCAATGTGGGGTGAAGTACCTGTTGCGCATATTTAATTATATCAAGTTCATACCACATAAGTCAAAGAAGTTTCAAGCCCGTTTGCCATGAAGCATCCGGATAAGGCCGTATAGTTATTATTCTTAATCACATTATAATCCGCAGCAGTTGCAGCTTTAGCCTTGCATTCTCCAAGTTCAACATCAATAACCCCTTCCACATTCTGTATAGCATCCACCAGTTTTGTCTTATTGAAATTTCCTCCATATTCGATGTGATTGAGATACCGGTTGATGGCATTGATAACAGGTTTACTGCCATCCGACAAACGTATGCCGGCAGTGTTGATCACCATCGGATCGACCGTTATAATCGCATTGATACGGATATCATCTGCTTTCATGGAATGGATCGACAAGATTACTCCAGCAATTTTAATTGAATTCATATAGCTCTTGAATGCGCTCAAAGCATCTTCTGTCAAGGGAACCGGGAAACCGCCCTTATCACCGGATGCAAGTATCTGAATACTTCCTCCGCGATCTTTGACCGCTACGTATTTAACCAGCTGCTTTGACGCATCATAAACAGGATATCGGAACTGATACTTTTCAGGATCATAAACCAGCCGGTCACCATACTGGAAAGCGAGCGCACTGCTATAATACCAGCGCACGGTCGGCACGATGTTGGCGTTAATCCGTTCATCCACTTCGTGCCGGAATGCATCGAACATCACTTCCAGTGCGTAAGCGCATGCGGCTACGGTATAAATCAGCGTATTTTCAATGCTGACCGTCGAAAACGTATTATCCCAGGTAGCGTTCTCCTCCGTGATGCCGTAGGCAGACCTTAGTGTCTGGTCGGCCATGAAGCGATCCGTCATGGTTTTCTTTATTTCCTGAATTGTCCTTGCCATAATTTCTACATGAATTGTTTGGTAAATTGTTCCGTGAAAATCCGCAACCGCATTTCGCTGTCCGACGTTTCTGCCGTGGCGGGCGATACGCGGTTGTTCTTGCAATAGGCCTGCATCTCCCGGTTGAATACCTTGTCCGGACGCTCCAACGTCGTGCCGGGGGTAAGGGTCGCAGTCGGGCTGATGTCATTCGCCTGTGCCAGCAGAAATACGGCTTCCGGTGCGCCGTATTCCTGAATGGCAATGTCAGCCAACGTTTGGTCAGGCAGCACTGTCACTTTCATGGTTTCTTCAGTTTTATATAAACCGTCATCGCGATATAGACTAATAATAAACCTCCAAGAAAGATAAGTGCCGACTGATACCAGGAGAGCTTTTCTTTATACTCCGCTTCGATGTGTTCCTGCCGGTTCTCCATGCTTTCAATGCGTTGCGACATCGTAATCAGACAGGAAGCTATCACCTTGTATTGAGTCTCTGTTTGCTCATTACGCCGGGAGTCTTCTTCTGTCCGGTTCTTCAGTTTGCCGGTCTCCATATGCGTAGGATGCTGCTTTCCTACGCTGTCCGGAGGAGAATAATCCGTGCGGGTGTATTCCCAGTTCAGCTCAGACAGCTTCCGGCTGATTTCATTCACCGTTTGTTTCATCGTTTTGTCGATGTTCAGCTGCCAGTCCGATTCGGCTTCCGTAGCAGCATTGCTTTCTTTGCTAACTGTGATATCCGTTTTCTCCGCCATCTGCTTCGGACTGCGGCATGATCCTACGGCCAATGTCAGCAACAGGATCATCAATGAGAGGAGAAACTGTTTCATAACGATAGTATCTGATGTTTGAGATTGTCCCTGTCGTAGCTGATATGCACCCAAGTGAACCCTTTTTCATCAATCAATTGTTTGAAAGGCAGGTTGAGCCGTTGAATCAGTTCAAACAGTTTCTTGTTTTCCACCACGCAGCCACCGGTTATATCCGCCGCCATGCCTTTCATGTGGTCGGATGTCGGCGAGCCTTTCACCGCCTTGTTCAGCTTCAGGCAACGATAACCGGAGTTGACCTTTATCGGTTTGCCATACGCTTCCCGCAATGGGTCCAGCACGTTCTCTGCAAGTTCTTTCAGCCTTTCTTCCTGTTCCTTAGAACACCGGTTGTCGATGTTCAGCTTTGCGGCCGTATCCGACCGCACAAGCTCTGAGATTGTAAAGTACTTCATTCTTTTTTTACCTCCTTATTGCTATATTCGTTCATGATCTTTGTTTCCAGTCTCCTGAAACGGTCGGCAATGAATACTGATATACCGAATACACTGCCGGCATACATCAGGCATTGCGCAAAGAGCCACAGTACGCTGTCGTTCACTTCTCCGCTCCGCAAGAAACTGGCTATGGATAATCCGCCGCCTAACGCCAGCATGGCGACAGCGCTTCCGTATTGTATCCACTCTTTAGTATTCGTTTCCATATCTTCCAAAGCCTTTTAAATTGTTTTTAAATTCAGTTTCAGTTGTTCCGTCACCTGGTTATAGTCGATACCGGCACGTGACAGATGAACCTGTATTTGTTTTTGTATACGCGATCTGTCAGCATGCGAGCGCAGGTAGCGAAGCAAACTGGGACCCAGTACCGGGTCTTCTTTCCATTCACCTTGATTCATCTCCAGCACGATGGCCGAATCCTGAATCAACGTGTCGTTGAGTATCAGACCCGAAAGCTTTCCATCCGATAGCTTTCTTGGCCGGATCATCAGATCGCCATTGTCATCAAGCATTATCCCTTTCATTGTTTCACCCTTTCGTTTTCAATATCCGCAACTTGTGTTTCCTGCAAGGACTTCGAGAAGTAGGAAGACAGGGCTGTTTGCAGTGCTGCTCCGCCATCATTTGGAGCAGGCTTCCACCCGGCCAGTTTTTGTTTCAGCGAATTGATGTCTTTCTCTATCAGATTGATCCTGTCCGTCAGCTCCTGCGCCTTTACCAATCCTCCCAGCGTGCCGCCATTCAGTATGATTTCCGTTGATGCCGTTATCTCTATCTTCTCCACTTCCGTAGCCGATATGAGGAACCCGTTTGTTTCCATGCCCTCCACGATTCCTATAAGACAGAGCGAACCTGCGATAGGATAAAGTATTACTGAACCTGAGCCGACCTCTACATCAAAATATTCCAGCCCGTCCGATACTCCTTTGGCGTCCATAGTCTTTTCGTCCGCATCCACAGAGACAACTTCCACCCACCGAAGAGTGGCTGACGGTGTGTTTCCTTCCGGTCGGTTACCTGAAAGTTTTGCTTTCAATTCTTCGTCTATTGTCATTCCGCACGTCCTCCCAATTCTACTTTTTGCCGATAAGTGGCGTTGGCAGAAAATTCTTTTGTCACTTTCTCTATGAAGTATTTCCCATCCATTTCCGGATTTATTTCGCTGGTCAGGCGCATCGTCATCCCGAAGTCTGTCCGGGGGACACCAAAGAGTTCCACACCACCTTTATATTTCTGCTTCGACAGTGATTTATAGAATCTTTCCGCGAAATCTTTCAGTACCTGCATCGTCACTTTCTTATCGTGATCGTTGAAGTTCAGGTTGAAAGTGTCTGCACCTTTGGTGCCGGCTTTCGCTTCCATCTTCTTGCCTCCTTTCAAGATAGCCGTTGCTATCACTTCATACTCGCCACCCGTTTGCTGCAAATCCTGACTGACGCCGTTTCTTTCCAGCTTGATGGGGATTTCCGGAAGATCAACGTTGTCTGAGTATACATTTCCGCAGCAGAGCACCTTTCCTTTGAAGTAGCTGTATAGCCCGGTCTTTTTTCGCACATCTTCCAGAATGGCAGAAATTTTCATGTTGGAGTAGCGTACAGCTCCCAGTTCCGTATCACCGAAGGCTGTATTGACTTCATATCCCGAGCATACGTCGGCGAGTAATTGTTTCAGTGTCACGCCCTTCTTCGAATAACTCACCGTCTTACGTTTCAAATGATACATTTCGTCTTCACACCTTATCACAACCGGCACTCCACGACTGACAGAAACGATGTATCCCTCAAATTCCCGGTACAGATCGTTGTTATAGCCCAGTTCTATTTTCACCTCGTCGCCCGGCTGGAACAACTCATGAAACGGCCTACCGTTCAATCTCTTCACCTTTCCCGGCAGGATGATTTCCGCGGTATCGGTCAGCATCTTCCAAGAACTCTGGATAGATACCGAAGAAACCCATGGCAGCGAAAAGGCATCCCGCCTGTCTGTGGCGGCAAACGATAACCTGCAACACATTACGTAGCTCATACCCTTAACTCTATTGATTTGTCACTTACTGCACTGATCGTATAGGAATAGACATCCGGCTTTCCCTGTACGGGAGACAGCTGGAAGTCTTCTATCACAAGAGCATAGATCGCTTTCTGCACAAACAAGTCACCGGATACTTCGATAGAGTCTACCAACTGGCTCCACATCACCAGGGCGTGCGCCTGTTCTTCCGCCGTCTGCTGGGCTGTCCTGCTTTTGTCGGTCAGGCAGAAGCCGCGGATGTTGATGTTCCAGTCGTCAAGGCCGTAGATTTCTTTCACCGTCCCGAAACTTCCCATCACTTTCGTTTTCGTCATGTTCATCTGCCGGTTGAACTCTACGATGGTAGCGTATGGCAGCACAAAGTCAGCCATTTCCATATCGGTAAGGTTCCCTTTCACATCGAATCTCCGGTAGGTACCGGAAGAGAACGCGAACGAGTCCAGGACGGGAGTTCCCATCCAGCTCTTTATTGCCGCCTCTTCCGGTTTGAGAATCTGAAAGTCCCGGTAGCTCTCCGGCATGAAGTCCGGCAGTTTTCTTCCGTAGGGGATAAAGAGGGGCGATGAAATGCCGAACACCTCCGCAAACAAATTCGTTATATTGATATCTGTATTTGTCATATCCTGCCTCCTTATCCTGCTGCCGGTGCTACATCCGACAGGATGGCTACCAGCTCGCGTTTAATTCTCTCCGATATCTTGCGGTAATCGCGCTCACCGGAAACGTTGAAGTGATTGTTCATAGTCACGTTCATGGTAATGTTGCGTACCGAACCGCTACCGTTGCCGCCAAGCCCGACATTGCCTTTGTTGTTACCGCTACCGCTTCCACCGTTCCCGCCGCTTCCGTTCCCTACCAGAGCCTTTTCCGTCAGTGGTGGAATAGCAAGGGCGGAACTTTCATCCGTTTCCGTCTTGTTCCGGTTTGCCCAGCTTTCATGCCCTTTCTGCTTTCCCTCTTCCCAGGCTGCACCGATTCGCTTTCCGCCCTCGTAGGTTTCTTTCACCAGTTTGTCCCATACTCCCTTGAAACAGAAATCATCATCGAACCAGTTGAGCGGATTGAGCACCTGTATGACGGCGCTCATCACGTTGTAGAGAAATTTATAATACTCGATGAAAGTAGTTTTAATCACCTCCCACAAGCCGAACAGGAAAGCCCGGAACTTCTCTGACGTGTTATAGAAGTAAGCAGTGAGTGCCGTTAAGGCTCCGATTATTGCCAGTATCCACCCGATCACCGGGATGCCGTAGATCGCAAAAGTGATAAGCTTGCTTTGTGCAATGGTAGACACAGCCATTTTTATCATGCTTGCCACCCAGATAGCAGATGTTTTCAATACTGTCATCTGCATGATGTTTCCGATACTCCAGCCAACCATCCCCAGTGTTACGATCGCACTGACTGCCAACCCCGCCCACTTGATAATGGGTGCAAACGGCTCTACAAATTCAAAGAACGAGATTTTCAGGTCATCAACCTTCGCCTGCATACGCTTCATACGTTCTTCATACGTGTTCATGATAATACCCGCTTGGTCTACTGCAGAGGTTGATCCCTGCACTTCGCCCGTCCATTCGCGAATCTTGTCCGTGTTACCGATTAATATCTGGGCGGCAACATTATTCTCTCGTCCAAACAGGCGGGCCATGATATTCGCATCATCCAGCACAGGTACCAGTGTCTGTAACCGTTCGGCAAGCGGCAACGATTTCTCTGCCATTCTTTCCATGTCCACGCCCGCCTGTTGCAAAGCTTTTGCCGCATCGGACGAAGGAGCGGAAAGAATCAACATCATATTGCGTAATGCCGTTCCGGCTTCTGCCGCTTTCACTTGGTTCTGTCCGAGTACTTGAAGCACAGCGTTTGTCTCTGCAAATGTCACGCCGGCATTTTTGGCAGATGGTCCCACTGCCTTCAGAGACTGAACTAAATCAGGCACTTCGGCTGCACCTACTTGTGCGGATTTTGCAATCAGGTTCATCTGCTCTTCCATTATCCGGGCCGATTCGGCAGCATCTGTTACCGGAGGCTTGAAGGCGTTGAATGACGCTGTCAATGCGGATACCGCCCCGTCAATATCTCCTTTCATTGTCTTGGAGAGTGTCATGGCGTTGCGTGCCATGCTACCCAGTACATCCGGGTAATTTGCCAATTCGGGTCCCAATTGAGACAGGATATTAGAAAATACTCCCGTACCTTTCGCTGCATCTACGCCAAATGTTTTTGCCAGTTCCCGTGCCTTATCTGAAATAAGTCCCATTTTTTCACCGGTCAGTCCGGAGATCGCCTGCACTTCCGCCAATCCCGACTGAAACTTCACTCCCGGTCCAATAGCGTCGTCGAATGCATCCGTAATGGTATCCACGCCTTCTTTCAACTGGTTGAGGAAGAACATGCTCTTTCCCCACTTCTCCAGCGCGCCACCTGTTTCCCCGGCTCTTTCGCCAAGTCTACTGACAGATTCCGTAGTCTCGTCCACCGTGCGAGTCATGTCCTCGGCAGTGTCCGTTGCGCGGTGCATGGGTCCGGTGATCTTGTCAACCAGTTCAAGTATCCATTGTGTCGTCGATGATGCCATTGTCTTTGCCAAACAGTTTGTTTACGATTTCCGCCAGTGCATTGTGCATGGTGATTTCCATCTCTTTGAGTTCGTTTCTCCGGACGAAGCGGTATTCGGCATAGAGCCTGATCCATTCATCTTCGGACAGTGTATCCGGATCAATGCCATAGCGATAGCGCAACGTTGCATTGATTCCGCCTACTTGCCCGAAAGAGTGTTCGATCCGCTCTACGCTTTCCGAAAAAAAGCCTGATTCGCCTCCGTCAGTTGCTGGAGAACCTGCAATACGGTGCTGTATACGGCGAAGTCTTCGTCGATCAGCTCCCGATTGCCTGCCACCACGCAGTTGTTAATAAGCACGTTGTTGGCCGCTTCATAGTCGCCGTCTTTGCCTTTAGACGCCACGAGCATCATGTGCTGCCGTGATGGGCGAATAACGAGGAAGTCCGCACGGCCGTCATCGGTTACTACCGTCACCATGCGCAAGCGTTTGCCGTATTTCGCCTCCTGTGCTGCATACTCCTCTGCTGTAAACCCCACGATCTGTTTCTTTTCTTCGGCCGTCATCGCTGTGTATGAGGGCAACTCCTTAATCTTTTCCATTGTTACTAATTTTTAATCTTTCATTTTTTATTGATCCTACACCGGCAACCCCCAGTCAATGTGAGAGGGCAACAGTGTATATTGCGTAGCAATTGTCTTATCGTTCTGCTTTATGTCCACCCCGTTGTTGGTGAACTGGCAGTTACGGATGACGTCTTTATAGATCATCCCCTGATACTCATAGAGCACGGAGATGTCGAACGGTTCGATATCCATGATGTTATTGCCCGGGCCGACAGCCAACTGCAAAGCAATAACCTCTTCCTTATACAGCGTGATGCTTGCCGTAGCGGCATAATTGCCTACGGCACGTCCTATCGGCTTCCCGCCGCGTCCGTAGGCGTTTTCCGTCTCTTGCGAATCATTGTAGGCAAGCTGTGTGATGCCCTCGATGGTACGCCCCAGCATGGTCGTTGAAACGGAGTTCCACCCCGCCATCTTTCCGAACTTGTTAATAAGCGTTTTTAATAGTGCCATAATCCTTTAGTCGATTTTATTAGTGAAACCCAAGTCGATTTCAAACTCGTGTACCACGCCGTTTGCCACCATCTTCACCTGAATGTTGAATGGCTTGTCACTGACAGCCATCTGTTTGGGATTGATATAGATGTCGAAGTCGGCTATATCACCGGCATTCGCCATTGCGTCCAGCGATTTGCGCACCAATGAATCCCAGTAAGAGATGGTATCCGTAGCAATGTATCCCGTATCCGGATCGGCTTTCACCTGTCCGCGCACTCGGGGGATGAGCGTGTTCCGCACCAGTTTGGCCGCCTTGTTCCATACAGCATTATACTCGATATAAGCGTAGTCGCTGCCTTTGTCTACACACGTGTGCGAGTTGGACAGGAACACGCCCGTATATCCTTGGAAAGAGTTGGCGTAGATATACCCTTTGTCGTTCAGAGTGGTCTGGTCGGCTCTGCTTACGTCGGTCATCAGGGTGCCGTTGCTGAGTGCCGGCCTGATCCAGCGTCCGGCGGTGATATCCGCCATGCTGTAGTCCGGTGTCCCTTTGGCCGTGCGCGGGTGGTTCTCGATGTCCACGCTTCCCATATTCTCATGCACATTGCGAACGGACAGCATTCCGAGGGAAGAGCCCACCGCAGCATGGTTCTTGTATGCTTCATCCAGTGCCGCCACCTCTTTGTCCTGCGCAATGATGACGGAGATGTTTTCCGCATCCAGTTCGCGCAGGTTGGCAGCGTCGCCGATGCTGTCGATGTATGTGCCGAGCCCCTCCAGCAACACGGCATCTATGTAGATGTGATCCTCCCGCATCTTATCCATCATCAGTTGCGATGCGTTGATGGCAGTTTCGAGGCTTGTGTCCGCTGTCATTCCGGCAATGCCGATCGTGTTCAACCCGCTGATTCCGCGCAGTCCGGAAAGGAACTGTTCTTCTTTCACAAGTTCGGACACTTTCCCGGCTTTCGGTACCACCATCACCCAGAGTTCCCTTTCCGGAGAGAGCCGGAAAGCTTCGCTGGCATGGTAGTAGAGCAGCTCTTTGTTCGCTGTGTCGGTAGCCTCTGTACACCCGAGTTGTTCCAGTGCATAAAGGCTGTTGAGGAACACCGGCTTGTAATTCTCCAGCTTTCCGGCAATGGCAGTTCCGCCACAGACAAGCAGCACCGTGCGGTCGCTGGTATCGGTTGCCCGCACCAGCCCGCCGTGCATCTTATTAATTATTACTCCGTTGAATGCATTCATAAGGCAGATGAATTTAAGAGTTAGCCGGAGCCTTGTCAGAGATGAGCGCTCCGATACCAAAGTTCTCGACGATATCGACCATGCCGTAAGTCTGCGTACGGAATATGGAAGTCGGGTCGGCGCTCTTCCAGTCGGTCGTTTCCGGTTCGTAGAGAATCTTGACTGCCTCCAGGTGGTAGATCGTATTGGGCGCATAGAAGAACTGTGAGGCTTGAAAGTGCGTGCCCGCCGTGGGAGCGGTGCCTTCCGCCAGTTTTATTTTCGTCGACGGGGTGTAATACACACAGTCGTTATTCTCGAAAAACTTGAATCCCATGAACGACTTCACCTTTCCGGAGATAGGGTCGATGTACAGGCTGCGGTCGATGAAGAACTTCGCAGCGTCCGGATCAAGTATCAGGTCGGTGACGTGTTGTGGACAAAGCACCATGTAGAGTTGGTCTGCAATGGGCAGATTCAACTTCTTCACCTTTTCCAGATAGGTGGCGAGGTCTACGAAACTCAGCCGGCGACGACCCTCCGCGATGGTTCCCGTTGTGAGCATTACCGGCATGTCCGAACTGTCTCCTTTAGCCGGAGCAAGTTTATGCAGCGTGTGATTCCGGATACCGATCTGGAACGCCTCGTTGTGCTTCGTACGCACAGCATTACGCTTGTCATACGCTAAGTAGCGGATTTCCTTGTCGTCTACTTTCGTCGGGGTAGTGTCGTATTTCTCCCATTCGAGGAATACTTTTTTTCCATCCATCGATGTGGCGGAAAACTCCGCAGTGTTGTTCACTTTGAAGCCTACATTGTTCACCAGCTTGTTGTAGCGCACACCGTCAGCGTTTCTTGCCTGCTGTGGGATGCTGCCCAGCACTCCGATAAAGTCTGCCTTATAATTCCTGCGCTCCGCCAGCAGTTGCGGAGCGACGAACTGGTTGAGCCAGTTCCCGTTTTCACTTGTTCCCATTTTGATTAGTGATTAATTGTTTAGTGATTAATGATCAGCCCAGCTTGTTTCGCTTTTTGAAGTCCTCGAACAGAGCTTTGTGGCGTTCCGGATCTCCCGCCTCCATCTTTGCCAGGGCTTCCGGATCTTCTTCCATCAGCTTCTCCCAGGTAGTGCCGTCCGTTCCTGCCGCCGAGGGCTTATTCGGCGTGGTCACTTTGGGCTTTTCCACTCCCGGTAGTCCGGAAAGCATCTTCTTTCCGCGTTCGAAGTCGGCTTTCAATGACTCGCGCCAGTCCTCTTTGACATCCGCGGTGATGCGTTTCTTCAAAATCGCTTCGTTCAGGAGTGCATCTATCTCCGCGTCCTGCCGTTCCTCTTCCTTGCGTTCGAGCATCTCCACGCGTTCGGCCTTGCGTTTCCAGTCGCCAACCATTGTGATAAACTGCGCTTCGGTCGTGTTGGCTGCTATCCCGAATTGCGTAAGCATTGCGTTCAAATCCATTTTAAATTCATTTTTAAGGGGTTTATTACTGAGAGGGGTCGCTTCCTCCGTTACTTCTACTTTTCCGGTGTATCCGGCTTCCATCATCATCTGGGCGGTGGCTTTCGTCACCGTTGCGCGGTTGCCTATTTCGTCGGCAAATCCGTAGCGTTTCGCTTCCGCGGCCGTCATCCAGAAGTCTCCGGCTTCCCACTTCTTGCGGAAGTCTTCTTCCTTCATGGTGGTCTTGCCCAGATAGGCGGCATAATACGTCTCGCTTATCTTTTCCAGCAGGGAGAGATAGCTTTCGATATCCGCTTTCCGCCCCATTGCCATTCCGCTGGGCTGATGAATCATGAACATCCCGTTTTCGGGCATGGTGAACGAAGCGCAGTTGATGGCGATGTACGTTGCCGCACTGGCTACCATCGCGCCGCCCTCACCGGTTATCTTTCCGGGAAACTTGCGGATGACGTTCACTATCTCGTTCGCTTCGAAGCAGTCGCCACCGGGCGAATTGATATACAGGTGTGCATCCTTGATGCCGGAATCGATCAGTGAACTGACGGTAGCGGTGAAGTTCTTCTCCGTATCTTTCCAGCCCGCTATGCTTCCTTTTATCTCTATGAGCGCACGCCCACCTTGTGCTTTAGCCGTAATTTGCATGATTTGAAAATTTAAAAATTAAAACTTCTTTCAACGCCGGTGTCGGGCGTCTCGTTTCCGTCGGCAAAATTGAACAAAGAACGGCAGGCATGAAAAGAGCCTTTCCAAACAGGCAAGATTTTTACCCAACTTGGAAAGAATCTTACCCAAAAAGGGTGAGAATCACTCCATGCAGAAACGCCTTTTTCCCTGTCTCACCGTATTCTGTCACCTTTGCCTGCAGAAATTTAAAATGTATGGGACGCAGCAAAGAGTATTACCGGAAGCTTCGCAAAGAAGCGGAGAAGATGTTTGTAGCCGAGGGGCTTGGCAACAAGGAGATAGCCCGTAAACTGGGAGTGTCGGAGAAAAGTGTGTCCGCGTGGATCAACGACAATGACGGACTGTGGAAGAAGAAGCGGCTGGCAGACTCTATCAGCACCGACAGGCGGAATGAGAATATCAATGAAATCATCAACCGGCTGGCACAACAGAAACTGGACCTGCTCGACCTGATAGACAAGGCGCTGGAGAAACAGGACGATGAACAGGTGGCGGAACTCCGCAAACAGGCATCGGCGCTGGACAACTCCGTGGCGCAATGGCGCAAGCAGCGCGAAGACATGAACAAGACAAACCGGGTGGACTTCTCTATCTACATAGAGGTGATGGACAAGATATTCGACGCCATGCAGAACGCCGACCCCGACCTCTATTTCCGTTCGCTCGACTTCCAGGAACAGCATCTTTACGAAGTCTCTAAAATCTTTGGGTAGCCATGAAAAAGCAAGAGCAGGAAGCACAGAAAAAGTACCTCGAAAAGCTGGCACGGGCACGGACAACGAGAAACCTTATCAATCCGGACGAAACGATCCTGCAAAAGCAGGAACGTATCCGCCTGGCTAAAGAGGATGTTGCCTACATGGTCAAGACCTACCTCCCGCATTATGCCACGGCAGAAAGTGCCGACTTTCACATCGAGCATGCCAATCTGGTGAAATCGGACCCGCTCTACAAGGGGTATGCCGAATGGGGGCGCGGGCTGGCAAAGTCGGTGTGGAACAATGTGATCATCCCTCTGTGGCTGTGGATGAACAAAGAGACATATTACTACTGCCTGGTGTCTGATACGTACGACCGCGCGTGCGACCTGCTCGACGACCTGCGTGCCGAATTGCAGGGCAACGAACTGCTGATCCACGACTTCGGCACGCAAGAAAATCCCGGTTATTGGGAGAAAGGCAATTTCACCACCACCAGCGGATGGATTTGCAAGGCTTTCGGCGTACGCATGAAAGTGCGCGGACTGCGCAAGGGCGCCCGGCGCCCCGACCTGTGGGGATTTGATGATGTGGAAACTCCGGCAACCATCAAGAACGGACGCATACAGGACGACTACGTAGACTGGGTGGAGAATGACGTATTACCCACCATGACGGGCAGCTACCGCCGTTTTATGGGTTCCAACAACCGGTTTGCCTCACGCATGATACAAACCATCCTGAAAGAGCGCCACCCCGATTGGGACTGGAACATGGTAAAGGCATACGACCCGGTGACTTATGAACCCGCTTGGCCATCCATGTACACCCCTGAGTTTTATCGCCAGCAGGAAAAGGATATGGGCATCCTCGCCGCTCATGCGGAATACAATCATGAGCCGCTGGTGAGGGGAAAGATATTCAAACCGGAAATGATATTGTACGGCCCGCTGCCGGACCTGCATACCATGAATGCCATCGTAGCACACTGGGACGTGGCATACGCCGGAAGCAAGACGAGTGACTTCAACGCTGTAAAGATATGGGGGCGGCATCGCAATGACTTCTGGCTGATAGACGGCTTCGTGAAGCAAAGCAAGATGAAGCTGGCCGTGGAGTGGATGTGCATGAAAGAACAGGAATTCAAAACACAGGGCATACAGTGCTTCTGGCAGTTCGAAAGCCAGTTCTGGAATGATGAGCTGGAGCGCATCATCCAAGAAACGCAGACGGAAACGGGTGTATTCCTTAATATCGTACAGGTGGATCGCTCCACGATGGCGAAGCTGATCCGCCTGTTCACCATGCATCCGTACTACCAGAACGGACGCATACACGTGGATGAACGCCTGAAAGCCAATCCGGACATACAGACGGGGCTCAAACAACTATACGCCATCGAGCCCGGAATGACGGAACACGACGACAGCCCCGACGCGGACGAACAGGCGATAAAGAAGCTGGAACTCTACACCACCACGCCGGCATCTCCGGGCGAGCCGTCGGCAAAGTCGTACCGCGTGGGCCGCGTGCGGCAGAAATACAGATATTGATTTATAAATACATAAAACGATGGTATACATAACAGATGAAGATGTGTGCTGCGTCATTCAGGACGCAATGAGCAAGGCGAGCATTGATAAGCAACCCGACATACTGGATACGCTGGAGGGCCAGGTGATAGACGAAGTGAAAAGCTACATCGGCGGACGCTTTGACGTGGAGAAGATATTTGCCCGGCCACCCCTGAAAAACGGGATGCTGGTACGCATTATTACCTGCCTGACGGTCTATCGTGCCATCCGGCGCAATGCTGCGCGTAAGGTGCCCGAGGACTACGTGGAAATGAACTCCTGGGCGTATGATGCACTGACACGCATTGCCGACGGCAAAATGCCGCTTCCGGGACTGCCCGAAACCGTAGACCCCGAAACCGGCAGGCCGCTCTCTTTCTGGGGCAACAACCGCAAACCTGAATACTTCTTTTAGAATGATAATTTTTTAGATTGAATAATTATGGCAAATTTGTTTAGACAGATATACGGCAAGGTAGAGCAGTTAGTGCTGCGAAATGCGGCTTTCAACAAAGTGGCTACCACTTACTACGACAAGGGCGGCGGACGCGGGATAGACGGCGGGCAGATTCCCTATAAGCGACAGGTGGCAGACATGCGCACGAAAGAAATATCGGACTGGCAGAAAGCCGTCATGGAGGCGACCGATCCTGAATCGCCCCGCCGCTGCCAGTTGCACTACATCTACCAGAACCTGCTACGTGATGACGACTTGCAGGCAACGATAGAGAACCGGGTATTGCCGCTCCAGATGGCAAGTTTCAAGATAGTGGACCGGAAAACCGGAGACGTGAACGAAGCAGCGCATGAATTGCTCGAACGATTATGGTTTCAAGACCTGCGCCGGATGTCCGTCATGTCCCAGCTACAAGGCACGTTGCTGGTAGACCTCACGGAAAAGATTAATCCGCAGACAATGGAGATTGAAGAGATCGCCGAAGTGCCGCAGTGCAACTACATCGCGCAGATGGGGGCCATTGTGAAGGAACCATCGGACACGGAGGGCATCTCTTATCGCGAGGGCGGCATGGAGAATTATTATTACCAGTTCGGAAAGGATTGGGACCTCGGGCTGCTCAACGTGTTGGCCATCCCTATTTTCGCCAAGAAGCTGGGCTTCGGGTCATGGATCAGCTACATCGACCAGTACGGCATCCCGTTCATGTTCGTCGTGACCAACCGCATGGATACCACCCGGCGGGACGAACTTTTCGATATGATGTCTGATATGCGCAGCGGCCGCTTCGGCGTGTTGCAGGGGCAGGAGACTATTTCTTTCGGGAAAGAGGCGAGCGGCAGCACTACGGATGCTTTCTCGCCATTCATGGACAAATGCCACAATATCATCACCCGTCTCATTCTGGGGCAGACCGGAACCACGAACAATGAAGCCTACGAGGGGACGTCGGAGGTGCACGAGCGTGTGGAGAAGTACCGCCACGAAGCGGACAAACTGCTGTTCATGTATATGTTCAACAAGGAGATCATTCCGCGGCTGGTGAAGATAAGTCCGGTATACGCCATACTGGAGGGTTGCCGGCTGGAATGGGACGACCACGAAACGCTGTCGATGAAAGATTACATCACGGCCATCAAAGACCTTGCCTACACGTTCGACTTCGATCCCGAAGCCGTGGCGGAGATGACCGGCTTGCCTATTGTCGGCATAAAGGAGATAACCAATCAAGGCATGCAGACGGGAGGAAACATGAAAGGTGATGATGATCCCGATCCGATGCCGTCCAAAACCGGTAAAAAAAAAGCGCCGGCCAAAGCAAATGACAACTTCTCCGGTACGATAAACGCCCTTTATTATGGAGATGGCGTAGCTCCACAGGCAGACGGTTCACTCTCCCTGAGCGACAAAGTGCGCGACAGGGTACTGAACCGTCTCCGCTCCAAAGGCTTTGATGTGGAAAAAGACATCGACCCCGACCTGTTTGCACATACTTTCGACCAGCTGGAGTCCGGAATCAAGAAAAGTCTGGGCCAACCGGAGTTCACTACGCCGGACTACGATTTCTTGGAACAGATGCGGCACAATGCCGCCGTATTCTCCGCATTCAAGACGCATCGGCAACAGAATGAGATTTACGGCAAGATGTTCGATCAGGAGGGGAACGTGAAGCCGTTCGACCAGTTCCGGAAAGACTCGGAGTCTGTTATCAACAATTACAATGTGAACTGGCTTCGCACGGAATATGACACCTGCATCAGCCGCGCCCGTTTTGCAGCCGATTTCCGCCGGTATAAAGCCCAGACCGATCTGTATCCGAACCTGCAATGGCTGCCCTCCGTATCGGTAGACAAGCGCGATGGACACCGCTTGTTCTATAACCGCATTTGGCCTGCCGACGATCCCTTTTGGCTCACGAACTATCCGGGCAGCCTGTGGAATTGCAAATGCGGGGTGACCAATACCGACAAGCCGGCCACGGATGGAAATCCGAAGTACACCCCGAAGCATGACCGCCCGCAGCCGGGGATAGATACCAATCCGGGCATCACGGGGGAAGTTTTTACGAAATCGCATCCCTACGTCAAGGAAGCGAGTAAGGATGCGAAAGAAGCCGTGGAAGCATTTCTCAATAAGAATACCTTATCTTCTGTCGGAAATGAAAAAATAACACGGAAAGTTACGGCAATCGAAAATGAAATCCGTATGAATAAGAAGTTTGAAACAGGGGTGGTGGTTGATATGAACGGGAATATAGTAGTCGACAAAAGAGGTGAATCCTTTCAGGTTAAATTTTCAGATGAAGAATGTAGTCTGATGAAAGATAAGATTATGCTACATAATCATCCACGGGGATGGGGGTATTCGGAAGGCACCTTGGGACGCATTGGAAGTTCTTTTAGCATCGAAGACTTGGCGCTTGCGGTAGGCAATGACTTGGCGGAAATCCGCGCCGTCACTCCGCATTATACATTTTCCATGAAAAGACCCGAAACAGGATGGGGAGTATCGGCGAAGGAAGTCATAAGTACTTATATAAAGAACGAAAAGACTTTGAAAGGCCAGTTTTGCAAACGTATACGAAAAGATACATTGACTCCCTCACAAGCTAATGCCACACATTTTCATATATTGGCCAGACGCATTGCAAAACAATATAAATGGACGTATGAAAAGAAAAAGACACGTTAATCGGTTTTCTCAAATATGGTATCGCCTGTCTGATCCGGACGTCGCTTGTCATGACTGACATTACCTTCCAGCAGCCCATCAGGAATCCCCTCTGGATATGCCGGACAATAATAATCATTTTGTATAAAATGTTTGCAACGTCCGCACTGGGAACCATAGATGTTAAGTATTTCATGGCGGTCATCAAGAATTCGATGCCTTTCATCTGGCTCTTTAAATAATCTTTTTACCATAAACTTTATTTTAATAGAATATACAAAGATAAACGTAATATTTTAATTCTCAAGCAATGGCAACAAAAAATGTGCTTCAAGACATCGAAAGGGAGATCAAGCGATACGTCAGTACAAACCTGCCCCGCACGGCAGGCAAGATGGCGGTAGATGAGTTCCGCGAGAACTTCCACCGTCAAGGCTTCCGGAACAACGGTCTGCATCGCTGGCCGGATGTGAAACGCCGCGACCCGTCCAGCCCGTGGTATGGCTTCCAATATAAAGGCGAACACCGTACTTCCGTGCGTATCGTCCGTGACCGGAAAACAGGAAAAACACGGCGGAGTCAATCGCAAAGTAAACTGAATTTCAGTAATTCCGCCACCAAAAGGGGGATACTGATAGGTCCGGGTTCTAACCTGATGCGCAGTGTCACCGTGCGCCAAGCCACTGCGCAGCGTGTGGCCATCGGCACGGACCTGCCGTATGCGGAAGTGCACAATGAGGGCGGCTACATCCGCGTGTTCGGCAAAGCCAAGGTAAAAGTGCCCAAACGGCAATTTATCGGAGAAAGCCGTGAGCTGATGCAAGCCATCGAAAAGAAATTCCTCCGGGAAGTGGATCGCATCACCGATGAGGTAGCCGCCCGCTTTTAAAATGTAATCTTTAATTTTTTATTTGAAAACCCCATGTATACCGACCTTTTTAAAGAGCTTTCGAACATTCTTCAAAACCGTGTTGAGTTTCTTTCGAGAATCCCCGACGAGTATGCCGACCTTCGCGAACGCCTCGAAGCGTTGCCCGAACTGGAACACATCGACCTGTGGCACGACCAGGTAAACTATCTGAGTGAAGAACATCCTTTTCCCACACCTGCCGCCTTTCTGGAATTCAATACGCTGCAAGTGGATGATGCCGGAGAGCTGATGCAAACTACCACCCTGCAAGTGGATATTCATATCTTCTATGAGACTTTCTGTGACAGCTACGAGGGAGCTGTCATGCAAGATGAAGCACTGACGTATATGGACTTGCTACTCCTGATCGGACTTATGTTTCACGGCCGCAGCGGCACGTATTTTCATCAGATGCGGCGCACCGGAACGATGCGCGAGGAATCGGGCGGAGCGGGAAACCTCTATCGAATCTCGTTCGAGACGAATATAACGGAGTTCTCCGGATTGAATTTGTTTAGCACCGAGGAAATGGGAAATAGGGAAATATCCATAGAGAAAGGTGTTTCAAACAAACCGGTGAAAGACGGTGAACTTTATCTGCTTTAAAAATCAATCGTTATCTGGCTGGCTTCTTGGGTATCACCTTTGCAATGTTTCAGGCGTTCGTAATAGCGGAGATTGTCACGGTTGTAGAAAATGCGTTTGTACACATAGTCGGCCGAAAGGAAAAAGTTCTCGCCTATCCGGAACAGCACGTCATCCAGCCGGATGCGCTTTTCGTCATACAGATGGTAGAATCCCTCTACCATCTTGTAATCGCGTTTTCGTGTCAATTCGGGATTTCTCATGCTTACAACCGTTATTTGTCACAAAAATAAGATATTAGTGCGAATTACGCAAATTACGGCCATCTAACGGATTATGCACAGGCCGGTTGTCTCACCTTTGCAACGTCGATTCGCGAACGACGGTGTAAATAACGACTTGGAAGCGCAACCGAATCGTAAATCATTATCTTATTATGAAATTACTACCATGGCCGGAGCTTCTTGCTCCACTTCATCAATAACCATCAGATTAATATCACCTGTATAGATATATACTTCCGCATCCGGATTACAATTTTCCAACTGTTTTATCAATTCTGTCACTGTCATAATTGCCTTCTATTTTTATAGATTTGAGGTAAGGCAGCCACAAAAGACCACCTTACTGCTGATGTTACAATCTCGCTAATCTTTCTTTTAGGCACTCGTTATAAGTGTACATAGCACCTGCCTGAATGATTAACAGTGATTTTTGTACAGGGTCAATTTCATTGACTTTTTCACTTTGATTAAAGTCATTTAATTTGTTAAGCTTTTCTTCCAGTTGTGACTGCTCTTCAACCAGACGTGATTTAAAATCGCTCATAATGAATTGTGGATTTTACAAAGCCCGTCCAAGGCTATCTAATTCGTTTCTTTATTGTTTAGAGGTATTTCTTTAGTTCTTCTCGATCTATAAAAAAGGCACATGCCATATACTTACCTGGTAACCCCATTGTTTGGGCGAATACATCATCTCCGCAAACTTTTTCAGTCCCAAAGCCAACGATTGAGCCGCGCGGATCATCTTTAACATCGACTATGGTAGTAGTCATTCTCAAACCTTTATTGTCATCTGCCGCCATTCTCTTAATAGCATCCAGAATTTTATTACCATCATTATTCATTTCTTGATTGTTTTGAATTTTAGTTCAACTCGATTTCGATAACTAACTTCCGTTTCTC
>DXWV01000103.1 GCA_019416685.1 Bacteroides sp.
AAATGGAAGGAAAAGAATAAAGAATGATGGAGATACAACGATAGATGGCTGCTTATCAGGAAAGGAGATACAGCCATTTTTTATAGTGTACTTTATCGGATGCTTACTCTTTTATCGATTTTTGATTTCAACTCTAAATCGGTTCTATCTTTCAAGAAGTTGCTATACAAGTAATCCATCTGATTTTGATTCAATCTAATTTTCATTGTCCAAGCTGTTTTAAACGTTTTATAGCTTTTCTAGTAAATGTAGAATCAACAGACAGTATCTTGCCAGTTTGAGAATTACAAGATAATAGTCATCGACCTTCCATTTCACACCATAAGCATAGCCATAGTCAAAAGCTAGAAATCTACTGATACAAGGCTCATCCATATATATTTTAACAATAGTTCCATTCACAATATTCACAAGCTATATCTAAAACGGATCTTCATCCCATAAAATTACTCCTTCTTCTTAGTAACACTGTGGTAATTAGTATGAAAAATTTAACTCTTAGTTAACCTAATCGATTTTCTCTACCTTAATTTTTTGGCGACCTTCAAAATTATACAAATAGTTTTTATAAATAAAATACATTGAACTATCAACAGCCATAAAGAATACAGTGTCATTCCGTTCTATTACGATTCCCCTATCATTTTCGTCTCCCCAAGATGAACCTGGTTCAAAACTATATGTGATATTATATTCTTTGTCGGAAGAATATGAAATACTATATTTTTTCTCACCAATATAAAACTCCCAACTTTCCCAATAGATAATACTATGAATCCGGATGTAAAGTCCAAAGAATAAATACAATATAAACGGAGCAACAAAAGCATTTATAATAAAAAACGAAGTATAATATCTCTTTATAAAAAATATAAAACAACCAACAATCAAGTTTACTACAAAAACGGCAGGGATAATAAATATTAAAATTATTGTCATATCACTACTCGGTTTAAAATAAAGTGTCCAGCAACCAATTACTACAACATCTAATAAGAGTATTGTAAATAGAGTATATATATTCTTCTTAATATTAGGCTTCATAATAGTTATATATTTATTTTCTAATAAGACGTCAAATAGCTGATTGCAACTATATCAAATAAAACAATAACCAACAGAGTAATTATATGTTTTTTTATAATAGATTTTTAATGCAAAATAATTTCCCCATCTTCAACTTTGTAATTTCCTGCAGGAAGAGTGCTTACTTGCCTTATAAAACTTGAGATAGAATGACCTTGTTCTTCATCAAAATCTGTATTCATATAAATTGCTCCTGGCATTGGATCATCGCCAGCTACTATATCTTCACTATGAGAATATTGATAAGTCGGATTGACTAAGCTGTTTGATATGAAGATTGATAAGTATGCATATCTCTTCTCTAAAAATATACCACCTCCCCAAACAGCAATTTAACTGGTCTTTGATTCCTCTTATACTATCTTATACAATTCGAAATTTGTACTTTCAATATGGAACACTCTTTCCACATTGTTATTATCTAACACAAGAACATATTCAAACGGAGGAGCAATGGTATAAAAACCAGCCTTAAATCCTACAAACTTCTCAAATAAAAAAATGGAATTATTAACTTTTTCATTTGTCAATAAATCTAATCCAGTATAAATAGATACTGAAAGATAATAAGTTGCGATTCTATTCATATCGGTTATTCTACTACTTACACCATTAAAATCCGCTCCATCACCATAAACTTCCAAGTATTCATTTAATGGTAATATCTTTCGCTCAACCAATAACTCCCAATTTGCCTGCATCCAATCATTTATAGAATCTTCATTTGACGTATAAGCTCTTTCCGATAATAATGGAATCACACAATTCCAACTTGCATTTAAAAAACCGGGAAAATGTTTAATTATTCTATCAATACTCATAGTAATTATTATTTAAATAAACCATTCAAAAAATTAATCTCATCAACTGTAGGTGCCCTTTTATAACCTTTAGAACCAGGTAATGACTCCTCAAATTTAACTTTTTGTAAAGTTCCATTCGGAGCATTTGGATGATTCTTTGGTACCCATTCTTTTACACGAGTAGCATTTATATCTAATTTACTTCCATCTTCAAATATAACCTCAACAGCTTTTCCGTCTCTACCAATACGAGTTGTTGTTTTTGCTATTGCTTTGTTAAAAATATTCCTGCCTATTTTAGGAAATAATCTGAAAGAAACATATACCCCAAATCTTCCTAAAGTCCATACTTCACTAGCACCACTTGCTATCATCTCTCCCATTAATAGGCTTTTCCCTATTTTTAAGCCAATCTCATTCGTTTCACGATTAATCAAAGCTTTGAATAGTTCAGTCTTAGAATTTTCCGATAAAGGGCTACTTTTACCTATGAACTGATTTTGCAACTTATAGCTAGAATAAATCAAATCAAAAGCATCTACCGCCTGATTTGCCATTACACCGGCATTTTGATACGCATTGAAATACGAATCTTCACCCACTTGAATAGAGACAGAAGATCCCACATTGGTATAGCCATCTAATTCATCATGTCCCTCTCGCCAATAATAATTTCCGGTTTCATTGTGACGATACCAGTCTCTTCCGTCCGGATCAATTGCATTCACAAAGTTATTCGCACAATATGCATAAAGCGAGATGCCATAATACTTTTCACATGATGGATCCACCGTAAGGAAACGAGGAAATGTGGGATCCATTGTGCGGGCATTGTAGTCATACAACGTCATACCATGCATTCTATCCAGTTCCTTCTCATTATACTTGAATGGCTGACCATCTTTATCGGCATAATATCCACCGGGTACACCTTCAGCATTTCCCATAGGCAAGCCATACGGATAATAATCATTCCGTTGTACTATCTGCCCATTTTGATCGATCACAACACGGTTGTTTCCTTGATGGTCTTTTACGTAAAAGTAAAATTTAGAAGTATCCGGATGGCGATAACCAATCTCATTCAACCACATTTCTTTCGTATCAAACCAAATATGATTGCCCTGATAAAGTACATTACGACTCATGGTCAGCATAGACTCATTGACTGCAGAACCAATAATGGGATTAGTGACAAACTGAGGGTTCCAACGATACTTTACGTTCAATTTATTACCTTCCGCATCATAGGTATACTCATTACGAGCCTCGGCAGATGTATGTTTAACATCCATTTGCTCCGGAAGGTTCAACTGGTTGTATTTGATAGACGAAATACCCCGATTGACTGCACTTACCAGAGAACCATTGGTGTTGTACGCATACTCTTTTTTATTATTGGCATAGCGTTTGAATGTATAGCCGTCATCAAAATCTGCGCTTTGTGTCGTTTGATACATACGGTCACCACCATAACTCATGTTTATTGTTTCGGAAGCACTGCCGGCAAAGCGTTTCAAAGATAGTAAATTACCATTTTTATCATAACTGAAAGAGCAGGAACGGTCAGCCATACCATTGGCATAATCAGCCTGCGTCAAACGTGATAAAAGATCGTATGTGAAAGTATAGCTTCCACCATCCTGCAACGTCTGTTTACTGATATTTCCACTTAGTGTATAAGTCAATTCTTCACCGAAGTATTTTTGCTTCAATGAAGTCATCCTCGATTGGATATCGTAGGTGTAAGTGGTAGTCTGATCGGAAAGCCCCAGTGGAGTGATTGATGCCAAACGTCCCAATTCGTCATAAGTATTTCTTTGAAAGTCAATATGGTTACTGAACAGGTTATACCGGGTAGAAACAAGGCGTCCGGCATGGTCGTAGGTATAATCATATTTCTCGTCCTCTTTTCCGGCTAAGCACAAAATCCGGGAGGATACATCACCGGCAAAAGTATATGAGAGGTACTCGGCCTGCTTATAGTCTTCAACACCTTTCTGCGGAGAATAGATATCAGAGATGGTAGCTACTTCTTGTTCCATGCGGTCGTAATAATGCAGTTTATGAAGCTGCGAAGTAGTGTTACCTAATATGGCTGTAGAAGAAACAGTAAGCAAACCCTTTGACTCATAGCCTTCGTTATTTCCTGTATAGTGGGTATCCCCTTTAAAGTTCGGAGTATAGTTTGCTACCGACTGATAACCTAAAATATCGTAGTTATCATAATAGTAGACGTCCAATATGGGAGAATCAGAAGGAATAATCTCTGCCAACTTACTCCATGTATATCCATAGGGCTGTGTTCGATCAAAACTTTCTTCTACCAGCATCGTTTGGCACAAGGTTCTTAGCTCAGCGTGAGAACGATTGGTGGTACAGGTTCCTTCCAATACTTTCCGCCCCATGGTGTCGTACTTATAAAAGGTCCATTGGCTGACCGTACGTTGTTCGCCATTTTGAGAGAAAATCAATCGATCTGCCCGGTCATAAACATAATAGTTCCACTCGCATTGGGGAATCCGGACTGCAATACGTCGGTCGCGATAGTCGTATTGATATCCATATATATAATGACTACTACTGACGGCACCTGTAAGATTATCAGCCTGGCTCGGAGTATATACATAAAGCAGATTACCAATGTCATCGTAAAGATATTGAACATCGGCATACGATCCGTCATTCGAGTGTGAACCGGCCGTTCGTAACGTGTTTCGGAATAAAACAGTTCGCCCTCGTATGTCCGTGTATTCTATTGTTTGCCCATTTAACGTTTGCGTAAACTTTAATTCCAACAGATTGTGTGGATAAAAGTCCTTTTTAATTCCATTCTCATAGCGAGCCGGATTATATTTAAGGTCATTGCGATCTATTTCATTAGCGTCACTGTTATCATTTCTCTTGTATTCAATTCTTTCAGCCCTATTGTGCCATTCCATTCCCGACATAAAATGAGATGTCATCCGATTCAATGGAGAGTTCTCATATTCAAACATTTCATAGGGTTCTCTATCATTCTCATAAGTGTTACAAACTAAATTCTTTAATGAAGAATACGGCACATATTTACCATTATTATTCTCAACAACGGCCGGTAACCATTTCTTTTTTTCCCGTCCGAACTCATCATATTCAATTAAAGCTGCCAAATCTTTTCCCGTCGGCGTTATTCCAACATCTATCGACTCGTATAAGCGTCCAAAAGCATCAAAGTACTGCATATTTTCCATGTAGCAGGTTCCATCTTTAGCAGTCATTGTGCGTGTTCGTAGACAGTTGTGAGAATCCTGAACGGCTGCATCCGGTTCTACTACGCACTCGACAGTGGTGGTGACCTTACGAATTCTTCCGAGTTGGTAACAAAAATAATAAGTACCCGAAGATAGCTCCCGTGTATAAATCGTTTCCCCTTTTGCCTCTTCGATACGCGCCGCTTCTATCTGTTTCATATTGGCATCATACAGATCTAGTTTTATTATACCCATTATTCCCATGCTATATAGCATTCGGATTTTGGTAAAATTCGGTAAGGTTATTTTATACACCCTCCAATAGTAATTGTTATTGTCTACATTTAAAGTTTCCGTAAAGGAAAACGGTGTCTGACAAAAGCCAAGATCTAATGTATCCATTACTGTAGCAGCTTGAATAGCAATGCCTGATATTCCCGAAAGACCGGGATCGAAAATATCTACTTTTGCCTCCTCATGTTGTGCAGATATTGTTGAGGAATAGACAAACAGGCCAATTAAAAATGATATAATTTTATTTGTATTCATAACAGTCTACTTATGATTTATAACCTATTTTAGAAACCCCTGTACTGATACTCATGAGTTTTCAAAACGCGTTCCCGCTCTACTCCTTGTGCATCTTTCTCTTTATAGTAAGTTCTGGTCAACCGTCCCTTTCCATCATAATCATAATACGCTTTTATACCGCGAGGATTTGATTCCCATTGTATACAACCGAGAAACGGGTCATAACAGAAAATACTTATATGTGCTTTGGGCAATAAAATCCGCAGGCTCTCCATGCGTTGCCAGTCGGCATCAGAAGGTTCCTGTTTGTCGGCTATCTGATTGAAATAGGTATTCCCTCCCAAAGCGGAAGATACCTGTTCGTAGTCAGCATCCCGGATAATTGCAACAGGGTATCGTCCCCGATATCCCCAGATATAAACCATACGGTTTGTGCCGTCTTTAGTTGTATACAAAGGATTTGCATAATTATCATATTCATGAATGACGGCTCTTTCTTCTGCTGTATTATTATCTCGTTTGGTCATTCGACGGTAAGGTAACGGAAGGCTGTTGGAATGCAATTTGTACTTATTCTGATTGACTTGCCTTAATTTCCCCACTACTATTTCCTGTTTCATGGCAGCTGCAATATTACCATTTCTGATCAACAGCTCACGGGCTGCCGTATGCAAGGGATCATCAGTTTGTGTATCATCTTCGACATAAGTGGTATACTTTGTTTCGGGAGATAGTCCATCGCTATAAACCGTACGTACAATGGTAGGAAACCCTTTCTTATTGTACGAGTTAGTAGTTGTTTTCAATAATACGTCAGGTCCTGGAATCTGAACATACTGGTATTCTTTCTCACTTTTCAACCTCATATAACCCGAAATGATACTATAGCTCCATACAGAATAGGGGGTGTAACTATTAGACATTAAACCGTGCTCAAAACCTGAAGGATCCGTTGATTCCTTCTGATAAATTTTATCTTTATAGACCATCCAACAAGGCACAGTTGATATCTCCGGATTGCCATACTGTTCATATTGGTATTCGGTTCTTAAAATAGGCTGAGTTGCTCGATAAACTTCTTTCCGTATCAACTGCCCAAATCTCCAATCATCTTTCGGATCAAATACGATATTTGTTCCTGCTACCCATTTAACCGTATCACCAGCACTCCACCGACGGAGGCTATCCAGAGGATAATTGAAATAATAAACAGTCTTACCGTTATTGATTTCTTTTCCCTTCGTATCCGTCGCAACCGTGTATTCAGTAACTTTATCATATACTATCGGACTTCCCGAAAGAGTCCAATCACCTGATAAACTGCTTGTATATGTATACATATCGTCAAACGTCTGATGGTCATAAAATACATTTTCTATCTGCTGCTTATACATATAGCAATCCGGAGTAATGCTACGTCGAACAATACCGAATCCATCTTCGCCATACTCGATTTTTTTTGTAATGATTTCGTTTAATACAGGATCGGTATAGCGAACCGATTCTATGCGCAGGCCACCCGTATCATACATATAAGAATTACTACCGTCGCGATTCCACTTAATATATTTATCACTTTCATAAGAAAACTCGGTTTTCTCTCCCCAATTAGTGGAAATAGACTTTATCATTCCATAGGTATTTGCACCACTCTCCATGTCTATTCCCGGAATTTTGATTTCTTTATCTCCAAACAGATTGTCATACGGTCCTAATATCTTTACAGGGATTTCAGGAAGTAGGGGAATCCGATTATAACTCCCCGATCCAATACCGGTAAAATATCCCCAGAAATTAATAGCCTTCTCACGATGAAACAATCTCGGCGGTTCATAATAATTCATTCTGTAGGCTTCCAGAGTTACTTCTTTGTCATCTTTTATGACTACACTGTCCAGCATCACATACTTTTCTCCACTATACGGAATATGCTGATACAGATAGATATTACGCCTGTTTTTTCCTGAATAGTCTTTGACCTGAATAAGCGACAAGGTGTAAGAAGTATAATTGAAGGTAACTTCACCATGCCCGTATTTTATTGAAGTAAGATAACTTTTGTCACGAGTTTGAAGACTGGTGGTATTGCCAAGAAAAGAATTACCTTTGTGCTGAATCTGAAGTTGAAGCATACCAGGAGTTGCATTAGGATTCTGAATGACATCATACAACTGGATACCGCTATTATTATCATAATTGGATATTCGCAATTCCTGTTTTGAAAGTACAGGGCTATAAATGATAGAGAAGACATCATTCAACTGAGGCTTTTCCTCACGGACAGATAGTCCATATGAAAACAGAATGGAATCACGCCGATTGGAAGATACTATTTTTGTTCCTTTCCATACATCGGGTAGAGCTGTTGCTCCATCAAAAGCTCCCGTACCTCCAAAATAATAATGCGTACCGTCAATGTCTGTTATATTAATCAGATTGTTTCTTTCGTCACATGCTATCCGGATAGGTTCGTAAGGGATTGTGGCCGCCTGCAATGGTTTTCCGGATTCTTTAGGCAACAACAGAAATGAACCGCTTTTACCGGGCAGGTTATAGTAATACCGGTCCGGACTTCCGTCGGAGGCTGCATTCCTACCGCTATATGCCTCATGTAATTTGATTTGAGTGTAGGAGGCAGGATATGGCTTGTATGTCATATAATGATCGGGCTGACCGTTGATGCTCCGGGCTATTTTCGGCTCAGCCGTCAAGCTCCAGCCAAGTCCCAGCACAAAGCTTTGTTCCGAAGGGCGGATGCCCTTATTGCTGTAATTCAACGTGATAGGAATACTTACACCTCCTGATTCTATTACATACAACGGAATGCTGATATTTGCTACGCCACGCGTATAATCAATGGGGATTTCCTTGTGCTCAATCAATTTGCCTACTTCGGGAGTGGAAGGGTTGTAATCCTTCCATACTTCGGGATCCAGTAAATTCTGGCTATGCAGAGAGACGGATATTAACATACCTACCGCTAACAACGGGTATAAACAGTGTTTCATGGCATTGCGTTTTATGTTTATTTTTGCATTACAGTTTCATGATTTTATGGCTGACCAGGTGTTCGTTTAGCCAAACATCCAAAACATAGTTTCCTGTGGTATAGCCCGTCAAGTCTAATTGGAAACGAAAAATTCCCTTAGGCTGGGTCGAAAACTGTTTTTTCTGAACAGCTACTCCTTGAGGAGAAGTGAGAAGAGTCACCACATTGGCTTCTATAGGTAAGTATATTTCTACCTCCGCATACGTACTCACAGGATTGGGATATACATTATATGTCAGCCCTTCCCATGGATCAACGATATCGCCTCCGTCAATATCATTATCTGTTTCATATTCTTCGTTGTGTAATGCTTCTTCAGGAGGATAGAAAAAGGCAGTAGTGAAATTGACAACTCTACCGAGTTCATCAGAAGAGTTGTACGAACAAATGGTTTCAAAAACAGGATAACGATATCCTTTGGCATACCAACGATAGGTCTCCATTTCTATCAGTTGAGCTAACGATGCGGAATCATCTTCTACTTTGTCCAGCTGAACGATTTTTTGCAAGGATTTAACCCGCGATATATGTTTCAGAGTATCTCCGGAAGGTAGGAGTATCATCCCGGTTGCATCCGGTTCAATTGTCATTGTACCTTGTGTACGAATGGGTACTTGCATCGAATACAATCCTTCGCCACGGAAAGGTAAAGTAATCTGTTCCTGAAAAGCAGACGAATAAACACTCATTAACAACGGACAGTCATACCATAAACTGACAACCATATTCTCATGCCCCAAACAAAAAAGTGTATCGTTCCGTAAACAATAGAAATAGGATGTATCATGTTCTTTTCCAATGAGCAGACTATCTGCTTTAGGCACACTGACTATGGGAACAACATTTTTCCCCATTATATAACCACTATCCGAAAGCACAGGCGCAACATACCTTAATTGATATTGGGGATTGATCGTCTCCAATTGGCTGAAATCCCAAAGAACATTTTCACCTGAACGTCCCGGGTCTTTGTACTCGACTTGTTGTTTGGAAATCACATCACCGGCACGAAACATATTCAGAGAAGAAGTCAGGTGAGACTGGGAGAAAGCATACAAGGTTATTGATAATTGTATAGCTACGAATAGTGCCTTTTTCATAATATTTGTGTGTTAGAGGTTGTGTATTACAAATATATACTTTTTTACTTGAAAAATGTACACAAGTGATATTATTACTCTTTGTTAACGTTTAGACTATCCAAACATACCACAAGCAATATTATCAATAAGAAATAACTTACTCTGGGAAAGCATACAAATCATATGGTTTTAAGCGTGCAAATCAATAGTATTATAATGCGCTATATACCATACTCTTACGATAACGAACAGTACTACTCTGTTACAAAAACACCCGGATGTTCTTCATCAAAACATCCGGGTGTTTTAAACAAGAACATGGGGATGTTTTATAGAAGAACATCCCCATGTTTTGCTTATCCAAATCAGTTACTCCACCTCCTTAAAAGCTATTACATATTTGCAGAGAAGCCTATTGCTTATACATGGAATAACGTACACTCTCGTTTACTGTATAAAGCCTTATTTATTCGGCTTTATATCCAGCTTTACCGGTTTAATCATATTTTCCGGTTTCAAAATAGTATCGAGGTCTTTCTTAGAGAGAATATCATGCTCCAATACCAGTTCATAGACACCTTTTCCGGTTTCAAGAGCCTCTTTGGCAATTTTCGTAGAGTTCTTGTAACCAATCACCGGATTGAGTGCAGTAACTACACCAATACTGTCGTGTACATGACGACGGCAGGTTTCTTCATTGGCCGTGATACCATCAATGCACAAAGTACGCAAAGTGTCAAATCCATTCATCAACAGATCGGCTGATTCAAAGCAACACTGTGCCATGACTGGCTCCATAGCATTAAGCTCCATCTGTGCAGCTTCGCCACTCATAGCTACACAAAGATCATTGCCGATTACCTTATAATCGATCTGATTCATGACTTCAGGAATCACCGGATTTACCTTACCCGGCATAATAGACGAACCGGGCTGCATGGCGGGAAGGTTAATCTCACCCAATCCGCAACGCGGACCGGAAGCCAATAAACGCAGGTCATTACAAATCTTATTCATTTTAACAGCGACACGTCGCATAGCCGATGAATACCCTACCATAGAAGAAGTATCCGAAGTAGCCCCTACCAGATCATCAGCCAGTTTTATATCCAGTCCGGTTATTTTCCGCAGGGCTTCAATGCATTTTTCTGCATACCCGGGCTCAGCCGTTATTCCGGTTCCGATAGCAGTAGCGCCCATATTTACCGTCAGGAAATCCTGAGCCGCAAAATCCAGATTTTTAATTTCATCCCGAAGAATACTCGCAAAGCCATTGAAGGTCTGACCCAAAGTCATCGGTACGGCATCTTCCAGCTGGGTACGTCCCATTTTAATGATATGTGCAAACTCTCCGGCTTTCTTCTGGAAAGCTTCAATAAGTTCATTAAAATGTTTCATTAGTTTGAGATGAGTATAATACAGACCAATATGAATAGCTGTAGGATAAGCATCATTGGTAGATTGCGAACGGTTGACATGATCATTGGGTGAGCAATACTGATACTCTCCCCGCTTATGTCCCATCAACTCAAGGGCACGGTTGGCAATCACTTCATTGGCATTCATATTGGTAGTAGTACCGGCACCACCCTGAATCATATCTACCGGAAATTGCTCGTGATGCTTGCCTTCAAGAATTTCTTTACAAGCTTTCAGAATAGCATCTGTCTGTTCTTTGGTCAGCAAATGAAGTTCATAATTGGCAACCGCTGCTCCCATTTTAGTAATAGCAAGCGCATTTATGAACAAAGGGTATTCATTGAGGTGAAATTTACTGATCTTAAAATTTTCAATGCCTCTTAATGTCTGCACACCGTACAAAGCACTCTCCGGTACTTCACGACTTCCTATCAAATCACTTTCCGTACGGGTTTCTTTTGATAAATTCTGTTCCATAATATCTCTTTTTTAACAATGACGTTTTATGAGTTTCTGTTATAATAACCAAACCCGACTCTTATTGTTTTAATAAATATGCGAAAACCATTCAACTTATTTTTTGTTGTTTTATCATATTAGTAGATTTCTGTTATCTTTACCCGACCTTAAAAAAGAAAGATATGATTTTACAATTAGCATTTGTACTAACAGCTATTATTATCGGAGCTCGCTTGGGCGGCATCGGATTGGGAGTAATGGGAGGTGTCGGATTAGCGATACTCACCTTTGTATTCGGTCTGCAACCAACTGCTCCTCCTATTGATGTGATGCTGATGATTGCTGCTGTTATCTCAGCAGCCTCCTGTATGCAGGCAGCCGGAGGACTCGATTACATGGTGAAATTAGCCGAAAAGCTATTACGCAAAAACCCTTCGCATGTCACGATCCTCAGCCCGATTGTGACGTATCTGTTCACTTTCGTTGCAGGAACAGGACACGTAGCCTATTCAGTCCTGCCGGTTATTGCAGAGGTTGCCACTGAAACCAAGATACGTCCGGAAAGGCCGCTCGGTATAGCTGTCATTGCCTCACAACAGGCTATTACGGCAAGTCCTATTTCTGCTGCTACAGTTGCTCTGTTGGGCCTATTGGCAGGATTCGACATCACTCTGTTTGATATTCTTAAAATAACAATCCCGGCTACAATAATCGGTGTATTGGTAGGCGCTTTTTTCTCCATGCGGGTAGGTAAAGAACTGATAGACGATCCGGAATATCAAAAGCGCGTTGCAGAAGGAATGATAAAAGAGCACAAAGTGGAAATCAAAGATGTGCAGAACAAACGCCATGCGCTGGTTTCGGTACTCATTTTCATATTAGCCACCGTGTTTATTGTATTCTTCGGCTCATTCGAGGGAATGCGCCCTTCATTCCTTATCGACGGAGAAATCATCACACTGGGCATGTCTTCCATCATAGAGATTGTCATGCTATCGGCAGCTGCCCTTATTCTTTTGTTTACCAAGACTGATGGCCTCAAAGCTACACAGGGTTCTGTTTTCCCGGCAGGGATGCAGGCGGTAATCGCTATCTTCGGAATAGCCTGGATGGGTGATACATTCCTTCAGGGGAATATGGGTGAACTAACCCAATCCATCGAAGGAGTTGTACGCGAAATGCCCTGGCTATTTGGTATCGCACTATTCGTCATGTCTATCTTACTTTACAGCCAGGCTGCCACTGTACGTGCACTGATGCCGCTGGGCATTGCACTGGGCATTTCACCTTATATGCTGATAGCTATGTTCCCGGCAGTGAACGGATATTTCTTCATTCCGAATTATCCTACTGTAGTAGCAGCTATCAATTTTGACCGTACGGGCACAACAAAAATAGGCAAATATGTGTTAAATCATTCCTTTATGATGCCCGGTATTGTATCTACAGTAGTAGCAATCGTACTGGGACTCTTATTCATACAAATTTATTAAACCGAATATATTATTAACCTAAACAACCATTTAGTCATGAAAGAATTAAAAAAACTGAGTCTGGTAGTAGTTTCGTTACTATTCTCCGTCACCCTAACTTTTGCTGCGGGAAAACCTAATATCCATATTCTTGCCACAGGCGGAACCATTGCCGGAACAGGCACATCGGCTACTTCAACCAACTACACCGCCGGGCAAGTAGCAATCAGCACACTGCTGGATGCGGTACCCGGATTGAACGACATAGCCAATGTAACCGGCGAACAAATCGTAAAAATCGGTTCGCAGGATATGAACGATGCTGTGTGGTTAACGCTTGCAAAGAAAATAAACGAATTGCTGAGACGTCCGGATATAGATGGTATTGTCATCACACACGGAACGGACACCATGGAGGAAACTGCCTATTTCCTTAACCTGACGGTGAAAAGCTTTAAACCCGTTGTACTGGTAGGCGCTATGCGTCCTTCTACTGCATTGAGTGCTGATGGACCACTGAATATATACAATGCCGTAGTTACTGCCGGCGCCAAAGAGTCAAGCGGCAAAGGAGTTTTAGTAGCTATGAACGGACTCATCCTCGGAGCAGAAAGTGTACAAAAGATGAACACCATTGATGTACAGACTTTCCAGGCTCCTAACTCCGGTGCGCTGGGATACATCTTCAATGGAAAAGTATTCTACAATCAAGCACCCCTGAAAAAACATACGATGCAATCGGTTTTTGATGTGACTTATCTGGAATCACTTCCCAAAGTAGGAATCGTTTATAGCTATTCGAATATAGAAGCTGATATGGTGACTCCTTTACTGAACAACGGATACAAAGGTATTATTCATGCCGGCGTAGGTAACGGAAATATCCACAAAAATATCTTTCCGATACTGACGGAAGCCCGCAAAAAGGGAATTCTGGTAGTCCGCTCCTCCAGAGTACCTACCGGCCCGACCACTTTGGACGCAGAGGTAGATGATGCTCAATATCAATTTGTTGCTTCTCAAGAACTGAATCCGCAGAAAGCGCGTGTATTATTGATGCTTGCATTGACGAAAACAAACGACTGGAAACAGATTCAGAAATACTTTAATGAATACTAAAAAATGAGTGATTAATGATTAGTGATAAGTGATAAGCGGCTGCGCTTTTACATCGCATGACACTAATCACTTATCACTAACCGCTAACCGCTAATTCACCGATCCGATTATGAAAAAAATAATGTTTATACTGCTCATCATGGGTAGTATCCAGGGGGTGTATGCCCAGAAGACAGAAAAGAGTAAGAAATTCATGGTTGATAAAACACTATTCGAAGAACTGACAGATGTCAAAAAGAAATCGGATAAGTTCAACCTCTATCTCAATATGCAGGGAAGCTTCGACGCGAACTTCCGGGACGGATTTGAAGAAGGTGCTTTCAAAATGCGCCAGCTCCGTATCGAGATGAAAGGAAATATCAATAACTGGCTCTCGTATCGCTATCGCCAGCGGCTGAACCGCTCCAACGAAGGAGGTGGTATGATTGACAATATACCTACCTCAATAGACTACGCCGGAATAGGCATCAAGCTGAATGATCAGTTCAATCTCTTTGCCGGTAAGCAGTGTGCTGCTTATGGGGGGATTGAATTCGACTTGAATCCGATAGACATCTACGAGTACAGTGACATGATTGAAAACATGAGTAACTTCATGACCGGTTTGAACATCGGTTATAATCTTACTTCGACCCAACAACTCAATCTACAGATATTGAACAGCCGCAACGGTTCATTCGACAGTACTTATGGTATCACAGAAAATGAAGAGGGGCAACGTCCCGATCTACGCTCCGGTAAATTGCCACTGGTGTACACATTGAACTGGAATGGTAATTTCAATGATGTATTCAAGACCCGCTGGTCGGCCTCTGTCCTGAGTGAAGCTAAAAGTAAGAATATGTATTATTATGCATTGGGTAATGAGCTGAACCTGGATAAGTTCAACATGTTCCTCGACTTTATGTATTCTCATGAAGATATAGACCGGAATGGTACAATCACCGGAATAGTGGGACGCCCGGACGGTCATAATGCTTTTGATGCCGGATACCTCTCTGTAGTAACTAAACTGAACTATCGGTTCTGCCCCAAATGGAATGCTTTTGTAAAAGGTATGTACGAAACAGCCTCTGTCACCAAAAGTACAGAAGGAATAGCCAGAGGTAATTATCGCACTTCCTGGGGATACCTCACAGGTATAGAATATTATCCGATGAAAACCAACCTGCACTTCTTCCTCACCTATGTGGGACGGACCTATAATTTCACTTCCCGTGCCAAAGTACTGGGACAAGAAGATTACAGCACCAACCGTGTATCCGTAGGATTTATCTGGCAGATGCCGGTATTTTAAAAAACTATTTTTAATTTATTCATAAGTAATGAACAGGTAAAACACAAATTACACAAATTAGAATTTAAAATTTGTGTAATTTGTGTTTCATTTTATTCCACCTTTCCATTTATTCCCACTGTGATATATCATGATTAAACAGACGCCAAATATATCAAAAACATTACTTAGTCACCTAATAATTGCTGCATACACCGTGCTCGTTAAAATTGAGAAGTATATAATTCCTTTCAAGTTCCACTTTCGGTTTTTACTAAGAGTGAAATTCTCAAATTATGGTTAAATGAAAAGTGATTTGGGGGCCAGTGTAATTGTGATAAGTTTAGCTCATTGTTGTACGATTTTGAATACATCTCACCACAAAGTAACAAAGCACAAAGTTTTAATTTTTAAAATCAACTCCTACAATAACTCTGTACATTTGTGTATTCTGTTATGAACTAATTTGTTTCAAATAGTTGAAATTCGTATTAAATATAAGTCAGGATACATACACAAACAAGCAAATTATACAACTGGATGATCTTAGTTTTTTTTTAAGAAAGAAGCGTTTTGCACAAAAAAGAAAAATATTGAACCATAATATTGGAATAGCATTAAATAATATGTAATTTTGCAGACATTCCTAAACCAACTACTTAACTATTCAATATACCAACTTATAATTAAATACAATCACTATGAAAAAAACACTACTGCTATTATTATCAGGTTCTTTTTGTTTATCAATCTCCGGACAGATAACCCGTGAAAATAATTCCGTCCGTAATGGAGACGAAATCATAAAACAACAGATGCAATATAAAGATCCGGGAAGATCCGGTGAAAATGTAATATGGGATTTCAGTATGCTGGAAGCTGTCAACCCCAAATACAAATTGACTTTTCGTGCTCCGGAACTTATCAATGACAGTATTTATATCATGGGACGAGATACACTACTCAAAAAAGACTCCGATATAAATCATTTGATCATTGGTGAGGAACACTCCACGATGTATTATTATCAGATAAAAGGAGACACGATGTTTTGTTTGGGCCATGAAAATCCTGTAACGCTTATGCATCATAAGATTCCACTTCCATTGATGGTTTTTCCCTTTAATTACAAACGAAAAATTGAACAAAAATTTGAATCAGAAGGATTGCATACTTCATTAAAAAGAACCAATACTTATGGAAATATAAGCGTTGAATCAGATGCTTATGGGAAAATGATATTACCTTCGGGTGATACACTAAATAATATTCTCCGAATTAAAACTGTACAAATTATAAATGATACTTCTAACATCAAAAAAAACAAATCCGGCCCTGGTGACATAGCTAAAATATTACTTAGCAGGCAGCAAAAGCAAAATCCAGTCAAATGCCACAAGCAGATAGAAGCAAACACATATAGTTGGTATGCCAAAGGTTATCGTTACCCTATCTTTGAAACTGTTCAAGCATTCGAAGTGGTAGATAGCCTCAAAAACGAAACTTTTACAACCGCCTATTTTTATCCACCGATAGACCATTATTACCTTAACGATGATCCTGAAAATCTGGCAGTTTTGGATAGTTTAAATAACAATAAAACAGATACAAATACAAGTTGGATTAGCAAAAACTTTTCTTATAACTATTGGCCCAATCCTGTATCTACCACACTTAACATAGAATACAAATTGGAAGATGAAGCCATAGTAGCCATTACCTTATATAGTTCTGTATATGGAGTTGTGAAAGTAATCGCTCCAAAACATAGAGAGAAAGGATTGTATAAGGAAGCAATAGACTGTTCCGTTCTCTTCCCCGGTGCATACATTATTAAGTTCGATGTCAGAAATGAATCCGTGTCTAATATTGTCTTGAAAAAATAAATCCCATGAAACACTCTATATTATTTATAGCTTATATAGTATACTGCATCTGTGCAATGTCTCAAAGTCAGGATCAAAATTATATAAGAACCAAAACGATGACAGATGAGACAGATCCAACTAAATTTATAGAAAGCATACAATATTTCGATGGATTGGGACGTCCTGTACAAACAGTTCAAGTCGGTATCACCCCCGAGCACAATAGCTTGGTAACCCTACAAGAATATGATGCGTGCGGAAGAAATGTTGCAACTTGGCTTCCTGCGGTAATTTCAGGAAAAGATGGTGCTTTCACAGGAAATCCTGAAGTGAAATCAGCAGCAATCGCTTCTAACATAAATGACTCGAAACCCTATTCCAAAACCATTTACGAAGCTTCTCCCTTAAACAGAATTTTGGAACAATATGGTCCGGGTTCCAAGTGGCATAGCTGGAACTATTCAATTAAAACAAACTATTTAACAAATGAAGCTAATGGTAAGCTGTCTTGTATGCATTTTACTATAACGGGCAGTAACTTGAATACTTCTCTTGTAAAACCGGCACCATTTGCCCCAGGGGAACTTTATGTGACTGAAGTAAAAAATGAAGAAGGTTATAGTTCTTATGAATTCAAAAATAAACAAGGACAAGTAGTCCTTACGCGTCAGTTGAATAGTGGTACACATGATACATACTATGTATATGACGATTTTGATAATTTATCTTATGTCATTCCTCCCATGCTTGCAGACAAGCTTATAAAAGAAAGTAAACAAATAACGGATAATAGCCTAGAAGTAAAACAATATGCTTATCTTTATAAATATGATGAGCGCAATCGATGTATAAGAAAACGTCTGCCCGGATGTGATTGGATTTATTATGTGTACGATAGGGGAGACCGATTGATTTTTACCCAGAATGCAGAACAACGTAAAACAGGTGAATGGTTATACTCTGTTCCTGATGCATTCGGACGTATTGTACAAACCGGTATCTGTCATAACACAAATATATCAAATAATAACTATAAGGATAAACTGGTTGTCGGAACTTATGAAGGTAGCTCTGGTTATTCCTTTTCAAACTTTAGCCCTGAAGATGCAAGAGTACTAACTATAAACTATTACGATAATTATGACTTTCTTCTGGACATAAAGCAGGAAAGGCGTACCATGCTTGAATACGAGGAACGTCAAGGATATGGCAAACGATATAATGTTAATAGTTATTCCGCGAAAGGGCTATTGACAGGCACTTATGTAAACACGTCAATCTCAGGTTATGAAGATATATTCGACGAATATTCCGCTTTATATTACGATGACCGTGGTCGTCTTATCCAAACAAAGAAGTGTTGGTTACAGGAGCTTGGGGTTGACAATGAATACATTGCTTATAATTTTCAAGGAAAACCCATAAAAAAACTGCACGAACATTCTATACTTACCTTAAATCAAACTAATGAAATATACAGCTATGACTACGACCATGCGGGGCGTTTAATAGCAACAAGACATAAGCTGAATGGAGGAAGTGAAATTGTTATAGTCCAAAATACATATAATGAGTTGGGGCAACTATCATCAACGCAAACGAACAATCAAGATGCTTTAAAAACGAATTATAAATATAATATCCGATCCTGGTTGGCCGATTCAAATAATAGTATATACAAGGAAAAACTTGAATATGACAAGATTGGAAATATAACTTCTATAAATGATTACAGAGAATCAAGAAGTGGCTCAAGCAAATGGAATATATCCATGATGTATGATGGGCTTTCAAGAATGATCGAATATATGAATAAAGATGGTGGGTTTGGAACACCAAATGCCCGATTTATATATGATAAAAATGGAAATGTAAAAAATATATATAGAAGTATGAATACAAATACCGGCACTGTATTTCCTGATTTCTTGACAATATCTTATTTAGGCAATCAAATTGAGACAATAGAAGATTCTGCCAAAGATTCACAGGAATACAACTCATATGATTTCAGAGATATGGCAGGAGTCGGTAAACTTCAATCTTATGAATATGATCTAAATGGCGCAGTTATCAAAGACCCTTATAGGTGCGCGACCATTGAAAATAATTATCTCAACCTGCCTCAGCGAATAGTGGTTGACAACCCTTTGGTATCCGGATCAATCGAATACCTATACTTAGCAACAGGGGAGAAATTAGCAACCACAAGTTCTGTATCTTTAAGACATTCACTGAATCCATCCGAAATAGCCGGAGGCGCATCAATGGATGAGTCTACGGATAGATTAGAATCGACATATTATTGCGGGAACATCATATATAAGATTATCGATGGAGCAATATGTCTTGATAAAATACTCATTGACAATGGATATATCAAAGACGGGAATTACTATTTTTATATCAAAGACCATATAGGAAATAACCGCGCTACCACTAATTCAACCGGCCAGGTGAAAGCAATGGACGACTATTTCCCTTTTGGAATGCCCATAAAAGATAGCAAATGGGAGGAAAACCCACAGAGATACAGATTTGGAGGGAAAGAATTTGAGACATTGATGAGATTGAATCTGTATGATTCTTATGCCCGATCGTATGACCCGGCTTTGGATCGCTTCATGTCTATAGACCCATTATGTGAAAAGTATTATTCAATTAGTCCATATGCGTATTGTTTGAATAATCCGTTGGGACATATCGATCCGGATGGCAAGTTCCCTTGGCCAGTCATTCCTATTTTTCTTAGCTTGCTATCTGAATCGCAGCCTGTGAATGCTCCTACCTTAAATAGGGTAAGTAACGCTCGTAATATGGAGGCAGCCTGGAACAGTTATAATGAAGGTGTGCTTTCTAGTTTCATTCCCGGAGCAAAAATGGAAGCAATTTCTACCCGTGTTTTTATACAAAAACCGATAGAAAAGATTGTTCGTAAAACCGTTACCTCAGAAGTTAGAGAAGAAATCGGTAAATTTGTTCCGAATCCATTTGGAAAAAGAGGAGGCCAGGCGCATCAAGATAAAGTTGCAGAAGCAATGGAACAGTTGAAAAGTAATGGTTTTGAGGATATAAGAACAGAGCGAACTATTTATACCCCAAATGGTGAAAAAACTAGACGTGCTGTGGATGTAAGAGGTATAAATCCTACTACTGGTGAAGTTAAGTATGTACAAGTAGGGCGTCAAAACAAGAACGAGACTCCAGTTGCGCGAGAAAGAAGAGCGCTTGACGATATTGAAAAGGCAACGGGGCAACGACCTATATTTGTTCCTTATAATTAGAATAATATTCATAATAAAATATAATATGTTATCATCACAAATTAATTTTTATGTATTGCCAGAAGAATTATCTGGTATACAGCAATGGTTAGAAGAGCGCGATATTGTGTGTGTAAAAACATATAGCTCTGATTTGAATCATATCATAGTGAAGCTTAATGCTGAATATACATCAAATCATGGTCAAGTCTTTTTAACCTTGCCAAAATGGGTTGAACTATTTGAATATAAAAGCTACTTACCACCGTCAGGTAAACTTACATATTATGCAAATTGTGATAAAGAACTTATAATTCAATTTGACTTTGAAAAAATCACAAAAGACCAATTACTTCCTCCATCTAGTTTTTATTTTACCAAACTATATTTTGACAGACCTACACAAGAGTTTATTAAGAAAGATGAAGAGTATGTCAAGTGGGCAATGAAGATCTATCGGGATTTCAAAAAACATTTCTTAGTAAAATATGACTTTGGACCGGATAATTTTGGTATCAATTATACAACGCCTACTGTGATAGAACATTTTGAACGCGGAGAATTTAAGCTTAGAGGACATTAAACATACATTTTATCTCAATTCGGCCATTATAATAAAACAAGTTTTTAGTTGGTATTTCTGCTTATATATCATTTTAAGATTAGATAAAATATCAATAGTATTCAGTTGTGTTATACTATTAATATTTGGTGTTTTCCTTGGCTATCTATTGCAAGAAAAATTTATAGGAAATAAAAGTTAAAGAGTATACTCATAAAAAACAGACCTCATGGTGATGTACAAAATATTTTCAAAGCAGTGTATTTAGTATAATAGATATAACAGAAGTATTAACATCAACAGGATGGACTAAAAACCATATTCGACATAAGTTACTAAATAAAAAAAATATAACATGTTATCATCACAAATTAATTTTTATGTATTGCCGGAAGAATTATCTGGTATACAACAATGGTTAGAAGAGCGTGATATTATGTGTGTAAAAACATATAGTTTTGATTTGAATCCTATTATAGTGAAGCTTAATGCTGAATTTTCAAATTATGGTCAAGTCTTTTTAACCTTGCCAAAATGGGTTGAACTATTCGAATATAAAAGCTACTTATCGCCGTCAGGTAAACTTACATACTATGCAGACTGTGATAAAGAACTTATAATTCAATTTGACTTTGCGAAAATCACAAAAGACCAATTACTTCCTCCATCTCGTTTTTATTTTACCAAACTATATTTTGACAGACCTACACAAGAATTTATCAAAAAAGACGAAGAGTATGTCAAATGGGCAATGAAGATCTATCGGGATTTCAAAAAACATTTATTAGTAAAATATGACTTTGGACCGGATAATTTTGGTATCAGTTATACAACGCCTACTGTGATAGAACATTTTGAACGCGGAGAATTTAAGCTTAGAGGACATTAAACAATGAGGTATCTATCCAAAACAGATTTTACTATTAATAATAAAAATGGATTTGCAATTAAAATCATATTGTAACAATAAAACAACACGTTACCCATTTAAATAATGGATTTGTAACAGACATTTCCTCGGTATACCTAAAACAATTATAAAAGGGTAGACCTTGTTCATTGTAAAAATGAAGTAACTTTTTATAAAAAAAAAATCACATTTCAAGTAAGTTTAAAAACAGAGTGTTATTTAACATAATCTAATGTAAAATGAAAATAAAAAATCACCATATAATTCGTTATGTAATCGTTTTATCATGGCTAATTATTGTCAGTAATAGCTTTAATTTATTATTTGCACAAGATTTTATTCCAAATAATTTTGTTAATTATTACTTTTCACCTAAGAATTTGGGATTTTCAACTCCCCAGACAGCAGAATACACAAAATATAATAATGCGAATATTAATTATTACAACGGACTACTTGATCTAAAAATTCCACTTTTAGATTTTAAAGATAACACTTTTAATATCACTATTGATTTAGAGTATCTATCCGATGGATTTAAACCAGGTAGAAGCCCGACTTTAGTCGGTAACAACTGGGGCTTGAAAGTTGGAGGAGTAATAACAAGAAATATTTGTGGTAGTCCAGATGATGTAAAAGGATTTAAGTAAGCATCCGATAAAGTACACTATAAAAAATGTCTGTATCTCCTTTCCTGGTAA
>DXWV01000104.1 GCA_019416685.1 Bacteroides sp.
CAAAAGTTTGGCAACAGTCGATAATGAATGAAAATATAAGTCTTAGAGCCGTACGTTCCGCCCAAACAGTCGGAAAGATTTGGAAAGCTAATGTGTTGAAATAAAGTAAGTTAAAAATAACTTAACCCAACTCGTACCCCCTAAGCAAAATCAAGAGGGTAACATATTGAAACACAGCGATTTATACCTTAAAGGTGGCTTTCCCGTCCATACCGCTGGGAGCCTAAGACAAGAGGCGCCAACAGTAAGACAAGTCCTTCATATTCAGTGAATATGGAGGACTTTTTCTTTTTATCCTGTCTTAGTCGAAAGCCAAGAAAAAGACAAAAAAAGACAAAGCATCTAACCCAATTCGTACCCCTTTTTTAAAAAAGGTGCAGGGGGTACGAAAAATCACTTTATAGGGGGTACGATTTGTCCTAAATTGGCAGTATGTTGTCGCCATTTGGCAGTGTGCATAAAACTCATTTACAGATAGTTATAAGTAATTTTGTAACATTAAAAAATGAGTTTATGAAAAGTACATTTAAGATTCTTTTCTATTTGAAAAGAGACAAAGAAAAATCAGATGGTTCAATACCTATTTTTGGGAGGATTACGATTGACGGACAAGCAAGCCGTTTTAATACTAAATATAGTATTAAACCTGAATTATGGGACACGAAATCTTCTACTATCATTGGCAAAACAAAAGAAGCCCTTGAAATCAATTCTGTTTTAGAAGCTATTAAAACGAGTGTTTATAATGTATATCACGAATTACTTACCCGTGAAAACAATGTAAATGCCGAAAGGGTAAAAAATATCTTTCTCGGTCTTGAAATAAAACATCAAACTGTTCTCGAACTTTTCCAACGCCACAATGAGGATCTTGCCAAATTAGTCGGCATAAGTAAATCTAAAGAAACACTCCAAAAATATGAAGTTGCCTATAGACGCATGGCTGGCTTCATCAAGGAGTATTATAATGTATCAGATATTTCTTTGAAAGAAGTAAATCATATGTTCCTGCATAATTTCGAGATTTACCTGATGACTACCTGTAAATGCAAAGAAAATACGACTGCAAAATTCCTACAACGTTTCCGAACCATTATTATCATGGCGAAAAACAACGGTTGGATACATATTGACCCGTTTGCCAATTTCAAGATACGATTCAAAAAAACGGATCGTGGCTACTTAACACAACAGGAGATTGATATAATTATGTGTAAGAAATTCGCTTCCGAACGTCTTGAACGAGTAAGGGATATATTCATTTTCAGTTGCTTTAGCGGACTTGCATACATAGATGTAAAGAATTTGCGCCAGTCAAATATTCGTACTTCTTTCGATGACGGATTGTGGATTATGGGCAAACGAGAAAAAACAGGCGTAAATTATAATGTGCCTTTACTTGATATCCCAAAGCAAATTATAGAGAAATATTCGGGTAAATTGCCAGATGATAAAGCACTTCCGGTAATGAGTAATCAAAAGATGAATGAATACCTCAAAGAAATCGGAACAATCTGTGGAATTGATAAAAATTTAAGCTATCACCTTGCAAGACATACGTTTGCGACTCTCACGCTTACAAAAGGTGTATCTATCGAAAGCGTGTCAAAGATGTTAGGGCATACTAATATCAAAACTACCCAAATTTACGCACGAATTACTGATGTTAAAGTCAGCAATGATATGGCTTCTTTTGCTGAAAAACTGGAAGAAAAGAGAACCAAATCTAAATCTAAATTAGATCAACTCTTTGAGTGCCTTTCACTACGTGAAAAAATGGCTTTATTTAATCTTCCCGGCACTTTGTCTGATGATCCCGAAAGATTAAAGCGAATATCCGTCATGTGGCACAGCCTTTCGGAAGAAGAAAAATCCTCTCTCTGGTCAAACACCTTTGAAAGTGAGAATAATTTAACTTTCAAACCAATGAAAGCTAAAACCCAGGTCGCTGTTTAACCCATTAAATATATTTATCATGGAATTACAGATTATTCAAAGTAAGATTTATGAAATCCGGGGTATGCGTGTCATGTTAGATTATGACCTCTCCGAGTTATATCAGGTTGAAACAAAAAACCTGAAACGTTCTGTCCGGCGGAACATAGACCGCTTCCCACCCGATTTTATGATAGAACTCACAAAAGATGAGTACGATTTTTTAAGGTGCAATTTTGGCACCTTAGAAAATCAAGGTCAAGGACAACACGTAAAATACTTACCCTTTGGTTTTACAGAACAAGGTATAGCCCAACTTTCAAGCGTTCTTAACAGTACGCTGGCCATTCAGGTTAATATATCTATCATCAGAGCTTTTGTCGCCTTACGACAATATGCACTGGGATATGCGGAATTAAATCGTAAACTGGAGGAATTTATGGTGGAAACAAATATGCAGTTCAGTGATATTTACCAGGCTCTTACCGAACTGGCATCACAAAAAGAACTGGAAAATAAACCCCGTAAACGTATTGGTTTTAATGTTCAACACAATGAAGAATAATATAATTATGGAACGAGGATATATAAATATTAAAGAAAACAATGAAAATCAACTGATTGTTGAAGCAAAACTTGTAAATTGCACCCTATGGGTAACGAAACATCAAATTGCCGACTTATTAAATGTATTCGTCAATACGATTGGTAACAACTTTCGGAGTATATTCAAATCCGGGTTACTCCATGAGGAAGATGTTACCCGAATACATAAATTTGAGAGCAATGGGCACCCATGCGAAACGGTACTGTATAATCTGGAAGCACTGATATTTGTCAGCTACCGTGTAGCATCTTTTGAAGCAAGGGCTTTTCGAGAATGGGTAATGAAAGCACTAACCGAATATACCCGGAATGATAATAAAAAGACAGCCGAAGTTCTGATAGTATATAACCTGCATTCTAAACTTCCGGCTATTTCAATGAATTAATAAACGTTTAATACATTCAGATATGAAACACGTATTTTATTTATTTATCGCTGTTTTAATGGTTTCCTGCGGTTCCAACTCATCAACGAGTAATTACGAAAAAATCATTACTGATAACCTGTTAAAAGGGAGCGACACAAAAGAAAATCTCAACTTCAAAATTGTGGAGATTAGCGAAACCGGCAATGTTACGGTTGCCGACAGTATTGCTTATTTAACTGATGAGTTCAGAAAAGACAAACAACTTATCATTGATCGTGTTGCACTTGCCCTTGAGAAGACTAAAGAATTAAAGTCTTATCAATCAACAAAGCATAATCATGAAAAATACAATACTGACATTGCTGTTATGAGTGATCGCATAGATTCGCTTAGAAATCTTACTCCCGATAACTTGAAAGGTTATGATAGTAGGAATCCGGCAGATGTTCTTGCCGTAATCGTTAGATGTAAATATTCATTGGTTCCTCCCGGTGGAACAGCCGTTGAAGAAACATTCGATTTTTACTTATCTCCCGATGGAAGCAAATACTACGGTAAAACCAGAGCCAAGTAAAAAGTATATATCACAATCCAAACGGAGCCTGTATCATATTGGTACAGGCTTTTTATATATATAGCTTTCCTTTCTGTGGGGAAAGTTCTGCGTTTTATGATGATAAACGCATAGCAGACAACTCGATTTCCTTTTTTCTATACTTCCCTCGATATAATTTCTTCCTCATTTAGCTATGTATGCGGAAAGCGGCTCGGAGTGAACGAGTATCAGGCGCGAATTTATCTCATGTTTATTGGCTGCACAAGATCAGACGTGTTTTCAAAAAAATCTTCCTCGATTCAAAATCTCTTTTGTGATAGATTTTAAGAAATTATCCGGCAATAATTATAGCCTCTTTTCTTAAAGAAATGTGAGGGTGTGTCAAAACTAAGAAATTGACACATCCTCTTTTTTTTATGTTTGTTTC
>DXWV01000105.1:0-56561 GCA_019416685.1 Bacteroides sp.
TGTTTATCTCCTGTGATAGGGATACATCTGAGGGTTAGTGTATTAAGATTAGAAAGTTAGTTTTATACACGCTTGACCGGAAGGGAATTCATTACCCCGGTGTCCCCAAAGAATATCCAATTGTGAACAAAACTACAGACATTTGTTGGTATCCGCTTCGTGTTACTTATAGTCGTGAACTATTGCTAAAGAAGGTGCTTGATGCCGAAAAAATTGAGAATTTTATTCCGATGCATTATGAGTACATCAGGCATGCGGATCGTAAGATACGCAAGTTGGTTCCTGTAGTACACAATCTTGTATTCGTTCATGCTTCCTTTGCATGTATTGACCATATCAAACGGTCGGTGGGTTCTTCTTTGTTCGTCCGTTATATTATGGATCGTGAGACACAGCGTCCTCTTACCGTTCCTGATTCTCAAATGCGTAGCTTTATTGCTGTTTCCGGTAATTATGAAGAACAGATTGTTTATCTTGATCCCGCTGTCACTGCTTTGCAGAAAGGAGATCGGGTACGTATTACCGGTGGTATATTTGAAGGTGTAGAAGGTGTTATTCTTCGTGTCAAGGGCGATCGGCGCGTATCCGTTTGTATAAAAGGGGTCATGGCTGTAGCCACTACCTATGTTCATCCTTCTCTGATGGAAAAAATCGAAGATTAAACTATTCTCCCCTTATTGACTTTTATTTGCCTTGCTTTAATTCTTAACAATTAATTTTCCTCATGTCTTTGCAATCACAAATTGATACTCTGCGGCGTATCACTCATGAACTTCTTAATTTAGGTTTTGAGGGTACTCCTCTTTTTTCCAACGAATTCTGCAAACTAAATACGGAGGTCTATCGTCAATCCGAATGCCTTTTCCATTTGCATGGCTCCAATGCGGAGGAAGAAGCACAGCTCTGTTATGTTCTGCTTACAGGGTATCATGCTACCATCTATGATCATGGTGATAAAAATCAAAAGATCCAGAAGCTTCTTGATCGTAGTTGGAAAGTTCTTGATCAGCTTCCTGCTTCCCTGTTGAAATGTCAGTTGTTAGTGGCTTGTTATGGAGAGGTGTTTGATGAAGATCTGTCAAAAGAGGCCCATGTTATCATTAATGGTTGGAAAGGCCGGGAGTTAACTTTAGCGGAATGTGAAGTTATCGAGTACCTGAATAGTCTGGAATCCAACCCTTGGGGTAACTGGGATGTAGAAGAGTAAAATTTGAATACAAATAACAATACGGAACTTTATTTAATAGAAATCTTATGTGTATTAGAATACTGAATTATTTTTTATTGTGCCTGGTTACACTTTTTGTGTCCTGTTCTGCTCCTAAAGAGGTACTTTATTTGCAGGATATAACTTCCTTGAAGGAAGAAAATATTGATAAGAACTACGAAGTAATTATTCATAAGGATGATTTGTTGGCAATCCTGGTGAACAGTAAAGATCCTGAATTGGCTTTGCCTTTTAATATGCCTTTGGTAAGTTATCAGATTGGGAGTCAAAATCCCGGTCAACAACGTCTTTTGGGGTATCTTGTCGATCAGAATGGTGATATTGATTTTCCTATCTTAGGACAGCTTCATGTGGAGGGATTGACTCGTATGCAGGTAACTGAACTGATCAAACAAAAACTCATCAGTGAGGATTTGATAAAAGATCCTATTGTTACTGTCCAATTTCTGAACTTTAAAGTTTCTGTGATGGGTGAAGTAGCACGTCCTGGTACATTCGATATTTCGGGTGATCGGATAACTCTGTTGGAAGCTTTGAGTATGGCAGGTGATTTGACTATTTATGGTCGTCGTGACCGTATAGCCGTTATTCGCGAAAAAGATGGTAAACGTCTCATTCTGTATCATGACCTTCGTTCTTCCGATATTTTTCAGTCTCCGTGCTACTATTTACAGCAAAATGATATTGTATATGTAGAGCCCAATAAGGCGAAGACCGGGCAGAGCCGTATCAACTCCAATAACTCTGTGGGCGTTTGGTTGTCTGCTGTCTCGGTATTGGCTTCTATCACTTCTTTAATGGTAACTATGTTTAAATAATCCGGATATAAGAAAGAATAATGAATACTGAATACAAAAACAATGATGTCCGCAAACAAGAGCCGGAAATTAATATCACCGATATTCTCCATCTTATATGGGTTAATTGGTATTGGTTTGTACTGTCTGTTTTGGTTTGTGGCGGGATCGCTTTCTTTTATTTAAAGTCTTCTTCCAAAGTATACAGTCGGAAAGCATCCGTTCTGATTCGTGACGATTCCAAAGGTGGTGGAATGAGTGAATCTGCGGCTTTTTCTGATCTGTCTCTTTTCGGTGGTAAACGTAATGTGGACAATGAAGTACTTGTCTTTCAATCCCGTCATCTGATGGAAGAGGTTGCGCGGCGTTTGCATTTGGATATGAGTTATAAGGTAAAAAATGGTTTGCGCAATGATGAACTTTATACCCATGCTCCGGTCACCGTTTCTTTTCCTGAGGCGGAGGAGCGTCAGGTTATAACGGTAGTGGTTACCCCTGTGGATTCCGTTACGGTGCGTCTTTCCGGATTCTCTTTAGCTGTAGGGGGTGGGGGAGTTCATTCGGAAGAGGCTTTGGATGTACATCTGAATGATACGGTTTCTACTCCGATCGGTCCGATGGTCATTACTCCTACGTTATACTATACGGATGTCTTTTATGGTAAGCCTGTAAATGTAGTCAAATCCAATTTGGAGAGTGTTATTGAAGGGTATCGTGGCAGGTTGAAAGTATCTCTTGCCAGCAAGACGGCTACCATTATCAACCTGGTTCTGGATGATGTATCCACTGCCCGTGCAGAAGATGTTCTGAACATGCTTATTGCTGTTTATAATGAGGATGTTATCAATGATAAGAACCAGATAGCTGTGAATACTTCCAAGTTTATTAATAAACGTCTGATTATCATCGAACGTGAATTGGGTAGTGTGGATGCCAATATCGAAAGTTTTAAACGTGAAAATCAACTGACGGATATTACCTCCGAAACTGGTATGTACCTTGCTAATACGAGCCGTTACCAGCAGGAAGGTCTCAGCCTGGAGAATCAGTTGAGTATTGCCAGATACATTAAGGAGTATTTGACTGATCCTCAAAAGAATTCAGATTTGATTCCTGCCAATACCGGAATTTCAGATAACAGTGTTGAGGCTCAGATTAAGGAATATAATGATATTCTCTTGAAGCGTGACAAACTGGTGGTGGGCAGTAGTAGTAAGAATCCGATAGTGATAGATCTGAATAACTCTTTGGGTGCTATGAAGCAGACGATTATCCGTTCGGTAGATAACCTGATTGTCGGTCTGAATATCCAGTTGAAGAATATCCGTGAGCAGGAAGAACAGACCTCGAAGCGTATTGAGGCTGTGCCTGCCCAGCAGAAATATGTACTTACGGTAGAGCGTCAGCAGAAGATCAAGGAGGAGCTTTATCTTTATTTGTTGAATAAGCGTGAAGAAAACGCTTTGACACAGGCCATTACGGAGAGTAATGCCCGTATTATAGATGCTGCTTCGGGTAGCAGTGCTCCGGTGGCACCTAAAACAATGATGATTTTCTTGGCTTCCATTGTTTTAGGTTTAGGTATTCCCATGGGTGTATTCTGGTTGTTGAATGTGACGGATACGAAAGTTCGTACCCGTAAGGAGTTGGATGGAGTACTTACTATTCCTTTCTTGGGTAATATTCCCCGTCATGGTAATAATAAGGGTGAGGATTCGGATGGTATTGTTGTCCGTGAGAACAGTCGTGATTCTGTCTCCGAGGCTTTCCGTATTATTCGTACAAACATGGACTTTATGCGTGTGAAAGCCGCCAACTTACAGGTGGTCATGTTTACATCCGCCAATCCGGGTGCGGGTAAGACGTTTGTCTCGAGTAATCTTGCCATGAGTATCGCCCAAACGAATAAAAAAGTTGTTCTGGTTGACGTTGATATCCGTAAGGGGACATTAAGTGGTATTTTCTCTAACTCTTCCAATCGTATGGGGCTGACGCACTATCTTTCGGGAAGTACGGATAAGTTGGATGATATCATTGGTAGGAGTGAGGAGTATGATAAACTGGATGTCATTTTCTCCGGTCCCGTACCTCCCAATCCTGCCGAATTGTTGTTGAGTGAGCGCTTTGATCGTCTGATAACGGAACTTCGTAAACGTTATGATTATATCATTGTGGATAATGTTCCTGCGGGTATGGTTGCGGATGCTTCCATTGTGAACCGTGTGGCCGATCTTACTATTTTCGTAGTCCGTTCGGGTGTGATGGATCGTCGTCAGTTGCCTGAATTGGAGAATATGTACCGTCAGGAACAACTTCGCAATATGTCGGTGATATTGAATGGAGTTCCTTCAGATCATAAGGGCTATGGTTATGGCTACGGTTATGGATATGGTTATGGGTATGGTTACGGTAATGATACTCATAAACATACAAAGATGAGCCATGTAAGGAAAATCCTTTCCCGTTTTTGGAAAAGATAAAAACCTGATATTGATTTCTTGGCTTTTGTTCCTATAAAAGGAAATTGAAAAAAAACTTTATTGTGAAAAGCATAATTTCTAAGATTTTTGACAATCTGTCTGTAAAGAAGAGATTTGTAAATTATCGGGCTGTCTTGTTTACCGATACGGTGTTGTCTGTCGCAGGCACATGTATCACTCTGCTTTTTGTTAATAGTTTTATCACTAATATTGAAAAAGACGTTATCATAACCATCCCGGTTTGTTCGGGTATCATCAGTTTCCTTATTTTTCATTTTCTGAGAGTCAGCAGAAACATTATACGTCATGCATCGATAAAGAGTGTTGGTAAAATTGAGACAGCCATCCTGCTGAAAGAATTATCGTTGTTGATTGTTGCCATTCTGACCGGTTCATGGTTACCGGAGAAGTATCTGTATGTATGCTGTTTTATCGATTTGTTGACAACTACAGGGATCTTAGTGGGTGCCCGCGTAGTGCTTATCTTGATCTATGATGTTGCTGTGTTGCAGTTTACTTCCAGAAAAGCAAGAGTGTTGGTATATGGTACCGGTGATAAAAGCGTTGCGCTCAAGAAACGGATGTACACGAGTAAGCATTTTCATGTAGTCGGTTTTGTGAATCCGGATAAAAATCTCAAATCCTACTCTTTGTCAGAGTCACCGGTCTATTATTTTGCAGATGAATCCAATTTTGTATGCTTTGTAGAAAAGTACAATATTAATGGCATTATTTTTCCCTCGTATGAAGAGGCTCAGAAGGAACAGGGGCATTTGGTGAAATTCTGTCAGGATAATAATGTGAAAAATTACGTTTCTCCGCCTATCGATGTTTTGGGGGATGGTTTGAAGAAAACTGTCATCAGAGAAATCCGGATAGAGGATTTATTGGGGCGTGATGAGATCGAGATCAACATGCTGGAAATTATCAAGAATTTTACGGGTAAAACCATTCTGGTGACAGGAGCTGTCGGTAGTATCGGTAGTGAATTATGCCGCCAGTTGGCTACCTTCGGAATTAAGCAATTGGTTCTTTTTGATAATGCTGAGACTCCCATGCACGAACTCCGTCTGGAATTAGAACGCTTTTTCCCCGAATTGACATTTGTTCCTTTTATTGGTGATGTCCGTCAGAAAGAACGTCTTCAGATGGCTTTTGAGAGGTTCCGTCCACAAGTCGTATTTCATGCGGCTGCCTACAAACATGTCCCTTTGATGGAAGAGAATCCTTGTGAAGCGGTCCGGGTCAATGTGGTTGGTTCCCGCCTGGTTGCCGACTTCTGTGTACAATATTGTGTAGAGAAGATGGTGATGATTTCCACCGATAAGGCCGTTAATCCGACGAATGTGATGGGAGCTTCCAAACGCTTGGCTGAGATTTATGTACAAAGTTTGGGTCTTGCTATGGAACATGGGCCGGTGAAAGGAAAAACGAAGTTTGTAACTACCCGCTTTGGAAATGTACTTGGTAGTAATGGCAGTGTGATTCCATATTTCAGAAAACAGATACAGGAAGGCGGCCCCGTGACCGTCACCGATCCCGGGATTACCCGTTTCTTTATGACTATTCCCGAGGCCTGCCGTTTGGTGATGGAGGCAGCCACAATGAGTACCGGTAATCAGATATTTGTTTTCGATATGGGCGAGCCGGTGAAGATTGTAGACTTGGCCGAGAAAATGATCCGCCTTGCAGGATACATTCCGGGTGAAGATATTAAAATAAAGTTTACCGGTTTGCGTCCCGGTGAAAAGCTTTATGAAGAGGTCTTGAGTAATGAGGAGAATACGATTCCGACGGATCATTATAAAATACGTATAGCCAAAGTGAGGGAATACAAACGGGATGAAATACTTGCCTCTTATGATAAACTGGCGGAGTTGGCACTCTCGGTGAAGATTGAAGATACGGTGAGACTGATGAAACAGGTGGTACCTGAGTTTAAGTCGAATAATTCTGTGTATGAGAAACTGGATAGAGAAAATGCGGAGATTTGTTTGAATTGATTTTTATTGTAATGTATTTAGATTCTTCTAATAAACGTAAATAGAGTTTTATGATAAAAGTTTTAGTAACAGGTGGTGCCGGATTTATAGGTTCCAATCTTTGTGAGTATTTACTTGCTCATGATTATGAGGTTGTTTGTCTGGATAACTTTGCAACAGGAAAGATAGAGAATCTTTTTCCTTTATTATCTCAATATCCTGATCGTTTCAAACTGATAGTTGGAGATATCCGTAAATTATCTGATTGTCAAAAAGCTGTTGAGGGAGTTGATTATGTATTACATGAAGCTGCTTTGGGGTCTGTTCCCCGATCTATTAAAGATCCTCTCACAACAAATGAAACCAATATTTCCGGTTTCTTGAATGTGCTAACCGCTGCACGGGATGCAAAAGTAAAACGTTTTATATATGCAGCCAGTTCTTCTACTTATGGCGATAGTAAATCATTACCTAAGGTTGAAGATGTCATAGGAAAGCCTCTCTCTCCATATGCGATTACTAAATATGTAAACGAACTCTATGCCGATGTTTTTTCCAAGACATATGAGATGGAATGTATTGGCTTGCGCTATTTTAATGTGTTCGGGCGTCGTCAAGATCCTTTTGGGGCATATGCTGCTGTCATTCCTTTGTTCGTGAAAAAACTTATGGTTCATGAAAGTCCGATCATCAATGGTGATGGTGAGTATAGCCGCGATTTCACTTATATTGATAATGTTATTCAGATGAATATGTTGGCCATGACTACTACCAATCCGGCTGCTGTCAATCAGGTATACAATACAGCTTTTGGAGAACGTACCACTTTAAATCAACTGGTGGATTATTTAAAAGAATTTCTAAGTGATTTTGATCCGGAAATAGCCAATGTTGAAATATTACATGGTCCCAATCGGATCGGTGACATCCCTCACTCTTTAGCATGTATAGACAAAGCCAAAACTCTTCTGAACTATCATCCTCAATATAGTATGCGCGACGGTCTGAAAGAGGCTGTTAAATGGTATTGGGACAATATTTAAATTAATAAAACACAACATTATATTATTTATGGATAAAACAAGAATTTGCGTAATCGGTCTCGGTTATGTAGGGCTTCCTTTGGCTCGTCTCTTTTCGACTAAGTATCAAACTATTGGTTTCGATATGAATCAGGCACGTGTGGATGCTTTGATGGCAGGACACGATGCTACACTTGAAGTATCTGATGAGTTGTTGCAATCGGCTATTGCCAACGGATTTAAGTGTACTGCTGATATTGAGGATATCCGTGACTGTAATTTTTATGTAGTGGCTGTTCCTACTCCGGTTGACGAAAATCATAATCCAGATCTGACTCCTCTTTATGGTGCTAGCACAACTGTGGGGAAGGTCATTTCCAAGGGAGATATTGTTGTTTATGAATCAACTGTTTATCCGGGTGTAACAGAGGAGGAATGTATTCCAGTGGTAGAAAAAGTGTCCGGATTGAAGTTTAATGTTGACTTCTTTGCAGGTTATTCTCCTGAGCGTATAAATCCGGGTGATAAACTCCATACAGTGGAGAAGATTAAAAAAGTGACTTCTGGTTCTACTCCTGAGATAGGTAAAAAGGTGAATGAAGTCTACGCATCCGTAATTACTGCAGGTACTCATTTGGCACCTACTATGAAAGTTGCTGAAGCAGCTAAAGTAATTGAGAATTCACAACGTGATATCAATATTGCTTTTGTAAATGAACTATCCAAGATTTTTAATAAAATGGGTATTGATACCCAAGATGTACTGGAAGCTGCATCTACAAAGTGGAATTTTCTACCTTTTAAGCCGGGCTTGGTAGGTGGTCATTGTATTGGGGTTGATCCTTACTACTTAGCACAGTGTGCACAACGTTATGGTTACAATCCTGAAATTATTCTTGCTGGAAGAAGAATGAATGACGGTATGGGAGAATATGTGGCGAATGAGGTTATAAAATTGATGTTGAAAAAAGGGATTCAGGTACTCAATTCCCATATTCTGATTCTCGGCTTTACGTTTAAGGAAAATTGTCCGGATGTTCGTAATACAAAGGTGATAGATATATACAAAGCTTTGAAAATATATAATGTTAATATTACGATTTATGATCCTTGGGCAAATCCAGATATAACTAAACATGAGTATGGTATTGAGATAGTTAATCAACTTCCTGAGGAGAAGTTTGATACTGCTATTATGGCAGTGGCTCACAATAAATTCAAAGAAGTGAACGTCATTAGCATGTTAAAAGATCTACACGTGATTTTTGATGTAAAAGGAGTTGTTGATTCTAACTTTATTGACGGAAGGTTATAAATATTATGATAGAATTTATAAAAAGATTATATCACAGCTTTCAGTTGTGGAAAACAAAACAGCATGTATCTATGTCTGCAATAATAGGTGAAAATAGTATTATATGTTCATCTGCGCACGTGAAGTTGTTGCATGGGTCAGAGAAAAAAGATATAAAAATAGGAAGCCATTTTAAGTTTGTAGGCGAATTGATTTCTTCTCACCATGGTAAAATAGAGATAGGTGATCATTGTTTAGTCGGTCCTAATTGTGTAGTTGGAGCTGTGAATTCTATAAAGATAGGAAATTATGTAAGGTTATCTACAAATGTTATAATGATAGATAACAATAATCATTCTGTTAATCCTATTGATCGTAAGATAATGAATTCTGTAGATTATTCATCTCCATATCGTAGTTGGAAGTATACAGTTTCTAAGCCGATAGTTGTTTGCGATAATGTATGGATCGGTCGAAATTCAGTGATAAATAAAGGGGTTACTATAGGTGAAAATTCAATAGTTGCAGCGTGTAGTGTGGTAACAAAGAATGTACCTGCTAATTGTATAGTGGCGGGTAATCCTGCAAAGGTTGTGAAGATAGATATAGATAAAGAACCAAGATTGATTCCGGATAATGGTGAATTATAAGAGGCAAATGGGGGCACTGATAACAGGGCAGATGTTTTCACTCCTTTTAAATTTTGTACTTCCATTGATTCTTGTACGTGTACTTACAAAGAATGATTATGGGTTATATGCGCAATTTAATGTTATATTGTCATTTTGTACTGTCTTTTTTAGCTTTGGTTTATCTTCGGAGTTATATTATTCATATCCTTCTGCAATCGAAAAAGAAAGAAGAATCTTGATTTTTCAATCGTTATTGTTGTTGTTTATTGCAGGAATTATAGCTTTTGGCATTCTATATATACCTGTAATTAAGCAATATATTATTTCAAATGAATCTTTCTCTAATAATTATTTATATTTAGGTTTAGCTGTATGGCTTTCTGTTCCGGAGATTCTAATAACCGCATTATATGTTTTGAATCATGATAATAAAACAAGTGCACTTTTTCTACCTATAATGACGATTCTTAGACTCGTTTTGATATTGATTTTATATTTTAAATGGCCAGAGATTGAATCTATTTTTATTGCTATTGTAATAAGTATAGTGATTAAGTTTTTCTATGTTTCTTTCTATGCTTTTAGGTTAATAAGGAAAAATAAGGGAATTCGGATATTTGATAAAAAAATGTTGCAAGAACAGTTGAGGTATTCCATTCCATTGGGTATTGCTAGTTCTACACGGGTTTTCGTACAGCAAATGGATAAATTGATAATTTTGGCATTTGTTTCACCTACAGCATATGCTATATATTCTATTGCATTTTATGGAGTACCAGGACTTACTCAGGTTTATCTATCTGTCTCTCAGGTGTATATACCTCGAATGTCTGCTGCCTTTAAGAGTGATGATCTTAATACTGCAATAGCCTTATATCATTCTATGGTATCCAAGACTTTATCATATACGATTCCTATTGTTTTGATTGTAATTTTATTTGCAGATCCTATTATTCCATTTGTTTTCTCTTCGAAATATTTAGATAGTATTCCTTATTTTCAATTGTATTTGCTTACATTCATAGTTTCATCTATTGGATGTGGAAATATATTGAGAGCAACAGGCGAAACTAGAAAATCATTATATGCATATATCTATACTGCTATTATACTAATTCCTTTTACTTATCTCGTAATAAAATATTATTATTTGAATGGTGCCATAGTAGCGGCAATGTTAGGAAGTATATTGCCTAAATTATTGTTATCTATGTATGATGCAAGGGCTATGAAAATTTCTATTTTTAGGTTATATCCTTGGAAAATTATATTAAAGATATTTTTTATATCAATATTAGTTCTTATTCCATTTGTTTTAATTTATTTGTATGTTGGGCATCAAAATTTTTGGCTTTCATTAATTTGGATAGTACTTTATTTAATAATTGTTTCTTATATACAAATGTATAATAATGTTTTTGTAATAAATTATGCAAGTTTTCTCTCGTTGATTAATAAAATTATAAAGAAATAATGAAAAAAACAATTATTAATATTGTTGGAGCTATATTAGATGTTTTGTACCGAATTTATTGTAGATATAGAGTAGAACGAATTTGTTCTTCTTTCTATTCTTTTGGAAAACATTCTAATGTTATTTATCCTTTTATAATTCAAGGGGAAAAAAATATATATATTGCTGAGCATGTAAATATACGTGCATATTCAACATTGTCTGCTATTAATGCTAAAATAATAATAAAAAAGTGGACTGGAGCTGCTCCGTATTTATATATTTCAACGGGGAATCATCGAATGATACCAGGACGTTTTTACAGGAGTGTTACAGATGCTGAAAAAGGAGAAGGTTACGATGCGGATGTTATTATAAATGAGGATGTTTGGATTGCTTCACGAGTTACTATATTGAAAGGAGTTACTATAGGTCGAGGAGCTATTATTGCAGCAGGAGCAGTTGTAAATAAAGATGTATTACCTTATTCTCTTGTAGCTGGTGTGCCAGCTAAATTTGTGAAATTTAAGTGGACAGTAGAGCAAATATTGGAACATGAGAAAAAGTTATATTCCGTTGAAGAGCGCTTTAGTATTGAAGATTTAAAACTTTTTGGAATTCAATGATTACTTGTCATGTGAAAAAATATATTCAAACATTGACCTTTAATAAGGTTTTTATATTCTTATTTTTGATTATTTATTGTGGGTTGTATTATCAAGAATATGTTACTCTTATTTCATGTTCTTATGTTTTACTTGGGGGAGCATTTGTTTATAATTTAATTAAGCATAAAGGATTTATTTATAAGGATTTCATTACGTTATGTCTGATTTTTGTAGTATATAGTTTTTTTTCATCGTTATGGGCGAATTCTTTTGATACTTCTTATAAATCTGTCATGCAATTAAGTAAAAGTGTCGTTGTCGCTATTTGTTTTATTACTCTGATTGACTCTAAAGAACATTTTAAATGGGCTTTGTCTATTCTTTCATTTTCAGGAATTATATATGCTTTGCTTTACTTAGGTCATGTTGATATTTCTACACTTAGTGCTAACCGTATTATGGCGGAAGGAGACTTTCTTCCTAATGTAAATACTGTAGGTCTAGTAATAAGTTTTTCTTTTACTTATTTTATCTACATGTACTTCTTTGATAAAAAATGCATATATTTAATTGGGGCTGGTTTAGCTTTTATAATAACTTTTTTTTTAGGTTCAAGGAAATCAATTATATCATTGTTTATATGCATTTTTTTTATGTTTATCAAAATTGAGAAAAAATCAAAAGTAAAAATATTATTTCTTCTCGCTCTTTTGATTATTTTATTGATCTTTTATGTACCTATAGAATATTTAAATTTTATTTCAGAACGATTAGCTCAATTGAGTTTTTTATCGTCAAAAATATCAGAGATTGATTCAAGTGATGAAACAAGAATTCGCTTAATGGAATATGGATTAACATATTGTGCTGAAAGTCCAATAGTTGGACATGGTTATTATAACTTTTCGCAATTATTTGAAAGGGATTGCGGAGTAATATTATATTCACATAATAATTTTATTGAAACATTTGTTGGGGGAGGGATTATTGGCTTTCTTATTTATTATGGTCTCTATGGAATTATTTTGAAGAGAATTATTTTAAAAAAGAGTAATTTTGATTATGGATATTTACTGTTTATTTTACTGATGATTTTGCTTTTTAATCATTTTAGTATAGTCGTTCTTCAAGATCGTTTTGTTTGGTTATTACTTACAGTTTTATTTACTGGTTCTATTTATTATAAACATAATTTGTTGTAATTTATTTATGAAAATAGGTTTTCTTGTAGATAAAATCGCTTTTGGAGGTGGAGAGCGAATTTTGAAGATGTTAGTCGATGAATTTTATAAACAAGGGCATATAATTTCGATTTATACTTGGAATAAAGATTGGTTTTCTTTTAATAATACTTATAAATACAATATATATGTATTACCTGGTAAACCAGTTGGTGTAAAAGGGAAAATTATTGCTTATAAAAGGTTGAAAAAGCAGATGTTACTTACGCGACCTAACTGTTTAATTATTTTTAGTTTAGGACTAGCTGAAATAGGTGTTTTTGCAGCGAAAAGGATTTGCGTTCCAACTATTTTATCAGAACGTGTAGATCCTAAATATTTGCCTCAGTCTAAAATTCACCGTTTTTTGAGATTATTGGTTTATCATATTTGTGATGGGTTGGTTTTTCAAACAATAGAAGTTAAACAGTATTTTTCAAAATATATTCAGAAAAAAAGTATTGTAATTCAGAATCCTATTATGGATGATAATTTACCTATAGTTAATGTGAATTGTTTTGAAAAAGAGATAGTTGCGGTCGGGAGATTATCTATAGAAAAGAATTATAAATTGCTTATTAGGGCTTTTGCAGAGTTAAATATTCCAGAGTATCGATTAAGAATTTTTGGTGAAGGTCCATTATTCAATGAATTATCTGAACTGATAGATTCTCTAGAAATGAAAGATAAAATTATATTGGAAGGGAATGTAGATAGAGTCGTTGATTCCATTCAGAATTCAGATATATTTGTTTTGTCATCTAATCATGAAGGAATGCCTAATGCTCTAATCGAAGCTATGGCAATGGGGTTAGCATGCATCTCTACAGATTTTTCTTCAGGAGGAGCTAAAGCTTTGATAACCAATAATGAGAATGGGATAATTATACCTGTAGATGATCTTTTTTCGCTAAAAGATGCAATACTAAATGTTGTGTGTAATATAGATTTAAAGCAAAAAATAAAGACAAATGCTGTAAAAATTAGAGAAACTAACTCAAAAGAAAGAATACTTCCTGTTTGGATTGAATATATTGATACAATTTTACAAAAAAAAGAATGAAAATTGCATTTTTATTTGGATTGTTTCCTAAAGAAATTTATTCGGAAATAATAGATAATAGTAGAGGCGTTATACAATATGCTGCGGACGCTTTACAGAAATCTTTTGTGGAAGGTCTTGGCTCTTTAAATACTAATATTGAGATCTTTAATCTTCCATATATAGGGTCTTATCCCTTAAGATATAATAGTTTGTATTCTCCTTTTACATGTATTGAATATGTTACTCAAAAAGGGAATGTTATATCAGGTAAGAATATAAGATTCTGTAATTTTATGGGATTTAAAATGTATAGTAGGTATTATAATGCAAGAAAAAATCTGAAGGAGTGGTGTGATAATAATAATAGGGAAGAAAGAGTAATTGTAATTTATGCTATTCATACACCTTTTTTAAAGGCGTGTATAGAATTGAAAAAACAATATGGAGCTTCATTGAAGATTGTATTAATTATACCTGATTTGCCTGAGTATATGGGGGGGCAAAAGTCTTTTTTATCTGAATATGTGCATAAGCAAAATAGGAGATTTCTGAAGAAACTTTATTTTGAAATAGATGGATTTGTTTTGTTGACTGAACATATGAAAGAAATGCTACCTATAGAAGATAAGAAATGGACAATAGTGGAGGGCATTTTTAATAATATTCAAGATGATACAGAAAAAATAGATCAAGTTATTGATTCTAAAATAAGTTATATTTTTTATTCAGGAACACTTGCTAAAAGGTATGGAGTAATGAATTTAGTAGAAGCTTTTCTCATGTTGGTGGATACAAATATTCGTTTGGTTATTTGTGGTACAGGTGATGCGGAAAATGAAATTCTAGATTATGTCAAGAATGATAAAAGAATTATATTTAGAGGACAAATACCTAGAGCTGAAGTATTAAAATTACAACGGAAAGCAAGCCTGCTTGTTAATCCACGCACTCCCGAGGGAGAGTTTACAAAATATTCTTTTCCGTCAAAAACAATGGAATATTTAGCATCAGGAGTTCCTACTTTATTATATAAATTACCTGGTATTCCAGATGAATATTACCAATATTGTTTTTCATTAGAAGATTTGAGTATAAAAGCTCTTGCAAATAAAATAACAGATATATTAGGGTTGGATTGCAATGAGTTAAGAAAGATAGGTTTAGAAGCTAGAAATTTTATTTTAGATAGAAAAAATCCTGTTGTACAGTGTGAAAAGGTAATGAAACTAATAAATTCTTTAATGTAATATTATGTCCATATTCAAAGACAAAGTCCTGTTAATCACAGGCGGTACAGGTTCTTTCGGTAACGCTGTACTTCGTAGATTTTTGGATTCTGATATCAAAGAAATCCGTATTTTCAGTCGTGACGAGAAGAAACAAGATGACATGCGTCACCAGTTACAAAGTCCGAAAGTCAAATTCTATATTGGTAATGTTCGTGATCGCCAGTCGGTGGACGGTGTCATGACGGGTGTCGACTATGTTTTTGCTGCCGCTGCCTTAAAGCAGGTTCCTTCCTGTGAGTTTTTTCCATTACAAGCGGTACAAACCAATGTGATCGGTACGGATAATGTATTAGAATCCGCTATAACACACGGGGTGAAGAATGTCGTTGTTCTTTCTACCGACAAGGCTGCTTATCCGATCAATGCTATGGGAATCTCCAAAGCTATGATGGAGAAAGTTGCTATTGCCAAGGGGCGTGCTTTGGGAGACGATGCTTCTACCATCATCTGTTGTACCCGTTATGGCAATGTGATGGCTAGTCGTGGTTCTGTGATTCCCCTATGGGTGGACCAGATAAAATCGGGTAAGCCTATCACCATAACCGATCCGAATATGACCCGATTTATGATGACACTTGATGATGCCGTAGATCTTGTCATGTACGCTTTTGAACACGGTCATAATGGTGATTTGTTTGTTCAGAAGGCTCCTGCTGCAACATTAAATGTTCTGGCACAAGCTTTGAAAGAGTTGTATAATACGGATACTGAGGTCAGGACTATCGGTACCCGTCACGGTGAGAAACTGTATGAGACTCTAGTAACCCGTGAAGAGATGGCAAAGGCCATCGATATGGGTGAGTATTACCGTATTCCTTGCGACACACGCGATCTGAATTATGATAAGTTCTTCACAGAAGGTAATGAGGATGTTGCCAGAAATGAAGATTATCATTCCCATAACACTTTTCGCTTGGATGTGGAAGGTATGAAGAAGTTGTTACTTAGACTCCGTTTTATTCGCGAAGATTTGGGCATGGCAGAAAAAGCTAAGTCTTCCGAAATTAAAAGTGAATAAATAATCCTTTCTTGATCGTAGGGATGTTCCTTTGCCAAACTATCTCGATTTACTCTCTTGGGAACGTTTCGTTCATAAACGGTCGAATCTCATTCAAACTATAATTGCTTATGAATATTTTAGTAACCGGGGCCAAAGGTTTTGTCGGCCGAAATCTGGTGTCTCAACTACGTAATATCCAGTCGGGTAAGACTAAGAATTGTGCCATATCTTCGAATATTCAGGTTTTTGAATATGACGTGGACAGTACCCCTTGTGAATTGGATGTTTATTGTCAGAAAGCGGATTTTGTTTTTAATCTGGCAGGTGTTAACCGTCCTAAAGATCAATCGGAATTCATGATAGGGAATTTCGGATTTGCTTCTACTTTGCTTGATACGCTTAAGAAGTACCACAACATCTGCCCTGTAATGATTTCCTCGTCCACTCAGGCCGCACTGGATAATCCCTATGGTGAATCTAAACGTGCAGGTGAGAATCTCCTGTTTGAGTATGCTCGGGAGACGGGTGCCCGTGTTCTTGTTTATCGTTTTCCTAATGTCTTTGGAAAATGGTGCCGTCCTAATTATAATAGTGCTGTTGCCACTTTCTGTAACAATATTGCTAATGGCCTCCCGATTCAGGTTAATGATCCTTCTGTCATAATGAATTTGGTTTATGTGGACGATGTTGTAGATGAACTGATTGCCGCTTTGAACGGAAATGAACATCGTGAGGGAGACTATTGTGCTGTTTCTATCGTGCATACCATTACTCTGGGAGGAATTGTCGACTTGCTTTATTCTTTCAGAGAGATGTCTAGTACTCTGCAAGTCCCTGATCTGAGTGACTTATTTATTAAAAAGCTTTACTCTACTTATCTGTCATACCTTCCTGCAGACAAGTTCAGTTACCCTCTTAAAATGAATGTTGATTCTCGAGGTAGCTTTACGGAAATCATCCGTACACCGGATCGTGGACAATTCTCTGTGAATATTTCCAAACCCGGTATAACGAAGGGGCAGCATTGGCACCATACGAAAAATGAAAAGTTTATTGTCGTTAGTGGTCATGGTCTGATCCAGCTCCGCAAGATAGGTACGGATGAGGTGCTAAACTATGAGGTGAGCGGTGATAGAATTGAAGTTGTGGAAATGATTCCTGGTTATACACATAATATAATTAACCTTTCGGAAACGGAGGACCTTGTAACATTCATGTGGTGTAATGAATGTTTCGACCCTTCTCGTCCCGATACTTTTTTTGAAAAAGTTAAATAGAATACCAATGAACATACGATTAGATTATTCGGATATAACATTTCAGGATAACGGCAGACTGAAATTATTGATCATAGTAGGTACACGTCCGGAGATAATCCGCCTTGCAGCGGTAATTAATAAATGCCGTAATTATTTCGATTGTATTCTTGCACATACTGGCCAGAATTATGATTATAATCTGAACGGTATTTTCTTCCGTGATTTGAAGTTGAAAGATCCGGAAGTGTATATGAATGCTGTTGGTGACGACCTTGGTGCAACGGTGGGTAATATCATTAATTGTAGTTATAAGCTAATGATTCAGACCCGGCCGGATGCACTTTTGGTATTGGGTGATACGAACAGTTGCCTTAGCGTGATTGGTGCCAAACGTCTTCATATTCCCATATTTCATATGGAAGCTGGTAACCGTTGCTTCGATGAATGTCTTCCAGAGGAGACGAATCGCCGTATTGTGGATATCATTTCTGATGTTAATATGTGTTATTCTGAACATGCCCGTCGTTATTTGAACGCGTCTGGAATCGTAAAGGAACGTACTTATGTGACCGGTTCTCCTATGGCTGAAGTACTTCATGAGAATTTGAAGGATATTGAAACTTCGGATATTCACCAGCGTCTGGGGCTTGAGAAGCGTAAATATATTTTGCTTTCTGCGCACCGTGAGGAGAATATCGATACAGAGAAAAACTTCCTTTCTTTGTTTACAGGTATCAATAAATTGGCAGAGAGATATGACATACCTATTCTTTATTCCTGCCATCCACGTAGCCGTAAACGCTTGGAAACGAGTGGATTTATATTGGATAGCCGTGTAATCCAGCATGAGCCTTTGGGATTCCATGATTATAACTGCCTTCAGATGAATGCTTATGCAGTGGTTTCTGATTCGGGTACTTTGCCTGAGGAGAGTTCTTTTTTTACTTCTGTAGGTCATGCTTTTCCGGCAGTTTGTATCCGTACTTCCACGGAGCGTCCAGAAGCATTAGACAAGGGTACATTTGTTCTGGCGGGTATTGACGAGCATTCACTACTTCAGGCTGTGGAAACTGCTGTGGATATGAATAACAATGGTGATTATGGACTTCCGGTTCCTGATTATACAGATGAGAATGTATCCACGAAAGTGGTGAAATTGATCCAGAGTTATACAGGGGTAGTTAATAAGATGGTTTGGAGAAAGTATTAGTCAATGAATATAATTTTTTTGACTGTCAGTCGGATAAAAGAAATAAAATCAAGAGGTATTTATACTGACTTGATGCGTAAATTTCGTGATGAGGGTCACAATGTTTATATTGTGACCCCTTATGAGAGACAGTTTGCTTTGTCCACTTCTTTATCCGAAATAGATGGTGTTCATCTGTTGGGGGTACGAACTTTGAATATTCAGAAAACAAATGTCATAGAAAAAGGAATAGGAATCATTTTATTGGAATCTCAATTTAATCGAGCCATAAAGAAATATCTTGGTCATATTGCTTTTGATCTGATTCTTTATTCTACACCTCCGATAACATTTACTAATGTGGTCAGATACTTAAAAAAAAGAACTCCGTCTGCTGTTTCTTATCTTCTATTAAAAGATATTTTTCCTCAGAATGCCGTGGACCTGGGGATGTTTTCGAAGAATAGTATTTTTTATCGGTATTTTCGATATAAAGAGATTTGTTTGTATAAACATGCTGATTACATTGGTTGTATGTCTCCTGCCAATGTAAAATTTGTGTTGAGTCACAATAACTTTCTTTCTCATGATCGTGTTGAGATAGCGCCTAATAGTATTGAGCTAATAGAGAATCCTACTAATATTGATAGGGAGAGTATTCGTAAGAAATACAATCTTCCCATTGACAAACCGATATTTATTTATGGGGGAAATTTAGGTAAGCCACAAGGAATTGATTTTTTAATTCAATGTTTGGATGCAAACTGTCAAAGAAATGATTGCTATTTTTTTATCGTAGGTAATGGTACGGAATATCATAAATTGAAAAATTGGTTTACTCATATCAAGCCTGATAATGTATCTCTATTTCCCAGACTTCCTAAAGGGGACTATGATGCTTTGGTACAGTCTTGTGACGTGGGTTTGATATTTTTAGATCATCGTTTTCAGATTCCCAATTATCCTTCTCGTTTACTATCTTATTTGGAATATAAAATACCTATTATAGCTGTTACAGATGTAAATACAGATATTGGTATAATTGCAGAAAAGAACGGTTATGGATATTATTGTGAGAGTCAGTGGATAGAAGATTTTACGGCTTGTGTGAATAAGTATATCACTGCTCCTGAAACTATCCGAGAGATGGGAGAACGTGGGTATCAATTTTTATTAGATAATTATCAGGTGGGTAATACCTATCAAAAGATTATATCGCACATTAAGTAACTATTTCAGATGTATAAATCTTGTTTTAAACGTATAATCGATTTCACATTAGTCCTCTTTGTCCTTTTTGTCATTTGGCCTTTTCTGTTAATAATGGGTATCTGGCTTCATTTTGCCAATAAAGGTGCCGGAGCATTTTTCTTTCAGGAACGTCCGGGAAAAAACGGGAAAATTTTTAAAGTAATCAAATTTAAAACAATGACGGACGAGCGGGATACAAGTGGAAAATTATTACCGGATGCTCAACGAATAACCAAAGTTGGTAAACTGGTTCGTTCCACATCCATTGATGAACTTCCTCAATTGATCAATGTCTTAAAAGGGGATATGGCATTAATAGGTCCTCGGCCACTATTGGTTCGCTATCTTTCGTTATATTCAAAAGAACAGGCACGTAGACATGAAGTCAGACCGGGTATCACAGGATGGGCGCAGGTGAACGGCCGCAATGCGATCAGTTGGACAAAAAAGTTTGAGTTCGATGTCTGGTATGTGGATCATTGTTCATTCTGGTTGGATTTATGTATAATTTTAAAAACAATAAAGAAAGTATTTGTGAGAGAGGGGATTTCTCAACAAGGACAAGCTACCATGGAGCCTTTTAATGGTAATAATTAAAATATGAGAGATATTGCAATTTATGGGTTTGGAGGGTTCGGGCGTGAAATAGCGTGTATAATTAATGCGATTAATCAGACTGCTCCAACATGGAATTTTATAGGTTATTTTGATGATGGTCATGCAATCGGTGAGACTAATAAATATGGTGAGGTTTTGGGGAATCTGGAAACAGTGAACCAATATAATAAACCATTAGCTATTGTGATGGCCATTGCATCACCGGTTGTGTTACAGAATCTTATCGGTAATATACATAACCCTCATATCCATTTTCCGAATATTGTAGCTCCTAATGTCTTGTTCTTTGATAAAGAGTCTGTTTGTATGGGACAAGGAAACGTGATTGCATTCGGGGGGAGAATAAGCTGTGGTATACGTATCGGAGATTTTAATTTAATGAATGGCTGTATTTCATTAGGACACGATGTCACAATCGGAGATTATAATATGATGCAACCGGAGGTTCGAATATCCGGTGAAACAAATATTGGTAATGCTAATTTCCTGGGAGTCAGATGTACTGTCTTACAAGGATTAACTATAGGTAGTAATGTGCGGATAGGGGCCGGAAGCGTTGTTATGAGAAAAACAAAAGATGGTATGAGTTATTTCGGTAATCCGGCAAAAATGATGAAAATACAATAACTAATCAATAATATAAACTTTATGGAAGAGAAATTTATAGAATTAATTAAAGAGGTTTTGGAAATTGAAGATCGTGAAATAAACATGGGTGATAAATTTCGTGAATATGAGGAGTGGAGCTCGTTAGCTTATTTATCTGTTATTGCCATGTTGGATGAAGAATATGATTGCCAAATAGAAGAAGCAGATTTTCGTAAGCTACAGACAATTCAAGATTTGTATAACGCTACAATAAAAAAATAATAATGGCTTTCTTACAATACGAAGGAGTAGGTATCACTGCGCTGGCAGCAGCTGTACCTCGTACTGTGATTAATAACTATGAGTATACTCGGTATTTTCCTGCTGATCAAGTGAAAGAAGTTGTTGATAAAGTGGGAATATTGGAACGTCGGTTTGCTGATGAGAATACCTGCTCTTCTGACTTGTGTTATGCTGCGGCTGAGAAATTGATTGCTGATAATAATATCGATAGATCAGAAATAGATTTACTTGTATTTATATCTCAAACCCCTGATTATAGAATGCCGGCTACTTCTGTGATTTTGCAGGATCGGTTACAGTTACCCAACTCAACGATTGCGTTTGATATAAATTTGGGGTGTTCGGCGTTTATGTATGGTATGAGTGTGGTATATGCCTTGATGCAACAAAAGGGATTGCGAAAAGCTTTGATTCTGGATGGGGAGACACGTTCTAAGGTTTATTCTCCTAAAGACAGACGTACTGCATTTCTTTTTGGTGATGGAGGAGTGGCTGCTTTGATAGAGAGAAACGAACGTTTTGGTAAAAGCTATTTCTCATTAAACTCAGACGGGTCACGTGAAGGACTTATAAAAGTGGATGCAGGAGGATATAGAAAAATGAGCTCTGTGGAGACTGTACAGGAACGTGTTGTGGATGAATATGGTAATATTCGTAGTGAAGAGCAGGGATACATGCATGGTGGGGATGTCTTTAATTTTGTAATTCGCGAAATCCCCAAAGATATTAAAGCACTACTTGCATATGCTGAAGTTGATAAAGATGAGTTTGATTATATGGTCTTTCATCAGGCGAATAATTTTATCAATTCTTATCTTGCCAAAAAACTGAAACTGAATACAGATAAGATTCCTTCTACCATTGCTAAATTTGGTAATACTTCATCGGTTTCTGTTCCGTTGACCATTGTGAGTGAACTTAAAGACAAATTGAACAGTGGTAATAAAAAGGTGTTGTTGAGCGCTTTTGGTGTCGGTATGACTTGGGCTACTGCAATTGTTGATTTTTGTGACTGTAAGATTAGTGATATAGTAGAAGTATGAGTCCTTTTAGCTTGAAAGACAAGGTAATTTGTATCACAGGAGCTTCGTCCGGTATAGGTAGGCAATGTGCTGTAAGTTGTAGCCAGATGGGAGCAACGGTGGTACTGATGGCACGTAATGAAGAGCGGTTATGTGAAACCTTGTCAGCTATGGAAAATCCGGATAAACATATGATGGTACCTGTTGATTTGACTGAATATGCTCAGGTAGGATTGGCGGTTAAAGATATTGTAAATAAGGCCGGAAAAATTAATGGAGTATTGCATTGTGCAGGAATATCAACTACCTTACCTTTGAAATTAGTAACTCCTGATAAACTACAAGACTTTTTCAAAGTGAATGTTTTTTCGGCATATAATTTGACAAAAGAAGTATGTAAAATGGGGCATTTCTCCAAAGAAGGAGGTAGTATTGTCTTTTTCTCTTCTGTGATGGGAAAAGTGGGTGAAAGTGGAAAGTCTTTGTATGGAATGACGAAAGGTGCATTGGTTTCTGGCGCACGCTCATTGGCTTGTGAATTAGCCCCCAAAAGAATTCGTGTTAATACAATTTCTCCAGGGGTTGTTATTACTCCTATTAATTGCAATTTACCCCATATTGCAGATCCTGAGAGAAGGGCGGTTGTAGAACAACAACATCTTTTAGGATTGGGTGAAACGGAAGATATAGCTAATGCATGTATTTATCTTTTGTCGGATGCTTCAAGGTGGGTAACCGGTATAGATTTATGTGTTGACGGAGGATATACTGCCCGATAAATGAAAGTAGAACGGATAATAAATACCATATATGCTTCAAATACTTACATATTGTATGATCCTCGTTATGATGAAGTATGGCTGGTTGATGCCGGAGATACGAATCTTGTGATCGAATGGATAGAAAAATATTCGAAGACATTGAAAGGGGTATTTTTGACACATACTCATTTTGATCACATATACGGATTAAATACTTTATATCAACATTATCCAGATATTAGAGTTTTTACCTCTCCGGAAGGAGCGGAAGGATTATATTCTGAAAAATGGAATTTTTCTAAGTACCATCACTGTTCATTTGTATATGCAGGGAATAACGTAGATATTGTAAGGAATAAGCAGACTGTAGATTTGTGGCCTGATGTCCGGTTGCATATAATCAAAACACCGGGACATGACTGGAGCTGTTTGACTTTTGAAGTTACTGATTGTTTATTTACTGGTGATGCCTATATACCAGGCAAAAAAGTGGTAACAACTTTCCCTAAAAGTAATCGATCTGAAGCGATAAAATCTGTAGAAATTATATTAAATCTCCCTGGCATTATGAAAATTTTTCCTGGTCATGGGAATGTTGAAATTGTAAATCATTAAGATGTAATAAAACAATGGACAAACGAATTTATCTTTGTCTCGCTCATATGAGTGGCAAAGAACAAGGTTTCATAAAAGAGGCCTTTGATACCAACTGGGTAGTTCCTCTTGGTCCTAATGTAAATGCTTTTGAGGAAGAACTTGAAAGTTTTATAGGTAATAATAAAAAAGTGGTGGCTTTATCCGCTGGGACGGCTGCCATCCATCTGGCATTGATACAGTTGGGAATACAAGCCGGTGATGAGGTGATTTGTCAGAGTTTTACTTTCTGTGCTTCCGCCAACCCGGTTACTTATCTGGGAGCTATTCCCGTATTCGTGGATAGTGAAGAGGATACTTGGAATATGAGTCCGGTTTTACTGGAAAAAGCTATTGAAGATAGAATCACGGAAACCGGAAAGAAACCCAAAGCAATTATTCCGGTTCATCTTTATGGTATGCCTGCCAAGATGGATGAGATTTGTGCGATAGCGGAGAAATATGATATTCCTGTTTTGGAGGATGCTGCCGAAGCCTTAGGTTCGGAATTCAACGGACGTAAATGTGGCACTTTCGGTAAGTTTGGTGCATTGAGCTTTAATGGAAATAAGATGATTACCACTTCCGGTGGAGGGGCTTTGGTTGTGCCTGATGAAGAAACAAAGAAACATACAATGTTTTATGCCACCCAGGCTCGTGAACCGTTTCCATATTACCAACATGAACATATCGGCTATAATTATCGTATGAGTAATATTTGTGCAGGTATAGGGCGTGGACAGATGACAGTTCTGGATGAACATATTACCCATCATCGTCATATACATGATTTGTATGAGAAAGCATTTGTAGATATTGAGGGAATTTCTTTAATGTCTAATCCGGATAGCCGCTTTAATGCGAATTATTGGTTATGCACTATTTTAATTGATAAAGAAATTACCGGTTTCGATTATGAGGAACTGCGTATAGCTCTTGATAGTAGAGGCATAGAAACCCGTCCTTTATGGAAACCGATGCATCTGCAACCTGTGTTTAAAAAGAATCCTTGTTATGTAGACGGTACTTCCGAAAACTTGTTTAACAGAGGGCTTTGTATACCTGCAGGTCCTTGTGTGACAGATGAGGATGTAGCTTATATTGTTGCGGAAATTAAGAACTGTATGAAGAAATAAGTTGCTAATGAGGATGTTTTTTAATCTGCTAAAAGGCCTTTTCTGTTTCTTTTGTATTCCTTATTTTGTTTGGAAACAGAAAAAAACAATTATATAAACCCAAACATTGGATTCGTTCAATGCTTTCTTCCTTACTACAAAAGATGACGTAAGGATAGCCGGGTTATTCTGATGTGAATCATGATAATTCAGCTTAAATATTATTGTTTGTTTGTGTAGCCCTCCTTTTAAATCAGGCGTGGTTTATTATAAGGAGGGCTTTTTTATTAAAGTTTTGTAGATCCTTTTTTCGAATTATAATACTGCATTCTTTTCATCTCAAATGTAGTTGTTAGCTGGCCAGGCTTTCCTGTTTATGGAAAAGCCTGGCTACTTTTATATTTACAGTTCTATATACTTGTAGTATATTGATAACTAAAAGATTATAAAATAGGCATGTTGTGAATCATTCAGCAGCCCCCTTTTTACTTTGAGGGCTTAGAATAAACCTCCATCTTTGCAATGTTGATCAACAAAACGTGAATGAAAAAACGATTAGTAACATTAAAAAGAGGAGGTAATTATGCCTTTATTTTATAAGGGAATACAATCTAGTAAAGCCAACAAAGCCGGAGTGAAAACATGGCATCCGTCTTTGGTAAAGATGAAGAAAAGGATTAATACACAAACCTTGGCAGAGGAGATTGCCGAAAAGGCTTCACTGACGCCGGGTGATGTGCAAAATGTGGTACGGAACTTGCTTTCGGTGATGCGTAGATATCTGTTGGACTGCTATACGGTACGCCTTGAAGGGCTGGGAACTTTTACAATGAAGGTCCGTTCGCAAGGCAAAGGGGTAGAAACAGAAGATAAGGTGAATCCTAATCAGATCACATCGGTACAGTGCCAGTTTACTCCTGAATATTTCCGTCCGATAGCTGTGGGTACTACCCGTGCACTGACTCAGGGATTGTCATTTGCACATGCTGACTTGATGAAGAAAGGCATTGATAACAATGGCGGAGGAAATGAGGGAGAAGGTGAGGATCCGTCGGTTTAGTTGACAATTGACAATTGACAATTGAAAATGAGCTGCGCAGTGTTTGCATGCTGCAGAGGTAACTTAAGAACTTAAAAACTTAGAAAGAGATTTATGAAAAAGACGGTTTGGAGTACGATTCTGAAAGTGATTATTGCAGTGGCCAGTGCTATTGCGGGAGTAATTGGTGGTCAGGCAATGACGTTCTGAAATAAAAGACGATAATTGAGTGGAGAAAGCTCCCGGTGGTTCTGTGAAAGAGAGCTTGCCGGGAGTTTTTTTATATGTGTGTGCAGTGTGCTTGAATTTTTATCTGTATCTTTGCACGCTCAAAACGATAAATACGGTGAATTTAATTATCGATATAGGAAATACGGTAGCTAAAGTGGCACTCTTTGAGGGGGCTACAATGGTAAATGTTGTCTATGATTCTAATGAGTCGCTGGATTGTCTGGAGCGTATTTGTACTGAATATCCGATTGACAGAGGTATTGTTGCAACTGTCATTAATCTGAATGAGCGTGTTTCCGGACAAATAAGTAAGCTTTCTATACCTCTACTTTGGCTGGATAAAGATACTCCGCTTCCGGTAATCAATTTATACGAAACACCTGAGACACTGGGTTATGACCGGATGGCTGCTGTAGTGGCTGCCAATGAACAATTTCCGGGAAGGGATATTTTGGTAATTGATGCGGGGACTTGTATCACTTACGAATTTATTGATTCTCAGGGACAATACCATGGTGGGAATATCTCTCCGGGGCTACAGATGCGTTTTAAAGCACTTCATCAGTTTACGGGACGTTTACCGTTAGTTGCTCCACAAGGATGTACGCCGGCTTTGGGGAAGGATACAGAGACTGCTATGCGTGCCGGAGTGTGGAAAGGCATCGAATATGAAATATCAGGTTATATTACGGCTATGAAACATAAATATCCTGAAGTTTTGGTTTTTTTAACGGGCGGAGATGATTTTTCTTTTGATACGAACGTAAAAAGTGTCATCTTTGCAGATAGATTTTTAGTGTTGAAAGGATTAAATAGAATTTTAAACTATAATAATGGTAGGATTTAAACAGACACTTTGTGCGCTTTTGCTCACGACTTTTGCAGGAGTGGCAGTCGCTCAAAATAATACAAACTCTCCTTATACACGATATGGCTATGGCGATTTAGTCAATCAGAATTTCGGAAATAGTAAAGCAATGGGAGGGATTGCCTTTGGATTGCGTGATGGTTCACAAATTAATCCGTTGAATCCTGCTTCATACACGGCTATTGACTCACTGACATTCTTATTTGAAGGAGGAGTGAGTATGCAAAATGCTAATATCAGTGATGGCGCTTTGAAGTTGAATGTGAAAAATTCAAGCTTTGATTATATTGCTATGCAGTTTCGGTTGCATAGGAGATTGGCTATGAGTATCGGATTGTTGCCTTTCTCAAATGTAGGTTATAATGTGTCACAGGGATATTCGGAAACATCTGCCAGTCCGAGTTATACAAAGCAGTTGTTAGGTGACGGAGGTTTGCATCAGTTATATGCCGGTTTGGGTGTGAAGGTGCTTAATAATTTATCTATTGGTGCGAATGTTTCTTATTTCTGGGGAGACATAACACGTACGTTGGCTATGGTGTATCCTTCATATACAAATGTAGACGGACAGACAGTTTCGAACTCATATGTAGAAACAACAGGAATGTCAGTTCGTGATTATAAATTGGATTTTGGTATACAATATACCCAACCTATTGGAAAGAAGCATTTAGTAACATTGGGAGCTGTGTTTTCTCCGAAACACAATTTGAATAATGATACTTATGTGCAAACCAATACGAGTGTAATAACTACTAAAGATACGATTGCAACATTCGGATTACCGAATAGTTTTGGAGCCGGTATTACTTATAAATATGATGACCGCCTGACGGTGGGAGTGGATTACAGCTTGCAAAAGTGGGGAGATGTGACTTATATGAATCAACCTAATGCATTTTGTGATCGTACAAAAATTTCGGTAGGTGCTGAATATTTGCCTTCGAAACTTGGAAAAACTTATTTTGGACATGTGAAATATCGTTTAGGAGGTTATTATACTACTCCTTATTACAAAACAGAAGCTGGTGAAAGGGCTTCACGTGAGTATGGTGTTACAGCTGGTTTGGGGCTACCTATTCCACGCTCACGTTCTATCGTTAGTCTAACGGCGCAGTATGTGCGTGTAGAGGGTTTGCAGACTGGTATGTTGAATGAAAATATCTTGAGATTCAGCATTGGAATCACGTTTAATGAACGTTGGTTCTTCAAACGTAAGGTTGATTAATATTGAAATAGACTAATTATATAACAACTAAAATTTAGATACAATGAAGATTAAAACGCTTGTGGCTGTGTTGTTCCTTTCGGCGGGTGCAACCTCTGTTGCGGCACAGAACGATAGCATCTGTATCCCCAACAGTAGTGTATCACATGAAGCTGTGAAAGCAGGTAATTTTAAAGATGCCTATGCGCCGTGGAAAATAGTGTTGGAAACCTGTCCTACACTTCGCTATTATACTTTTAAGGACGGTTTTACAATTTTGGAGGGTTTGATGTCCAAAATGACTGATAGGAATAGTCCTGAATATAAGAAGTATTTTGATGATTTGATGCATACGCATGATGTGCGTATGAAGTATATTCCCGATTTCCAGACAAGAATGAAGGGAGTTCCTTCGGTAGAAGATGCATTGGGTGATAAGGCATTGGCCTACATTCAGTTTGCGCCATCTCCGGATGTAAATCAGGCTTATGAATGGTTTAAACAGTCTCTTGAAGGAGCTAAAGCTGATGCTTCTCCTAATGTGATGCATTTCTTCCTGGATATGTCTTTGCAAAAGTTGAAAGCTGATCCTTCTCATAAAGAACAGTTTATTAAGGATTACTTACTTGACACTCAGTATACGGATGAAGCAATTGCTAAAACTGAGAAAGAGAACATTAAGGCTGCTTTGAGATCTGTTAGAGAAGGTCTGGATGCACAGTTCATAAATAGTGGAGCTGCTACTTGTGAGTCATTGCAAGAGATATATGCTCCTAAAGTAGAAGCTAATCAGGGAAATCTGGAAGCTTTGAAAGAGGTAATTAAAGTGATGGCTATGATGGGCTGTAAAGATAGTGATGCATATCTTCAGGCATCTTTATATGCTTACAAACTGGAACCAAGTGCCGATGCTGCTATCGGTTGTGCTGCTATGGCATTCAAAAAAGGAGATATTGACGGTTCCGTTAAATTCTTCGATGAAGCAATATCTTATGAAACTGATAACGTAAAGAAAGCAGAATCTGCATATAAAGCTGCCAGTGTATTGGCATCAGCTAAGAAGATTTCGCAGGCAAGAAGTTATGCTCAGAAAGCTATCAGCTTCAATGAGAACTATGGTGCTCCTTATATCCTGATTGCTCAGCTATATGCTGGTAATTATAAATGGAATGACGAACCGGCATTGAATAAATGTACTTTCTTTGCTGCCATTGATAAATTGCAAAGAGCGAAAGCAGTAGATCCAAGTGTGGCTGAAGAAGCTAATAAGTTGATTTCTTCATACTCTGCTTATACTCCGGAAGCTAAAGACCTGTTCATGTTAGGTTATAAAGCTGGCGACCGTATCACAATTGGCGGATGGATCGGAGAGACTACAACGATCAGATAATATAATATGTTACAAGAAAAAAGTAACTTTTTATTTAGTAAAAACATGAGCATAACAATTGTCCTGGGGGCAATTGTTATGCTTCTTTTATTTTCTTCCTGCGGAGGGAAGAAGAAAGAGCTTGGTGAGGCTATAACGGAACGGGATTCTTTGCCTTCGATGGCAACTTTAGGGGTTGTGACCTATATTTCGGATTCGGGTGTAACGCGTTATCGTATGGAGGCCGAGGAATGGTTGATGTATGATCGTAAAAGGCCTTCTTACTGGGCATTTGAAAAAGGTGTCTATCTTGAACAGTTTGATTCTTTATTTAATGTAGATGCCAGTATAAAAGCTGATACTGCTTATTTTTATGATAAGCAAAAACTTTGGAAGCTGATGGGAAATGTCGATATTAAAAACCGGAAGGGAGAACGGTTTAATACAGAACTGTTGTATTGGAATCAGGCTACCGAGAAGGTTTATTCGGACCGGTTTATACGTATAGAACAGCCCGATCGGATTATTACCGGATATGGTTTTGATTCTAATCAGCAAATGACCATCTATCAGATAAGAAATATGGGAGGTATTTTTTACGTAGATGAAGAAGAACAAAAAACACCAACGGACTCTGTTAGATAAGTATGAGTATTATTGTTTACCTTTTAATAACTATGGCTTTCTCAGCCTTCTTTTCGGGCATGGAGATTGCGTTCGTCTCTGTTGACAAGCTGCGTTTTGAACTTGAGCGAAAAGAGGGACTATCGTCAAGAATATTGTCTGTATTCTTCAAAAATCCGAATAATTTTATTTCTACGATGTTGGTTGGTAACAACATTGCATTGGTTATCTATGGTATTCTGATGGCACAGATTATTGGTGATAATTTGTTGTCCGGGTTTATCACTAATCACTTTTTGATGGTATTGGTGCAAACCATCATTTCAACATTAATTATTTTGGTGACAGGTGAGTTCCTGCCAAAGACATTATTTAAAATCAATCCTAACCTGGTATTGAATGTATGTGCCGTTCCTTTGTTTATCTGTTATATTATTCTTTATCCCATATCGAAACTTTCTTCCGGACTTTCCTATATGTTTTTGCGTCTTTTCGGAATGAAGATAAACAAGGAGGCATCAGCAAAGGCATTTGGTAAAGTTGATCTGGATTATTTTGTACAATCCGGCATTGATAACGCAGATAATAGTGACGAACTGGATACCGAAGTGAAGATATTTCAGAATGCGCTTGATTTCTCAACTATAAAAATCCGGGATTGTATTGTGCCACGTACAGAGGTAGTGGCTGTTGATTTATCTACTTCACTTGAAGATTTAAAAAGTCGTTTTGTAGAATCCGGAATTTCAAAAATTATTGTTTACGACGGAAATATTGATAACGTAGTAGGGTATATCCATTCTTCAGAGATGTTTCGTAATCCTAAAGATTGGAGGGACAATGTAAAAGAGGTGCCTATTGTGCCTGAGACGATGGCTGCTCACAAATTAATGAAACTTTTTATGCAGCAAAAGAAAACGATTGCTGTGGTAGTGGATGAGTTTGGAGGTACTGCCGGAATTGTTTCTCTGGAAGATCTGGTAGAGGAAATTTTTGGTGACATAGAAGATGAACATGATAATACATCGTATATCTGTAAGCAGATAGGAGAGGGGGAGTATGTGCTCTCCGGCCGTTTGGAAATTGAAAAAGTAAATGAAACTTTTGATCTTGATTTGCCGGAAGCGGATGACTATCTGACTATTGGTGGATTGATTCTGAGCCAGTATCAAAGCTTCCCGAAACTGCATGAAATAATTTCCGTAGGGTGTTATCAGTTTAAAATTATTAAGGTAACACCGACTAAAATTGAGCTTGTGCGGCTGAAAGTGATGGAATAATGGTATAGACCTCCATTTTTTTTGCTAATAAATAGATGTATATTAGCATTTTTTGTATCTTCGTGCGCTAAAACAACTGAGACGAAAATAATAATAAACAAATAAACTGTATTAATTAAAATGGCAACATTACAAAACATTAGATCGAAAGGACCTTTATTGGTGATCGTTATTGGCTTGGCGTTGTTTGCTTTCATTGCGGGAGACGCATGGAAAGTCCTTCAGCCACACCAATCACATGACGTAGGAGAGGTGAACGGGGACGCACTTTCCGCTCAGGACTATCAGGCATTGGTAGAAGAATATACTGACGTAATCAAGTTCTCCAGCGGAACGAATTCGTTGAATGATGAGCAAACCAATCAGGTGAAAGATGAAGTATGGCGTACATATGTAAATAATAAACTTCTTGAAAAAGAAGCAAAAAAATTAGGTCTTACAGTTTCAAAAGCTGAAATCCAGGCAATTATTGACGCAGGTGTTCATCCGCTTTTACAGCAGACTCCGTTTCGTAATCCGCAGACTGGTGCTTTTGATAAAGATATGCTGAAAAAATTCCTGGTAGATTATTCTAAAATGAATCAACCTCAAATGCCGGCACAATACGTTGAATATTATAACTCAATGTATAAGTTCTGGTCATTTGTAGAAAAAAGTCTGATACAGAACCGTCTTGCTGAGAAATATCAGGCATTGATCTCAAAATCACTGTTCTCTAATCCGGTAGAAGCACAGGATGCTTTTGATGCAAGAGTAAATCAGATGGATTTGTTGCTTGCTGCCGTTCCTTATTCTTCTATTGTTGATTCTACAATAACAGTGAAAGAGTCTGAGTTGAAAGATCTGTATAATAAGAAGAAAGAACAGTTCAAGCAGTATGTAGAAACCCGTGACATTAAATACATCGATGTACAGGTAACTGCAAGTCCTGAAGACAGAGCTGCTATCGAAAAAGAAGTGGGCGAATATACTCAGCAGTTGGCAAATACTGAAAGTGAATATACTACTTTTATTCGTTCGACAGGTTCAGAAAAACCTTATGTTGATTTGTATTATAACAAAACTGCTTTCCCGAGAGATGTAGTAGCTCGTATGGATTCTGCAGTTCTGAATAAAGTGTATGGTCCTTACTATAATGGTAGTGATAACACAATCAACTCTTTCAAAGTTATTGCTAAAACTGCAGCTGCCGACTCTGTAGAGTTCCGTCAGATTCAAGTTGTAGCTGAAGATGCTGCAAAGACTAAAACATTGGCTGATAGTATCTATAATGCAATAAAAGGTGGTGCAAACTTTGTTGATTTAGCAAAGAAATATGGTCAGACCGGAGAAGCAAACTGGGTTTCATCTGCCAATTATGAAAATGCGCAGATTGATGGTGATAATCTGAAATTTATCTCAACTATTAATAATCTGGGTGTAAACGAAATGACCAATCTTCCTTTGGGACAGGCTAATGTTATTCTTCAGGTTACTAATAAGAAAGCCGTTAAGGATAAATATAAAGTGGCTGTTATTAAACGTACAGTGGACTTTAGCAAGGAAACTTATAGTAGAGCTTATAATGATTTCAGCCAGTTTATCGCAGCTAATCCTTCTTTGGATAAAGTGGTGGCTAATGCTGAAGAAGCTGGTTATAGATTACTCGAAAGAAATGATCTGTATAGCTCTGAGCATGGAATTGGTGGAGTTAAGGGTACAAAAGAAGCTTTGAAGTGGGCTTTCGCAGCTAAGCCAGGTGAAGTTTCTGGTTTGTATGAATGTGGTGAGAGCGACAGAATGTTGGTGGTTGCACTGGCTGGCATAACTCCTGAAGGTTACCGTTCTTTGAAACAGGTACAGGATCAGTTGAGAGCTGAAATAATAAAGGATAAGAAAGCCGAAAAGATCATGAATGATATGAAGGCTGTCAATGCGACTTCTTTTGATCAGTATAAGTCAATGGCTAACGCTGTGAGCGACTCTGTAAAACATGTAACTTTTGCGGCTCCTGCTTATATACCGGCTTTGCGTAGTAGTGAACCTTTAGTAGGTGCTTATGCTTCGGTTGCTGAGTTGAATAAGTTGAGTGCTCCGATTAAAGGTAATGCAGGAGTATTTGTATTGCAGATGTATGCTAAGGACAAGTTGAATGAAACATTTGATGTAAAAGCTGAAGAAGCTACATTGGAAAATATGCATGCACGCCTGGCGGGACGTTTGATGAACGATCTCTATCTGAAGGCTGAGGTGAAAGATACACGTTATCTGTTCTTCTAAGAAGAACTGACTTATATATGAAAAGGCTGTTTCCGCATAGGGAACAGCCTTTTTACGTTAACTTTTGGTGGTAGTCTGCTCTGAAATCAACTTTAATTCCTTACATTTGCATAAATAAACATTGAATTGTACAGAATATGTCCAAATATCCTCTTTTAGGAATGACTCTTGATGAGTTGCAGTCGGTGGTGAGAGGCCTGGGAATGCCGAAGTTTGCTGCTAAGCAGATTGCATCGTGGCTTTATGATAAAAAGGTAAACTCTATTGATGAGATGACAAATCTGTCATTGAAACACCGTGAAGCACTTGGGGCAGAATACGAAGTAGGAGGGGTGCCTCCTGTTGAGGCAATGCATTCGGTAGATGGGACTATTAAGTATCTTTTTCAGGTAGGTGAGAAGAACTTTGTAGAGGCAGTCTACATTCCTGATGACGATCGTGCAACACTTTGTGTTTCTTCTCAGGTAGGTTGTAAGATGAATTGTAAGTTTTGTATGACTGGTAAGCAAGGTTTTACTACAAACCTGACTGCTAATCAGATACTAAATCAGATCAGTTCATTGCCCGAGCGGGATAAGCTGACTAATGTTGTGTTGATGGGAATGGGCGAGCCTTTGGATAATCTGGATGAAGTGTTAAAGGTATTGGAAGTTTTAACTGCATCTTATGGTTATGGTTGGAGTCCTAAGCGAATAACACTTTCTTCTATCGGTTTGCGTAAAGGTTTGCAGCGTTTCATAGAGGAGAGTGATTGTCATCTGGCTATTAGTTTACATTCTCCGATTCCCTCGCAGCGTTTAGACTTAATGCCTGCAGAGCGTGCTTTTTCTATTACTGAAATTGTAGATTTGTTAAAGAACTATGATTTTAGCAAACAACGCAGACTTTCATTTGAATATATTGTTTTTAAAGGCGTCAACGATTCGATGATATACGCCAAAGAACTTGTGAAATTGCTCCGTGGGGTAGATTGTAGAATAAACCTGATTCGTTTTCATGCTATTCCGGGAGTAGATCTGGAAGGAACGGATATGGAGACAATGGTAACATTCCGTGATTATCTGACTTCACATGGTGTTTTTTCTACGATTCGTGCTTCGCGCGGTGAAGACATTTTTGCGGCTTGTGGTATGTTGTCTACTGCAAAGCGGGAGGGGAATAACAAGAATTAATATAAATTATTAACTTATCCGATGAAAATATACGAACTTATCGTAGTTTTGTAAAAACATTAAAAATGATCAATATGAAGAAGTATCTGTTTTTTATCAGTATGGCTCTTGTAGCATTGACTTTTTCTTCTTGTAACGGCAAGAAGGGTGTGTTTACTCCGACCTCCAGTGGTCGTGCATATGAGATTCTTGTAGTAGTTGATCATGCCTTGTGGGAGCGTCCTGCGGGAAGAGCTTTGTTTGATGTGCTTGATACGGATGTTCCGGGATTACCGCAGTCTGAACGTTCATTCAGGATTATGTATACCTCTCCGAGAGACTATGATTCTACATTAAAATTAATACGCAACATTATTATAGTGGATGTGCGTGATATATATACCAAACCGGCATTTAAGTATGCAAAGGATGTATATGCTGCTCCTCAGCTTATTTTGACTATTCAGGCTCCCAATGAGCAGGAGTTTGAAAAGTTTGTAGAGGAAAACAAACAACAGATTATCGACTTCTTCACACGTGCTGAGATGAATCGTCAAATTTCCCAGCTTCATAATAAACACAATGATTACATCTCTACCAAAGTAGGCAGTAAATTTGATTGTGATATTTGGCTTCCGTCTGAATTATCTTCTTCTAAAGAAGGGGAAGATTTTTTCTGGGCATCTACTAATACGGCTACCGGAGATCAGAACTTTGTGATCTATTCTTATCCTTATACTGATAAGGATACTTTTACTAAAGAATATTTTATTCATAAGCGTGACTCTGTGATGAAAGCTAATATTCCGGGAGCTAAAGAAGGCATGTATATGTCTACGGATTCTATAACAGTGGATGTCCGTCCTATCGATGTGCATGGAGATTACACCATGGAAGCCCGTGGACTTTGGCGTATGAAGGGCGACTTTATGGGTGGTCCGTTTGTGTCTCATACCCGTTTGGACAAAGCCAATCAGCGCATTGTAACAGCAGAAGTATTTGTATATTCACCTAATAAATTAAAACGTAATCTGGTACGTATGCTCGAAGCATCATTGTATACATTGAAGCTTCCTACAGAAAAGACCCAGGGAGAGATTCCGATGGGTGTGGCCAGAGAAGAACAAACTAATAAATAACGACACATGGAAGATAGTAAAATAAGGGTTGGTATTACGCAAGGAGATATCAATGGCGTAGGCTATGAAGTGATATTGAAAACTTTTGCCGATCCTGTTATGCTGGAGTTGTGTACTCCAATTATTTACGGTTCCCCTAAAGTGGCAGCTTATCATCGTAAATCATTGGATTTACCTACTAACTTTAGTATTGTTAATTCTGCTTCTGAGGCAGCTTTCAATCGTTTGAGTGTAGTAAACTGTACGGACGACGAAGTGAAAGTGGAATTCTCTAAACCGGATCCGGAAGCAGGAAAAGCTGCACTCGGTGCTTTAGAGAAGGCTATTGAAGAATTTAGAGAAGGATTGATTGACGTCATCGTGACGGCTCCGATCAATAAACATACCATTCAGTCGGAAGGATTTTCATTTCCCGGACATACCGAATATATTGAGGAGAGACTGGGTGATGGAAGTAAATCATTGATGATCCTGATGAAGGACGACTTTCGGGTGGCACTGGTAACAGGGCATATCCCCGTACGTGATATTGCTTCAACCATTACTAAAGAACTTATTCAGGAGAAAATTGCTATTTTTAATCGCTCCCTGAAGCAGGATTTTGGTATTGGTGCACCACGTATTGCTGTACTGGCTCTGAATCCTCATGCAGGAGATGAGGGGTTACTTGGTACCGAAGAGCAAGAGATTATTATCCCGGCAATTCAGGAAATGGCTGCTAAAGGAATACTTTGCTACGGTCCTTATCCGGCTGACGGATTTATGGGCTCGGGTAACTTTACTCATTTTGATGGTGTGCTGGCTATGTATCATGACCAGGGATTGGCACCATTCAAGGCATTGGCTATGGATGAAGGGGTAAACTATACGGCCGGACTTCAGGTAGTACGTACTTCGCCAGCTCATGGAACAGCATATGATATTGCCGGAAAAGGACTGGCTTGTGAAGACTCTTTCCGTCAGGCAATCTATGTGGCAATAGATGTGTTCCGCAATCGCCTGCGTGATAAAGAAGCTCATGTTAATCCGTTGAGAAAACAATATTACGAGAAACGTGATGACAGTGATAAGTTGAAGCTTGACACTGTGGATGATGATGTATAAACAAAAACACAAGAAGGAATTTATAGTGCGATTATGACGAAAGCGGAAATTCAACAAGTAAAACTTAGGTTCGGTATTATTGGTAATACAGAGGCTTTGTCGCGCGCCATTGATGTTGCCATCCAGGTTGCACCCACTGACTTGTCCGTGTTGATAACCGGAGAAAGTGGTGTGGGAAAGGAGAGCTTTCCGCAGATTATTCATCAGTATAGCCGTCGCAAACATGGGCAATACATTGCAGTAAACTGTGGTGCTATTCCTGAGGGCACAATTGATTCTGAACTGTTTGGACATGAAAAAGGAGCTTTTACGGGAGCAATTGGCGAACGAAAGGGATACTTTGGCGAAGCTGATGGTGGAACAATATTTCTGGATGAAGTAGGGGAATTGCCTTTACCAACTCAGGCTCGTTTGCTTCGTGTACTTGAGAGCGGAGAGTTTATCAAGGTAGGTTCATCAAAAGTACAGAAGACGGATGTACGTATCGTTGCTGCTACTAATGTTAATCTGACACAGGCTATTGCGGACGGACGTTTTCGCGAAGATCTGTACTATCGTCTCAATACGGTTCCTATTCAGATACCTCCTTTGCGTGAACGTGGTGAAGATGTGTTGTTACTATTCCGTAAGTTTGCCAGTGATTTTGCCGAGAAGTATCGTATGCCTGCTATTCAGCTGACAGAAGATGCCAAACAGGTGTTACTAGCTTATCCATGGCCGGGAAATGTGCGCCAGCTAAAGAATATAACAGAACAGATTTCGATTATAGAAACCAATCGTGAGATTAACGCAGCTATTTTGCAAACATATCTCCCGGCTCAGAACACGCAACGTCTGCCGGCTTTGTTCGGAATAAAAGATAATAAAGGGTTTGAGAGTGAACGTGAGATTCTTTATTCGGTTTTGTTTGATATGAGACAGGAAGTATCTGAATTGAAGAAGATGGTTCACAATTTGATGGCAGAGAAGGGAAGTGTGCCCATTGTGGCACCTACGCCACCTTCAACAATGCCTACAATCATTCATACGGTGAAGGCTCCCTGCCCGGTAGATGATGATATACAAGATACGGAAGAGTATGTGGAAGAGTCTCTTTCTTTGGATGAAGTGGAGAAAGAAATGATACGTAAAGCCCTGGATAAACATCATGGGAAGAGAAAAAGTGCAGCTCAGGATTTGAATATTTCGGAACGCACCCTCTACAGAAAAATAAAAGAATATGGATTGGAATAAAAAAATACCACAATGGATGTTATTACTGGCTTTGCCGGTAATACTTCTGGCGTGTACAGTCTCTTATAAGTTTAATGGGGCGTCTATTAATTATGATAAAGTAAAGACAATCTCAATTGCTGATTTTCCGATAAAATCTGCTTATGTTTATCAGCCTTTGGCAAATAAGTTTAATGACGATTTAAAAGATATTTTTACTCGTCAGACTCGTTTGCAATTGGTGAGAAATGCCAATGCTGATTTGCAGATTGAAGGAGAAATAACAGGTATAAATGTGTATAATGAAGCTGTTTCGGCTGATGGGTTTTCTTCAAAAGCAAAAGTAACTGTTACAGTTAATGTTCGTTTTGTGAATAATACCAATCATGCAGAAGACTTCGAACAACAATTTTCGGCTTTCCGTTCCGACCTCGATCCGAATTCATTATTACCGAATATACCGGATGCAACGATTGCTGAAATAACGAAAGAGATAACTGATCAGATATTTAATGCGACAGTGGCAAATTGGTAATTTGAATGACTTCTGCTAACCTTCAACAATGGATTCAGCACCCCGAGATGCTGAATAAGGATACGTTGTATGAGCTTCGGACGATGCTTACACGCTATCCTTATTTTCAAACGCTGTGGTTACTATATTTAAAGAATTTGTATTTATTACACGACATTACATTCGGGGCCGAATTACGTAAAGCAACTCTTTATGTGGCCGACCGACGCTCACTTTTCTACCTCATAGAAGGAGATAAGTATATATTGCAATCCCGTAAAAAGAAAACAACCTCTGTAGATGAATTGCCGGAAATAGAGCCGAATCTTGATCGCACTTTAGCGTTGATAGATGCTTTTTTGTCTACTGTACCGGAAGAAGTAACTTCTCAGACCAGCCTGGATCATACGACGGACTATACGGCTTATTTACTACAGGATGATGGTATTTCTACCGATGATGAAACCGAAGCACCCAAACTTCGTGGCTTTGAACTGATTGATGGGTTTATTGAAAAAAGTGAGAGTGAACCGGCTCTTAAGTTACAACCTTTGCCAGATGGAAATTTATCAGGAGAAGAATCTCCGGAACAATCTTCTTCCGAAGAATTGAGTACCGAAGAAGAAGAGGAGGATGATAGCTGTTTCACAGAAACATTGGCTAAAATCTATGTTAAACAGCAAAGATATTCCAAAGCTCTTGAAATTATTAAAAAATTAAGTTTGAAATATCCAAAAAAAAATGCTTACTTTGCAGATCAAATAAGATTTTTAGAAAAACTGATTATTAACGCTAAATCAAAATAACAAAAAATGTACTTATTATTCGTTATCTTAATGGTCATTGCAGCCATATTGATGTGCTTTATTGTACTGATTCAAAATTCTAAAGGTGGTGGTCTTGCATCCGGCTTCTCATCATCCAATGCAATAATGGGCGTTCGCAAAACTACAGATTTTTTGGAAAAAGCTACTTGGGGATTGGCAGCATTCATGGTTATAATGAGTATTGCTACAGCTTATGTTGTCCCTACTAATGCATCCAGAGGACAGGATGTAATTCTGGAACAAGCTCAGCAAGAAGAAAAAACAAATCCGTATAACCTGCCTTCGGGTACAGCTGCACCTGCTACTGAAGCACCTGCTGCAGAAACACCGACTGCACCTGCAACAGAAACTCCTGTGGCAGAATAATTACAGATGGAAAGTTAAAGAAAAAGAGAAGAGGCTATAAATCCAGGGGATTTGTAGCCTTTTTTTGTTAATAAAATAGAACTATGACGGAACAATTAAAAAAGAAATTGAATGACTCTGTGGCTACCCGTTGGGGAGCATTAGCCATTGTTGCCTTTACTATGATGGCAGCCTATTATGTGAATGATGTAATGGCGCCATTGAAAAACATGTTGGAATCAGATTTGGCATGGACCAGTACGGAGTTTGGCTTTTTCACGGGAGCATACAGCTTCCTGAATGTATTCTTGCTGATGCTGATTTGGGGAGGATTGATTCTGGATCGCTTTGGTATTCGTTTCACCGGAAAGTTGGCAGCTATCCTGATGGTGGTAGGTACGGGATTGGAATACTATGCTATTACAGCTCTGGCTGGAGATGAATCACTTATATTTGGATATAAAACCGGGGTATTTGTCGCTTCTGCCGGTTACTCTATTTTTGGAGTGGGAGCTGAAGTAGCCGGTATTACTGTTTCTAAAATTATAGCTAAATGGTTTCGTGGGAAGGAGATGGCCACTGCTATGGGGGTACAGGTTGCCTTGGCACGTATCGGTTCCCAGGCTGCTTATTCTGTAGCTATACCTTTGGCACGTAATTTTAGTATTGATACTCCTCTGTTGATTGGTTTTGTATTACTTATAGGAGGGTTAGTTGCCTTTTTTGCCTTCTCTATGATGGACAAAAAGCTGGATAAGCAAGTAGAGGCTTCTACTGAGGATGGAGATGAGGATAAGTTCTCCTTTAAAGATGTAAAGCACATTCTTACCAATCCGGGATTTTGGTTGATTGCATTGTTGTGCGTGCTGTTCTATTCTTGTGTTTTTCCGTTCCAGAAGTTTGCATCCGAGCTGATGATTGGTAAATATGGGATTGATGAAAGCGTGGCTGGTTCTATTGTGGGCCTGCCTGCTTTGGGAGCATTGATACTGACTCCGGTTTTTGGTGGTCTGGTTGATAAACGTGGAAAAGCTGCTTCTATTATGATGTTGGGTGCAGCTATGTTGATTTGTGTTCACTTTATTTATGCAATTCCCAGCATTGATAATTGGCTTATAGCAATTGGTTTGATGATAATTCTGGGTATTGCTTTTTCTCTGGTACCTTCGGCTATGTGGCCTTCGGTGGCGAAGATATTTCCTGTAAATCAGTTAGGAACAGCATATGCTCTTATTTTCTTTATACAGAATATAGGTCTGTGGGGTATTCCTACTCTTATTGGTTGGGTACTTGATACCTATTGTGTGGTGGGGACGAGTGGAAATGCTAACGAGTATGACTATACAATCCCGATGTGTATTTTTACAGGTTTAGCCATTCTATCTTTGTTTGTCGCTTTCTTGTTAAAGGTAGTTGATAAAAAGAAGGGATATGGTTTGGAATTACCCAATATAAAGAAATAAATGTATGACTGCGAAAGAAAAGATAAGCTTGTTGGAGGTTATTCCCTTCCGCAGTGCACACATTACAACCAAAAAGGAAAGCGATGGCACTATTGTCATCGCTTTTCCCCGGTTTAAGTATGAATGGATGAAACGTTTTTTACTACCCAAAGGAATGTCTTCTGATATTCATGTGCATTTTGAAGAACATGGTACTGCCGTGTGGGAACAAATAGATGGCAAAAGTACGATACGTGAGATAATAGAAAAACTCGCAGATCACTTCGACCATGAAGAGAACTACGAGTCTCGGATACTTGCTTATTTTTCTCAGTTACAAAAAGATGGATTTGTCAAACTGACAATCAACGAATAAAAATAGCCCATAATATAACGGCGCATGCTAATAGAACCCCGATGATAATGAGAGTTCCGAACACGAAGTAACGGTCATCGGCTTCTTTTTTTTCTTTGGATTGCCGGATGATACGTCCCATTTCTTCAGGGGTCGTGTCGGGTAGGGGATAAGGTGCTTTCGTTTGTAAGCGTTTCATCCTCTCATTGGTTCGCATTCTGCGTAAGTTGGCAGAATCTCTGCCTTCTTTCAACCGACGGATCATGTCGAGCATATGTCCTTCGCCACCCATATTATAAGTTATTTAGAGAATGAATAATAGTCGTTTACTTCCCTTCTTCTCTGTCAACTTTAACCAGACCACCGGTAACCGGATTGAATGTTACTTTAATTGTTGAGTTTTTGTTGAATAATGTAGGTGCCAGATATTCTATTGTTCCGAATTGAGTGACAGGCACTTCATCTTCAAATAACACATCTTTTCCCTGAGTCAGTAAAATAGAAGCTTTTCCTGGCACGTTGTAGGCCACCCCGTCTACTTTTTTCTTACCGTCATCCTGTGGAATATTAACTGTTTTCAGATTTTTCAGGGTAATATAAACCGGTTCACCTGCAAGATCGTTGTTGGCTACTACACCCAGTTTCTTTGAGAATCGGAAAGCTACTTCATTATTCATCTCCTTTGCGGGATTCAGGCGAATCGTATATATTTTCTCTTCTCTATTGTATGTACCAGAGAACATTTCCGTCATAGCACGTTCCTGCTCTTCCAGATTGTCAAGCATTAGTTTGAGTTGCGCTCCGTCTTTGGGCATGTTGTCAGCTTGTCCGCGTACCAGTGCATTTTTGCTTTCACGGATGTTGTAGATTTCTTTTGCCACGAGTTCTGCCATTTTAGCTGTTGAACTGGCCATTAATATCTCTTCTGTGAGGAAATCTCTTGGGTTAACCTTTTTCTGTGCAGGCACAATTGTCTTAGCAGGCAGGGTCTTTTTCCCCTCGATAGGTACATTGATTGATTTGATAATCCCGTCCTCTGTCAGTTCAATCAACGGAGCTACGGTTTTATCTTTCATCTTTACGAAATATACATTCTCTTTATCGGGTACACCTACCGGTTTTACTTTTACGCTTGTTAATTCCCAATATTCTTTCGGGTCGACAGATATGTTGTTTAGTCGCAGGTAGCGATCTGCATATTTGCCAAACTCTCCCGGTGTATATGTTATTTTATTAACTTTGACTTCAATTTCTATCTGTGTTTTGGGGAGTGCGTAGGTTACTCCATAATCTTTGCCTCGCATTACACCAGTCACAACATCTGTTTGAGCAGATATCATAGTGGTGGCAGCTAGCAGTCCTGTCAATATGATTAGTTTTTTCATTTCTGTCTATTTTTAACTGGTTTAGAAAACAAAGTTAATGAACTTATTCGGAAATTCATAAGTTCTTAACCTTTATTCGCTTACAAGTCTCCATGCCATAGGCAGATTGTTGACGATATCTCCTGCTGTAAGCCCAATTGTACCTAACTTTTTACGAGCAAAGTCACCGGCGAGCCCATGAACGAATGTTCCGGTCTTGGCAGCTTCTTCTGCCGTATACCCTTGAGCGAGTAATGCCAGAATAATGCCTGTCAGCACATCTCCGCTTCCGGCAGTAGCCATTCCCGGATTGCCGGTGGGGTTAAAGAAACATTTTCCGGTTGGAGTGATGATAGCAGAATAGGCACCTTTTAATACAATATGTACTTTGGCGGTACGGGCAAGCTCTATTGCTTTGGTCAGGCGTTCATATGAATCCTGGCATTTACCTACCAGGCGTTCCAATTCTTTGGGATGGGGAGTAAGGATTGAACCTTTGGGCAGGTTGGTCAGTGCATGGCGATGATTGGCCAATATGTTCAGTGCATCCGCATCTACTACCAGAGGTGTCTGGCAGCCGTTCAATTGTTCCAACAGTGCAGCTTCTGTTTCTTCGTTTCGTCCCAATCCTGGCCCTACGCCTACTGCCTGATAGTCATCTGTATCTGTTGGTACGGCAAAACAAGTCTCGCTGGCGTCTTGCTCTACTATTGCTTCGGGAACCGCTGTCTGTAAAATACTATTGTTACAGATAGGAGCATGCACAGTGAGTAAACCTACTCCTGAGCGTAAACATGCACGTGCCGATAGTATCGATGCTCCCGCCATACCGCGTGAACCGGCTATCAATAGTGCATGGCCAAAGTTTCCTTTGTGCGAAAATCTCTTCCGGGGTTTAATAATAGAACGTATCTCTTCCACTTCCAACATTTCATAGTTGGTATCTAACTCCTCGATGCCTTCTTGGCTCAGGTTGATGTCAAGTAACTCCCATTCTCCGATGAATTCAGCATTTTCAGCAAAGAGAAAAGCCAGTTTAGGCAGTTGCAGGCTGAAGGTAACATCAGCCCGGATGATATTGGCACGGACATTAAATGTATTATCTTCTCCCATCAGCCCCGAAGGAATATCAATGGATACTACGGTAGCAGGTGAAGAATTAATGTATTTGACTACTGCTGCGAACCCTCCGCTGAGAGGCTTGTTCAGTCCGGAACCAAATAAACCATCGATAACCAGATGTTCATCCGTCAGGGTCGGTGGAGCGAATTGCGTACTTACTTCATGGAAGGTTATTTCATCCATGATTTCTATCAGTTCTTTATTGGTCTGGCAGTCGGGTGAAAGTTCCCCTTTGGTGTTAAAGAGAAAAACTTCTATTTTATATCCTTTTTCTGCCATAATGCGGGCTACGGCAAGAGCGTCTCCTCCATTGTTTCCAGGTCCGGCAAATACAGTAACCGGGGTTTCGTTATCCCAACGGTTAGTGATAGCTTCTGTTAATGCGTTGGCTGCACGCTCCATCAGTTGGATTGACTGAATGGGTTCATGCTCAATGGTATAAGCATCCAGCTTCTTGATAGTGTTACTTGGAAATATTTTCATGATTTGTTTCTTTAGTTTTCTGACTCGCAAAGATAGTAATTATTTGTCCGATTAAAACTTGTTTTAGTATGAATCCTTTGCTCCTTTCGGCTACTTAAGTAACCGGAAAGATTCCATACAATGCTTTTTTTGTAGTTGTTTCAATGCTTTGAGAAAAACTTCTCAATACGTTGAGAAACTTTTCTCAATAGGTTGAGAATTTATTCTCAATAGGTTGAAACAAAATTCTCATAGTAATGAAACAGGCTGAAACACATTGTTTCTTTCACCTTTAGTTGCATATTCTTTACGGAATAAAAGTACTTTTTCGTACCTTTGCGTCCCATAAACTACTAAACACTTCACTTATGGGAGCATTACAAGGGCATCCAAGGGGCCTTTATTTAATCTTTGCAACAAGCACTGCAGAACGTTTCAGCTACTACGGTATGCGTGCTATTTTTATTCTTTTTTTAACTCAGGCTCTACTTTTTGATACCGAAGCAGCAGCATCCATTTATGGTAGTTATACCGGATTAGTATATTTAACTCCGTTGATTGGCGGATATATAGCCGATAAATACTGGGGGATACGCCGTTCTGTTTTTTGGGGTGCTGTAATGATGGGAATAGGCCAGTTAATGATGTTTTTGAGTGCCTCTGTGCTCGATAAAGTGGAGCTGTCACATTGGTTGATGTATGGTGGCCTCACCTTTCTTATATTAGGAAATGGTTCATTCAAGCCTACTGTTTCGTCATTGGTAGGACAACTTTATAAACCGGGAGATAAGCGCCTTGATGCAGGCTATACCATTTTCTATATGGGAGTGAATGTGGGTTCTTTTATTGCTCCTTTGGTTTGTGGTTATTTTGGAGATACCGGTAATCCGGAAGATTTTAAATGGGGATTTCTGATTGCTGCATGTATGATTGTATTTACTATCCTTTTGTTTGAAACGCAGAAGAATAAGTATCTGATATCTCCTGACGGTGAACCGCTGGGTATAATTCCGGATGCGAAGAAGGAGAAAAAGACAGATACTGAAGAGAAAACAGTTCATCTGCAACTGAGCCGAAGTCAGAAAGGGCGGAATATTCTTATATTAATGGCTCTTACACTGGTATTGGGTAGTCTCTTTTATCTCTGGTTTGGCAACGAATGGGTCAGTATCGGTATATTCACTGCTTGCATCGTGTTTCCTACCACCATTTTACTGGATGGTTCATTAACAAAGATCGAGCGTAGCCGTATTTTTGTAATTTACATTGTAGCATTCTTCGTCATTTTCTTTTGGGCAGCTTATGAACAGGCTGGCGCATCTTTGACTCTCTTTGCTGCCGATCAGACGAATCGTGATATATTGGGTTGGGAGATGCCGGCTTCCTGGTTTCAGTCTTTCAATCCGTTTTTTGTGGTAATACTTGCCTATATAATGCCGGGTGTCTGGGCTTTTCTTAACAAACGGAATATGGAGCCTTCTTCACCTACCAAGCAAGCTATTGGTCTGTTACTTTTATCTTTGGGATACCTCTTTATCTGTTTTGGAGTGAAAGATGCCCAGCCGGGTGTGAAAGTAAGTATTATCTGGCTGACAGGGCTTTACTTTATTCACACAATGGGTGAGATAGCTTTGTCACCCATTGGCTTGTCGATGGTGAATAAACTGACTCCGATTCGTTTTGCCTCCCTGATGATGGGAATCTGGTATCTCTCTACTGCCACTGCCAATAAATTTGCAGGTATGCTTGCCGGGCTTTACCCCGAGGCAGGTAAAGTAAAAACACTCTTTGGATATCAGATTGCAAACATGTACGATTTCTTTATGATGTTCGTCATTATGTCAGGTATTGCGTCCCTTATTCTGTTTCTTCTCTCGAAGAAATTGCAAAAGATGATGCATGGAGTGGAATAAAAATTGTATTTTTGCATCCAACTTTTTTAAATAATCGGTTATGGACACCATTCAGATAAAAGACAAATTGTTTACTGTTTCCATTAAAGAACAGGATATTCAGAAAGAAGTGATTCGTGTTGCGAACGAAATCAACCGAGACCTGGCAGGTAAGAACCCGTTGTTTCTCAGTGTACTGAACGGTTCGTTCATGTTTACTGCCGATCTGTTGAAACATATCACTATCCCTTGTGAGATTTCTTTCGTTAAACTGGCTTCTTATCAGGGAATCACCTCAACGGGAGTTATCAAAGAAGTGATCGGTCTGAACGAAGACATTGCCGGTCGTACGGTAGTTATCGTAGAAGATATTGTAGATACAGGCTTTACAATGCAGCGTCTGCTTGAGACATTGGGTACCCGAAATCCGGAGGCTATACATATTGCTTCTCTGCTGGTGAAGCCGGATAAGCTGAAAGTGGACTTGAATATCGAATATGTAGCAATGGAAATACCGAACGACTTTATCGTTGGCTATGGACTCGATTATGATGGTTTCGGACGAAACTATCCGGACATTTATACTGTGGTAGACTAAATTCAAATACAAACTAATTTATAGGTAAAAAAGATGTTGAACATTGTAATTTTCGGTGCTCCCGGTTCAGGAAAGGGAACACAGAGTGAACGTATTGTAGAAAAGTATGGTATCAATCACATCTCTACCGGAGATGTTTTACGTGCAGAAATTAAAAATGGTACAGAGTTGGGCAAGACTGCTAAAAGTTATATTGATCAAGGACAACTGATTCCCGATGCACTGATGGTGGATATTCTGGCCAGCGTTTTTGATAGTTTTGAGGATAGTAAAGGAGTTATTTTTGATGGTTTCCCAAGAACTATTCCGCAAGCAGAAGCGTTGAAAGTAATGTTGAAAGAACGTGGACAGGATATTTCTGTTATGCTTGATCTGGATGTTCCGGAAGATGAGTTGATGACTCGCCTTATCAAACGCGGAAAGGATTCAGGACGTGCCGATGACAACGAAGAAACAATTAAAAAACGTCTTATAGTATATAATACTCAGACTTCACCATTGAAAGAATTTTATAAAAGTGAAGGAAAATACCAACACATCAATGGGCTTGGCTCAATGGATGGTATTTTTGAGGAAATATGTAAGGCGGTTGAATTGGTAGACAGAATTTAGTAGCTGGTAGATAGAATGGCTGCGCATTCCTTTGAGGATCTGGTTGTATGGCAAAAAGCACATCAATATGTTATTGCAGTATATATCGTGACAAAGCGATATCCTAAAGAGGAAATGTTTGGTCTGGTGAATCAATTGCGGCGGGCAGCTGCTTCTATCACTGCCAATATTGCAGAAGGTTTTGTAAGAGCTGGCAATCGTGAGAAACTTCGTTTCTATAACATATCACAAGGATCACTGGAAGAAACGAAGAATTTCTTAATATTATCCAAAGACTTAGATTATATCTCTTCATCTGTAAAGGATGATTTGTATGCCCAAGCAAGTGTAATAGGAAAAATGTTAAATGCATATTGTCGTGAACTATCTAAAACCATTTAATTCTAAATTCTATAAATATTTATATGTATTATTCTAACTCCCTACTACTAACTTCTAACTTCTAAAAAAATGGCTGAATCGAATTTTGTTGATTACGTAAAGATATACTGTCGCTCAGGTAAGGGCGGAAGAGGTTCTACGCACATGAGGCGCGAGAAATATGTTCCTAACGGTGGTCCTGATGGGGGCGATGGTGGAAGAGGAGGCCATGTTATTTTGCGAGGTAACCGTAATTACTGGACGTTGCTCCACCTGAAGTATGACCGTCATGCGATGGCTACTCATGGAGAATCCGGCAGTAAAAACAAGAGTTTTGGTAAGGACGGTGTAGACAAAATAATTGAAGTGCCTTGTGGGACAGTGGTATACAATGCTGAAACAGGAGAGTATATCTGTGATGTGACTGAACATGGACAGGAAGTTATCTTGTTGAAAGGTGGACGTGGTGGACAAGGAAACTGGCATTTCAGAACAGCTACCCGGCAGGCACCCCGCTTTGCACAGCCCGGTGAGCCGATGCAGGAAATGACGGTAATCATGGAGCTGAAACTTCTGGCCGATGTAGGATTAGTGGGGTTCCCCAATGCGGGTAAGTCTACACTATTGTCTGCCGTTTCTGCTGCTAAACCCAAAATAGCCGACTATCCGTTTACTACACTGGAACCCAATCTGGGTATTGTTTCTTATCGCGACGGGAAATCGTTCGTGATGGCCGATATTCCCGGAATTATTGAAGGTGCCAGTGAAGGTAAGGGACTTGGATTGAGATTCCTGCGTCATATTGAGCGCAACTCTCTTTTGCTGTTCATGGTTCCGGCAGATAGTGACGATATCCGTAAGGAATATGAAATACTGCTGAATGAACTGAGTACTTTTAATCCGGAAATGCTTGATAAGCAGCGTGTACTCGCTATTACAAAAAGTGATATGCTCGATCAGGAGTTGATGGATGAGATAGAACCTACGTTGCCTCAGGGTATTCCGCATTTGTTTATTTCTTCTGTTTCCGGTTTGGGAATTTCAGCATTGAAAGATATCCTGTGGGAAGAGTTGAATAAAGAAAGCAATAAGATAGAAGCTATTGTACATCGTCCTAAAGATGTAAGCCGCTTGCAGGAAGAGCTCAAAGCCATGGGAGAGGATGAAGATCTTGAATATGAGTACGAGGACGGCGATGATGACGATGATCTGGATTATGAATACGAAGAAGAGGATTGGGAAGAGAAATGATTTTACTTACAAAAGATAAAAGAATGTTGGGATATGCATCATTGGATGTGTATTCCGACATTTTTCATTTTGTAACCACCCGTATAGGCGGGTGCAGCGAGGGGACATATGCGACATTCAATTGCTCGCCTTTTGCTGGTGACGAGAGGGTATGTGTCCGCCGGAATCAGGAGATCTTGTTTGAAGCAATGCCGGAGAAGCCTCGTGAATTGATTATCCCCCACCAAACACATGGAACGAAGAGTCTGGTAGTGGATGAAGCCTTTCTTACTCTTTCTGAAGAAGATAGGTGTACGCGTCTGGAAGGTATTGATGCCCTGATAACTCGTGAGGAAGGCTGTTGTATTTGCATCTCTACAGCAGATTGTGTTCCTGTATTGCTGTATGACAGGCAGCGCCAGGTGGTAGCTGCCGTTCATGCCGGATGGCGGGGGACGGTGAATTTTATCGTTGGTCATACACTGGAACAGATGCGGATGGTTTATGGAACGGAAGGTGCGGAGGTTGTGGCCTGTATTGGTCCTGGCATTTCGTTGGAATCCTTTGAAGTCGGTAATGAGGTATATGATACCTTTCGGTTGAATGGTTTTGATATGTCACGTATCTCTTATCGTAAGGCGGACACGGGAAAATATCATATCGATCTGTGGGAGGCCAATCGCCAGCAATTGCTTGACTTTGGTGTTCCCGGTTGCCAGATCGAAGTATCGGGTATTTGTACTTATATTCATCATGATGAGTTCTTTTCGGCACGAAGGCTGGGCATTGCCTCAGGACGTATTTTGTCAGGAATAATGAAGAGAGTGACGGAGCCATGATAGGTTATAGAGTGATAAGGTTATAAAGTTATAAAGTGGTAGGTTATAGAGTTCTGTTTTAGCTTTTATAGTCCTCATATCTATGAATTTATGACCTTAACTTTATAGTCCCCATCTTCTCCATAACCCTATAACTCCATAACTTTATAACCTTATAACTTTATAACCCTCATAACCCTATAACTTTTTTATGATAACAGTATCTAAAGAAATAAAAGAAGCATGTCCCGGTTTTGCGGGAGTAGCAGTCTATGCAGAGGTCAAAAACACAGCTTACTGTGAAGGACTTTGGGAGGAGATAAATGCTTTTACTGAAGAGTTGACTTTGACTACACGAATGGAAGATATTAAGTTGCAGCCAGCTATTGCTGCTACGCGTGAGGCATATAAACGCTGTGGTAAAGATCCGGGGCGTTACCGTCCTTCGGCTGAGGCTTTGCGCAGACGTTTAATGCGTGGTATTCCATTGTATCAGATAGATACGTTGGTTGATTTGATTAATCTGGTGTCGCTTCGTACAGGTTATTCCATTGGTGGTTTTGATGCCGATAAGATAAAAGGAACAACATTGGAACTGGGAATCGGAAAGGCAGATGAGCCTTTTGAAGGTATTGGCAGAGGTGTGTTGAATATTGAAGGATTACCCGTATACAGGGATGAAATAGGAGGTATAGGTACGCCTACCAGTGATAATGAACGAACAAAGATGGGATTGGATACGACTCATATTCTTGCAATAGTCAATGGATATAGTGGTGCAGACGGATTGACTGAAGCAGCTGATATGATACAGGAATTATTAAAAAAATATGCCGGTTGTGATAGTGCGCAACTATTTTTCTTTGAATAATTATCGAAAGTATGGAAAACACATTGATTTGGCTATTATGCACTCTTTTTTCTATAGTAAATAATGTAGATTTACCCGAGAAACCACATTTTTCAAGTATGGAGATCAATCATATCCGGGTAGCGACACCGGGATTATTTACTAAGGATAAGAATCTCTTGTTGCATTTATACACTCTGACAGAGGATGAATACGCTTTTCCGTTGCCTGGTGCAAAGGTTATTTCTCCGTATGGAACCCGGAGAGGACATAGTGGAGCGGACTTAAAAACGTGTGCCGGCGATACGATACGTGCTGCTTTTAGCGGAGTTGTGCGAATGTCAAAACCTTATGCTGCTTATGGAAATGTAGTGGTGATTCGCCATTCGAACGGACTTGAGACTATCTATAGTCATAATGTGAAGAATCTGGTACAGAGTGGAGATAGGGTATTAGCCGGGCAACCTGTGGCTTTGACCGGACGTACAGGACGGGCAACAACAGAGCATTTGCATTTTGAAACCAGAATTAACGGACAACATTTTAATCCGGATCTCATTTTTAATTTGAAGGAAGGTACTTTACGTAAAGAGTGCGTTCAATGTGCGAAAAAAGGAAATGGAATATTGGTGAAAGCAATAGCCAGAAAGTAATGAGTTGATGAGCTGAAACAGGTTCAACTGTTTTTTTTGTGAGGGTGTTAAAAATCTGATAGGACCTTTAATGGCTATCTTCGGAAACGCAGATTTGCGAAAATTATCGCAAATACAATTTAGCTTGTTTAAATAGATTCATTTCTTTCAGTTTTGAGCTTAACGGTGTTTGTCATTATCATCAGTCTCTTTCTCCGGTATTGATAAAGCCCCTTCTCGTAACGTATAAAGCCTCGGTGTGTAACGTTGTTTTAGATGTACATGTAAAGCGGTACGACATGTGCATGTGGGACAGCACGACATGTGCATCTCATGCAGCTTTACATGTACATGTAAAACAATACTGCTCACCGGGGAAAAGAACATTCCTTTCTGGGATAGACAAAGTACAATACCGGACAAGGGCAACGATGCTGTCTATGGGCACCTCCGCCATCGAAAAGATAGGGTCATAATCTTCATTATTGTATGATATTTCACCACAGAGGTAGCAGAGGACACGGAGTTTTAATAAGAACTAACTCATTCATTTATTTATTCTCAGCAAACTGAATACATACAGGTTTGCTCATCTTTATATCCTTACCAGTATTTTTAAGTAATCCGCTTACTGTGTCTCTTTCGAAAACCTGGATCATATTACTATCCCGGCAGGCTACTAACAAGAACTTTCCGTTAGGAGTTATATTAAAATGGCGTGGATGAAGGCCTGTTAGCTGATAACCTACTTTAGCCAGTGTACCTTTTTCCGAATTCACTTCAAAGATGGCAATCCCATCCTCTTTCAGTCTGTTGCTCGCGTATAAATATTTACCATCCGGACTCAGATGGATATCTGCACTACCTCTTGCCTGTATGGTATCTGCTACAATTGTTTGTATTTCATTCAACCTCCCGTCCGAATAAGTGAAAGCAATTACTTTTCCGGACAATTCGTTTATTAAATAAGCATATTTTCCATCTTTACTGAATATCAGATGTCTTGGACCAGATCCGGGCTGAATGTTTACAGCTTCGGAAAGAGGCCGTGGCAACTCCTCTTTTGAATGTACCGCATAACGTAATATACGGTCGGCACTGAAGTCTGTAGCAAAAATATAATTACCATCCGGAGAGAAGAGCGTACAATGAATATGTGGAGTAGCCTGCCTGTCCATGTCCGTTCCCGAAGCTGTACCTTGAAACAACGTATCTACTGATTCCAGAGAACCATCATACCGGATAGGGAAAACAGACATAGTACCGCCACTGTAATTGGCAGTAAGCACTTTTTTCCCATCGGTAGCTACATAGCATGGATCTTCTCCTTTGGTTCTTTGTTTGTTCAAAAGGGTCAATGTACCCTTCTTTTTGTCAAAGGTAAAAGCATTGATAGCAGCTGTCGAATCGTTCTCTTCGCTGACAGCGTATACAAATCGATTGTCGGGTGAAAGAGTGAGATAGGAGGGATTTGATACTTCTATTTCACTAAGTGGAGTGGCTATTCCGCTCTCTTCATTGAAACGAAATGTATAAATGCCTTTACTACTACCTGATGTATACGTACCCACCAGCATAGTCAATTCATTTTCTACCCGTTGTTGAGATGCATTGCGGGTAGTACAGGCGGATGACAGCATACTGGCGGCACACAGGCCGATAACTAATCTGAACATAGTTTATTTCTTTTTCAACTGCTCCAGTTTCACTTCTGAGATACCCACACGGTCACTGCCCAGTACGATACGCAAATCGCTTGCGGTGGTTCCCTTGAAACGGAATGAAAGCAGTTTGTTATACTCTTTTATAGTGCCTGAGTATACGGTAAGGAATTGTCCTCCGCCACCCGAGAGCTGAATTTCAAATTCGGCTGGTAGTCCGTTGGCACGGCTGAAAGCTATAGAAATTCCGTCTACTTTGGCTCCGTTCTCAAGAGCAAAGGTAATATAATCTCCTTTATTTCCTTCCCATACAGTGGATAAATTGTTATCAAGTACATTATTCTTCATTTCTCCGTTAGTGCTGGCACTGACAGGGTCGGCTGTTTTTATTTGTCCTGTCTCTATGGCACCATACTCTTTTACATTCAGGATATCACTTAACCGAATATCTTCCGAAGAAGCACCTAACATGATGCTGAAGTCTCCCGGTTCTACTACCCAATCGTTTTTGGCGTTGAGAAGTTCCAGTGCTTTGCGGTCGAGAGTGAACGATACTTCTTTCGTTTCGCCCGGTTGCAGATGAATACGTTCAAATCCTTCAAGATTTTTTTCGTAGGTAGTGACGCTACTCAGGATATCGCGTACATAAAGTTGCACCACTTCATCTCCGGCACGTTTTCCGGTATTGGTTATTTTACAACGCACTTGCACCTTTTGGTTGGGAGTAATAACTTTGGGAGAAATACTGATATCCGAATATTCAAATGTAGTATAACTCAGCCCATGCCCAAATGGATAAAGGGCACCATTCACACGCGACATATTACCTTTTGGCCCGGGATTCTTACCACCGTCAATTTGCGAAGAAGGTTTGCAGGGAAAGTTAAAGGGGATCTGGCCTACACTTTTCGGGAAAGTGACTGTAAGCTTCCCGCCCGGATTATAATCGCCGAACAGTACATCGGCTACTGCCGTTCCTCCTTTCGATCCCGGATACCAGGCTTCTATAATGGCAGGTACAAATTTATCTGCCCAGTTTACAGAGAGCGGACGTCCGTTGATCAGTACCAGTACGACCGGTTTGCCTGTAGCCTGTACAGCCTTTAGCAGGTCAAGCTGGCGTCCCGGAAGATCAAGACTGCTACGGGATTTATTTTCTCCGCAGGTCCGTTGTCCACCGCCCAGTACCACTACTGCTACATCTGCCTCCCTGGCTTGTGCCACAGCCTTGTCTATTTCGTTCTGTTCGTCGTTTGTCAACGGGTAATCAATGATTTCTGACTCCGGCCAGTTGTCATCTACCAATTCACAACCTTTGGTGTAGAGTACCTCGGCTTTTCCGCTCACTTTTTGGCGGATGCCGTTGAGTACTGTAGTCACATCCACTGCTAATGGTCCGTAATGAGTCAGTGCATAGGCTGTTTCATCTGCATTGGGACCGCAGACAGCTATCTTTCTGATAGAGGTTACATCCAATGGAAGTGTGTTTTTGTCATTTTTTAGTAGTACAATCGATTCGCGGGATGCCTGCAAAGCTATGATTTCATTTTCTTCTTTCTCTACTTCCTCATCTGCTCCTTTCAAATCTGTCTGATAGGGAGTATCAAAAAGTCCGACGAGGAATTTTACCCGCAGAATATCACGTACACGGTCATTGATAATTTCTTCACTTAGTCCGCCTTCTTGCACCAGTTCCCGTAAAGGAAGTACGTATGAATCCGGTGAGCGGAAGGTGCAACGTACATTTAGCCCCGCTTCAACACTTTGGCGTACGGCCTCTTTCATATCTTTGGCAGTACCATGTTTGGTATAGAGATATTCTACTGCATCACTGTCGGAAACTACATATCCCCGAAAACCCATTTGACCGCGCAAACGTGTCATAAGCCAGTAGTAACTACTTTGGACAGGCAGTCCGTCGTAGTCATTGTATGAACTCATTACCCCCAACAATCCGGCTTCCTGAATGACTCGTTTGAAAGGATAAACGTGTATCATTTCTACTTCACGCGGAGATATTTGCGGATCTACACGTGCCATACCTTCACGGGCACCTTTGTTGTTACTGTAAGCGATAAAGTGCTTTCCTGTAGCGGCTACCTGATAGTTGTGTTGCATTCCTTTTACCATTTCGATACCCAGTTCGGCTACGAGGTAGGGAGATTCTCCATATACCTCTTCATAACGTCCCCAACGCTGGTCACGGCCTACATCGAGTATGGGAGCGTATACGTTAGTATATCCCAGCATACGTGCTTCCCGTCCGGTGATGAGCCCTACCTGATGAATAAGTTTACGGTTCCAGGTATGTCCTAATCCCAGTTGAGTAGGGAAATTGGTTGCTTTGTAGCTTTCCACTCCACGAATTCCCTCATTGGTAAAATCTACGGGAATCCCCAAACGGGTCTCTTCAATAAAGAAACGTTGTACTTCATTCAATGCCCAGGCATGACGTGAAGCAGGCCACACGTTCTCATTATCCGAGGGTGGTAATCCCCATTGCTGGAATCCATTGAGATGTTCGTCAATAGCTCCCATACCGTCCTTCCACAACATTTGTTTCCATTCGGGAGTGGGTAATGCATCTTTCAATACTCGTTTGTATCCATAGAGGGTCACCATTTGACAGGTTTTCTCATTCAAATTCATCTGACTGAGCAAATCTTCAATACGTGCATCGATGGGTGCAGTAGGATCTTCGTATACGTCTTTGATGCCGTTTTTATTAAAATCTATCCAGCCTTTTTTATACATTTCGGTTTTTACCGGTTTGTATACGGCAGGTAACTTCATTGTTTTTTGTGCCAAAACTATCGGAGTACTTCCCAGAAGCAGAGTCGCAATGATAAGTTTTTTCATGGTATGTGGTTTAATTAATAATATTCTGAGGGTCAAAGATAGTGTATCTTTGTGATAAGGAGGGGATAAAATAGTCCGAAAACAGGAGGAAAATGATCCGGTGGAGTACTTTTATTTATTACTTTAGGAAGTTGTGTCAGATGATTGATAATATTTGTGAATACATTACACAATGTCACAAAAGATTTTCTATCTTTGCAAAACTATATCTGGGGTTGACTGGATTTGACAGCGGGCAGAAATAGTGAGTAAGCATGCAGTGCGTCGTTGATTGGCACTTAAATCTCAGTCCTCAAAATTTTATCTGGCGAAACTAATTACGCTCTTGCTGCTTAATCGAATCATA